>DBOC01000015.1 GCA_002299895.1 Sphingomonadales bacterium UBA656 | reverse complement strand
CATCGCCTTGCGACGATCGCCAAAGCCAGGTGCCTTCACCGCAGCAATCTTCAAGCCGCCACGCAGCTTGTTGACGACCAAAGTTGCAAGCGCTTCGCCTTCAACGTCTTCAGCGATGATCAGCAATGGACGGCCCGACTGCACCACAGCTTCAAGGATTGGCAACATGGCTTGCAAGTTGCCGAGCTTCTTTTCGTGGATCAGGATATATGGGTTGTCCAACTCGACCGACATCTTCTCGGTGTTGGTGATGAAATAGGGCGACAGATAGCCACGGTCGAACTGCATACCTTCGACAACTTCGAGCTCGCTTTCACGGCCCTTAGCTTCTTCGACGGTGATAACGCCTTCTTTGCCGACCTTCTCCATGGCGTCTGCAATCATCTTACCGATTTCAGCTTCACCATTGGCAGAAATTGTGCCGACCTGTGCGATTTCCGCAGAACCCGCGACTGGCTTTGAACGCTTAACAAGATCAGCGACAACCGTGTTTACGGCTGTGTCGATACCGCGCTTCAGGTCCATTGGGTTCATGCCCGCTGCAACCGACTTCATGCCTTCGCGAACGATCGCTTGTGCAAGAACGGTGGCAGTGGTCGTGCCGTCACCAGCAGCGTCATTCGCCTTGCTGGCCACTTCGCGCAGCATCTGCGCACCCATGTTTTCGAACTTATCCTTCAGTTCGATTTCCTTGGCGACGGTAACGCCGTCCTTGGTGATGCGTGGTGCGCCGAAGCTTTTGTCAATGACAACATTGCGTCCCTTTGGACCCAAAGTTACCTTCACCGCATCGGCGAGGATGTCTACGCCGCGCAGGATGCGTTCACGCGCATCGCGGCCGAATTTCACGTCTTTAGCAGCCATGATATTTTTCCTTTAGTTTGAACTCTATTTTTCAAAGCCGTCATGCTGAATTTGTTTCAGTATCTATTCAGACCCTGAAGCAGGTTCAGGGTGACGGAGTTTGCGATAACTTAGGAAACGATACCCAAGATATCCGATTCCTTCATGATCAACAGGTCTTCACCGTCGATCTTGACTTCAGTGCCCGACCATTTGCCGAACAAAATCTTGTCACCAGCCTTAACGTCAAGCGCGGTCACCGTGCCGTCGTCAGCGCGGGTGCCTGTGCCAACCGAGACGACTTCGCCTTCTTGTGGCTTTTCCTGAGCTGTATCAGGGATGATGATCCCGCCAGCGGTTTTTGCTTCGGCCTCGACCCGACGGACGAGAACGCGATCATGCAATGGACGAAATGCCATGTTGAACTATCCTTTTTTCTGTTTCGCCATCCCGCCACGCCTACAACAAGCAGGGGACGGCAATGAATATACATTAGCACTCATGCAGGACGAGTGCTAACGGAGCCCAGATAGGGTCTTTTTGTGACACGTCAAGGACTCAGGACGCGAATTTTTTCTGAAATTTTAGGCGCGCGCAGGCAGTCCTGCCGCCCGCAATGCCGCATGGGCATCGGCGATGCTATAATGCCCGAAATGGAATATCGATGCCGCCAAAACGGCGCTGGCATGGCCTTCGCGGACGCCAGCGACCAGATGGTCGAGATTGCCCACACCCCCGCTCGCGACAACCGGAATGTTGACCGCATCGGCAATTGCGCGGGTGAGCGCAAGGTCATAGCCGTCGCGCGTGCCATCGCGATCCATGCTCGTCACCAATAATTCGCCTGCGCCTAATGTGGCGAGCCGAACGGCATGTTCGAGCGCATCAATACCGGTTGGATTGCGGCCACCATGGGTGAATATTTCCCAGCGATCGCCCGTCCGCCGCGCATCCACCGATGCCACCACGCATTGGCTACCGAAACGGGCGGCGATGTCGGCGACTACCTCTGGCCGCGCCACCGCGGCACTGTTGACCGCGACCTTGTCTGCACCGGCCAGCAACAAGGCGCGCGCATCCTCGGCGCTGCGCACGCCG
This sequence comes from Sphingomonadales bacterium UBA656, assembly GCA_002299895.1. GTDB lineage: Bacteria > Pseudomonadota > Alphaproteobacteria > Sphingomonadales > Sphingomonadaceae > Sphingorhabdus_B. The sequence continues at coordinate 184,399 of DBOC01000015.1, read as the reverse complement.
CCACCGACGGTCAACGGCATGAAGCACACTTCTGCGGTGCGCCGCACGACGTCGATGATTGTGCCGCGTCCCTCATGGCTTGCGCCGATATCCAAAAAGCACAGCTCATCCGCACCGGCCGCATCATAAGCTTGGGCTTGCTCCACCGGATCCCCCGCATCGCGCAGGTCGACAAAGTTCACGCCCTTGACCACGCGGCCATTGGAGACGTCGAGACAGGGAATGACGCGAACGCGGACGGTCACGCGCGTTCCGCCGCCTTGATCGCCGTCGCTAGGTCCAACCGTCCGTCATAAATCGCACGGCCCGTAATCACGCCTTCAATGCCGTCCTTGGCATGCTGCGCGAGACTGTGAATGTCATCAATGCCCTTCACCCCACCGCTGGCAATGACCGGGATATTGACCCGCCTTGCCAAATCAACGGTCGCGTCGATATTGCATCCGGTCAGCATCCCATCGCGGCCGACATCGGTGAACAGAATGGACGCAACGCCCGCATCTTCAAACCGGCGTGCCAAATCGATGACGGGCATGTCGGATTTTTCCGCCCAGCCCTCGGTTGCGACAAATCCGTCGCGCGCATCGACGGCAACGACGATGCCGTCTGTAAATTCGTGCGCCATGTCCTTCACAAACTGCGGGTCTTTCAGGGCAGCCGTGCCAATCACAAGCCGCGCCACACCCATGTCGAACCAACGCTCCACCGTCTGCGTATTGCGAATGCCGCCGCCCAATTGGATATAGCCGGGGAAATTTTCGATAATCCCTTCCACCGCCTCGGCATTTTCAGGGCGTCCGGCAAAGGCACCGTCGAGATCAACCACATGCAGAAATTGCGCGCCTTGTTCGGCAAACAGCATCGCCTGCGCCGCGGGATCGTCAGCATAAACCGTCGCGCGGTTCATATCGCCCTCGGCCAAGCGCACCACTTCGCCACCCTTCAGGTCAATCGCAGGGAAGACAATCACGGCATCCACTCCAAAAAGCGTTTGAGGAATGCAATGCCATACGTCTGGCTCTTTTCCGGATGGAATTGCACGCCCATGACATTATCACGGCCAACCGCCGCAACCAGTGCCCCACCATGGTCGGTGGTCGCCAGCACGTCAGCCGCATCTGCGACATCAAAATGATAGCCATGGAGGAAATAGGCTTCGCCGCGCTCTATCAAAGCCGCGCCCGCATGGGGCCGCACATCATTCCAGCCCATATGCGGAATTTTCAGGTCCGCCGCCGGTGCAATCGCGCGCACCGTGCCGGCAATCCAACCTAGGCCGCTTGTGCTGCCATGCTCCACACCTTGATCGGCAAGCAACTGCATCCCGACGCAAATGCCCAGAAATGGCGCCGCTTCCACGCGCACGCGCTGCTCCATAGCGGCGGTCATGCCATCAATCGCGGATAATGCCTCCATACAATGCGCAAAGGCACCGACGCCGGGCAGAACGATCCGCTCTGCCTTGGCAACAATATCCGGATCCGCAGTGACGCGAATGTCGCCTGCCCCCGCCGCCTTCAACGCATTATGCACCGAATGCAGATTGCCCGCGCCATAATCAATCAGCGCAAGTGACACAGCCTACAACGTGCCTTTAGTCGACGGAATCGCATCGGCCTTGCGCGGGTCAATCTCAACCGCTTGCCGCAAGGCGCGGGCCAAAGCCTTATAACAGCTTTCCACAATATGGTGATTGTTCGAGCCATATAGATTTTCGATATGCAAGGTAATGCCCGCGCTGGTCGCGAAGCTGTGGAACCAATGTTCAATCAACTCGGTATCCCATTCGCCCAAGCGTGGCATGCCAAGCGACACTTTCCATACAAAATAGGGCCGCCCCGAAATATCGAGCGCACACCGCGTCAGGGTTTCGTCCATCGGCGCATAAGCGCTGCCATAACGGGTAATACCGCGCTTATCGCTTAATGCCTGCAACACCGCCTCGCCAATCGCGATGCCCGTATCTTCGGTGGTATGATGTTGGTCGATATGTAGATCGCCTATCGCCTTGACCTTCAAATCGATCAGAGAATGACGCGACAATTGCTCCAGCATATGGTCCAAAAAGCCAATGCCTGTGGACACGTCATATACACCACTGCCGTCGAGGTTGACCTCAACATCAATGGACGTTTCATTCGTCTTACGACTGATAGAGCCTCTACGCATGGCCGCCGCTATAACCGCAATAGCGTATTTGGCAAGTTTGCTTAGGGCAATAAGCGTCTTGATTTCGGGGTGCTTGCGGTCCACCTAGAGCCGATGACCGAAGAGCATATTGATAGCCTGATTCCTTATGATGATGTTGTGCAAGAGGCATTGCGCGCCGTGGTGGCCCGTGTGCTCGGCGATGTCGCCCGCGATGGCCTACCCGGCGATCATCATTTCTACATTACTTTTAAAACACAAGCCGCCGGCGTTTCTATTCCGCAACATCTGCATGAACGCTTTCCAGATGAGATGACTATTGTGCTCCAGCACAAATATTGGGACCTGAAGGTGGAGGCAGAGCATTTTGAAGTTGGCCTGTCGTTTAGCCAAATTCCGTCGCATCTGTTCATCCCTTATTCTGCAATCACCGCCTTTGTGGACCCTGCCGTCGACTTTGCGCTGCAATTCCATGTGGACGCAGGCGAAGGCGCGCCCGAACAGCATGAAGAAGCCGGTAATGATGGCCCCTCGGTCGTCGTCGAGGATGGCTCAAACGTTGTCAGCGTGGATTTCGGAAGGAAGAAGTGACGGGGGAAACCCGCACGGAAACAGACAGTTTTGGACCCATTGAGGTCCCAGCAAGCGCTTATTGGGGCGCGCAGACGCAGCGAAGTATCACCAACTTCCCATTCCCAGTGCATGAACGCATGCCGATGGGGATACCGCATGCTCTGGCATTGGTCAAACAAGCCGCGTCGCGGGTGAACCGCAAATATGGGCTAGATGCAGCACTGGCAGACGCGATTGAGGCAGCCGCTGCCGAAGTGGTGGCCGGAAAGCATGACGATCAATTTCCGCTGACCATCTGGCAAACCGGCAGCGGCACGCAATCAAATATGAACGTGAATGAGGTGATCGCCGGGATTGCCAATGAAGCATTGACCGGAAAGCGTGGCGGAAAATCGCCCGTGCATCCCAATGACCATGTGAATATGAGCCAATCGTCCAACGACAGCTTTCCCACCGCGATGCATGTGGCCATCGCATTGGCGGCACGTGATCAATTGTTAACGGCGGTACGGGGATTGGCAGCGGCTTTCGCCGTCCATAGCGAAAATTGGGCCAATATCGTCAAGATCGGGCGCACACATCTACAGGATGCGACGCCGTTGACATTGGGGCAGGAATTTTCGGCATTTGTTGCAATGCTTGGTGACAGCGCAGACCGCATTGTCGGCATATGGCCCCGGCTTTCGCGATTGGCCCAAGGTGGCACGGCGGTTGGCACCGGCCTCAACGCACCGCAACATTTCGGCACCGATTTCTGCACGGAACTCGCCACCCTGACCGGCGGCGTGCCATGGGTCAGCGCGCCGAACAAATTTGAAGCTTTGGCGTCGCACGACACGTTGGTCGAAATGTCCGCCATCTTAAATACGCTCGCCGTTAGCCTCACCAAAATCGCCAATGACATTCGTTTGCTTGGCTCTGGTCCACGCTCTGGACTTGGCGAACTGCATTTGCCGGAAAATGAGCCCGGCAGCTCGATCATGCCCGGCAAGGTCAACCCGACACAGTGCGAAATGCTGACCATGGTGGCCGCACAAGTTATCGGCAATCATCAAGCCGTCACGATTGGCGGACTGCAGGGGCATTTGCAGTTGAATGTCTTTAAGCCGTTGATTGGCGCCAATGTCCTGCGTTCAATCGAATTGCTCAGCATAGGCATGGACAGCTTTACAAAAAATTGTGTCCTGGGCCTACAACCCGACCGCGCGCGGATCGCGGATCTTGTCGACCGATCGCTCATGCTCGTCACCGCGCTCGCGCCGATTATCGGCTATGACAATGCCGCGAAAATTGCCAAGCAGGCGCATCGCGACGGAACCACATTGCGCGAAGCCGCTTTGGCATCCGGACTGGTTGACGCAGCCACCTTCGATACCCATGTTAGAGCAGAGAACATGGTTTAAGTTGTGCGTTTCACGGTCGCCTTTAAAAGGAGTATGACATGCTAAAATCCATCGCAGGGGCCGTTATTGGCGAAGTCATCGGGCGTAAGCGCGGCCATGGCTTATTGGGTGCAGGCATTGGCCTGGTGGCCACGCGCGTGGCGACCCGTTCGATTCCGGGACTTTTGCTGGTCGGCGGCGCAATTGTTGCCAAAAGCATATATGACAAACGCAAAGAGCGTGCCGACGTCTAACGCGCTTTCGCCGTCAACACATTACGCTTCCCTCTTGACGCCGCCCTGCCCTTTCGCGCAAGTGCGGCTATGGCCCATAATGAACCGCACAAGCCGCATGAATTGGAACGCCGCGGCCTCCTGTTCGTCCTTTCGTCACCCTCTGGCGCTGGCAAATCGACGCTTTCGCGTATGTTGCTCGATGCAGACGACAAAATTGCCTTGTCGGTCTCCTACACCACCCGCCCGCCGCGCCCCGGCGAGATTGAAGGCGTGCATTATCATTTCACCGATGTCGCCACCTTCAAACAAATGGCCGCAGACGGCGAATTTCTGGAATGGGCGCATGTCTTTGGCAACCGTTACGGCACCCCCAAAGGCCCCGTTGAGGAAAAGCTTGCGGCGGGTTGCGATGTCCTGTTCGACATAGACTGGCAAGGCGCACAGCAATTATATCAAGAGGCCGGACCAGACGTCGTCCGTGTGTTTATCTTGCCGCCGTCGATCGAAGAACTCGAACGTCGCCTGCAAAGCCGCGCGCAAGACAGTGACGCCGTGATTGCCGACAGGATGAGCCGCGCAAAGTCCGAAATCGGACATTGGGACGGCTATGACTATGTCCTCATCAACGATGATGTGCAGGGATGTTTTGAAAAAGTGCAGCAGATCCTTGCCGCCGAACGGATGAAAAGGCGCCGGCAAAAGGGTCTGATTGGCTTTGTCCGCGATCTTGCCGCGACTTAAAGGTCCCTATTTACGCCAATCCCGCCAGCAGCAGGGTCAATCCGCCCAGCCCAAGCGACAAATGCCAACGCAGCTTCATCCACCCCACGGGCAAAGCGCAATGCGCGCCCAACCAGCGATCCCCCAAGGGCGATAGCAGCAGGAAAAACCCAAGCCACGCCAAGGACGGGCCGGGCCAATTCAGGCCCCATATCCACGGCACATAGGTTGCGAGCGCCAGCAGGCTAGGCGCAACCGCAAGCGCGAATATGCCATTGGCCGACGCGTCATGTGTGCGCGTGGTCACGCCAATCGCCCACCACATGCCGCCGATGAAGCTGAAGATAAAGGCGGCATAGCCATACGCCAAAGCAAGGCCAGTCCATTGATATTCGGAACCGGAAACCACCATCGCGGCGGCAATGACCTGCGGCAATAATCCGGCATAGCCCGCGATAAAGGCAGCCTTTGGAATGGGGCGCAGGGTAAAAATCGGGCTGTCTGCCATATCTGTCATCCTTAGTTGCACCGCTCCATTAGCCGCGCGGATAAGCGCCTGCGAGATAGGCTTTCCCCTATATTTAGGACGTCAGCAGGTCGAGAAAGCGCGCGGCAGCCATAAATTCGCGGGTGCGATCGTCGCGGTTTTTTTGCGCCCAATGGTCGGCGCCCCATAATTCTTCCTGCCAAAGCTCATCCAAGCAGGCGGCGTTCCAAATGTCTTCAGGCGTCGCAGCGCGCTCTACAACAGCCAAGGTCGCAATGAGCGACCCCGACAGATGCGCAAGCTTCGCCATCGCCGCCAGCTCAAATGCGCCACGGGCCGCAACCACCCCGCGTAATGTTTCCAGCGTAGCCGCGGGTTGCGGCTGATGCATGATGCCTTCGACAATCACAAAGCTGATGTCATAGCGCCCCTGCGCCCACTGCAGCCAGCGGTCCCAAATCTCGGCCTGCCGGTCGGCAAGCGCCTCACCTGTTGCGGCGCGATAACAAAAAAGATCAGTCTCGCCATAAGCGGCGATGGCGGCGGCAAAGCCCGCATGATCCGGCGCAATACGGTCAATGGCGGCATTGGCAAAGCCGGTCACCGGCATCAAAGCTGGGTTCAGCGTTTTTTCCACCGCGTCCCACTCTGCCACCACCGCATCGGCCATTTTCTGCGTCGGCAGCGCGAGCGCATTGCCCGTAGGCGTCTTTACCGGACGCCCGTCGAGCCGGACGGCTTGGCCCATTGGGGTGGGTTCAAGCGTAACCTCTTTCCAAAATCGCCTCATTGATCGGGCTTACTTTTCCATCTTTTGGACAAATATACAGGCAGAAGGAGGAAATTGAGCATGCCGACGGCAAACAACAGATATCCTGCAGCCTTGGGTATTCCCAATGCCTCCCGCGCGATGGCGGCGAGGCCTATGACCAGCATGATGGCGCCTATAATCCGGCACAGATTGATAACCAAAAAGCGATATTGTGCCTGCATTTCGGCGCGGGCTTTGTCATCGATTGGCGTCATGCAAAATCCTTTAGATAGGCCTTCAGATCGTCGATGCTTTCGGCGATATAGTCTGCCCCTGCTGCGCGCAACTCCGCAACATCATGATAGCCCCAATTGACGCCCACGGTCCGCGTTCCGGCCGCACGGCCCATATGGATGTCATACACCGTATCGCCAATAACCACCGCATCGCTTGCGTCGGCGCCGGCATCGGCCAACGCCTGATACACCATCGACGGGTGCGGTTTGGACGGATGACGGTCGGCGGTTTGTAAGCTGACGAACAAGCCCTTAATCGCATGATGATCGAGACAGCGGATCAGCCCGCGATCAGATTTGCCCGTCGCCACGCCCAGATGCCATCCATCTTCGTCCAATTCGGACAATAAAGCGGCGATGCCGTCATATAAGGGTTCGTCGACCAAGCCATTGTTGCGTAGCTTCAGGAACGCCGCCCGATAATGTTCTGCCAAATCATGATGGCAGACATCGTCGGCCTCCGGCAGCAAGACACGCATCGATTCCACCAAGGACAGGCCCACCACGCGACGTATGTCATGCCGCAGAGGCGGCGGAAGCCCTGCGGCCTCAAAAGCATGTTCCATCGCCATGCAAATATTGGCCTGACTGTCAACCAACGTCCCGTCACAATCAAAAATGGCGAGGCGTGTGCGCGATTTAGTCACTAAAAAGCCTCCCTATCAGACTGAACTCTCCCGTCACCCCGAACTCTACCCTCGTCACCCCGAACTCTACTCTCGTCACCCTGAACTTGTTTCAGGGTCCATTTCTCGACCGCAACCGCCGGTCGTATGGCGCGATAGACCCTGAACCAAGTTCAGGGTGACGCATACAACATAAGGCGACCTATTTCTTCGCCGCAGGTTTCTTTACAGCCCCCCGTTTCGCAGGTGCTTTCCCCGCGACAGCCTTCTTTATCACCGGCTTCTTCGCCGCAATTTTCTTGCCAGCGGCCATTTGGCTGCGTTTTTTATCCTTGGGCTTGTCGGATACTGATCCGCGCGCGCGGCGTTCGCCCTTACGCTCTTTACGCGCGGATTTGGCGATGTTTGCCGCAACGCGTTTCTTGCCTTCGGCGGTTTCGCTGAATTTAGGCGCGTCGAGCACTAAGGAATCGCCCATTTCAATGTCGAAGCCCAAATCGTCAAAGCTGGCCGCCATATGCGGGGGCAAGTCGGCGCGGACGTCGATTTGATGGCCCGATGGATGGTCAATGCGGATACGGCGGGCATGGAGATGCATTTTTCGGCTAATTGTACCTGTCAGAAACGCATCCTTGCCGCCATATTTGCCGTCACCGACAATCGGGTGGCCAATCGCGGCCATATGCACGCGCAACTGGTGCGTGCGGCCGGTATAAGGCTGCAACTCGACCCAGGCGGTTGCATTGCCCGCGCGCTCCACAATGCGATAGCGTGTGCGTGCCGACTGCCCGTCTTTTTCATCGACATGCATTTTTTCGCCGCCACTGCCGGGTTGCTTGCCAATGGGCAGGTCAATGAAACCATCGGCAATGTCGGGCACGCCGACGACCAACGCCCAATAGACCTTTCGCGCAGTACGTGATGAAAAAGCCTTGGCAAAATGCCCCGCCGAGCGCGACGTCCGCGCCAGCAGCAACGCGCCCGATGTATCCTTGTCCAAACGGTGGACCAGCTTTGGCCGGCTATCGAGTTCAAAGCCCAAGGCATCGAGCAAACCATCGACATGGTTTTCGGTCTTGGTTCCGCCCTGCGTCGCCAACCCTGCGGGCTTGTTAATCACCAAGGCCGCATCATCCTTATGGATGACCATGCTTAGCGCGAAATCCATTTCGTCCTCAGTCAGCGCTCGGCGCTTACGCACCGGCCGCGCGCTGGAGGAGGCAGAGGCGTCCGCGGGCGGCACGCGTAAAGTCTGCCCCGCCAGCAATCGGTCACCCGGCGCGGCCCGCTTACCATCGACGCGCAATTGCCCCGTCCGCGCCCAGCGCGACACAATGTTGAACGACGCATCGGGCAAATGCCGTTTGAACCAGCGGTCCAACCGTATGCCGTCATCATCGGGGGCCACGACAAATTGCCGTATGCCGTTTTCGTCATTCTTACTCATGCCCAAATTGCCTTTGCTATCGCCATACCGGCGAACACCGCGCCCAGCGCCAATGCTATCGACACGAGCGCATAGAGCGCCGCCATGCCCATCTGCCCGCGTTGCACCATCTGCGCCATTTCCAACGAGAATGCGCTAAATGTCGTAAAGCCACCCAAAACGCCTACGCCCAGAAACAAGCGCAACGGTTCCGCCGCATTATCCCCACGCAGCAGCCACATCGCCAATAGGCCCATGCACAGCCCGCCCAAGGCATTGGCCACAAAGGTCGGCCAAGGCCAGCCCGCGGCGCCAACAGGCAAAGCGCGCGACAAGCCGTAGCGCAAGCCCGCGCCAATGGCTCCGCCGGACATGACAAGGATGATGGGGTTCATCCCTACGCTTTAGCGGCGCTAAATGCTAAAAGCCAGCCAAAGCAATCTGCAGGGCGCCCGACCGCAGCGGCAAAAGGGTAAAGACAAAAAACCCGCCCCACCTTGCACCCCAACCCCAACCGCGCTAAGGCGCGGCCAGCAAACGAATCTCCCGCTTTTACGCTGGTTTGACGCGCGTTTATTGGCCGCAGATAGCGGCGACCCGCGTTGTCTTCCCCATCCGGCCAAAAGCCCCAATTTTTAGGGATAGTGATACCATGACCGCAATCGGATTAGACAGCCTGCAAACCCGTTCCACCTTGACCGCTGGCGGCAAGACGGTGGATTATTTCTCGATCAAAAAGGTTTCGGAGAAATTGGGCGATGTGTCGCGCCTGCCTTTTTCGATGAAGGTGTTGCTCGAAAATCTGCTCCGTTTTGAAGATGGCGGCTTTACCGTTTCGGTGGAGGATGTGCAGGCGTTGATCGATTGGCAAAAGGACGCCAAGTCGGAGCGCGAAATTCAATATCGCCCTGCCCGCGTTTTGTTGCAGGATTTTACCGGCGTGCCGTGCGTAGTTGACCTCGCCGCGATGCGCGATGCCATGACCGCGTTGAAGGCCGACCCGTCGAAGATCAACCCGCTCGTCCCTGTGCATCTGGTCATCGACCACAGCGTCATGGTCGACGAATTCGGCCATCCCAAGGCGGCGGAACAGAATGTCGAAATCGAATATCAACGCAACGCCGAACGCTATGACTTTCTGAAATGGGGTTCCAAGTCGCTGAACAATTTCAAGGCGGTCCCTCCCGGCACGGGCATTTGCCATCAGGTCAATCTGGAGCATATTGCGCAGGCGGTTTGGACCAGCACCGGCGCGGACGGCGCGACCATCGCCTATCCCGACACTTGCGTGGGTACAGACAGCCACACGACGATGATCAACGGCCTTGGCGTTCTTGGATGGGGCGTTGGCGGGATTGAGGCGGAGGCCGCGATGCTGGGCCAGCCGGTATCGATGTTGATCCCCGAAGTCGTCGGCTTCAAGCTGACCGGTGCATTGGCCGAGGGCGTGACCGCGACCGACCTTGTGTTGACCGCAACGCAAATGCTGCGCGCCAAGGGCGTGGTTGGCCGTTTCGTCGAATATTATGGCCCCGGCCTTGCATCGCTTAGCCTTGCCGACCGTGCGACATTGGCCAATATGGCGCCCGAATATGGCGCGACCTGTGGTTTCTTTGGCATTGATGAAAAGACCATCGAATATCTGCGTCTGACCGGCCGTGATGAGGACCAGATCGCCTTGGTCGAAGCATATGCCAAGGAACAAGGCCTTTGGGCTTATGCCGATATGGCGGACCCGATTTTCACCGACACGCTGGAATTGGATATGGCAACGGTGGTGCCCTCGCTTGCGGGACCAAAGCGTCCGCAGGATAAGGTCATTCTGACCCAAGTCGACAATGTGTTCAATGACGACCTGATCAACGTGTACAAGCATGCCAGCGCCAAGCGCGTCGAGGTTGAAGGCAAGGCGCATGATATTGGCGATGGTGACGTTGTGATTGCGGCGATTACTTCCTGCACCAACACGTCGAACCCAAGCGTATTGGTTGCTGCGGGCCTTGTCGCGCGTAAGGCCAATGCCTTTGGCTTGCGTCCCAAGCCATGGGTAAAGACCTCGCTCGCGCCTGGAAGCCAAGTTGTCACCGATTATCTCGATCGTGCCGGATTGACCGCCGATTTGGATGCGGTTGGCTTTAACTTGGTCGGCTATGGCTGCACCACCTGCATCGGTAACTCAGGCCCATTGGCAGAGCCTATTTCGGCGGCGATTAACGGCCATGACATTGTGGCTGCCTCGGTCATTTCGGGTAACCGCAATTTTGAAGGCCGCGTGTCGCCCGATGTGCGCGCAAACTTCTTGGCATCACCGCCTTTGGTCGTCGCTTATGCGCTCAAGGGCACCGTAACCGAAGACTTCACCACCACACCCATTGGTCAAGCGACAGATGGCAGCGACGTGTATCTGCGCGATATCTGGCCCACCAACCAAGAGGTGCATGACGTCATGACCGCAAACATCGACCGTTCGATGTTTACCGCGCGTTATGCCAAGGTCTATGAAGGCGATGCGCATTGGCAGAAGATACAGGTCGAAGGTTCGGACACCTATACATGGCGCGCCGGATCGACTTATGTCGCCAATCCGCCCTATTTTGAAGGCATGAGCATGACGCCCGCGCCGGTTATGGACATCATCGAGGCAAAGCCGCTGGCGATCTTGGGCGATTCCATCACCACCGACCACATCTCGCCCGCCGGCAGCATCAAGGCAGACAGCCCTGCTGGTAAATTCTTGTTAGAGCATCAGGTGAGCAAGGCAGACTTTAACAGCTATGGCGCACGCCGCGGCCACCATGAAGTCATGATGCGCGGCACCTTTGCCAATATCCGCATCAAAAACGAAATGGTCCCCGGCATTGAAGGCGGCATGAGCAGCTACCAAGGCGAAGTCATGCCCATCTATGACGCGGCCATGAAGCATAAAACCGACGGCACGCCTTTGGTGGTCATCGCCGGTAAGGAATATGGCACAGGTTCGTCGCGCGATTGGGCGGCAAAGGGCACCAATCTGCTCGGCGTCCGCGCCGTCATCGTCGAAAGCTTCGAACGTATCCACCGTTCCAACTTGGTTGGCATGGGCGTATTGCCGCTCCAATTTATGGAAGGCGAAAGCCGCAATAGCTTGGGCTTATCTGCGGATGACAGCTTCACGATCACCAACGTCGGAAAGCTTCAGCCACGTCAAACGGTCACCGTTTTGGTCACCCGCAAGGACGGTTCAACGTTCCAATTCGACACACTCTGCCGCATCGACACCGCGAACGAAGTCGAATATTTCATGAATGGCGGTATCTTGCATTATGTTTTGCGGAAACTAGCGGCCTAAACGCGGGCTAAGATTGACAGCGCCGCTTTCAAATGCGGCGCGTCGATCATTTTTCCGTCCAATTGCAATACCCCCGCACCCGGGTTGGCCGCAAAGGCATCGACGATGGATTGGGCATAAGCAAGCTGCGCCGGTGAAGGCGTAAAGCCAGCGTTGATGGTAGCAACCTGCGACGGGTGAATGGCGAGCATGCCGGTGAACCCGTCCCGCACCGCGCGGTCGACATAGGAAGCCAATCCCGCCGCGTCATGTATGCTCGGGAAAACAGTATCAATGGCCGCAACGCCCGCAGCATGGGCTGCAAAGAGCGTGAGCGAACGAGCCATTTCATATGGCGCCGTGTAGCGGCCATCCGCTTCACGCGAAGTCGAAGCCCCAACCGCAGCGGGTAAATCCTCCGCGCCCCAGCTTACACCAACGAGATAATGTGCGACCTCACGCAAGGTGCCAAGGTCAAACACCGCGCCCGGCGTTTCGGTCGCGATTGGCAAGATAGGCGGCGCCTCGCCGTCTTGACTATCGGCCACGGCCGCAGCTTCGGCGCGCAACCAATTTACCGAACGCGCGCCTTCTGCCTTGGGCAAGATAATGGCATCTGGAACATAAGGCAGCACCGAAGCGAGATCGTCATGGGTAAGATGACTGTCCTGCGGATTAACGCGAATGAAAACGGGTACCGGACGATCACCCGACAGATATTCCGCGGCGGCTTCGCGTGCGGCCATCTTGCGATCAAACGCAACCGAGTCTTCCAAATCAATGATAATCGCATCGGCACCGCTTGCAGCAGCTTTGGCAAATCGATCAGGCCGGTCACCCGGGACGAAAAGGAGGGAGCGCAGTTTCATGCCCGCATTATGCCCCTCGCCCCGCATTATGGCAATCTAAGCCTTCTTCAGCAGCGCGGCGCGTTCGGTTTGGCACACCAGTTCGTTACGTTGATTGAGACATCGGTGCAGAAAAGTGACAACACCTGCATCTGGCCGCGATTTGCTCTCCTTAAGCGCAATGACTTCGGTTTCCGCGCGCAACGTATCCCCGATGAACACGGGCTTCGGCATTACGAGCTTATCATAACCCAAATTGGCGACCAATGTGCCGAGCGTTGTGTCCCCCACCGACAACCCAACCATCAACGCAAAAGTGAAGGTCCCATTTACCAGAATCTGTCCGAATTCGCTGGCCTTCGCCGCCTCTGCGTCAATATGCAGTGGTTGCGGGTTATGCGTCATGACCGAAAACAACAGATTATCTGTCTCTGTCACCGTACGACGAATTTCATGGGCGATTGTATCGCCGATTTGCCATTCGTTGAAAAATTTGCCTGCCATTACACTTCCACCACCGCAATACGCACCAACAACGCCTCAACCTGCACCTGCGCACCAGTCTCCGCATTTAATTCCGCCACCACACCGTCAAACGGCGCCGTCAGGCTATGTTCCATCTTCATTGCCTCAAGTGTGACTAGCTTCTGGCCTTTGGACACTGTGTCTCCCACAGCGACATCAACCGCGATAATGCGGCCAGGCATAGGCGACAATATGGCTCCGTCACTTGCGGCACCCAGCCCCGACCCCCGCGGCTCATCCAACACATAACGACGCGCAAAACCGTCGGCGAAAGCGAGCACGTCCGCCGTAGGTTCGTCCGCCTCAATTTCATCAAAGGCGACCACATAAAGATTGCCCGCATCGTCCCTGAGACGCGCCTCAGCAAGCGGTGGTGCATTCAGGCGGAAACCCAAAAGGGCGCTCACTGGCCCTTCGCCAGGGCTGGCACATAATAAGGCAGCGGCTTCCAACAACTCTTCGGGCTCTGGTTCCGATGGATAGACGAGGTCGTCAACTTCCCGCGCGATAAGGCCGGTATCTACATCACCAAGTACAAATTCGTCCAAGTCGACCAACCGGCCCAAAAAGCCAGCATTTGTTTTGACTGGCCATACTTCAGTGCCGTCAATGCCGTCGCGCAACTGGTCAATGGCGTCCTCGCGCGTCTCGCCCCATGCGATCAGCTTGGCGATCATCGGGTCGTAATAAGGCGAAACTTCTCCGCCTTGTTCAACGCCTGTGTCGACCCTTAGCTCTTCGGGAAATTCCAAATGATCAAGGGACCCAATAGACGGCAAAAAACCAGTTGCAGGATTTTCCGCATAGAGCCGCGCTTCCATCGCCCAACCGTTGATGCGCAACTGCTCCTGCTGCAAGGGAAGAGCTTCACCGCTGGCGACGCGCAATTGCCATTCGACCAAATCGACGCCAGTGATTTCCTCGGTCACCGGATGTTCGACTTGCAACCGTGTGTTCATTTCCATGAACCATATGCGGTCGGCGCGTAGTCCTTCAGACGCATCGGCAATAAACTCGATAGTGCCCGCACCGACATAATCGACTGCTCTTGCTGCCTTGACGGCTGCGGCGCACAGCTGTTCGCGGGTTGCGTCGTCCATGCCCGGCGCAGGGGCTTCTTCTATCACCTTCTGGTGACGACGCTGCAATGAGCAGTCGCGTTCAAACAGATGAACGATATTGCCGTAGGTATCGCCAAACACCTGCACCTCGATATGGCGCGGGCGCTGAATATATTTTTCAATGAGGACATGCGCATTGCCGAACGATGCGCTGGCCTCACGTTGGCAAGAGGCGAGCGCGTCGGCGAAGTCCGCTGCGTCATCGACCTTACGCATCCCCTTACCGCCGCCGCCCGCGACAGCCTTAATCAGCACCGGATATCCAATCTCGGCGGCGCGTTGATCTAGAAACGCCGGATCCTGATTTTCGCCCATATAGCCCGGGGTCACGGGCACACCCGCCGCGGCCATCAATTTCTTGGCGGCATCCTTCAGCCCCATTGCGGTGATGCTCGCAGGGTTCGGCCCGACCCAGATCAAGCCAGCATCGATAACCGCCTGCGCAAATTCCGCATTTTCGGACAGGAAGCCATAGCCGGGATGGATTGCCTCTGCGCCAGTCGCCTTGGCAGCGGCGATGATCTTCTCCCCCATCAGATAGCTTTCCCGCGCAGGAGACGCCCCGATATGCACCGCCGCATCGGCGTCTTGCACATGCAGCGCCTCCGCATCAGCATCTGAATAGACCGCTATTGTGCGGATACCCATTTCTCGGGCCGTGCGGATAATCCGGCAAGCAATCTCGCCACGATTGGCGATGAGGAGCGATTGGATTATCTTGCTCACATCCGGAACACCCCGAAACGGGATGCCTCTTCAACGGGTGCGTTGAGTGCGGCCGCAAAGGCTAGGCCAAGCACGTCTCTTGTCTGCGCTGGATCGATGATACCGTCATCCCACAATCGCGATGTCGCGTAATAAGGGTTGCCCTCATCCTCATATTTCTGGCGGATCGGGGCCTTGAAAGCTTCGGCCTCTTCTGGCGTCCATTTTTCGGCATCACGGTGGACAGTCGCGAGCACGGAGGCCGCTTGTTCTCCGCCCATGACCGAAATCCGCGCATTGGGCCAGCTGAACAGAAAGCGTGGGGAATAAGCGCGGCCGCACATGCCGTAATTGCCCGCGCCAAAGCTACCACCGATCAGCACGGTAATCTTGGGCACGCTCGCGGTGGCAACGGCGGTGACGAGCTTCGCGCCATGCTTGGCAATGCCCTCCGCCTCATATTTACCGCCGACCATGAAGCCGCTGATATTTTGCAGGAACAGCAACGGTATCCGCCGTTGGCAGGCAAGCTCAATGAAATGCGCGCCCTTGACCGCGCTTTCGGAGAATAACACGCCGTTATTGGCGAGGATCGCGACCGGCATCCCCCAAATATGTGCAAAGCCGCAAACCAGCGTGGTGCCATATAGCGCCTTGAACTCATGAAATTCACTGCCATCGACTAAACGGGCAATGACTTCATGGACGTCATAAGGCGCACGCACGTCATCGGGGATGACACCATAGAGCTCTTCGGGGTCGAATTTTGGCGGACATGGTTCTTTTAAATCGATGTTGGGTTGGCGGATTGGACCTAAGTGGCTGATGATATCGCGCACAATAGTAAGTGCATGTTCGTCATTTTCCGCCACATGATCCACCACGCCCGATTTACGACCATGCAGGTCGCCACCGCCCAAATCCTCGGCGCTGATTTCCTCACCCGTCGCGGCCTTCACCAACGGCGGGCCAGCAAGGAAAATTGTACCCTGATTGCGAACAATCACACTTTCGTCGCACATGGCGGGCACATAAGCCCCGCCCGCGGTGCAACTGCCCATCACGCACGCGATTTGCGGTATACCCTTTGCGCTCATATTTGCTTGATTGAAGAAAATACGGCCAAAATGGTCACGATCAGGAAAGACCTCGTCCTGATGCGGTAAGTTCGCGCCGCCGCTGTCGACCAGATAGATGCATGGCAGGTGGTTCGCCTCGGCAATTTCCTGCGCGCGCAAATGTTTTTTGACGGTCATTGGGTAATAAGTGCCGCCTTTTACGGTCGCGTCGTTGCACACGATCATGCACTGCCGACCCGAAACGCGGCCGATTCCCGTGATCAGGCCTGCGCCCGGAATTTCGCTATCATACAGGTCGCATGCTGCAAGCTGGCCGATTTCTAGGAAAGGCGAACCGCTATCCAGCAGGCGTTCGACGCGTTCACGCGGCAGTAATTTACCGCGCGAAGTGTGCCGGGCACGCGACTGTTCATTACCGCCCAGCGCGGCTTCTGCGACTTTCCGCCATAGTTCATCGCGCAGTGCACTATTGTGGGCACTGCGCGTCTTAAACTCTTCGGAGTCTGTGTTGATCTGTGTCGTTAAAGTCGGAGCGCTCATCGTTTCAATTGAAACGATTTTGCAGATTTAGCAAGGCCATCGCCGCGATGGCGGCCTCCCCGCCCTTGTCCTTTTGCTTAGGATCAGCGCGGACTATGGCTTGCGCTTCGTTCTCAACGGTCAAGATGCCATTGCCAATCGCGATACCGTCCATGGTTAAGGCCATGATACCGCGCGCGCTTTCGCCAGCGACAATCTCAAAATGATAGGTTTCTCCGCGAATAACAACGCCGATGGCAACAAATCCATCATATTGCTGCGCCTCTGCGGCCATCGCGATTGTGCCCGGAATTTCGAGCGCGCCGGGCACGGTGATAACCTCCACCTCATGCCCCTTGGCCTTCAACGCCGCCTTCGCACCAGCGACGAGCATGTCGTTCAGATGGTCATAAAAACGTGCTTCAACTATGAGAAACTTTGCCATCACTCGCCTCCGGTGCCGGGAATAGGCCGTTCGCCTACAATAGAAAGGCCATAGCCTTCAAGGCCAACCAGCGTGTGATGGGTGTTGGTGAGCAATATCATGTCCTGCACGCCAAGTTCGGTTAGGATTTGTGCGCCGCCGCCATAATCCCGCAATTCTTCTATCTCGGGGGCGCCAGCTTGCTTGCCCTCTGCGCGCAGCTGCATGAAGCGGGACACAATGCCCTTCATCGGCTTATTGATAACCACAATAACGCCAGCGCCTTCCTCTGCAATAGCCTCCATCGAGCGCGAAAGCAGGCCTGAACGTTCGTTTTCCTCGCCAAACACGTCTACAAACATCGACATGGTGTGCATGCGAACCAATGTCGGTTTTTCTGAATCAATGCGCCCCTTGACCAAAGCAATGGTCTCATCGCCCGTGGCTTTATTGTAAAAGGTCATCGCCGACCAATCACCGCCCCAACGGCTGTTAAACTTCATTTCCGCGCGTTTTTCGACCAAATGGTCGTGCTTGCGGCGATAGGCGATCAAATCCCGGATCGTCCCCATTTTCAAATTATGCATACGGGCGAAAGCGACGAGATCGTCCATCCGCGCCATTGTGCCATCGTCCTTCATGATTTCACAAATCACACCCGAGGGGTTCAACCCGGCAAGCCGGCTGATATCGACGGCAGCCTCCGTATGGCCCGCACGCACCAAAACGCCTCCATCACGGGCGGTGAGCGGGAAGACATGGCCGGGCGAAACAATATCGTCAGGCCCCATGGAGGCATCTACAGCAACGGAAATGGTCCGTGCACGGTCAGCGGCGCTAATGCCAGTCGTGACGCCCTCACGGGCTTCTATGGATACCGTGAAGGCGGTTTGCATGCTCTCGCGGTTTTCGCGCGCCATCGGTGTCAGGCCAAGCTGTTCACAACGCGCTTTGGTCATCGAAAGGCAGATGAGGCCTCGCCCATGCGTTGCCATAAAATTGATTGCGTCTGGCGTCGCCATTTGCGCCGGAATGATGAGATCACCCTCATTTTCCCTGTCCTCGTCATCGACGAGAATATACATCCGACCGTTGCGCGCCTCTTCAATGATTTCTTCAATCGGCACGAGCGCAGGCGTCTCGTCATTGGTAAACAAATAGCTCTCCAGTTTACGCAATGTTTCGGCTGTCGGATTCCAGCCCGGCTCATCCAAGTCGCGCAAAGTGTTGGCATGTAGGCCAGCAGCGCGGGCTAAGCCGGACCGTG
The DNA here is from genome assembly GCA_002299895.1 of Sphingomonadales bacterium UBA656. GTDB lineage: Bacteria > Pseudomonadota > Alphaproteobacteria > Sphingomonadales > Sphingomonadaceae > Sphingorhabdus_B. Next base: position 165,959 of record DBOC01000015.1, on the reverse strand, counting down.
ACAAGCCACCGTCGTTGACGAGGCTACGAAGTTTATTGATCAGTTGCGTGCTCATGATTCGCTTTTTTCACATTGCAGTGTGATTGTCAAAGAACATAATCACATCAATATGCACAATTGCTGCTATTGAATGCACAACTTCAGCCCGTTATGCCCCTGAACATGAGGACCAAAAATGGCATCGACAATCTGGGTAAACAAACAGGCGCTAACACAATCGCAGGTGCATGAAACGGCATTACCGCTGCTCGGCGCAAATGCGGTTCGTTTGCTTGTCGAAAGCTTCTCCGTCACCGCTAACAACATCACTTACGCCGTCATCGGGGACCAGTTTGGCTATTGGAATTTTTTCCCAGCAGATGGGGATTTTGGTGTCGTGCCGATGTGGGGCCATGCAAAGGTTTTAGAATCAAACTGCCCCGATATTGCGGTTGGCGAGCGCGTCTATGGCTATTTACCGATGGGGACGCATCTGGATGTTCTGCCTGGCAAAGTGACTGCCGGCGGTTTCACCGACATGGCCGCGCACCGGCAGCCCATGAGCCCCATCTATAACCAGTATAGCCGCCTTGCCGCTGACCCTGAACATGACCCCACCAAAGAGGCGGAGCGTATGTTATTCGGACCTTTGTTCAAAACCGGCTTTCTTATTGAAGCCATGCTCCGCCGCGAAGGCTGGTTTGGGGCAGAGAATCTCATCATCACTAGCGCGTCATCCAAAACGGCAATGGGTCTTGCGAGCGTGGCGAAGGATTTATCACCTAGCATTAAACGCATCGGCCTAACCTCGAAAGGCAATGTCGGCTTTGTCGCCGAGACTGGCTTTTACGACGAGGTCATGGCCTATGATGACATTAGCGCCCTATCCCAAATCGCATCGGTATGTGTCGATTTTGCCGGCAATTCGCAGCTTCTCCGCAAGATTCACGAAAAGCTGGCCAATCATCTAACATATAGCTGCTTGGTCGGGGCCACCCATGTTGACGCACGAGGACCAAATAGTGCTGGCGCCGGTGGCGGCGAAATGCCTGGACCAAAACCCATTCTGTTTTTCGCCCCCGATCACGCTGTCGCGACAATTCAGGAACTGGGACCAAAAGGCTTTGGCGAAGCCGTTGGCCGCAGTTGGAAAAGCTTTCTAACTGCGGCCGATGGCGTTGTGGACATTGAAATGCGCGCCGGACTTAAGGCTGCTGAAACCGCCTTTGTGGAGACCCTTCAAGGCCGGACAGACCCCAAAAAGGGTATCATCATTCAGCCTTAAAAACGCGTCCATCCTTCATAACGAAACGCACCGATTTCAACGTGGTGATGTCCGTTATGGGGTCACCTGCTACGGCAATCACATCCGCCGCCTTACCCGGTTCGAGCGATCCTACCTCTTTCTCGACACCCAATAAGGTGGCGGCATTCATTGTCGCGGCCTGAATAGCGGCGCTGGCGGGCATGCCATGCTTTACCATCAATTCAAATTCATCTGCGTTCCGGCCATGCTTAGAAACACCGGCATCTGTCCCAAATGCAATTTTCACGCCTGCGGGATAGGCCTTGGCAAGGCTCTTGCCGGTGACGCCAATGCGCCATTGCACTTTCGCCAAAACGTCGGGCGGATAGGCATTGGGGTTTGCGGCAAGCCGCTCAAGATACCCATTTACCGTAGAAAGCGTCGGTACATAATAAGCGCCTGCCGCTTTGAACAATTTGATGCTCTCGTCGGTTATCATGGTGCCGTGCTCAATTGAGTCCGCGCCAGCAGCTAAGGCGATGTTGACGCCATCGTCGCCATGGGCATGCACGGCAACTTTCTTGCCATAAAGATGCGCGGTATCAACCAAAGCCTTCACTTCATCATCGAACAACTGTCGTCCAAGTCCCGCTCCAATGCGGCTATTTACGCCGCCCGTGGTTGCTATCTTGATCACGTCCACGCCGCGCCGGACCTGTTTGCGGATTGCCTGACGGCAGCTTTCAACGCCATCACACAAATTTTCCTGACCGATACTGGCATGAAGGTCTTCGGAGACCGAAAGCGTAGCATCCATATGTCCGCTAGTCGTTGAGATCGAACGGCCCGCATCAATAATTCTGGGCCCGGGAAGTTCGCCTGCAGCAACGGCGTCGCGCAGGGCGAGCGTTGCGCCAGTGCCATCGCCCATATTTCGCACCGTCGTAAAACCGGCCATCAACGTTTTCTTTGCGTTACCCGCGGCGCGATACGCGGCGCGTGCCGGACTGTCGGTAACGGCCTCAATCAACGCTGCATTTCCACCTGCGTCGCTATCCAAATGCACATGGCTGTCGATCAACCCCGGGAGGACGAATTTGTCTTTCAGATCGATCAGCGTCGCGCCCGCTGGCCCCGGCTGATGTCCAAACAGAAGTTCAGCGATTTTCCCGTTGCGAATAACAATCGTAGATGGACCACGCGGCGGGTTTCCAGGCTTGTCCAATAGCTTGCCGGCATGGATGACAGTAACGACGTCATTAGTTTGCGCGGCCACTGATGTACTCGCTAGCAAGGCTGCGCCTAATGAAACAAAAACAACGTTCTTCATGCTTTTCAAACTCCCCTGTCGGCGCGCTGCCTTATACCTTTTGCTGGTGGGTCCTGCGGTGGCCCCGCAAAACATTGCGCAATTTCCATCCATTGATGCGCGACTTCGCCTGTGACTTCAAGCGCTGTGTCTGCGATGTTGCGGCATTGGGTGACGACTTGACAAAATTCTGTCGCTTTACCTGTGATCATGCCGCTTTCGGAGGGTTCGCCATATTCCCAAACTGCGCCAGATGGCGCGAATAGGCGCAATTTCGGCATCGGACCAGGCGGCTCGGTGCGGCGGTTTTTCCAAGTAAAGCCCCATGTGTTTACGCCGAGGCGCGCGATATTTCCAATACGATCAGTGTCCTGCCGCTCCACGCCAAGCACATCGTAAACCGCCTGCCCATGCGCCCAAGTTTCCATCAACCGCGCCGTGATTGAACTGAGCGCGCTCATATCTGGGCCGACCCATTTGAGACGAAGCTTAGGATCTGCCTCAGCAAATGCAACGGCAGTAGCTTCTGCACGCTCTATCCAAGCGTTTCGTAATGCATGACCAGAAAGCCCATCCAGATAGCTCTCCTCAAACGCAGGCAACTTACCCCCGCGAACGCCGGCCATCATCGCGGTAACAAACGCGCCAAACGCTGTCTCGTCATGCAACGACAGGTCCACTGCGATATTCCAGACGTGCAAATGGCGGATGATGTTGTTGATGGTCCACCCCTTGAACTGGGTTGGCGTTTCAAAATCTCCCTCGGACAAAGATGCTAATAGCGTGCTTAGCGCCTTGCTTTCATCCAAAAAATCATTTGCCTGTTGCATTGTCATTCCTGTTTTAATTGCTGCGAACAAAAGCGATCAAAGCGCACGTTTTTGCCAATATGCGAACACATCATCCTGAAGCTTTCGGATATGGGCATGCGCTTGCGGTCCGGTCCATTCACCCTGATAATCGGTCCGCCCTGTCCACCACCCCTGCCCAGGCAAGCCGTCGCCTTCACGTACCACAAGTACTGCGAGCGCAGGCGCCCCTTCGCCGGCGGTGATTTGGTCTATCTTATCCAGCGTCTTGCACACCGCGCGCATTTTTGGCCGTGTGAAGCGGAAGCCAAGGTTCAACAAAAGCTCGGAATAGCTGATGGCGCGTCCTTCGCGACCACATTGCTCCAATATTCCCTTAATCCGCGCAACATCGTGTAGCGCAGAAACGTCCGCCGCTGGATCGCTTAAAAATTCTTCGAGGACGGGGTCCAAATCAAATCCTACAGATAGTCACGCTGCAAATCATGCATGACGTCACAAAACTCCTCCATCACCTCATTGATGATTTGCTTAGCGGGTTTCACCGACTCAATGCGTCCGGCCACTTGTCCGGAAAGCGCCACTGCGGCCTCCATGTCGCCACCGAAATACAAATCAAGCACACCGCGCATTTCGGCCATGATATTGTCCGTTGGTTCAAGATCCAGCTTCGTCGTTCTTTCCGTTCGCAAGGCGCGTAATGCAGGCCCCGGCCCATGGCGGTTGAGGAAAAGCGTATCGGTTTCCTTCGCGTTTATGATGGCGTCTTTCCAGTTATGGTGCACGGGAGATTCCGCTGCGCTGACCATCCGCGTCCCCATTTGCACAGCCTCAGCGCCTAGTGCGAATGCGGCTGCCATTGTGCGGCCGCAGACGATACCACCAGCGGCCACAATAGGCACATCAACTTTGCTCCGGATAAGCGGAAGCAGGACCATCAATGCGACATCCTTAGGGTTTTTGAAACCTCCGCCCTCGCCGCCTTCAACGACCAGACCGTCCACACCAGCATCGATGGCCTTCAGCGCGCCTGCCAAGGTTGGCACCACATGAAACACCGTAAGCCCCGCCGCCTTCAACGGACCGCAATATTTGTTAGGGTCACCTGCTGATGTCGTTACGAATTTGATGCCTTGGTCGACGACAAAATCCACAATGCCCGGATCACGGACAAAGGCTTGGGCAATGTTCACCCCGAAGGGCTTATCGGTAAGTTCGCGCATTTTGATGATTTCAGCGCGCACTTCATCCAATTCACCAGAGGATGTTTCGATGATGCCAAGCCCACCCGCGTTCGATACCGCCGATGCTAGTTGCGCCCGCGCGATCCAACCCATTGGCGCCTGAATGATAGGATACTCGACGCCGAGCAGGTCGGTCATGCGGTTCTTCATGGGTTTCATATTAACGTCCAATCTGACTGGTGCGAATGTTTAACTGGCCAGCTAGCCCTGCCTTACGATGGATCTCAATGGCTTGATATTCAGGCGAAGATATCATTTTTTGCATGGCTGCTAGCGACGGGTATTCGACCAAAGCGATCATGTCCCATTGGTCCTCAACTTCACCGATCATCATCCCAGTAACGTTACCTGCGTAAATCTGACGGCCACCGATGGCAGCCAGACAAGCCTGAATAGCCTTTCCGTAGCGGGCATAAGCCGCTGCGCCCGACAGATCGGCATCGCTACCATCGGCATATTCCGCTTTGTCTTTGAACCTCAACAAATTGACCATGACAAACGGCCCGTTTTCAGGACCGCCGAAAAATGCCGTAGCCTGTTCCATTGATGGAAAAATCGCATTGTCGACACGCATAAATGCTCACTCCCTTCCGAGTTAATCATGTGCTTAAATCAGCGTTGTGACATTGTAAAAGTGATTATGCGCTAAAGTGGTAGATACATATCAAGCGTCGGTGTTTGGCAGAATGCCGCACCTGACTCGGCCATGAAAAAGTCAGCGTCTGTAAGACAGCCTTGCTATCACTGCGGCTTACGAAACGATTCTGATATGCGGTTGCACAAGCGTTTGTGCCGACGATTTTTTACCTAGCCCCCGAAAAATTGTATCAACAATCGTTGCAAGCTTCTCCACCCTCAACTTAGCCGTGCCGACGTAAAAAAGCGCGTCCGGATTGGTGTAGCACTGCACCATCTGGTTGATTAATGACACCGTTTCATCGATTGAGAGTCCATCAAAATAACCCTGCTCCATGGCTTCTGCGACAATTAGCGAGAGATAATGATCTCCTAGATCTACATAGCCGCGGACAACTTCAAAATATTGTTGCCCAATTTCCAGATAGCTTTTCAGTAGATCCGGTTCTGCTTCATATTGGGCGACCATCGCGAGATAACGCCGTGCAAAATATTGGTACATCTTGCCTTGAACGGGTAGATCGGATTCAGTTACTTCAACCATTATTTGGATTTTTTCGGCAAAAAAGCGCTCGGCAACAGCCTCAAGCAAGGCTTCTTTGTTATCGAAAAAGCGATACAAATTAGATGGTGACATGCCCGCGGCAGCCGCCAGATCTGTCATCGAAATGTCTACCGACCCACGCCTGCGCACCAAGTCGTCGACAACTTCCAACAATGCAATTCTTCCAGCATCTATATCGGTCTGCGGGCGCGCCATCTCACATCCTGTATTATATATGCATTACAGTTTAGTGATATATGACAAAAAATTTCAATTTTCAATCAATCAAATGTAAATTGTCCCTGCGGCGTTGCACCATGGGTGATTTCTTTGTGGTCTACCAAACCGGACAGTGTCAGTCCAAGAAGGCGAACCCCCATCTCAACGGGGAGTATTTGCTCAAGCAGCGCATGGCCAAGTTGCGCCATTGCCGCTCGATCGGTTAACGCTTGCGCAACCGTACGGGAGCGCGTGATTGTACGGAAATCCGAATAGCGCGCCTTTAGCACCAATGTCCTGCCCTGCGCTTGGCTCCGCTCTATGCGGTCCCATACGACATTTATTATTTCTTCTAGAGCATCGTGCAGTTCGGCCGCGCTGCGCTTATCATCAAAATAGGTACTTTCGGCGCCGACAGACTTGCGCACAGCATTTGCGTTGACCGGACGGTGGTCGATGCCCCGTGCAGCCCAGAATAAATAACCCCCCCAGCTGCCAAAATGCTGCAACAGCCACGCTTCATCCTTGAGCGCAAGGTCGGCACCCGTATTGACGCCGAGTTTTGCCATTTTTTCCGCAGTACGTGGTCCGACACCATGAAATCGGCGGACTGGTAAGCTGGCGACGAACTCCGGGCCTTGATCCGGCAAAATGACGCACATTCCATCAGGTTTATTCTGGTCGCTGGCCAGCTTTGCAATGAACTTGTTGTAGCTTACACCGGCGCTCGCGGTGAGGCCCGTCTCCTCGCGGATCGCTGCACGGATTGCCTTGGCGATTTTTACTGCGGAACCGATGCTTTGCTTGTCATTGGTGACATCAAGATAGGCTTCATCTAACGAGAGCGGCTGGATAAGGTCGGTATAACGCGCGAATATATCCCGAATCTGGCGGGAGACCGCTCTGTAGGCTTCAAATCTTGGTTTTACAAAAATCAGGTCTGGGCATTGCCTTTGTGCGGTCACGGAAGGCATTGCCGAGCGCACACCGAAAGCACGCGCTTCATAGCTTGCCGCAGCCACTACGCCCCGCTTGGATGAACCTCCAACAGCAACGGGCTTACCGCGCAGATCGGGATTATCACGTTGTTCAACGCTGGCATAAAATGCATCCATGTCGACATGGATTATCTTGCGGATGAGAGTGGGATCACCTTCCATCGCACGCCAAAAACTAAAGATCTCGTGCGATCCGCAATGCTTTGCGGTCACACTTACCGATTATTGTTTTTGGTAAGGCAGCCATGATCGTGAGATTATGCCGCGTGATACCAGCCAACGCCATCGCGGATTTCACAATTTATCCGTCCGGCAAAATGTAAATGTCGCAAATGTGCCTGTGCCTCGCCCGTGGCTAAGCCATAGACATTATCGTCAATCTCTCGGTCAAAAAGCAACGAAAAAGTGTCAACAGCCCGCATTTCGGTGTTACGCAATGCCAATTCAAGCTTATCAAGGCGCTCATGATGCCCTGAGGCAAGCTTGTCCAAACGGACATGCACGCCGGTAAAGGGCTCCCCATGTGCAGGCAGCACCAACATATCTGCTGGCAAAGCCGCACGGAACTTCGCAATGGACGCCAGCCATTCACCTAGTGGATCAGCCTCCGGCTCGCTGTCCATGACAGACACGTTCGATGTAATACGCGGCAAAATCTGGTCGCCAGCGATGATCATATTGTTATCAAAATCGACAAGGCTTGCATGTTCAGGCGTGTGCCCACCGCCCGTCATAACCGTCCAGTCGCGCCGCCCAACGCGAATGACTTGCTCATCTTCCATGCGGACATGACCCGTCGGCAGACGCGACACCGCGCGGGCAAAGCCGCCCCATCCTGCCTTGCGCAGTTTATCGATGCGCGCCTCATCAAAACCGGCAAATCGACGATTGTTGAGAACTTCCTCTGGAGGCTGCTCCAACTGTTCGCTGGTCAGCATCCGTGCCATCAACCATTCAGTGCGGTTCATCCAAATCGGAACCTTGAACTTATTGGCCAGCCAACCCGCGCAGCCAACATGGTCGGGGTGAAAGTGGGTTACAAAAATGCGCTTGAGCGCACGATCAGCCAAGGCACCAGCAAACATCGCCTTCCATTGTTCAATCGTCGCTGGCATGAAAAGGCCAGTATCCGCGATGGCATAGCCCCCATCAGCTTCATCCAAAAGCCATAGATTAATATGCGCCAGATTGCCGGGCACAGGCATCCGCGTCCAACCCATATCTGGTGCAATGGGGTAAATTTCACCATATACCGGGGCATGATCCCCCAATGGGTATATGAGCCCTTTAAGTTCTTTTGCCTCAAACCCATGATCGGCAAGCGAGGCATCATATGCGGGGGGTGTAGGAGCTACCATCCCCCCGCCGTGCCTTAATCAAGCGATTAAGGCAATCATGACGTTGCGATTATTCGCCAGCTTTTTTGAACAACGTGTCGGCGGTCAATTCTGCCTTGCCAACATTTTCGTCTTCGCCGTTCAGTGCAGCTTCGGCGCGACGGGCAGCTTCGGTACGTTCTGCGCGCAATTCTTCGATTAAAGCATCGCGATCGGTTCCAAGGCGCGCGTCATTGGCGGCCGTGTTGTCGATACCGGCTTTCTTTGCGGCGCGATTCACTATCGCGTCCAGCTCGCGTTGCGATGTAAGGCCAAGCGTAACGGGATCCTTCGGCTGAATCTCGGCGATGTTCCAGTGGCTACGCTCACGAATTGCGGCAATTGTATTGCGCGTCGTGCCGATCAGCTTGCAGATCGCACCATCCGAAATTTCGGGGTGATTGCGCAAAAGCCAAGCTATGCCATCGGGCTTGTCCTGACGCTTCGATACCGGCGTGTAACGTGGGCCTTTTGTGCGGCGAACCTGATCTGGTCCCTTTGACATTTGGAGAACATAATCTTCATCCGCCTGACCCTTTTCAATTTCTTCCATTGCCAGCTCGCCAGCGTGCACAGGGTCACGCCCGGTATATTTCGAACCCGTCATGTCATCCGCCATGGCCTGAACTTCGAGAATGTGAATCCCGCAGAACTCAGCAATTTGCGAGAAGCTCAAACCCGTGTTGTCGACCAACCAAGCGGCGGTCGCATGTGGCATCAAAGGGGTGGCCATTTCATTTGCTCCAATAATAAGGGCCGCCCCTTACGGAGCGGCCTGAAAATGTTAACGAAGCATTAGGCGAAGTTTGTCATATCGGCAAGCGACAATGCGCGTTTGGACTTGCACCCGCTGCACCACCCGTGCATTCCAAAGCAATTAATGAGGGGAAGATATGCTACGTTTGATCAAATGGCTCGTCATTTTGTTGCTTGCCGCCATGGCCGCGCTGTTTTTCTGGGGCTATGCGCCGGACACCGATGCTGCCCAAATGGAGAGCAAATATAGCAACGCCGCGTCGCGCTTTGCCCAATTGGAGCCTGGTCTGCGTGTACATTATCGTGATGAAGGCAAATCCGATGGCCCCGCGCTCTTCCTCATCCACGGATCAAACGCCTCACTGCATACATGGGAACCATGGGTCAAAATTCTCGGCAAGGATTATCGCGTTATTTCGCTTGATCTTCCCGGGCATGGCCTGACTGGCAACAACCCTGCCGGTATCTACGACAACGCATCTTACGTGAACGTTGTGGACCGTTTGTTAACCAAGTTGAACGTCGATAAAGCCGTGATTGGCGGCAATTCAATGGGTGGCGGCGTGTCGTGGCTATATGCATTGGAGCATCCGGAGAAAGTCGAAGCTTTGTTATTGGTGGATGCCAGCGGCCAACCATCTGCAAAATCGGGCAAATTACCGCTCGGTTTCCGATTGATGCGTATGCCAGTGATAAAAGAAGCCGCGCGCTTCATTGCACCGCGCAGCATTTTTGAATCGAGCGTCAAAACGTCAATGAGCGTTCAATCCAAAATCGACGATAAGCTCATTGATCGTTATTGGGAGTTAAACCGCTACCCAGGCAACCGCGAAGCAACGATGCGGCGCTTTGCAAGCCCCCGAAATATGACAGCTGGAACAAAAGAGCGGCTCTCCGCCATTCAGGTGCCAGTTTTGATCTTATGGGGCGCCGAAGACAATTTGATCCCCGTCACATCGGCCAAATGGTTTGCGGAAGCTTTGCCACAGGCAAAAATGATCATTTATCCCAATGTCGGACATATCCCGATGGAGGAGATTCCTGAGAAAAGCGGCAATGATGTCAAAATCTGGCTGGATGACGTGGTGGCGAAAACCCCAAAGGTATAAAAGCACCTAAACTTTCAGCATGATCTTCCCAACATGCGCGCCGGATTCCATATAAGCGTGCGCAGCAGCGGCTTCGGCTAAAGGAAAAATCTTGTCCATTTCCGGACGCAGCGTACCATCGCATACTGATGGCCAGACTTTCGCAGATAGTTCTTGCGCAAGCATCGCCTTAAACGCCGCAGTTCGAGGACGCAACGTTGATCCGGTAAGCGTGAGGCGGCGCGACATGACATAGGCCATGTTGATTTCCGCTGTCATCCCGCCCTGCACTGCGATCGTGACGTGCCGACCGTCTTCGCGCAAGCATTGAAGGTTTCGCGACACGTAACTCCCCGCAACCATATCAAGCACAAGATGCACACCCTCGCCACCTGTGAGCGCCTTTACGCGTTCGACGAAATCGGAATTGTTATAGTTTATGGCATGATCCGCGCCGATTTTTTCCGCTGCAGTGCATTTGTTGTCAGAACCACAGGTTACAATCACGGTCAGGCCGAAAAGCTTACACAGCTTGATCGCCATTGTGCCAATTCCGCTGGTCCCCCCGTGAATGAGCACCGTCTCTCCTGGAGAGGCATGGCCCCGTTCAAACACGTTATGCCACACGGTGAACAATGTTTCAGGTAAGCCGGCCGCTTCGGCCATCTCCATACCAGATGGGACCGGTAAGCATACATCCATCCGCGCAAGGCAATATTCAGCATAGCCGCCGCCCGATACCAACGCGCAGTAAGCGTTACCGATGATAGCAGGGTCAACATCTGCCCCCACGGCGACGACTGTTCCCGACACTTCAAGCCCGGGTAAATCGCTCGCGCCGGGCGGTGCGGGATAAAGACCTTTGCGTTGGATTACGTCAGGCCGGTTAACACCGGCATAAGCTACTTTTAATAGCACTTCACCTGCACCCGGCACGGGCAATGGCCGCTGGGCCGCCACAAGTACTTCGGGCCCGCCCGGCGTGGATATTTCGATTGCGGTCATTAGATCGGGTAGCTTCACCATTACTTTGATATCCCCTTTGAATGGCCGGCCTTTTAGGCAAGCTTCATATTGACAGCAACTGCCCATCAGTAAAAGATAGCTTATGGATATTGACGAAAATTTGCCACGTCGTCGTGACGATCCTGTGGCCATTCTTATCAAGCAGGATATTGACGCCCTGTCTGTCGCGGAACTTGAGGAACGCATTGCCGCACTGAGGGCTGAAATCATGCGTTGCGAAGGGAAAATTGCGTTCGCCAGCCAGCATAGAAGCGCGGCGGATGCTTTGTTCAAAAAATGATGACCGCCTCGCTATCATTCAGAAAACCCGGCATATACCGTTATCTGCTCCATGATGCTTGAAAGCGCCTAAGGCCACGCCGATATAGGCTTCAGAAGTTACAGCGACTCATAAGGAGACGAATTTATGCCATCATTTGCAGAGTCGCTGGAAGCCACGCTTCATAACGCATTGAAGCATGCTGGCGACCGTGCGCATGAATATGCGACGCTGGAACATCTCCTGCTGGCGCTGATTGACGATGCGGATGCTGCGAAAGTTATGCAGGCTTGCGGCGTTGATCTTGGCGAACTTTCGGACATCATCATCACTTATTTGGATACCGAGCTGGAAAGTTTGCGCGTGGAGGGCAAGGTTGACCCATCGCCGACGAGCGGATTTCAGCGTGTCGTTCAACGCGCAATTTTGCACGTCCAAAGCTCCGGCAAAGATGTCGTAACCGGTGCAAATGTTCTCGTCGCTCTATTTTCCGAGCGGGAAAGCTATGCCGTATACTTCTTGCAGCAGCAGGACATGAGCCGGCTTGATGCCGTATCTTATATCAGCCACGGCATCGGCAAGGACGGGAAGTTCGCCGAACCGCAATCCGTCTCTGGCACAGAGCAGAAAAGCGAAGACCCAGACGACGCGAAGGCAAAAAAGGACAAGAAAGAAAGTGCGCTAGATCAGTTCACAGTCAATCTGAATGAAAAAGCCAAACAGGGACGTATTGACCCACTGATCGGACGTGCTGCCGAAGTAGACCGTACGGTTCAAATTTTGTGCCGCCGATCGAAGAATAACCCCCTTTATGTCGGCGAACCGGGTGTTGGGAAGACCGCGATTGCAGAAGGTCTTGCCCGACGCATTGTTGAAAATCAGGTGCCTGAGGTTCTGTTGCCCGCGGTAATCTACTCGCTCGACATGGGGGCATTGCTGGCTGGCACGCGTTATCGCGGTGATTTTGAAGAGCGTTTAAAAGCGGTTGTGTCAGAGTTGGAAAAACTGCCCGATGCTATTCTTTTCATTGACGAAATCCACACGGTCATCGGCGCCGGCGCAACAAGCGGCGGGGCGATGGACGCGTCGAACTTGTTAAAGCCCGCATTATCCGGCGGAACCATACGTTGCATCGGATCGACCACTTACAAGGAATTCCGCAACCATTTCGAAAAGGATCGGGCATTACTGCGCCGGTTCCAAAAAATTGATGTCAACGAACCAAGCGTCGAGGACACGATTAAGATTCTTGCTGGTTTGCGCAGCGCATTTGAAGAGCATCACAAAGTTAAATACTCCCCTGATGCCATTAAGGCCGCCGTGGAACTGTCCTCACGTTATATCAACGACAGAAAGCAGCCAGATAAAGCCATTGATGTCATCGACGAGGTTGGTGCCATGCAGATGCTTGTGCCCCCATCAAAACGACGCAAGCTGATCACCGCCCGCGAGATTGAGGCGGTTATAGCTACCATCGCGCGTATCCCGCCAAAGCAGGTGTCGTCAGATGACAAAACTGCGCTTGGTACGCTTGAGGCGGATCTCAAGCGCGTCGTTTTTGGTCAGGATAAGGCCATTGAAGTGTTGGCAAGTGCCATCAAGCTCAGCCGCGCTGGCCTGCGCGATACCGAAAAACCAATTGGCAGCTATTTGTTCAGTGGCCCTACGGGTGTTGGTAAAACCGAAGTTGCGCGGCAACTGGCTTCTATCCTCGGCATTCCGCTCAAGCGGTTTGATATGTCAGAATATATGGAGCGTCACAGCGTGAGCCGCCTGATCGGTGCGCCACCGGGCTATGTTGGCTTTGACCAAGGCGGACTTTTGACCGATGCTGTAGATCAGAGCCCGCACAGCGTATTGTTGCTCGACGAAATCGAAAAGGCGCATCCGGACCTTTTCAACATATTGTTGCAGGTGATGGATAATGGTCGCTTGACCGATCATCATGGCAAGACTGTCGACTTCCGCAATGTCATTTTGATCATGACCACCAATGCAGGTGCCAGCGACATGGCAAAAGAAGGCATCGGTTTCGGCAACAACATCAGCAAGGAAGATGCTGGTGACGAAGCTGTTAAAAAAATGTTCGCGCCGGAATTCCGCAACCGTCTCGATGCTACAGTGCCCTTTGGATATCTACCAACCGACGTCGTCGCGCGCGTTGTCGATAAGTTCATATTGCAACTGGAGCTACAGCTCGCCGACCGGAATGTGCATATCAAGCTTGATGACGAGGCGCGGGCATGGCTGACTGAACGGGGTTATGACAAACTCTTCGGCGCACGTCCAATGGGCCGCCTGATTCAGGAGAAAATCAAGCAGCCGCTGGCGGAAGAGCTATTGTTTGGAAAACTGGTGCATGGCGGCGAAGTTGCGGTACGTATCAAAGACGGCCAGCCCGCCTTTGAAGTGACGCCAGCCCCCCCCAAGTCTGTCAAACCCAAGCCGGCAAAAAAGAGTGCCGCGAAAAAGTCCAGCAAAGCCCGCTAAATATATGGCCCCCGTGATTTGGGGGCCATTCTAATTTTGGCCGATGGGCAACAATTGGGCAGACGTTCCGATTCCATTGAACAATTCAGGTTCAGTGCCGGTCATCCAGACTTGAGCGCCTGTATCGGCCAGTAAGCCAAATAACGCGGCGCGCCTTGACGGATCGAGATGCGCCGCGACCTCATCCAACAGTAAGATCGGCGGAGCGTCGCGTTGCGCCGATACGAGCGCCGCATGGGCGAGGATGAGCGACAACAGCAATGCCTTCTGCTCCCCAGTGGAACATTGCTCAGCGACTTGCCCTGAGCTGCTGTGTAACACTTCGAGATCAGCGCGATGCGGGCCAATCAACGTGCGTCCGGCGGCAGCGTCCCGGTAACGCTCCTTACGCCATACAGACGCAAGATCCTCACCACCTGTTGCCCCCTTATCGATTAACCTGATCTGCGGTGTGGCAAATGGCCCAGCCATTGTCGTCAGCAACTGGGCACTCAATGCCTCAACGACAAAAATACGTGCCGCCTGAATAAAGTTTCCACTCTCCGCCATCTGCGCCTCAAGCGCATCTAGCCACAGCGGATCGGCTGCAACACCACCCGCCAAAAGCCGATTACGTTGTTGCATAGCCTTTTCATATCGACTGCTGTGCCGCGCGTGGCCTGGGTTTATCGCCAATACCAAGCGATCTAGAAACCGCCGTCGGGCGGCGGCGCCATCGGCAAATAAACGATCCATTGCCGGTGTCAGCCAGATTACCGAAAGCCATTCGGCAAGGCTGTTTATCCCGGCATTGCTTTCATTCACGCGGACCTTGCGCCGTTCAGGCTGCTCTGCGCTAACGCCCGTACCGATGACATTGCCCCCGACCTCCCCGACAATAGTAAAGCCACCATTGCCTTGGCTGCGCACCATGTCAGACATGGCGGCCCGACGCAGACCTCGGCCAGGCACCAACAGCGACACTGCCTCAAGAATATTTGTTTTACCCGCGCCATTTGTTCCATGAAGCGCAAGAAATTGTGCCTGCGGCCGAATTTCCAGCGCAGCATGATTTCGAAAATCATTCAGGGTCAGACGCGACAGGGCCATAATGTGCGTCTGCTATAGTATGACCACTTTTGGTCAAGCGGCTATTGGTATTTACGCGCTGCCAAATATTGGCATTATTTCCCAATATGTGAAAGTATTCCAAGATTGTCATTTTTCTAAAATATTTTAAAATATTGATTTTATTATATAAATTAAATTTGGCACAAGCCATGCAAAGTAGTTGGCATAGTCGGAATTTTCCGAAATAAACAAAAGGAAATCAACATGACACCATATGCTCGCACACAAATTTTATCGGTTTTCGCAGCACTTATCTGCGCATTCATCACCATCGGCACTAGCGTGGCACCTGCCGTAGCGCCGGCCGCAGCGATCATCGCCTAATACAGCACCGCATTTCACATTCAGGGAGAAGTTTAATGGCACGTTTAACACTTGATAAAACCAATAAGAAAATTCTCGGCGTTTGCGCTGGCCTTGCCAATTGGACAGGCATTGACGCTATGATCATTCGTTTGATCTTCGCCATTGCCACGGTTGTGGGCGTTGGCTCACCCGTTTTGATCTACATTTTGCTGGCGCTGATACTCGACTAAATTGAATAAGGTCGAACGCATACAGCAATGCATTGATAGCCGGGTTTACGCCCTCGTAAACCCGGGACCTAATCGATCAAGCAACCTTCCGTACGAACACCGAACCCGCCGAATATCCGGCGCCGAATGAGCAGATTAAGCCAATATCTCCTGCGACTAGATCTTCATTATGCTTATGAAAGGCGATGATAGAGCCTGCGCTTGAGGTATTGGCATAGGTGTCGAGAACCGTAGGGCTTTCGTCTTCATTGGCTTCATGCCCCAAAACCTTTTGTGCAATCAGTCTGTTCATGCCCGTATTGGCCTGATGCAGCCACATGCGGCGTAGATTTGATCCAGACAGGCCCAGGCCATCAGCATGTTCAACGATCATTTGCCCGACCATCGGCACCACCTCTTTAAAGACCTTCCTGCCTTCTTGAACGAATAGCTTGTCATTGCGCGGCCCGCTTTGGTCAACCGCGCCTTGCCCGTGCGCGCGGTTAAGGAAACCAAAATTGTTTCGGATATTGTTCGAAAATTGCGTTTTTAGCCGCGTTCCCAGAATTTCCCAATGTTGTGCAGGCGCCATATCCTTTGCCTCAACCAATATAGCTGTAGCCACATCGCCAAAGATGAAATGGCTGTCGCGATCGCGCCAGTTAAGATGGCCTGAAGTTATTTCCGGATTTACAACCAATACCGAACGCGCGTTACCGCTGCGGATATAGTCAGCAGCGGTTTGAATGCCGAACGTCGCCGAAGAGCAAGCAACATTCATGTCGAAGCCAAAGCCGCGCTGCATGCCAAGTGCATGTTGGATTTCCACCGCCATGGCCGGGTAAGCACGCTGCATATTCGACGCTGCGCATAAAACGGCATCTACATCTTCAATGCTCCGCCCGGCGCGCTCCAACGCATCCCGGCACGCCGCGACACCAATTTCCGCCATTAACGAAATCTGGTCATTTGGCCGTTCGGGGTAGCGCGGCTCCATGATATCAGGGTCGACGATGGCGCTTTTATCCATCACATGCCGGGACTTTATCCCGCTAGCTTTTTCGACAAATTCAACCGAGCTATGCGTGAGTGGTTCTGCATCAGGGTTGGCTGCGTTGTAACGGTCGGCGTAGGCATTGAAGCTCGCCACCAGCTCCTCGTTGCTGATGGTATCCGATGGGGTAAATAATCCGGTCGAAGAAATGACTGGAGTGACAACCTGTGCATGTTGCGACATGTAAATTCCCGCGTTGATTTTTATTGTGCTCAGA
Organism: Sphingomonadales bacterium UBA656; assembly: GCA_002299895.1. Taxonomy (GTDB): domain Bacteria; phylum Pseudomonadota; class Alphaproteobacteria; order Sphingomonadales; family Sphingomonadaceae; genus Sphingorhabdus_B. The sequence goes on along the minus strand of DBOC01000015.1, from coordinate 149,084 downwards.
TGCCTAGCCTTTGCGTATTTGCGAAACAAGCCGTTTGAAATGCATATTAAGGGCGTTATGTGAGCGATGGGGGAGGAATATCTTAATGTCGTTGAAAGAACGCCAGCCTAGCTGGTTGTCTCGGCTATTCAGGCGGGCACTGGTGGGGATTTACAAAAGCGCAGGCTGGCATGCCCATGGCGTGATACCTGAACCACGAAAATTTGTGCTGATCGCAGCGCCGCACACGAGCAATTGGGACTTTGTATATTTTCTTGGGCTCACCGACGATTTAGGAATTAAACCTCATTTCATGGCCAAAATGTCGCTTTTCCGGTGGCCATTTACAAACTTCATGCTCGATATGGGCGGCGTTCCCGTCGATCGCAGTTCAAGCCGTAATTATGTGCAGCAGATGATCGATGAATTCGGCCGCCGCGACGAATTTATGCTGACCATCGCGCCCGAAGGAACGCGCGGCACCGTAAAGGCTTGGAAAACAGGCTTTTATCATATCGCAATGGGCGCCGGCGTGCCGCTGGTGGTTGGCATGATGGATTATGGTTCGAAAACCGGCGGGCTTGGTCCAGCGATCTGGCCAACCGGCGACTATAAAGCGGATATGGCGAAGGTTGCAGAAATCTATGCAAAGGTTAAACCAAAGCACCCTGCCAAAGGCATGACAGAAATATTTGCGAGGGATGATGCATGACTGATTTTGGTTCGACGATGCTTATCAATGCTGCGGCGTTGCTAGCCGTGATTCTGGCCTTATGGGCTTATTCCGTCAAAATTCGGGATGTGTCATTCATCGATGCCTTTTGGGCGTTCGGGATGGTGTTGCTGGCCTGGGCGACTTGGGCGCAATCAAGCGCGCCGGACGCGCGATCACACCTGTTGCTTGGTCTGACAAGCCTTTGGGGCCTACGCCTCACCTTTCATCTATGGACACGCTGGCGCGCGCATGGCGAAGATCCGCGCTACGTAAAAATCATGGGCAGCGTGATGGAAAAGAAAGGCTGGAGCTGGAGCAAGACATCATTACTCTCGGTGTTTCTCACACAAGCACCTCTACTTTTCATAACCTCCCTACCCGCGCAGCTTGGTATTTGGGCAAGCGAAGGCGGGTACACGGTGCTAGGTCCGTTGGCATTAATCGGCACAATTATTGCGATCATCGGCATATTGTTTGAAACCATCGGGGATTCGCAGCTTAACGCATTCCGCGCCAATCCAGCTAATAAAGGCAAGGTTCTGGATACCGGTCTCTGGCGCTATACGCGCCACCCCAATTATTTTGGTGATGCGTGTACATGGTGGGGCATTTGGCTTATCGCTTGCGAAACCGGACTCGCCGGATGGATCAGCATCATTGGCCCGATATTCTTGACATTCACCCTCACGCGATGGTCGGGAAAGCCATTATTGGAACGCGGCATGAAGAAAACGCGGCCCGAATATGCCGATTATGTCACCCGCACGTCAGGTTTCTTCCCGCTACCGCCAAAGCGCAAATAATCAGGCGATCGCTCCAAACAGGTCGTGCTCGTCAGCATCTTCGATATTGACCATCACGACATCGCCGGCCTTCAAAGTTACCGGGACATCGCGGAGGTAAACGTGGCCGTCTATTTCAGGCGCATCGGCTTGCGACCGCCCAGTCGCGCCTATGCTATTGTCTTCGTCCATATCGCCGATTTCGTCGATGATAACAGGAATGTTGCGTCCAACCTTTGCCGCAAGCTTAGCGGCGCTGATCGTGGCGGTTTTCGCCATGATACGCTGAAACCGCTCTTCCTTAACCTCTTCCGGCACGGGATTAGGCAGATTATTGGCCTGTGCACCGTCGACAGGTTCAAAACGGAACGCACCAACACGGTCTAGCTGCGCTTCCTCGAGCCAATCGAGTAAATATTCAAAATCGGATTCGGTTTCGCCGGGAAAGCCAATGACAAAACTCGAACGTATTGCGATATCAGGCGCAATAGCGCGCCAATTGCGGATACGTTCAAGTACCTTGGCCTCATTGGCTGGTCGCTTCATGGCCTTTAGGACATTTGGTGCCGCATGCTGAAAAGGGATGTCGAGATAGGGCGTCAAATACCCTTCTGCCATTAACGGTATGACATCATCTACATGGGGATAAGGGTAAACATAATGCAGCCGGACCCAAGGCGCGATGCCATCGCTGGTGCGCAGACTGCCCAATTCGCGCGCAAGGTCGGTCATATGTGCACGCACCTGACGCCCCTGCCATTCGCGCTGCTCGTGCCGTGTATCGACACCATATGCTGATGTGTCTTGCGAGATCACCAGCAGTTCCTTTGTTCCAGCGGAAACAAGCTTCTCCGCCTCACGCAGCACCGCATCAATCCGGCGACTGGCAAGCTTTCCGCGCAAAGACGGAATGATGCAGAAGGCGCAGCTGTGGTTGCAGCCTTCGGAAATTTTCAAATAGCTGTAATGGCGTGGCGTGAGCTTCAATCCGCCTTCAGGCACTAGATCGATAAATGCGCCGCGGGTCGGCGGCGCTGCTTCATGCACGGCGGATACGACATCCTCATATTGATGCGCCCCCGTAATTGCCAAAACATCGGGAAAGCGCGCGCGAATAACATCGGCTTCCTTGCCCATACAGCCGGTCACAATAACGCGGCCGTTTTCTGCGATAGCCTCGCCAATGGCTTCGAGGCTCTCTTCCTTTGCAGAATCGAGAAAACCGCATGTGTTAACCAGCACGACATCGGCCCCTGCATAATCGGGCGACAGGCCATAACCGTCTGCGCGCAACTTCGTGAGAATCCGTTCGCTATCGACTAGCGCCTTGGGACAGCCAAGCGATACCATGCCGACTTTCGGCGCTGCTTTGATGATTGTTGCCATGATGAGCGGCGCATAGCGCGTTTCCAAAGGCTTGTCACGGATGCTCTAGCTTTGCCGGGCTCTACCGAATACAACTGGGAAATGATTATCAAAATCACAAAAGGGCGAACCGTTGATTACCTTGAGATATCAAGGAATGATGGCTCAACCGCGAACGAGAGCTTTCCCAAAAAGGGCTTAACGTCGCATGATGCGATACATTATTTTGTGGAATCCACTTTGCAGCTGCGCGAGGGTTTTTGGGGCACGGTAGCGCGTGGCAATAGTCCTACAGACATTCAAGCTATCGCAAAAGAGGCCGGCCATGCCAGTGCTTCGCGGTCCCACGTGCCTGAACCGCATATTGTGCAGCTGCTGCAAGCCGAAAGACTGGTGGAATGTTTTGAGGCGGACGCGTGGGGCGAGACGGCGGATGCGGAGACTTTTATCGAAATTGCTGCTGCAGCATGCGAAGCATCACATGTGCCAATGCCCGAACTGACACCTTCATACGTTGAATCCTTACGTGCGCAGATAGCGGCGTTTCAGGAAATATGGGTAGCTGCACCCATTGGCCATGTGGCTGAGTTCAACTGGGAGGAAAATTGATGGCAAACGCAAATTTGTTGACCATATTGGTAGCTGCGTCGACTGGTTTTTTGGTTGGCGGCCTGTGGTACGGACCTTTGTTCGGTAAAGCATGGATGGCAGAGCATGGGTTTACCGAGACGCAATTGCGCAGCGGCAATATGCATAAAATCTACGGCCTGACCTTTGCCTTTTCGTTGCTATCGGCCATTTTCCTCGGCCATTTATTGGCATTTTTTGACACCAATGCGCGTTCGACACTGATGATCTCTATCGGCATTTCGCTGGGCTATATCATTCCCGCCATTGGTACCAATTATCTGTTTTCGCGTAAGTCTGGCCGTTTGTTCGCCATAGATGCGGGATATTGGCTCGTCTTTTACGCGGCAATGGGTTTGGTCTTCCTAATGCTCGGGCATTAAAATGCGGACCTAGCCGGCATATTTTTGTGTCAATGTCGACAAAGATTCGTGGTGCGTCAGGTCAAGTTGCAATGGGGTAACCGCGATATAACCATCTTCGATAACCTCAAGATCGGTGTCATGGCCAGGCGTATGCAGCATGCCGTGCAGGCCAAACCAATAATAATCATATCCGCGTGGATCAGTACCTTTGACAATTGACCCGCGACTATAGTCGTGAAAACCTTGTCGTGCGACTTTGATCCCCTTGACGTCTTGCGGCAGCAGAGGCGGAAAATTAATATTGATCAATGTCCGCGGCGTGTGCGGCATATCCAGCAGTGGACGAAGAACGCGTTCGCCCCATGCTTCCGCCGCCGAGAAGGGCACGGCATCGGCCATGCCTTCCTTACTGTAGACCTGACTCAGCGCAATGGAACGAATGCCCGCCAATGCCCCTTCAATTGCCGCAGACACAGTGCCTGAATAAGTAATGTCATCACCCAAATTGGCCCCACGGTTGACGCCGGATAAGATAAGGTCAGGCTTTGCATCCTTCATGATGACGCCCAAACCAAGCATCACGGAGTCGGTCGGCGTGCCAGCGACGGAGTAATGCTTATCCCCATGCTGGCGAATGCGGACGGGTTTCGTGAGCGTAAGCGAATGACCGGCGCCGGAATTTTCCTCGGCAGGCGCAACGATCCAGATATCATCGCTGATCGTGCGGGCTATTGCTTCCAACACCTTAAGGCCTGGCGCGTTCACCCCATCATCATTGGTCAACAATATACGCATCAGGCGGCCGGCTCCAACTTTGTGATGTCGCCCATATAAGGCAACAACGCCGCCGGAATATTGACACTGCCGTCGGCTTGTTGATGATTTTCCAGCACCGCTACGAGAGTGCGGCCAACCGCAAGTCCGGAGCCATTCAGCGTGTGTACAAAGACATTGCCCTTGCCTTCAGCTGGACGGTAACGGCTATTCATCCGTCGTGCCTGCCAGTCACCGCAGTTCGAGCAGCTGGAAATTTCACGGTAAAGCCCTTGGCCCGGCAACCAGACCTCGAGGTCATAGGTCCGCTGTGCGCTAGCACCCATGTCACCCGTGCAAAGCAGCATTTTTCGATACGGCAGTTCAAGTGCTTGCAATATGCCTTCGGCGCTTTCCACCATGCGTTCATGCTCGGCAGCGCTGTCTTCGGGCCGGACGATCGAGACCAGCTCTACTTTTTCAAACTGGTGTTGGCGGATAAGACCCTTGGTATCGCGGCCCGCAGCACCGGCTTCGGAACGAAAACATGGGGTCAGCGCCGCAAGACGAACCGGCAAGACGCTTTCGTCTAAAATCTGCTCTCGTACGCTGTTGGTCAAAGACACTTCCGCAGTTGGAATCAGCCAACGGCCATCGGTTGTCTGGAAATTATCTTCGGCAAATTTGGGTAGCTGTCCTGTACCAAATAAGGATTCTTGTCGCACCAGATAAGGTGTGGCACACTCCGTATAGCCGCGCTGCACCGTGTGATGATCGAGCATGAACTGGCCAAGCGCACGGTTCAAGCGCGCCATCTGCCCACGCATGAAAGTAAATCGCGCGCCCGAAATGGCGACACCAGTTTCAAAATCAAGGCCGAGGCTGGGGCCGATATCGGCGTGATCGCGGGGTTCGAAATCAAAATCGCGCGGTTTGCCCCAACGGGCAATTTCGACATTCTCAGTCTCGTCCGCGCCATCAGGGGTGTCAGCGGATGGCAAATTCGGCAAAGCTGCCAGCAAAGCGTCGAGTTCCAAGCCCGCGGCACGTTCGCGTTCTTCCAACTGAGGCAAAACATCTTTTAACTGGGCTACTTCGGCCTTTAAGGCCTCGGCCGTTGCGGTATCGCCCTTGCCCATGGCCGCGCCGATGGATTTTGACGCCTCGTTGCGGCGGGCCTGCGCATTTTGCATTTCAGTCAAGATTGCGCGGCGGTTTTCGTCCAGAACTAGAATGGAAGCCGCAACGGGTTCGGCACCTCGGCGCAGTAGCGCAGCATCAAAGTCAGCAGGATTTTCGCGGATATATTTTAGGTCATGCATGGCGGCAGGCTATGCCCCGCAAATGCCGATTTCGCAATGGAAAAGGGGCATTTGCCTACCAGAGCATTCGTAGAGCGCTCCTACATTCAATACCTACCAAGCTCTTCGCGCCTGGATTTATTTTTACACATCCTTCGTTTCCACAATATTTGTTCAAAGGAGGACAATTCGCGCCATTTGGCGCTTGTGCGGTATTTGACCCGAGTCTATAGCCGCGCGAAGAGTGGATAGGACGCAGACTTCTTCGTTCTGGAGGGCCTGCTCTAGGGTGGAGATTTAGGATGGGCGTGAGCGCCAAGCCTCAAAAAGCGATCAAAGAAACTAGCGCCACTGACTTTGGCATCGATGATACCTATGTCCCTAGCGACGAGGAGCCATTCATGAATGAACGGCAACTGAAATTCTTTGAAAAGCAACTCGTTGACTGGAAAAATAGCATCTTAGCTGAAGCGCAAGGAACGCTGAACCAGCTTCAGGATGGCCCTATGCGTGAACCAGATTTAAACGACCGCGCGTCTAGCGAGACCGATTGGGGTATTGAACTGCGAACCCGCGACCGCCAACGCAAGCTTATAGCCAAAATCGAAGCCGCTTTGCGCCGCATCACCGAGGGCGAATATGGTTATTGCCAAGTAACGGGTGAACCCATTTCGTTGGCGCGCCTGCGTGCACGGCCGATCGCGACCATGACGCTGGAGGCGCAGGAGCGCCATGAACGTCAGGAACGCGTGTCACGCGACGACTAATCCTTCGGCGAAGAGTATAATAGCTGTTCCCGGCTAAATGCGCCGGATGACATCAATCATCGAGACAATAAATGTCGACGGGCACGACAATCTTGTCGAGCACGCGGCCAACAGGATAGGCTGATTTTCCGCCCTGCTCGATAGCTGTTTCCAGCACCTCACGCTTTTTAGCACCGCTGATGACGAGAATCGCGGTCCGTGCGGCGCCGATGGCGGTGCCTGTTAATGTCACCCGATTGACCGGCGCTTCTGGTGGCAAGGGATCTGGTGCAACACCCACGGCGCGCACATCTTTGCCGCTGTCCATCGCCGATTCCAGATCAGAACCGGGGAAGATTGACGCCGTATGGCCATCTGTACCCATGCCGAGCCAGACCAAATCCGGCGGCCAATGTAAATCTGCTAATCTTGCATTGGCCGCGCTGCCCGCCAGCTTATAATCTGCAGCATCGCTTGCGATAGGCAGTACCCGCGCACCCTTTGGAATGAAGATTTTCGCAATCATCGCGACATTTGAAAGCGGATTGTCGACGGGCACTAATCGGTCATCGGTTGGGATAATCGTTACATTTTTCCAACGAATATTGGCTTGGGCGAGCTTTTCCAAAATCGGTTTGGGCGTTGAACCGCCGGGGAATGCAACCAATGCCTGACCGCGCGCATCGAGTGCACTTTCAATGATGAAGCTGACATCGCCCACTACTGCATCGATTAAATCTTCCGCAGCATCAAAATCCCACCATTCGATTTCTTCGGCCATATGCCTTGCGTCTCCGTTAGTTCCGTAGTGCCGATGCGGCACGCGCTGCCGATTCAATCGCGGCAGCATCGGGAACGCCTTTACCAACAAGCCAGCTACCGCCAACACATAAAATTTCCGGGACTGCCAACCAATCTGCCGCTGTGTCCTGCTTTATGCCTCCCGTTGGGCAAAATCTGCACTGGCCGAATGGTCCAATGAGGGATTTGAGCGCAGGAAGTCCGCCATTTGCTTCAGCAGGAAAAAATTTAAAATGCGTAAGTCCTAAATCAAGCCCGCGCATGATATCGCCTGCGCTGGCGATGCCGGGCAGGAACGGTATGCCTTTGGTTGTGGCTGCCTTACCCAAATTATCGGTGAGGCCCGGCGAGACAATGAACTCAGCGCCAGCCGCGATTGCACATTCCAAGCCCGGAACATCGACAACAGTGCCCGCACCTACAATTGCACCAGGAACCTTCTTCATTTCGGCAATCGCGTCCAAGGCCGCAGCGGTACGTAAGGTGACTTCGAGAACCGGAAGCCCTCCGGCAACGAGCGCCTCCGCTATACTCCGCGCATGCGTGGCATCGTCGATAACAAGTACCGGAATGACGGGTGCGGTACGCATGATTTTTTCGATTGCGTCCATTTTCTATAAATCCTCAAATATGTTGCTGGGCATAAGCGGCCGCTGCGCCAAACAGGCCCGGCTGCGGATGTGTGATTAATTTTACAGGAATCGCGGACATCAGCCCTTCAAAACGACCCTTCGCACGAAATCTTTCGGCAAATCCCGAACGCATAAGGCTGTCTTTAATGCGCAGGCCAAGTCCACCCGCAATCACGACACCCGCAAAGCCTCCCTGCGCCAGCGTGATATCACCCGCAACACTGCCGAGGGAAAGACAGAAGCGGTCAACAGCGGCAGCGGCAAGGCTGTCCTCACCCGATAGTCCCATTTGCCACAATGTCTTGTCGTCATATGACTGGACCGCACGCCCCTCAATCGCCGCCAGGGTTTCGTAAAGATCTATCAGTCCTGGTCCCGACACCACACGTTCTACCGACACGCGTCGATAACGTTTACGCAAGCGGACCAAAACGGCGTCCTCTATCACGTCCAGTGGTGCAAAATCGACATGCCCGCCTTCGGTCGCTTGCACATGATAGGCGCTGCCCTTGCGCAACAAATGCGCCACACCAAGACCTGTTCCCGGCCCGATAACACTCAATGTGCCTTCGGTGGCGAAGTCCTGATCTGGACCCGTGAGATGCTGAAAATGCTCTGCCCCCGCTTGTGCAACGGCATGACCGACTGCGCCAAAGTCATTAACGATAACAAAGCTATCCACATTCAACAGCTCGCACACCATCGAACGGCGGATAATCCATGGATTGTTGGTCAGCTTGATAACGTCGGCGTCCACGGGTCCGGCAATGGCAATGGCGGCGGCGCGCGGCAGCGCTTTGCCATTGAGCCTTTCAAATTCCTGCCATGCCGTTTGGAAACTGGCATGTTCAGCTGTTTTGAGCGTTGTCGCCTCGCCAAGTGTAAGCACGCGGCCGTCCTGCACCTCGGCTATAGCAAAGCGGGCGTGGGTTCCGCCAATATCGACGGCAACGACAGCCGTCATAGTCCAGCAACTGCTAACATGGCCGACCCGCCTTTCTCTGCCTCATCCGCGCCTGCTTGCATCAATGCGAACAGCTCTCGCCCCGTACCTGCATGCTGCGCGGGCGTAGGTGCTGGTGCTCGGGCAGCCCAAATATCAGCATCGACCAACGTCGACAATGTTCCACTGTTGGCGCAGAGCCGAACAATATCACCATCCTGAAGCTTGGCGATTGCGCCGCCGCGCGCAGCTTCTGGGCTCAAATGGATTGCGGCGGGCACCTTACCCGACGCGCCGGACATGCGGCCATCGGTGACGAGTGCCACATTAAAGCCCTTATCCTGCAACACACCCAAAGGCGGGGTCAGCTTGTGCAATTCGGGCATGCCGTTGGCAACGGGTCCTTGAAAACGGATAACGACGACAACATCGCGATCCAACTCCCCTGCCTTGAACGCCGCCAATGCATCATTCTGGTTATGAAACACACGTACGGGCGCTTCTATGGTCCAGCGCGCGGGATCGACGGCGCTTGTCTTAAAGGTTGCCCGTCCCAAATTGCCTGTGACCAAACGCATCCCGCCATCGGGGCTGAACGGCGCCGACGGGGGACGCAGCATAGTATCGTCGGCAGTGACTTCTGGCGCATCTCGCCAAACAAGCTGATCATTTTCTAACATTGGCTCACGCCCATAATCAGCCAAATCATCACCTGCGACCGTCATAATGTCGCGGTGTAAAAGGCCTGCATCAATCAACTCGCGAATAACATAGCCCATGCCGCCCGCCGCATGGAAATGATTCACATCGCCTGAACCGTTGGGATAGACCCGCGCGATGAGCGGGACGGCAGAGGACAATTGGTCCAAATCTTCCCAATCAATAAGGATCCCCGCCGCGCGCGCGATTGCGGGAATATGCAAAGCATGGTTGGTCGACCCACCTGTCGCGAGCAAGCCTACACAGGCGTTCACAATGGCCTTTTCATCGATACAAAGCCCCAAAGGCCGATAATCGTCGCCATCCCATCCAATCTTGCGCAAACGATGCACGGCAGCCCGCGTCAATTCCGTCCGCAATTTCGTGCCCGGGTTGATGAAAGCCGCGCCGGGGATATGCAGCCCCATGACTTCCATCATCATCTGGTTCGAATTTGCAGTGCCGTAAAAGGTACAGGTGCCCGCACTATGATAAGACGCAGACTCTGCCTCAAGCAATTCGGCGCGGCCCACTTTACCCTCGGCATAAAGCTGCCGCACGCGTTGCTTTTCCTTGTTGGCTAATCCTGACGGCATGGGTCCTGCCGGCACAAGGATGGTGGGCAAATGGCCAAAGCGCAACGCGCCGATCAAAAGACCAGGGACAATCTTGTCACATATGCCAAGCATGGCGACACTTTCGAACATGCCATGGCTTAAACCTACCGCCGTTGCCATTGCGATTACATCGCGGCTGAACAAGGACAGCTCCATCGAATCCTGTCCCTGCGTGACTCCATCGCACATCGCTGGGGTGGCCCCTGCAACTTGCGCGGTAGCACCAACCTCACGTGCAAAAATCTTCATCTGTTCGGGGTAGCGACCATATGGCTGATGCGCGGACAACATGTCGTTATACGCGGAGACGATGCCGATGTTCATCGCCTTGCCATCGCGAATGGCGGCCTTATCCTCGCCACTGGCGGCGAAACCATGCGCAAGATTACCACAGCTTAAAACCGGACGGTTAACACCCGCATCGCGTTGCTTAGCGATTAGATCAAGATACGTCTGACGCCCCACCCTAGAGCGTTTGATAATCCGGCCGGTGACAGCTTCGATTGTGGCGTGCAATTTACTCATGCCAGCTCACTCCATCACGTTCCGTCAGCGCAATCGCCGCATTAGGTCCCCAGCTTCCCGCTCCATAGGCCTTTGGTAGAAGCGCCGTGGCACTCCATAAACGCCGTATGGCATCGATCCATGTCCACTGTGCCTCAACCTCATCCCGGCGCACAAACAATGTTTGGTCTCCTTCTATGAGGTCCAGAAGCAGTCTTTCATAAGCAATCCGCCGACGCGATCCCGCGAAGGCCGCGGTCAGCGACAAATCGAGCGGCACCTCGCGCAATGTAACGCCGCCTCGGTCAAGCCCGGGCTCTTTTGCCATTACCAACAACCGCACATACTCCTCCGGCTGTAAGCGGATGATAAGCGTATTCGCCTCAAGTTTCCCGCCACGATCGCGGAACACATTGTGCGGAACAGGTTTGAATTGAATGACAATCTCACTACGCCGTTCCGGCAGGCGCTTGCCCGTGCGCAGGAAAAACGGAACGCCTTGCCAGCGCCAATTGTCGACATACGCCTTTATCGCGACGAAAGTTTCGGTATCGGACGCCTTGCCAAGATCCGTTTCGTAGCTTTTGACTGCATCGCCTTGGACCGCGCCTTCGGTATATTTACCGGTGACGACATCGCCTTCAGCCACAGGACGGAGTGCGCGCAAAACCTTGACCTTTTCGTCCCGAATGGCGGTGGCATCAAGGCTGGCAGGCGGCTCCATCGCGATCAGCGCGAGAAGTTGCAACATATGGTTCTGCACCATGTCCCGCAGTGCGCCTGTATCGTCATAAAAACCAGCGCGACCTTCAAGCCCGACTGTCTCGCTTATGGTGATCTGGACATGCTCAATTGCATTGGCGTTCCACAAGGGCTCAAACAGCATATTGGCAAAACGCAAGGCCATCAGATTCTGGACAGTTTCCTTGCCCAGATAATGATCAATGCGGAACGTTCGTTTTTCGGGGAATACAGCATTGACGGCGTCATTGATATGGCGCGAAGATGCCAGATCATTGCCTAAAGGTTTTTCCAAACCAATGCGCACATTCTCGCCCGAAAGCCCTGCATAATGCAGGCCCTTGATCGTCGCTTCGAACAAAGATGGCGCTGTGGACAGGAAGATAGACAAACCACCCGATATATCCCCAATGGTCGCCGCCAGTTCTGCAAAACCATCAGGGTCAGAAGCGTCTAAAGGGACATAATTCAAGCGTTGCAGAAAGGCGTCGATAAGTCCTTCAGCCTTACGGTCATCGGGTAGAAATTCGCACAATGCCGCACGGGCCATATCGCGAAAAGCGTCATCAGTCAGGGTGCTTCGTGCCGTACCAAAAATCCGTAAATTCGAGTGAATCAAACCATCGGCATGCAATGCGTATAAAGACGGCAGCAACATGCGGCGCGAAAGGTCACCCGTCGCCCCGAACAGCAGCAAGGTTGAACTATGGTCTCGCATTCCGTCAATCTCCTGGCAGGGCAGTAGATATAGCCTTGCAAAATTGCTCTTCCCTTTATCGGGAAGCGACGGGGCGTCTAGCGCTTATTCGTATGCATTGCTTAGCTTAATGCCCAAGCACGCTGTTCCGCCATGCCCATGGAAATGAGTATCGGTTCATCCTGCTGCCGCGCCTGAAAATCCGCCTTGCCAGACAAACCGCGCCAGCCCGAAGCAATCAGTGCCTGCGCAACGGGCGCACCCAAGGTCGTGCCGGGTCCAAGAACGATGACTGTGTCCGGCGCAAACTCTGCCGCGGCAACTTGCACCGCGCGCGTAAAATCATAGCTGTCAGTCAATTGCGTGCCCAGTGTATACCTATAAATAGCATCACGGTTGAACGCGCGCGGGGACCAAATCCGGCCCTGCCCATCAATCGCCGGAATTTCGCCGACCCCGAAATCGGTCAGAGGATTTCCTGCACGCGCAATCGGCACGACATGGTTCAGCAATGGGCTATGAAATGCAGCATGGTGCATCAACCTTAAAGGGAAACGGTCGTCTTTAGGTAGTCGCTCCATCAACCACTTGAGCCCAGCCTCGTCTGCGGCAAACACAATCATCCCGCCGAGCCGGATAGAAACATGTAGACTAACTTCAGAAATAATAGAAGATTCAATCATCAAATTATTAATAAATAATAACTTATCTTGCTGAATATTCCAATCATCATCACAGATGGACCAGACAATTTGTCCGCCCGCGCCATGCTGATGCATGATATCGCCCATATTGTTCACCAGCCGCGCACCACCCGCAAGATCGACTATACCCGCACAAGCCAATGCGAGATACCAACCCATTGAGTTGCCTGTAACCGCCACAATATCAAATTTTTCGCGGTCGATCGCGTCAAAGTCTGCCATTGCACAGGCATAGATCAACGCCGAGGCATTATCTCCGGTCATATGAACCGATGGCGTGTATTTGTCTGCGCCATCGAGCTGCGAAACAGTCATTTGCCCCATCGCGCTCCGCACGGCGTCAACCGCGGCAATAACGTCCTGACGCGCTGCATGATGCGTTTTCAGATAGCCAAGCTCGGTTGCATTATACGTCCCGCGCCCGGGACAAATGACTAAAGCCCGTTTTTTCATGCGACCGCTGCCCGCGCGGCTTCTATTATCGAGGCTTTGCTCGGCAAAACCAGTTCAGCGGCTGGCCCTAGCGGGATGAAGCAATCCTCGGCAGTTATCCGGCTGACGGCATTGCCACGTCCGGCTTCATTTAAGATGGTCATCAATTTCTCGCTGAGGCTTCCCGATTGGCGGCATTCATCGACAATCAAAATCTTCTTACAATCCGCCACCGCCGCAACAATCGCCTCGGCATTTAACGGATGCAGCCAGCGTAGATCGATAATCCGCAGATCCATCCCGCTGGTTTCCAAATCACTCGCTGCTTGATGTGAAAGAAAATAACTATTTCCGTAGGTTATGATAGCAAGTTCAGTTCCTTTGCCAGATTGGCCAAGCAAACCCTGTGCAATCACCTTGTCCTGATCTGGCGAAACATAAGGTGCAGTCCACCCGTCGTCATCCGGCTGATGCAGGTCGGTCGTATGATAAAGGGCGATAGGTTCTACAAAGACCACGACCCGCCCGTCCTCATGCGCCAGTCGCACACATTCCCTTAGCATCGCTGGTGCGTCCGCGGCGCTGGACGGACAAGCAACGATGATGCCTGGAATATCGGTGAGAACAGCAAGGCTATTGTCATTATGGAAATGCCCGCCAAATCCCTTTTGATAAGGCAGGCCCGCAATACGGATAACCATTGGGTTGCGATATTGCTTGTTTGAAAAGAAGGACAAGGTCGCTGCTTCGCCACGGATCTGATCTTCGGCATTATGCAGATAAGCCAAAAACTGGATTTCGGGCATGGGCACAAAACCATTATGTGCCATGCCAATGGCAAGCCCCAGGATCGTTTGTTCGTCCAGTAACGTATCAAACGCACGCGCCGCGCCAAATTTCTCCTGCAGCCCCTGTGTCACGCCATAGACGCCCCCTTTTCGGGCGACATCTTCGCCAAACACCGCGACCTGAGGATATTGCAGCATGATATCTGCCAAGGCAAAATTGATACTCTTGGCCAAAGTTGCTGGCTTGGCAAGATTGCGTGCGTCTTTGATGAATAGGGCATCACGCGCCGCCGTATGAGGCAAGGGCTGCGGGGGTTTTGCGGATTTTTCGGGCTCAATCGAAGCCATCACCTCAACCGCCGTCAATAGTCGCGGTTTCGCTAACGCATCCTGCGCCACGCGGTCCACCCGAGCACGCATGTCTTCATAACGTGCGACAATCTCCGCGCCGGACATGCCGACTTGCTCATGCAAGATACGCGCACTGTGCAGCAACGGGTCCTGCGCCTCGGCAGCTTCGATCTGTGAAATAGGCGCGTAGCTTAACTCAACGTCGGCGCCTGCATGCCCCATCAGTCGAATCGTTTGCATGTGCAGAAAAACCGGCTTGCGTCGCGTGCGGGCATAGGTCACCGCTTCTGTGCATCCGCGCAAGGCATCGTTCAGGTCCGCGCCATCGCAGCTGATATAATGCAGCGCTGGTCTTTGCGCGAAATTCGCCGCGATCCACCCGCCCGGCGTACGTACCGAAATACCGATGCCGTTATCCTCACACAGGAAGACTATTGGCATCGGCAAATGTTGATACGCCGCCCAGCAGGCGGCGTTGAATGCGCCTTGCGATGTGGAATGGTTTGCAGACGCATCACCAAAAGAACAAAGAATTATCGAGTCATGCGGCAGCACGGCATCGGCAAGCTGCAAGCGTTGCGCCATGCCGAGCGAATGCGCCGCGCCAACAGCCTTGGGCAAATGTGATGCGATTGTGCTGGTTTGCGGCGGCACAAACGTATGCGCGCATCCCAATACTTTGTGCCGTCCCCCTGAAATCGGGTCTTCGGCGGATGCGGCGAACGACAAGGCCATGTCGTGCAACGGCGTCAATCCGCCCACTTGTTTTTTACGCTGAATCAAAAACGCAGCATCACGGTAATGTAGGAATGCCATGTCAGTCGAACGCGTTGCCGCGGCCATTGCTGCTGTGCCCTCATGCCCCGAACTGCCAATGGAATAGAATGTTTTGCCTTTGGAACGCCGCGCCCAAAGGTCGAGATGACGGCTCATAATCTGACTATCGAACAAATCGACAACTATGTCCGGCGCAACCATTTCGGCAATGTGACTGGAACGTGCAGCTGGAAAGTCATGCGCAGCGACGCGTCGAGAAAATGCCTCGTCCAAGATAGTGGGGCGGTCAAACATAGTTGGAGATGATTAACGTCACGATACGCAAAAGCCACAGCAAAATGATATTTTCAATCGTGCGATTAAATCGCTGGATTTGTCAAATTTCGGCGATAGGATATGTAATTGTTAAAGTTTCTTCTCGGCTTTCCCACCGAGAAGTGTTTAGAGCACCGATAACCATATATGAGCAATAAACGCCAATGGGTTGTCGGTTAAATGGAGGAGAGAGAAATGCGTCGTTTTAATCGTGTTATGACCGCTGCTTTGTGCAGCACTATCTGCAGCGCCATGCTGGTGCCCGCAGCTTATGCCCAAACAGCTCAAGCCGAAGATGATAATGGTGAGGAACCCATTATCGTGACCGCAACATTGCGCGCGATGGATGTACAAGACATTCCGCTGGCCGTGACCGCCGTCGCGCCAGAGGCTTTGGAGCGTCAAGGCATCAACGACATTAAGAATCTGGCGGCGATTTCCCCCAGCTTCAACATCCAGTCGTCGCAGACTGAAACACAAGGTACCTCGATCAAAATTCGCGGCGTCGGCACGACGGGCAACAATACCGGCCTTGAAAGCTCGGTTGGCGTATTCATCGACGGCGTATACCAGTCGCGCCCTGGCGTTGCACTCGGCGACCTCGTTGATCTTGAGCGTCTTGAAATCTTGCGTGGTCCTCAAGGTACGCTGTTCGGTCGCAACACGTCGGCTGGTGCGTTAAACGTTACCACAAAGCGCCCTAGCCTCTCGACAACCGAAGGTTTCGTAAATGCCAGTTATGGAAATTACAATTTCATGAACTTGCAGGCGGGCGTCAGCGTTCCTGTTGTACAAGATGTCGCAGGTCTTCGTATGTCCGGCACATGGCGCAAGCGCGACGGTTATTTGAAAACTCCATCGGGCGTCGAAAGCAATGACCGTGACCGCTATATGCTGCGTGGACAACTCTACATCGAACCCAATGCCGATGTGAGCATCCGCCTGTTGGCCGATTATGCCAAGACGGACGAGCAATGCTGTCAGGCCGTCATCGTTCGCGAAACCGAACTGGCGCCGTTTTCAGCCTTGCATGGCTTGGCAAATGACGGGGTTGATCAGTCAGGCTCCTCGGCACTGAACAACCTATCGATTAATGCTAAAAACTATCTGAACGGATCCAAGCAATGGGGCGTATCGGGCGAATTGAAGTGGGATTTGGGCGGCGCAAAGCTGACATATATCGGATCCTATCGGAAATTTGATTCGAGCTCGACCACCACAGGTGGCTTCACCAGCAATGACACTTATACCGTTGGCAATGGCGCGACCACTTCGCGCCCCGGCATTTTGCCGTCGGGCGACCACATTCAAACCATGACGCAAGAACTGCGCATTCAGGGCACAGCCTTTAATGACAAGCTCGATTGGTTGATTGGCGGCTTCTACGGCGATGAAGATATTCGCGCCGATCAGACGATGACGTTGAATGCCGATTTCCAGAAAACAAACAGTGCATTCAACTTTGGGAACGCTGCAGGCGTAAATCCATTGTTTGCACTTACCGCACTCGGCAATGCGGGTGTCCCGGTTAATGCCGATGGAAATTATGCAGAAAACCGTTTCTTGCAAAATGCCAAAAGCTGGTCTGTGTTCACACATAACGTTCTGAACATCACCGAAAAGCTTAGCCTCACCTTGGGTGCGCGCTATGTGAAGGAAGAAAAAGACGCATCATTTGGTCAGCTCGGTGCAACAACCGGTGCGGGTTCCAGCGCTTGTCAGGCGACTATTAACGGTGTCTTGGCAGGAACTGTTCCTACTGCACTGCGTGCAGGTATGGTCGGCCTAAACTGCTTCCCCTTTGCAGTTTCAACAAATCTGACAGCGCCAGCAGCAGTGGGCGGTGGTTTGGCAAGCCGATTGCTGCCTTTGCCACGTGCATGGTCGGATACGTTCAAGGATGACGAGCTTACCTATACCGCGCAGGTCGGGTACAAAGCGAATGAGGATCTGTTGTTCTACGCAGGTTACAGCCATGGCTTCAAATCGGGTGGCTTCAACCTCGACCCGATGTCAGCAACCTTGCAGAATTCGGCTGCCGTACTTGCCGGCTTGGCAACGGGTACTGTCGTAGCGCCGGTCTATGCAGAGCCAGACTTTAAGTCTGAAAAGGTCAATCAGATCGAAATCGGCGCAAAGGCAACCTTGTTCGGTTCGATCAAGGCCAACCTGGCCTTGTTCGACATGAAGATGAGCGATTTCCAGGTGCTGGAATTCACCGGCGTTCAGTTCCTGACCTTTAACGTCCACTCTGCCCGTTCAACCGGTGCCGAGCTTGAGCTATTTGGTAAGCTGAGCGATAACATCTCGGCCAATGTCTCTGCGACATATGCCAATTCCCGTTATCCCAAAGATTGCAACACTGGCGTTGTCGCAGCAGCTCTGGCGTCAGTAAACCGTCTGTGCGGATCTACTTTAACCAACGCACCGAAATTTGCGGGTGTTGTTGGCCTTACCTATCAAGGACAGGTTAATGACTCCGGATGGGGTCTGCTGGTTAACGGTAATATCAACTATTCGGATCGCCGTCGTACCAGCACGATTCCTTTGGATACCAACAACCTGCCAATCCCGCTGGATTATCAGGATGCTTATTTCAAAATGAATGCCCGCATCGGCTTAACTACACCGAACGAGCAACTGACGTTTGAATTATGGGGCACCAACCTGAGCAACGAAATCACCCGCGGCATTACCGCCAACACACCGCTGCGCGGTGGTGCAGGCACACGTTCGCGTATCGGTTTCGTTGAAGAGCCACGCATGTACGGCCTGACTGTCCGCGCCAAGTTCTAAACGAATATTACAAACAAAAAGGGCGGTCTCCAATCCGGAGGCCGCCCTTTTTGTGTCTGTCGTTCTGGCTTTATGCAGCGGCTTTGTACAAAGCCTCGCCCTTGTCAGCCATCTCGCGGAAGCTCTTGGGAGGTGCAAAGCGGTGACCAAAACGCTGCGCCAGATTGTCAGCAGTGCGGACGAAATTCTCCAGCCCAACCGTGTCGATATAGCTCATCGGTCCACCGGTATAGGGCGCAAAGCCCCAACCGAAAATCGCACCCAAATCTGCGCTCTGTGGGTCTTTCACAACCTCTTCTTCAAAGCATTGTGCCGTCGCGATCAGTTGGATGTACAACAAACGTTGCTTTACCTCTTCAACCGATGGCTGTTCTGCTGCGAGCGGATAATGCTCCGCCATGCCCTGCCAGAGGCTCAGGCGCTCGCCCTTGGCATCATAATCGTAAAAGCCAGAACCAAAACGGCGTCCTTTTCGGCCAAGCTTGACCACCATCAACTCCATAAAGTCTTCGGTGCCGCTTGGTTGATACGCGTCGCCCAACTCCTTCTTGGTCGACTGCATCACATCATAACCCAATTGCAACGTGGTTTCATCGAGCAACGCCAGCGGTCCAATCGGCATGCCAAGCGATTTGGCTGCATTTTCGATCAACGCTGGCTTCACGCCTTCGGTCACCAGCTTCATTGCCTCGCCCATATAAGGCGGGAACACGCGGTTGGTGAAAAATCCGCGTACATCCTTTACGACAATCGGTGTTTTCTTGATCTTGGCGTTATAATCAAACGCCGCTGCCAAGGCACGATCACCCGTCAATGCGCCGGGGATAATCTCTAGCAACGGCATCTTTTCAACGGGTGAGAAGAAGTGCAGCCCTACGAATAATTCGGGACGTGACGAATTTTTGGCGAGGCCCGTGATTGGCAGAGTCGACGTGTTCGATGCGAAGACGACATCGGGGCGAATAACCGCTTCGGCTTTCTTTATAACGTCGGCCTTTACATCGGGGCGTTCAAACACGGCTTCGATTATGAGGTCGACGTCTTTAAGATCGTCATAATTGTCCGTCGGCGTGATACGCGCCATGAAGGCGTCACCGGCTTCTTTGCTCATCTTACCGCGACTTACGGCCTTGTCGATGATCTTGCGGCTGTAATCGACGGCCTTATTGGCGTCTTCTAAGCTACGATCGAGAACAACAACGTCCATGCCGCCCTTCACTGTGACATGCGTGATACCAGACCCCATGAGGCCGCCGCCCAATACGCCAACCTTCTTAATCTCAACCGGTGGGACGCCACTAGGACGGCCAGCGCCTTTTTCGGCTGCCTGCTTGTTAATGAAAAGCGTACGGATCATGTTTTTGGCTTGGCTGCCCGAAAGCAATTTGGTGAAATATTTCGATTCCACACGCAGCGCGGTGTCGAAAGGCAGGATCGAGCCTTCATACAGGCACGACAATATCGCCTTTATCGCATCAAAATTGCCCTTGCTTTCCTTGTGCGCCATGGCGTTGAGGCCAACGAATAACTGCACGGCGCGCGGGTCCATTGCCCCTGCCCCGCCCGGGAATTTGAAATCTTTCCGATCCCAAGGTGCGGTAACCTTAGGATTGGCTTTCACCCATGCCTTCGCATTCGCAATCAAGTCAGCCGCTGGCACGACTTCATGGACCAGGCCTTGCGCCTTTGCCGTGGCCGGATCGAGCGCCTTACCTTGAATGATCATCATCGCTGCATTCTGCAGGCCGATGAGGCGTGGCGTCCGTTGCGTGCCGCCACCACCGGGCAGCAGACCCACCATGACTTCAGGCATACCAAGTTGGATTTTTGGATGGTCAACAACGACGCGATAATGGCACGCCAAAGCGAGCTCGAGCCCGCCGCCCAAAGCAAGTCCATTCAGCGCACAAGCCACCGGCTTTGCCGAAGCTTTACCCGAGCTCAAGTCCTTTGCGGACTGCCCGCCTGTTTCCATTTTGCGTAACAATGCGTTTAACGCAAATGCCTGGTCAAAGGCTTCTTTGGTGCTGTTCGCCTTCGCCCCGCCCAACATGGTAAGGTCCGCGCCAGCCAAGAAGCCGGATTTTTTGCCCGAGGTTATGACCGCGCCCTTTATGGCGTCATTGGTCATGAAATCATCGACCCATTTGGCGAAGTCTTCAATCAACCCGCCATTCCATACATTCATGGACGCATGAGGCAGATCAATCGTCAAAAGGGCAATGCCATCGGCGTCGATATCGACGGAGAAAGTTTTGTAAGTCATGTTTTCTGTCCCGATCAATTCACGCGTTCAATGATGGTTGCGGTGCCCATGCCCGCACCGATGCACAAGGTGGTCAGCGCGGTCGATTTGCCCGACCGCTCCAGCTCATCGAGCACAGTGCCAAGTATCATTGCACCTGTTGCACCCAGAGGATGCCCCATGGCGATTGCGCCGCCATTCACATTGATATCGGTATGGTCGACATGCATCGCTTCCATGAAACGCAGGACGACAGAGGCGAAGGCTTCGTTCAATTCCCACACATCAATATCGCCTTTGTCCATGCCTGCCCGTGCCAGCGCCTTCTGCGCCGCAAATTCGGGACCGGTAAGCATGATGGCAGGTTCCGAACCGATGGACGCCATCGAAACGATCCGTGCGCGCGCCTTTAGGCCATATTTTTCGCCAGCTTCCTTCGTGCCGATCAACACGGCAGCCGAACCATCGACGATGCCCGAACTGTTGCCCGCATGGTGGACATGGTTGATTTTTTCAACGTCGGGATAGCGCATGATAGCAATGTCATCAAAACCGGGCATCATCGTGCCCATCATCTGAAATGCTGGGGCCAAGGCGCCCAAGGATTGCATGTCGGTTTGCGGACGCATCAATTCATCATGATCTAAGACGACTTCGCCTATGACGTCCTTGATAGGCAATATCGAGCGTGCAAAGCGCTTCTCGGCCCATGCGCGGCCAGCGCGTTTTTGGCTTTCAACCGCATAGGCATCTACATCGTCGCGGCTATAGCCATATCGGGTAGCGATGAGGTCAGCCGAAATGCCTTGCGGAATGAAGTAATTGGCGATTGCCGAGCGGGGATCGATTGGCCATGCGCCGCCGTCTGAACCCATGGGCACGCGGCTCATAGATTCAATACCGCCGCCGACCGCCAGATCGCACTCGCCGGATTTCACCTTAGCCGCTGCAATGTTCGACGCCTCAAGACCTGAACCACAAAAACGGTTCACCTGAATGCCCGAGGTTGTGTGCGGATAGCCCGCAGCAAGGATCGCGGTGCGCGTAATGACCGCGCCTTGTTCCCCCACCGGCGAAACGCAACCAAAGGCCACATCCTCAATCTCTTCGCCCGACAGGCCATTGCGGTCGCGGATAGCGGCCAACACCTGCGATGCCAGATCGATGGGCGTAATTTCATGCAACGCACCGTCAGGGCGCCCCTTGCCGCGCGGGCTGCGCACCGCATCATAAATATAGGCTTCGGTCATATTCAGTCCTTGTTTGTGACCACGGCGCCCGCCGCGATCAGTTGGGATATCTCTTCGTGACCAAGGCCAGCCTCAGTCAATATGTCGACGTAATCGCCGCCTTTTGTTGCAATATCAAAATGGGTAGCCAATGGCTGTGTTGCAAGTCTCGGCGCAAGTTGCGGATGCAGCCAACGGCCATCCTGCACGAATGCTTGCCGTGCCGCGTTTGCGGGATGGGATGCAGCTTCGATATAATCCAGCACTGGGGTCACGCACGCGTCGGTGCCGGCGAAAATCGCTTCCCATTCGTCGCGCGTTTTGGTCGCAAACACCTCTTCAAGCAGCGCATGCTGCTTAGCCCAAGCGGCTCGGTCATGCTGACCACCATAAATATCATTGTCGATGGGCAAACGCGCCATCATCGCGGCAAAAAACTGCGGCTCAATGCAGCCAACGGCCATGAACTTACCGTCCGATGTCATATAACAACGGTAAAATGGCGTCGCCCCGTCGAGCAAATTTACTTCACGCTGCGTGCGCCATTGGCCAAGTCCTGCCATGCCATGAACAAAGCTCATCAGGCTGTTGGTGCCATCGACAATCGCCGCATCCACAATATTGCCCTTACCCGTCCGCGCGCGCTCGACCAACGCAGCGAGGATACCGTTAACGAGGAACATCGACCCGCCGCCAAAATCACCCACCATGTTAAGCGGCGGAACGGGCGGCTGCCCGTCTTTGCCAATCGCGTTCAAAACACCGGTCATGCCGATATAATTTATGTCATGCCCGGCCATTTGGCTCCACGGCCCCGTTTGGCCCCAGCCTGTCATTCGGCCGTAAATCAGACCAGGGTTAACCGCGTGGCACGCATCGGGGCCTACCCCCATCCGCTCCGTCACGCCGGGCCGCAGCCCTTCAATCAGGACATCGGCGGACTCAACCAGCTTTAACAATGCAGCCACCGCCTCAGGCTTCTTCAAATCAAGGATCATGGATTTTTTGCCGCGCGCATCAATGGCCTTGGGCACGATTGAGCCCCCCGGCCTGTCGATGACAATCACATCCGCCCCCATATCCGCCAGCAACTGGCCCGCATAAGGCCCGGGCCCAATGCCAGCAAGTTCGACAATCTTTATGCCGCTTAACGGACCGGATTTTGAGGAAGAATCGGTCATGAAGTGCTTTCCGCTTGGATAGACGTTTAATCGCCTGATTAAGACACTTCTTTTAAGGAGCCCAAGCGCTTGACGCAAGCGTCAACTAGCTTTTTAGCCCGAAGAAAAAGCCAGCTTTCGAGTAAGACTGCGGGTGTTTCAGTGTCATCACTCAAAAAACAAAAATAAGATATTCCAAGTAGCTCAGCCGGACGAGCCAATAGATCGAGGGTCAATCCACATCCTCAACCGCAACCGCCTCACCCGTTACTCGCTGGGCCAATGCGGCGGCGATGAAATTGTCTAGGTCACCGTCGAGTACGTCGCTTGGCGTTGGAGATGTAACGCCGGTGCGCAAGTCTTTGACCATTTGGTAGGGTTGAAGCACATAAGAACGGATCTGGTGGCCCCAACCGATTTCGGTCTTAGCCGCATATTCGCCGCTTGCGACTTCTTCGCGCTTACGCAGTTCGGCTTCATACAGGCGCGCTTTCAACATGCCCATCGCAGTAGCGCGGTTTTTATGCTGGCTGCGATCATTCTGGCTGGCAACGACAATACCCGTGGGCTTGTGCGTAATGCGGACGGCTGAATCCGTCGTGTTAACATGTTGGCCGCCTGCGCCGGACGCACGGTAGGTATCGATCTTCAAATCACCTTCGTTGATTTCAATGTCGATATTGTCGTCAATAACTGGATAGACCCAGACGCTTGAGAAGCTCGTATGCCGCTTTGCCGCGCTGTCATAGGGCGAAATACGAACCAAGCGGTGGACACCGCTTTCGGTTTTGGCATAGCCATACGCATTTTCGCCCTTTACCAGCAATGTCGCGGATTTTATGCCCGCCTGATCACCTGCCTGATAATCGACCATCTCAACTTTGTAGCCGCGTTGTTCGGCCCAGCGATAATACATGCGCTGTAGCATTTCCGCCCAATCTTGGCTTTCGGTGCCGCCAGCGCCAGCATGAATTTCAATGAAGGTGTCGTTGCCATCTGCTTCGCCCGACAGCAATGCAGATACCTTGTCGCGATCAGCCCGGTCAGCCAATGCCTTCAACGCGGCAGCCCCTTCATCGCCTAACGCGGCATCGCCTTCCATTTCGGCTAGCTCGATTAACTCCACCGTTCCTGCCTTATCGGCGTCGATTTCGCGCACAGTAGCGATGGCGGCATCCAACCGCCGGCGTTCGCGCATGACTTCTTCGGCCGTCTTTGGATTGTCCCACAAGCTTGGGTCCTCAACCTTGGCGTTTAGTTCGTCCAAACGACGCAAGGCGCGTTCCCAATCCAGCGACATCTTCACAAGGTTGAGGGCGGCATCAATGCGGGCAACATAGCCTTCTGCGTCGGCGCGCATAAGAAACTCCAAGGGAATGAAAAGGTCAGCCGCGGCCTTTAGCTGATTGGACGCGCAAGTCAAAGGCAGCGATAAACAGAATTATCCGTTGTATCGCAAATTTATCAGGCCTGAACCTAATAAATACCGCCCTCTTGCTGAATAAAATCCTGGTCGCGCTTTGTCCCAACACTTGCGCTCGGCGCATTGGCCGCGCCGGCGGTACTCTCAGATTGCGTATCGGCCGCTTTCTTTGGTTTATCGTCCCGCGCAGCTAGCTCTTCCTGACGGATCGAACGCTTTGGTTCCGTCTCGGCCTTAAACGCCTCCCAAATCACGGCGCTAAGCGGGTCATCACTTGGCCAGGCACCATAAACGCGCTTGCCACTCCTGCGATCCACGCGGACAAGCCGTGTTCCGGCAGGCGCGATGAACGGTGTTTTCGGCATATCGGCCATCGCTGTACGTGCAAATTGTTTAAAAATGGGCGCCGCAAGTGAGCTGCCCTGCGCATAACCACCCATGTTGCGCGGTTGATCGAAACCCAGATAGAGGCCCGCAACCAAATGCGGTGATCCGCCAACGAACCAGACATTTGTTGGGCCAGTCGTTGTTCCAGTTTTGCCGAACAATGGCCGGTCAAGTTCGCGCAATGTGACAGCGGTACCGCGCTGGATCACACCTTCCAACATATGCACGATTTGATAGGCCGTGATGGGATCCATGACTTGCTTGCCTGCAGCGGTGAAACGCGGCATTGGCTTACCATTCCAATCGGGCGCGCAGCACCCCTTGCAGGGTTTCCATTTGGCGGGCCAGATCACTTTGCCTTTGCGATTTTGCACGAAATCAATGAATGTCGGCTTCAATTCACGGCCGTGATTGACCAGCATTGAATAAGCGTTGACCATTTTCAACACGGTCGTATCCCCCGCACCTAGCGCGTAGGAAAGATATTCCGGATAATCCCCGATGGACATGTCACGCAACGTGTCGGTCACATTGTCCATGCCGGATTCCGCCGCCGCACGTACCGTCATCAGGTTGCGTGATTGTTCAAGGCCCCAACGCATGGTTTGCGGCCCTGCCCCACCACCGGTGAAATTGCGAAAGCATTTTTGACCTAAATTCGCGCCTTGCCAAACGCAATATGGACCATCGACGATAATCGATGTCGGTGTCATTCCATTGTCGAGCGCCGTTGCATAGACAAACGGTTTAATAGTTGATCCGGGCTGCCTTTGTGCCTGTGTCGCCCGGTTAAAGCTGGATATACGATTGTCAAAGCCGCCTTGCACCGCGAGCACGCGACCGTTGAATGGGTCTTGGACGACCATGCCACCCCCGACCTCTGGAACGCTGCGGACGGCGAAGCTGTTGGTGCCATTGGGGGCAACGGCAATGACATCGCCTGCCTTCATCGCCGCGGGGCTTCCGTCAAGCGCGGCGGTCGAACCATCTGCAAATCCAACGCGCCCCTTGCCGAGTGCAACACCCGCCCGCCAATTGGCATAATCGATTGCAATATTGGTCGACGCGAAACGCGATGGCCATTTGTCATCGGTTACGTCAATTCTACCCAAATTGGCTTTCCAAGCTTTGCCGGCATTGTAGCGCAACAAGCCTTCACGCAGCGCTGTGGTCGCCGCGATTTGATGTTCTGGATGCATGGAGGACCTGACCCAAAGCCCGCCCGAATACACGCTATAGGGCCCCGCTTCGTCGGTTTCGCCAAATTTTTCTATCAGCTGGCGGCGCACTTCTTCTGCAAAATAACCGCCGATATTTTTATAACCAGTGCCGCGTTGCGTCACGAGGCCAAGCGGTTGGGCACGTGCGGTCGCAAGCTGCGCATCGCTAATCCATCCATTCTCCCGCATTTCGCCCAGCACCCAATTACGACGGGATAGGGCAAGCTTCGCATTTTTGGCGCGTCCATAACGTTCCGGCGCCTTGGGCAATATGGCCAAAAAGGCCATTTCATGTAGCAAAAGCTTATCAACGCTTTTCCCGAAATAGGCCTGCGCCGCGGCCTCAACTCCGAAAGACTGCCGCCCAAGCGCGATTTCATTAAGGTAGAGCGACAATATCTGCTGCTTAGTCAGCGCACTTTCGATGCGCTTGGCTAAGATCGCCTCCTTCACCTTGCGGGTGTAACTATATTCGTTGGTCAATAGCAGGTTTTTCGCAACCTGCTGTGTGATGGTCGATGCGCCACGCGACCGTTTGTCGCTAAAAATATTATCAAAAATGGCGGATACGATGCCGGGATAGTCAATCCCGCCATGGCTGAAAAACGTTTTGTCTTCAGCTGCGAGATAGGCATGGACCAGCGTCTTGGGGAAATCAGCATATTCCAATTGCACGCGCCGTTCCCGGGCGTAGCTATGAAAGGGTTGCCCGTTGATATCGCGCACCACCGTAGGCAGCGGCGATTCATATTCGATAAGCGCCTCTGCATCCGGAAGATTGCGCGCAAACAGCGCCCAAAACAGCAAAAGCATTAGAAACAGCGTACCCCCAGCATAAGTGCCCAAACGGAAACGCTTGCTTTGCCACCAACCCTGCCAGCGAGTCACAAAATCTTCGGCATCGCGTTTTAGCCGATAACGGATCGTCGTCGGCTCTTTGGCAGGTGGGGTCTGGATATCCATTGCGGCCCCTATCTAGCCGATTTGCGGGGCAGGTCCAGAATGTAAATCAGCAAATGGGTGTGAATTTGGCCAATTGCCGTCTTAAAGTAACATAATCAGCCGTGCAAAAGCGGCTTTAAGGGCATTGGACGGCGGCCGTGCGACCTTGCGCCGACCTGCGGGCGACAGCAGAAGACACACATCATAGCTTACAAAAAACACGGCCAAGCCAATCAGCAGTAAAAATGACGCCCCGAGAGTCGATATCGCAGGGTAAATCGCGGGATGCTCTTGCCGACAACATGCGGGAGTGCTAGCGAATAGTTACAGGGAATTCTAAAGGATGCCCCGATAGTCCGCCGTTCGTTGTTTACGCTCGGCAATTTAACAGGTTGACGCTACATGAGGCATGATATTTCCACCAACGCCGCCCGATCAGGGCATGGCGCATGGGTTGGAAATCAAGCGCGCGCGATACACGCCCGCCATGCACAAGCAGCAGACGCATTTTTAACTTTTCCACCACATCACTTTGCCGACTGGAACGCTGTGCGTCCGGTCTGGCAACGTATCAACAATGAAGCGAGCGGCCTTCGGCTAAAAACCGGCTGTCGTGCTCGCTGGAGTAAATTACATGACAACGCGTATGCTTATCGACGCGCGTCACCGGGAAGAAACCCGGGTCGCAGTCGTAACAGGAAACCAGATTGAGGAATTCGATTTTGAATCGGCTGAGCACAAACAGCTCAAAGGCAATATCTACCTCGCAAAAGTAACCCGGGTCGAACCGTCGCTTCAAGCGGCTTTCGTCGACTATGGCGGCAACCGACATGGATTTTTGGCCTTTGCCGAAATTCACCCTGATTATTACCAAATTCCGCGTGAAGACCGCGAGCGGTTGTTGGCTGAAGAAGCGGAAGCTGCAGCTGAAGAAGCGGCATTGCGCGAGCAAGAAGAAGAGGAAAGCGACGGGCCTTCCGATATCATGCAGGGTTCGGCCGAACGTGACGACGACGTAACCGACCTTATTGAGGTCGACAGCGACGACAGCGTCGATACCATCGACATGACCGAGGGTGAAGAACCCGACCTGAGCAGCAATGGTGACGACTCCGACGAAAACGAACGCGACGGTCCGCAAGGCGACAATGGTCGTAACAACCGTCGTCGGCGTGGACGTGGCGGACGAAATGGCGAAGGCCGCGCACCAAAGGCAAGCGATGAAGTGCGCGCAAAGCGCATGAATTTACGTCGCCGGTACAAAATCCAGGACGTTATTCATCGTCGTCAAGTTTTGCTGGTTCAAGTCGTTAAAGAAGAACGCGGAAACAAAGGCGCTGCGCTCACGACGTATTTGAGCCTTGCAGGCCGTTATTGCGTCTTGATGCCAAACACGTCGCATGGTGGTGGCATCAGCCGTAAAATCCACAGCGCCGCCGACCGGAAACGTTTAAAGACCATTATTTCCGACCTAACATTGCCCGCCAGTATGGGCTGCATCATCCGGACCGCCGGGCTCGCCCGGACGAAGCCTGAGATTAAACGTGATTTTGATTATCTGGCGCGCCTGTGGGACGAAATTCGGGAGCGTACCTTGCGCGGTGCTGCACCTATGTTGATCCACACCGACAGCGACCTTATCAAACGCGCCATACGGGATATCTACAATAAAGATATCGATGAAGTGTTCGTTGAGGGCCCCGACGGATATAAGGCCGCCAAGGACTTTATGAAGCTTCTGATGCCAAGCCACGCAAAGCGTGTGCAGCATTATGCCGATCCAGTGCCCTTGTTCCAACGCTATCATGTCGAAGATCAGTTGAACGCCATGTATCAGCCGGTCGTCCAGTTGAAATCGGGCGGCTATATTGTGATCAATCCGACCGAAGCTTTGGTTTCTATCGATATCAACTCAGGCCGTTCGACGAAAGAACATGGCATTGAACAAACCGCGCTTTCAACCAATTTGGAAGCGGCGCGGGAAATCGCCCGTCAATTGCGTTTGCGTGATATGGCAGGCCTTGTCGTCATCGACTTCATCGATATGGAGCATCATTCGAACGCCCGCAAAGTCGAGCGCGCGATGAAAGAAGCTTTGAAGCATGATCGCGCGCGCATTCAGGTTGGTCGTATTTCCAGCTTTGGGCTGATGGAAATGAGCCGTCAGCGGCTCCGCACCGGCGTGCTGGAGGCATCGACCCGCGAATGTCCGCATTGTGAAGGCACTGGCCTCGTCCGCACCGCGTCGTCGGCGGCATTGTCCGCGCTACGTCTCATCGAGGACGAAGCGGCAAAGGGTCAAGGCAACCAGATCGTGTTGCAGGCAAGCCAAGAGGCGACCATCTATTGCCTCAACAACAAGCGTGCCGAATTGGCGGCGATTGAAGATCGCTACCATGTCCGCGTCCTGATCGTTCCCAATGGCGAGACGGAAGGCGCAAAGCTTGCAGTCTCGAGCTCCGGCCCACGTCCAGAGCGTCCGGTCGAACTGCCACCAATCATCGATCTCGACGAAGACGACATTGATGATATTGTCGACGAATTCGACGATGAAGCCGAAGATGGCGAAGAAATTGTGCGTGAGCCACGTCGTGCCAGAGAAGATCGTCCTCGCGAAGAAGGCGAAGGCGGCGAAGGTCGTAAACGCAAACGTCGCCGCGGCCGCCGCGGTGGCAAGGGTCGCGACCGTGATGGTCGCGCTGAAGGCGAGAGTGTGGTTGCTGACGAAAATAATGCTTCCGCGGAACGTTCTGAAGGCGATGATTTAGGTCAAACCCCTGAAGCGGATACAGAAGCCAAACCAAAAGCACTTCGTGGACGTCGCGGCGGCAGAGGTCGTGACCGTCAGGAAACGGGCGTTGATGGCATGGCTGAAGCGTCAGCCCCTGCCGAATCCGAAGCACCTGCAGTTACGGAAGTAGCGCAAGATGTCGATGCGAAGCCCAAGCGTCGTAGCCGCGCCAAGCCAAAGGCTGACGCGGTTGATGTTGAAGCGCCCGTCGCGCCAGTAGCAGTTGACGAAGTCCCTGCCACAAAGGCAAAGGCCCCAGCCAAACCACGCGCCAAGGCAAAGGCAACACCGTCTGTGACGGAAACCGCAGCTGAAGAAGCTGCGGAGGCACCAAAGACCAAGGCCAAGGCCCCACGTAAGAAAGCTGCCGCAAAAGATGCTGCGAGTGATGTAGCATCTACAGAAGCGGAAGGCGGCTCCGATGACGGCACGCCGCGCACGGGTTGGTGGCAACGCACCTTCGGTTAAGAAAAAATCGGTCAAAACAACAAACCCCCGCTGGTCGCTGACCGGCGGGGGTTTGTTTTGTCACATTTCTTCATTGCGCGTTCATGCTGTTCGGGCCATTCACCGGACATGGCAATTTTCTCATTTCGTTTGGTCCGGTCGGCGTTTACCCTGTTTCTTGCAGCTTTGATCGCTGTGCAGCCCGCTATGGCGCAGTCTATTTTACGTGACGCGGAGACTGAAGCTTTTTTCAAAGAGATTTCTGCGCCCTTGATTGAGGCAGCGGGGCTTGATCCCAAAAATGTCGACATCATTCTGATCAACGACAAGTCGATCAACGCCTTTGTCGCGGGTGGCCAAGCCGTTTACATACACAGCGGCTTGATCGACACTGCAACGACCGCAAATGAGGTTCAAGGCGTGATCGCGCACGAGCTGGGCCATATTGTCGGCGGCCACGTCGTGCGCTTCGATGAGGGCGCCTCTGCCGCCAGTGGTATCAGCGTCGCGAGCCTCATTCTCGCCGCAGCAGCCATCGCCGCGGGCGCAGGCGAGGCTGGCATGGGCATATTGTCGGCGGGACAACAGGCCGCAATGGGTAAATTTTTGGCCTTTAGCCGAGGACAGGAAGGCACAGCCGATGCTTCAGGTGCGCAATATCTGTCTAAGGCCGGTATCACAGGCCGTGGTTCCATCAATTTTTTCAAAAAGCTTCAAAATTTTGAATTCCGCCTCGGGATCCCGCAAGAGGACAGCTATGGGCGCACCCACCCTTTATCGGGTGAACGTATATCGGTTCTGGAGGATACTTATTCCGTCGACCCTGCTTGGAAGGCGCCATTAAACCCCAAATGGGAGAGCGATTTCAAACGCGTTAAGGCAAAACTGACCGGCTTTCTCGCCGACCCCACAGCAACAATGCGCGATTATCCTGAATCGGACAAATCGGTGCCTGGCCGCTATGCGCGCGCTTATGCTTGGCACAAGTCCGCTTATCCACAAAAGGCGTTGGATGAGTCATCCGCGCTTGTCACTTCCGCGCCCGAGGATCCCTATTTCCTTGAACTACATGGGCAGATTTTGCTGGAGTCCGGACGTCCGGCAGACGCGATTATACCATTGCGCAAAGCGGTGAATCTGACCGGCAACCAACCCTTAATCGCCGCAATATTCGGACATGCCTTGATCGCCACGGAAGACAAAACGCAGCTGGATGAAGCTGCGCAGGTGTTGAAAGCGGCAGTTACCAAAGACAATCAAAACCCATTTGCATGGTATCAACTTGGCGTGGTCTATGCCCAAAAAGGCGATACTGCACGCGCCGCACTGGCGAGCGCCGAACGCTATATGATGGAAGGCGCGCCACAATTTGCCTTGTCCAACGCGCAAACCGCAATGGCTGGCTTGCCGGAATTCTCACCAGATTGGATACGGGCACAAGATATCAATATGGTGGCCGAAGCACAGTTGGCGCAGTTGAAGAAGCGCCGCCGCTAAAAAGCTGGCAGAATATGCGCGGCGCGGCTAATCAGCCTATATGAACGAACAAACGTCAACCCGCCGGATCATCATCGCAATCATTGGTGCGGGGCTAGCTATCTTGCTTGCATTTGCGCTGTATATTTTCTGGCCAGGTGCGACCAATGTTCGCGCTACGGATGCGGCAAATTCTGCCGAAAATGCTACAAAAACGGCGGACGATGCGGTTGCTGCTGCCGGCATGTCCCCCGCGCAACGCAAGGCGACGGAGGCTTTGGTGAGAGCCTATATCCTCGAAAATCCGGAGATCATCACGGACGCTGTCGCCATTTTGCAGCAACGCGATGTCGCGAAGCGTTTGGCCGCGGCAGGCAATCAAATCGCCAAAGCTTTCCCTGGAGCGGAGGCCGGAAATCCAAAAGGCGACGTCACGATTGTCGAATTTACCGACTATAATTGCGGATTTTGTCGCGCAAGCGTACCCGATGTCCAGCGTTTGTTGAAAAGCGATGGCAATATCCGCTTGGTCTATCGCGAATTGCCTATCCTCAGCCAATCGAGCCGGGATGCGGCGTTATGGGCGCTTGCAGCCGCGCGCCAAGGCAAGCACAAGGCATTTCACGATGCATTATTTGCCGGTGGCCGCGCTGACGCAGCGAACATAGCGGACGCCGCGCGCAAGGCAGGGCTTGATATGGGCGCAGCCCGAACCTTCGCGGCATCACCGCAAGCAAACCAAGAAATCGAGCGCAACTTGGCGCTGATGCAACAAATCGGATTCAACGGCACACCGACATTCATCATCGGTGACCAGATTTTGGAGGGCGCCTTGGGCTATGACGCGCTGAAAACCGCAGTTAAAAAGGCGCGTGCGAAGGGCTGATTAGCCCTTTTTTCCTTGTGCAATCACATACCATTCCACGGAACCCTTGCGGCTTGCCGGTGGCTTTGCATGTTTGACCGTATTGAAGTTCGTTTTAAGTATATTCAACATCGCCGGATCAGTGCCCCCTGCAAACACCTTGGCGACAAAATCACCGCCTGGCACCAGGACCTGGATCGCAAAATCCACCGCTGCCTCAACGAGCCCCATGGTGCGCAAATGGTCGGTCTGTTTATGCCCGACCGTGTTGGCGGCCATGTCCGACAAGATTAGGTCCGGCGGGCTCCCCAGCTCTGCAATCAACCGGTCTGGCGCGCTGTCATGCATGAAGTCCATCTCGAGCAAAATAACGCCCTCAAGCGGGTCAACGGGCAATAGATCAATGCCGACAATGGCTGCTTTTGGTTGCTGCCGACGCACCACTTGCGCCCATCCACCGGGTGCAACGCCCAAATCTACCACCGCCTTTTTGCCACGCAGGATGTGGAATTTTTCGTCAAGTTCAACCAGCTTATAAGCGGCGCGGCTACGATAGCCTTCACCTTGTGCGCGCTTGACATAAGGGTCGTTCAACTGACGCTCTAACCAACGGGTCGATTGCGCACTGCGCCGTTTTGCCGTTTTAACCTTCTGTTTACCAGCCAGTGTCCGACCTGAGTTTTTACCACCAAAAAGATTATCTGCCATAGCTCAATTCCGCCGATTACGACGCTTGGCGTCGCTGGCCATCAGCGCGCGCAATATACCTTCGCGAATGCCGCGATCTGCCACGCCCAACCGTTCGCCAGGCCATATATCGAAAATAGATTCCAATATCGCACAGCCGGCCACCACCAAATCAGCGCGCTCCTGGCCTATAGTCGGAAATTCTGCGCGTCCTGTTACGTTGCGATGTGCCAGCTCGCGGCTGATGTCACGCATCGCAGCGGTCGGTAGATGCAAACCATCGACGGCCCGCCGATCATAGCTGTTAAGTTTCAGATAGACGCTCGCGAGAGTTGTGACGGTCCCGGATGTCCCCAACAGACGCCGATCGCCACCGTCTTTGGGTAATCGGGCTGCAAACTCGGCAAAACTGGCCATGACTTTGTCGCGCATCGCTTGGTAGCTTGCCTGCAATTGTTCTGGACTGTCGCCTTCCGTGCGTTCGCTTTCGGTAAGCGAGACGACGCCCCAGGGCACGCTGACCCAATCGAGAATTTCAGGAATGACGTTGTGTGTCGACACAAGAACCAGTTCGGTTGATCCCCCACCAATATCAAAAATCAGTGCAGGCCCTTCACCGTCTTCCAACAGAGCATAGCAACCCATTACCGCGAGCCGCGCTTCTTCTTTTGGGCTGATGATATCCAAATGGATGCCGGTCTCGCGTTTCACCCGTTCGATGAACTGTACCCCGTTTACCGCCTGACGGCATGCCTCGGTTGCAACAGAACGCGCGAGCACCACATTACGTTTCTTTAGCTTTTCGGCGCATACGGATAGGGCTTCCACCGCACGGTCCATGGCCTCCTCGCTCATCCGGCCGGTGGAGGTCATCCCCTCACCCAGACGCACAACGCGCGAAAACGCATCCACAACGGTAAAATCATCGCCCCCCGCCCGCGCGATAAGCAATCTGCAATTGTTGGTACCAAGGTCAAGCGCGGCGTAAGCGGAACGTTCAAGCCAGTTTCGGCGTAAAGCAGGGTCATTACCCTGCGCATCGCGCTTCGCAGCCCGTTCTGACGCTTTTGTGACTTCGGGACGCACCGCGCCATTGACCGAAGCCTGCTGCAGCATTGCAGCCTTGGGTGCCGCATTTTTGCGACGGGGCGGCCTTTTACGTTTTCGCCCACGTCCGTTTTGCGGCGATGGCGCGACATTTTCGCCCATAGCCGATAACTCACTTCTTATTTTCTAGCCGGTCGGATGTGCCGCCGGTACCTGACGACGTTGCTAACCGCAGAGTGACAAAGATTCAAGATTTTTGAACAGCCCCCGCAGCCGCCCGATTCAGCGGGTTGACCGTGCATAGCCTCAAGCATATACGGCCAGCCGTTGTTCCCCGGTCGTCTAACGGTAAGACTACGGACTCTGACTCCGTCTATTGAGGTTCGAATCCTTACCGGGGAACCAAGTTAAAACGCGCAAATTCAGCCTGTTTCAAAACCTTCATTTTCTCTTTTATTACGAAGCTCCAAATAGGGTTCTGAAACAAATTCAGCGATGCACACGCTTGATGCGGCATGCGTATTGGTAGAACCTTGATGTGGCTTTTCCCTTCTCGTGACCCAAAAAGAAGGCTGGCTTTTGACGGCAAAAGAAATGAATCTATTGTAAATTGCTACATTGCCGTCAAAGAGCGCGCTGAATTATGGAGTGAATAATGGCATTTTCGTCTGTTAAGGTTTTGACCACGCATCATTGGAACAAGGGGCTGTTTTCCTTTTCAGTGTCCCGGCCTGCGTCATTCCGCTTTGTCAGCGGCCAATTTGTGATGATTGGTCTTATGGTCAACGATAAGCCGTTGATGCGTGCCTATTCCATGGCCTCGCCATTTTGGGATGAATCGCTCGAATTTTTAAGCATCATTGTTCCAGATGGTCCGCTCACCAGCCAATTGTGCAAAATCCAGCCCGGCGATGAAATCCTTTTGGGCGCCAAACCAACCGGCACACTGACGCTGGACGCGCTGCTGCCCGGAAAGCGGCTGCATTTGATCGGCACTGGTACCGGATTGGCCCCTTGGATGTCGATCATTCGCGATCCGGAAGCATATGAACGCTACGAAAAGATAACCGTGCAGCACACTGTGCGGCAGGTCGAAGATCTGGCGTTTCGCGATGTGCTGGAATCACAACTTGCCGATGATCCTCTGGTTGCGGACGAAGCAAAGCAGAAGCTTATTTATGACCCGTCTGTCACCAAATGCCCGACATGGACTGACGAAAATCGCCGCATCACGCAGCGCATTGCAAGCGGGGATTATCCGCTCGATCCCGAATTTGACCGCGTCATGCTCTGCGGTAGTATGGCGATGATCAAGGAAACAGGGGCGTTGCTGGAAAGCCTTGGCTTCACCGAGGGCGCACAATCGCAACCGGGTACTTATGTTCTGGAACGTGCGTTTGTAGGCTAACGAATGGTTTAGCCGCCCTGCCCGTTGGTGTCGGTGTTATCGTAACGCATTTCGAGATACCGGCCACGCACGGCAAGCTTGTCCAGCTCTCCACGTGCGATTTGACCGGTCATGGTCTCAATTTCGCGATCAATGGTTTTTAGTCCGTCCACCAACTGCTGCGCGGGGGTTTTTCCTGCATATTCTTTGTGTTTCAGGCTGTCGGGGATTTTCTTATAGCCATTGATAAGTTCAGGGAGATGTTCACCCACCAGCTTGCGCACTTCGCGCGCCGCCGGGTCATTTTCGTCCAGCGTCTGCAATTGCGGCGCGAGCTGGTCCAACCGCAAACCAATATCCTGCACCAAAGTTACTGCGGGTGCAGGCAAAGCCGGGCGCTGGGCCTCCAACCATATTTCAGTTTTGCCGGCCAAGGTCGCGAGATCCGTGACGCGTAAGCTCTCTGCAGTCGGCATAGGCATTTCGGGGTAGCGCATCAGCAGATAAGCCGCCGCGGCGCCGACTATAGCGGTGATCATCACACCCCAAAAACCAATGCCATCAATGATCGCGCCGATTATGCCGGCGGAGATCAAGACCACGCCTATGGCGACCACAGCCTTACTCAACTTGCCCCAAAAATGCGCACGGCGTAGCGCCTGCGACTTCGAACCAATCGGTTTCATCCGCACATTGCGCAACGACCGCGCCGCGGCGTTGAGGGTTTCGTTTGAATTGGATGCTGGGCTGTTCATGTCAAAAAATCGACTAGGAATGGGGGGTGCACTATCACCCCTCTAACGCCGCGAGCAAACCGCTGTCCTGCGTGTCCTTTACTGCCTGCGCCTGACCTTCGGCGCGGGCAATATAGCCCTTAGACTTTTCGACCTCTTTCTCCAGCGCTTCTGACGTCTGCTTCATGCTGTCGAGCGCCTTCAATTTGAAGGTATCGATAGCGTCCATCGTGTCATAGATATTCTGGAACGCGCGGCTTAATGTTTCCAATGGAATGGTCGATGCAGCAGCCTGTTCATGAATACGCCCGGTATTGTCCCGCAGCAATTGACCCGTACTATCAATAATATTGGCTGTCGTGGTGTTCAGCGATGTGATTTGCTCGAGTACCAGCTTTTGATTGGTCATAGCCTGCGCCACCGTGACCGCCGTACGCAGCGCGCCTACGGTTGTTGTCGATGCACGGTCTACGCCCTTCACCAACTCCACATTGTTCTTTTTCACGAGATCAAGCGCGAGATAGCCTTGCACAGTCACGGCCATCTGAGTCAGCAAATCCTGCGTCCGCTGACGCACATAAAACAACGCGCTTTCCTTGATCGCGCGCGACTTGGCAGGGTCGGACAACTCTAGTTCAGCTGCTTTCTCTTCCAGCTTTCCATCTAGTTGCTTGGACATGACGATCATTTGTTCCAGCTTGCCCATAGCAACCCAGAGATTTTGGCGCTCCACATCAATGGCAGCATTGTCCATCAGCAGCTCGTCCTTACCATTACCAAGCCGCCCAAGGATCGAGCTGATATGCGTTTGCGAACTTTGATAGCTGTCGAAATAATTGCGCAGCTTATTGCCAAAGGGAATGATGCCAAACAGCTTCTGTTTAGTCATCAAATTACCTTTTTTAGAAGGATCTAGATCCTCCACAACGCGGCGCAATTCTGCAAGATCCGCGCCGACCCCGGACTCTGAATCCATGCGGCGGATGGGCTTGTCCAAAAAGCGGTTGGACTGCGCCGACGCTTCCATGATTTCCTTGCGCCCCATGTTGGTTAGCTGGTCAACGCGCTTACCGAATTCAGGGCTGTTAACGTCCTGCGCAATCAGGTCAGCGACATAGGCATCCACACGTTGTGCAAGCTTGCTTTGCTGCTCATCGGTTACCGGAACCAGCCCCATCGCCTGCTGCGGGGTTACCGTCGGTACAGGGTCCGGTGGGGCAAGCTTCAGCTCTTGCACGGTCTGGGTTGCGGTTTCAGTCGACATCGCCAAAAGTCTCTCTGTCATTAGTTAGGAAATCAGATGGAACCTGTGCCTGACCATTTCAAGCATTTCCGGCTCCAGCTGTATTATTTTTCTAATACAGCACCATTTTGCTGCTTCAAAGCGGCTTCGACCAGCGGGGATAATCCTTCGACAACCCGCGATACGCCCTTGGCATTGGGGTGGATGTTATCCGGCAGCATTAACGCCACATCTGTCACCACGCCATCGAGGAAAAAGGGATAGAGAGCCGCATCATATGTATCGGCAAGCGCCGGAAAAATCCCGTTGAATGAATTGACATAATCTGCACCTAGATTTGGCGCGGCCAGCATGCCTGTCAACACAACCGGAATGTCACGCCGTTTCAATTCGTCCATCATCGCGGTCATATTCGCCTTGGTTTCTGCAGGCTTGATCCCGCGCAACATGTCATTGCCGCCTAAACCAAGCACAACCAGGTCAGGTTTTCGGTCTAGACTATCGAGCACGAAGGCTAGCCGCGTTTTACCCGCCGCTGTGGTATCCCCCGATACGCCGGCATTATGCACCCGGACGTTGATGCCATCTGCCTGCAATGCTGCCTGCAATTGTGGGGCAAGTCCTTCATTCGGCGCAAGGCGATATCCCGCATAAAGACTATCGCCAAACGCCACGACCAATTGGTCATATTGCGCGATCTTTGCCGCCTGCTGCGTTTCTGTCTTATTTTCGGCTACAGGATTAGACCCGCATCCCGACAACCCTTGGATTGCGACACATAACGCCCCATATACCCAAAAACTTCTCATAAGGACTTTTCCTTGCACGCTCCGGTCACTCACAAAGCGGATATGGCAATCCACGCGGCAAATGTCACCCTTAGCCTTGGCAGCAACGACGCATCCGTGTCGATTTTACGCGGCGTAGATCTTGAGGTGCCCTATGACAGCAGCGTTGCATTGCTAGGGCCATCCGGATCCGGCAAATCTTCTTTGATGGCAGTGCTCGCCGGGTTGGAGCAAGCCAGCGGCGGAACCGTACTCGTCGATGGCCTCGATTTCACAAAGCTGGATGAAGATGAACTTGCCCGGGCACGGCGCGGACGCATTGGCATTGTGTTGCAGGCATTTCACCTGTTGCCCACGATGACGGCGCTTGAAAATGTCGCGATCCCTCTGGAATTGGCGGGTCTAGACGATCCCTTTGGCCGCGCACAAAGCGAACTTGAAGCGGTTGGCCTTGGCCACCGGCTCACGCATTATCCGTCGCAATTGTCGGGCGGTGAACAGCAACGTGTCGCTATTGCCCGCGCGATGGCGGCGGGGCCAAAGATCATCTTTGCCGATGAACCAACGGGCAATTTGGATGGGTCGACAGGCACTGCCATTGTTGACCTCTTGTTCGAACGCCGCGCCGCATTGGGTGCCACGTTGTTGATCATCACCCACGACCCCGAACTTGCGCGCAAATGTGACCGCGTGATTTCGATGCAAGACGGCCATGTCGTGGAGAGCCGGGCTTGAGCCTTTCGCTCGCTGCAATTTGGCGCATAGCGCGCCGCGACCTGTCCGCGCGTATCCGTGGTCTCCGATTGTTGGCGATTTGCCTGTTCTTGGGCGTTGCGACTCTTGCGGCTATTGGCAGCTTAACAGCTGGCATAGCCGATGAACTGTCTCGGCGCGGTCAGACAATCTTGGGCGGCGATGTCGAAATCGGCATCGCGCAACGCGAAGCAACGCAAGCCGAAATGGCCGCGATGCGCAAAGCAGGCGCTGTCTCCGAAACCATCCGTTTGCGGGCGATGGCTATAGGTTCACGAATTGGTGGGGACAGCCTGCTCGCAGAGTTGAAGGCCGTAGATAATGTTTATCCACATTATGGCGCATTGACCCTGCGCGAGGGCGGCATAGCCAAGGCACCGGCTAAGGACGAAATTTACATCGGACCGACCTTATCCGAACGGCTCAACATCGACACCGGCGAAACTGTCCGTTTCGGCGAAGCGACATTCAAGGTCGCGGGCATCATTGCCGAAGAGCCTGATCGCTTGGGTGAAGGCTTCACGCTCGGTCCAGTGGCCATCATCAACATGCTTTCGCTGCCAGATACCGGCTTGATCCAGCCCGGCAGCATGTATGAAGCAAAATATCGTATCAAATTATCTGCGGACGAAGATGCCGCTGCTGTCGCAAAGGCGCTGGAGGCGCAGTTCCCTTCGGCCGGTTGGGACATCACGGATCGCTCCAATGGCGCACCGGGCACAAGGCGCTTCATTGAACGCATGGGCCAGTTCCTAACGCTTGTCGGCCTTGCCGCTTTAGTCATCGCGGGCATTGGCGTCGGAAATGGCGTGAGCAGCTATCTCGCCAGCAAGCGCGCCAGCATTGCGACGTTAAAAGTTACTGGCGCGGACAGTGGAACGATATTCCGCATCTATATGCTGCAAATCCTGACCGTTGCCGCCGGCGCAATTATCGCTGGCCTCGCGGTGGGCAGCGTCATGCCAATAGTTATTGGCTGGGTGGCTGGGGACATACTGCCCGTCGCCCCAGGCTTCAACCTGCATCCCTTACCCTTATTCGTCAGCGCGGTTTACGGCCTATTGATTGCCATAGCCTTTGCTTTGCCGCCTTTGGCCCGCGCGCGCAATGTGCCTGCCGCAGGGCTATTCCGGGCGATTGTGGAGGGCAATGCCCGTATCGACCGACGCAGCGCCATCTGGGTGATTGCGGCCATCTCTGCAATAATCGCGCTTGCGGTGGTGACGGCACGAGAGCCTTTATTCTCGCTCGCCTTTATCGGCGCGGCCTTTGGCCTATTGTTGCTGCTCACGGGCATCGCTTGGTTGCTGCGTTTCATTGCCTTGCGCCTGCCACGGCCAAAGGCGCCCCTGCCGCGCCTCGCGCTCGCCAACCTGCACCGCCCCGGCGCGCAGACGCAGGCCTTGGTCGTGGCACTTGGCCTTGGTCTCACCTTATTTGTGACACTCGCGGCCATTCAAACCAGCATCAACAATGAGATCAAGAACAGCGTGCCCGACCGCGCGCCCAGTTTCTTTGCTTTGGATATCCCACGCGAGGGCGCGGCCCAGTTCACGCAAATGGTGCAGCAAGCCGACCCCAAGGCCACCATCAATATGATACCCGCCTTGCGCGGGACTATCGTCGAATATGGCGGCCAACGGGTGGATCAATTGGAAGAACTGCCCGACGGCGCGTGGATCCTGAATGGCGATCGCGGGCTAACCTATAGCGGCGCATTGCCAAAGGGCAGCGAGATTGTCGCAGGCAATTGGTGGCCTGCGAATTATAAAGGCCCCGCCTTAGTTAGCCTTGAAGCAGAAGCCGCCGAAAGCTTGGGCGTAAGCGCGGGCGATAGTTTGACCATCAGCCTGCTTGGTGTAGAGATTCCGGCCAAAATCGCGTCCTTGCGCGCCGTCAAATGGGATAATTTTGGCCTGAATTATGTGATGGTGTTTTCGCCGGGAAGCTTGGACGCCGCGCCGCACAATATGGTGGCAACATTGACGGTGTCTAAGCCAGCCGAGCGCATATTGGCAAAATCAATTCCGCCCGCTTTCCCCTCATCGTCGCTGATTGAAGTAGGCGAGGTCACGGCACAGATCACAATATTGCTGACTCAAATGGCGCAGGCCATTGCCGCTGCCGCATCCATCGCCATCTTGGCTGGCATCGCAGTGCTCGTTGGCGCAATCGCCGCCGCACGCCAGTCGCGCATCTATGACAGCGTCATCATGAAAATGCTGGGCAGCACAAGACGACAAATCTTAGGCGCGCAGGCGTTGGAATATGGCATTTTGGCGGTGGTGCTGGGTCTATTGTCGCTGCTGCTTGGGATGTTCGCCGCTTATTATGTCGTGGTCGAGATATTCGATTTCAGTTTCGCCCCGGATTATTCGATACTGGCACTGACGCTTGTTGGCGGCGCTGGATTGACCTTTGTGTTGGGTATCGTCGGCTCACTGCCCATTTTGGCCGCACGGCCTTCGGAGGCACTTCGGAGCTTATAAGCCTTATCGTACCCCATCCTTCGCAAAATGCGTGGCCAGCGGTGCAGATAGGATCAACTGCGCCATATGATAGATTAGCGTTGGCAGCAGGACCATCCCAGCAATGGCGGGTGGAAATATCGTTGCGGCTAGCGGCGCGCCAATCGCGATGCTTTTCTGCGCACCCGAAAACAGCATCGCAATTCTGTCCCCGCGCGGTAGCTTCATACCGGCCCCCAAAGCCCAAGCTCCGCCAAAGCCAACCAGCAGCATGACCGATAAAGCCAAGGCCAGCCATGCAAGCTCATCACCGCGCACGACGCTCCAGATACCCGCTACCACTGCGCCTGAAAACGCCACATAGACCGCAATGGCAATCGAGATGCGGTCCATCCACGTCGCCAATTCTTTGTTTTGGTCGACCCATGGTTTGCACCAACGCTGCGCCATCTGGCCGAGCGCGAATGGCAGAAGCAGGATGAGCGCAATGCGCCCAATCGCTTCGCCTGAGATAGTTGCCTCCCCCACATGCGCCAACACCGCCAAGAGTAAGGGCGACAGAACCACGCCGATCAGATTGACCAAAGCGGCCGCAACAACCGATGCTGCCACATTCCCTTTGGCCAAGGCGCAATAAGCCGCAGCAGACTGTACGGTGGACGGCAGGATACCTGTAAACAGCAACCCCAAGGCAAGTGTCGGCGGCAAGATAGTGTCAAAAACATAAGACAGCGCCAATCCGGTGCCCGACATCACGCCAAATACGAAAAGGAAAATCGCCCCCTGCAACCGCCAATTGCGCACACCGTTGACTACTTCATGTCGCGGCAACCGCACGCCGTTGAGGAAAAACAGCAAGAATATCGCCGCCAATGAAATCAACGACGCGACCTCTGCCGCTTGGCCACGAACGGGAAGAACACTCGCCAAAAATATGGTGGCGAGCAACAGCATGACAAAGCGATCAGCGAAGATACGAGCGAACATAATTGCGCTTTGGCCGCTGCAATCACCTATTGCAACACCAGCGATGTTGCACCGCAGCGTGTATTGCGTTAATGGCCCGCGAGAATCTGGCGGCATGTGGTCGCTATGAAGACCTTCCAAAAGGCCCATTTCCAAATGTCATTGCGTAACATCGCCATCATCGCGCACGTCGATCACGGCAAAACCACCCTTGTTGACCAACTGTTTCGCCAGTCGGGGACCTTCCGCGAAAATCAGCGCATCGAAGAGCGCGCGATGGATTCGAACGATCTCGAAAAAGAACGCGGCATAACTATTCTTGCCAAGTGCACCTCGGTTGAGTGGCAGGATACCCGCATTAACATCGTAGATACACCGGGTCACGCCGACTTTGGTGGCGAGGTGGAGCGTATCTTGTCGATGGTCGACGGCGTTATCTTGCTCGTCGATTCCTCCGAAGGCGCAATGCCGC
This sequence comes from Sphingomonadales bacterium UBA656, assembly GCA_002299895.1. GTDB lineage: Bacteria > Pseudomonadota > Alphaproteobacteria > Sphingomonadales > Sphingomonadaceae > Sphingorhabdus_B. The sequence continues at coordinate 105,924 of DBOC01000015.1, read as the reverse complement.
AAACGAAGTTCGTAACCGGTAAGGCGCTGGCTTTGGGCCTGCGCCCAATCGTCGTCGTCAATAAGATCGACCGCCCTGATGAGCGGATTCAGGAAGTGTTGGACGAAGTGTTCGATCTGTTCGTGTCGCTCGATGCAACCGACGAGCAACTCGATTTTCCGGTGCTCTACGCCTCAGGCCGCAATGGTTATGCCTCGACTGATCCAAGCGCGCGCGAAGGCACATTGACGCCGATGTTTGAAACCATCGTGAACCATGTTCCAGAGCCTAAGGCAGATGCGGACGGCGAATTTAAAATGCTTGTCACTTTGCTTGACCGCGACAACTTCCTTGGCCGTATTCTTACCGGTCTCGTATTGTCCGGCACCGTCAAGGTAAACCAGCAAATCCACGCGCTGAACCCCGACGGCAAGGTCGTTGAAAGCGGCCGTGCATCGAAGATCATGTCATTCCGCGGACTTGAACGCGTTCCTGTGGACGAAGCTAAGGCAGGCGACATCATCTCCATTGCCGGTTTGACCACAGCTACTGTGGCCGACACCATTGCCGAGCCAACAGTGACCGAACCACTTCAGGCGCAGCCTATCGATCCACCAACCTTGTCCATGCGCTTTTCGGTGAATGACAGCCCAATGGCTGGCCGTGAAGGCACCAAGGTTACGAGCCGCATGATCCGCGACCGCTTGATGCGCGAAGCCGAAAGCAACGTGGCGGTCCGTATCACTGAGGCGGAAGACAAGGACAGCTTCGAAGTCGCTGGCCGCGGCGAACTTCAATTGGGTGTCCTAATCGAAACCATGCGCCGTGAAGGCTTTGAACTCGGCATCAGCCGCCCACGCGTGCTATTCCGCGAAGACGAAAATGGCCAAAAGACAGAGCCTTATGAAACTGTCGTCATCGACGTGGATGATGAATATTCGGGCACTGTCGTTGAAAAAATGGCGGTGCGTAAGGGCGACCTTATCGACATGCGCCCATCGGGTGGCGGCAAGACCCGCATCACCTTCAGTGCGCCATCACGCGGCTTGATCGGCTATCATGGCGAATTCCTGTCCGACACGCGCGGAACGGGTATCATGAACCGTCTCTTCGAAAAATATGGCCCACATCGTGGCACCATTGAAGGTCGCAAGAACGGTGTGCTGATTTCCAACGGTGCGGGCGAAGCCGTTGCTTACGCCCTTGGCCCATTGGAAGAGCGCGGAATCCTGATGGTTTCGCCTGGTGAAGCCTTGTATGAAGGCATGATCATCGGAGAAAATGCGAAGCCAGATGACCTTGAAGTCAACCCAATGAAGTCCAAGCAGCTGACGAACTTCCGTTCGACCGGCAAGGACGACGCCATCCGCCTCACCCCGCCCAAGCGCCTGACGCTTGAGCAAGCCATTGCCTATATTGATGACGATGAAATGGTTGAGGTAACGCCAAAGAACATCCGTTTGCGCAAGCGATTGTTGGATCCCAATGAACGGAAAAAAGCATCGCGCGCCAAACAGGCGGCATAATGAAAAGGGCGTCGATTTCGGCGCCCTTTTTCTTTGGACAAAGGCCCTAGCATTAAACCCTAAATGGCTTCCCCTGCCGCGACGCCGCTTGCCCACGCCCATTGGAAATTATATCCGCCGAGCCAGCCCGTGACGTCCACCGCCTCGCCAACGCAGTATAATCCCTGCATTTTCTTTGCTTCCATCGTCTTTTGTGACAGGCCATCGGTGCTGATCCCGCCCAATGTTACCTCTGCCTTGGCATAGCCCTCGCTGCCATTGGGCACGAATGGCCAGCTGCCGAGTAGCGTACCCGCACCCACCAATTTCCGGTCGTTTTGGTCGGCGAGGTTGCCGAGTAGCCCAATCTTGGCGGCGAGCGCTTCGGCGAGCCGCGCAGGCAAGACGCGGTCTAATGTTGACCGCAAAGTGGCGCGTGGCCGTGCACGTTTTTCAGACAGCAATAATTCGGTGGCATCCAAGGATGGAAGAAAATCAATCTCGACTTGGTCACCGGGGCGCCAATAGCTGCTGATTTGCAGCACCGCAGGGCCGCTTAAACCCCGATGGGTGAATAAGGCTGCCTCACGAAATGTTGTCCTGCCGTGCTTCGCGACAACTTCGGACGACACGCCCGACAATTCACGGAACAAGACATCATCGCCGCCCAGCGTGAGCGGCACCAAAGCCGGTCGTGGCTCGACAATCTTCAACCCGAACTGTCGGCCGAGGTCATAGGCAAAGGCAGTCGCCCCCATTTTCGGAATGCTGGGGCCGCCAGTGGCGATGACCAATGCCGCGCCTTGCGCGCGTACGCCATTATAGGTGACATGATAATGGCTACCGTCATGTGTCACCTCCCCCACAGGCGCATCAAATACAAAATCAACGCGGCCGCCAAAGGCACCGGATTTGTCACATTCGGCCATTAACATCGCGACAATCTGCCGCGCGGAACCATCGCAGAATAATTGCCCGAGCGTTTTTTCATGAAAGGCAATGCCGTGGGCGTTCACCAGATCGATAAAATCTTGCGGCGTATATCGGCCAAGCGCGGATTTTGCGAAATGCGGGTTGGACGATAAATAACGTTCCTGTGCATGCGTGGTGGTCGCATTCACATTGGTAAAATTACACCGCCCGCCACCCGATATCAGTATCTTCTTGCCGGGACCCGTGGCGTGATCAATCACCAGCACGCGCTTTCCGCGTTGCCCTGCGGTTAAAGCGCACATCAGGCCGGCCCCGCCGGCACCCAGGATAATCGCATCATAATTGTTTGAACTTGCCATTTCGTCCCCCTGCACTGCCCGCGCTATATTGCCAAGTGCTATGCTTTGCGGCAAAGCGCGCGTCATGACTGAAGAAACGAAATCCGCGGGCCCCAACACCCCGCCTGATCACCTGTCGATTAACCCAATGAGCCAGCATTTCGATGGCGACCTGCTGTCGCGTGGTGTTGGTATTCGCTTCAAGGGCGAAATACGCACCACAGTTGAGGAATATTGCATTTCCGAAGGCTGGATTAAGGTGCAGGCTGGCAAAGCGCGTGATCGCAAGGGCAATCCATTGCTGATTAAGCTCAGCGGTCCGGTTGAAGCATGGTTTGAAGACCTGGGCGACGACGCGCCCGTGGCGAAGCTTTAACTGCGTTTCGTCTTACTGCTTCGGGAAGGCTGAAATCAGCTTCGCCAATTGGTCGTTGACGGGGTCAAGCTGATCATCGGGTGTATTTCCAAGCCGGACAATGGTGAGCCCATGTTGCGGTGATACTACGACAAACTGCCCCAAATGTCCCAGCGCAGCAAAGACATCAGATGGCCCCTTGTCGGGAAACAGGACAGGCGCACTGCCGTCCTTGCGCTTTCTGTTGAGCCACAAATGCGCGCCATAGCTTGCATTGGTTTGGCTGGGCGTTTTCATAAACCGCATCCAGCTTGTCGGCATCATTTGCGCAGATCGCACCGAACCATTATTGCGCAAAAATTCGCCAAATTTCGCCCAATCACGCGCGGTGGCATGGATAAAACTTCCACCCAGCATGGTGCCATGACGATCAAATTCGGGCACGACGCTTGTCATTCCCAGCGGTTCAAACAAACGACCGCGCGCATATTCCAACATCGCATCACGCCGCACGGCGGGATCTTTGCTGTCCGTCAATGACCGCGTCATAATGTCGACCAATATGTGGCTAGTGGCCGTGCTATATTCAAATTTCTGACCGGGAATGGCTTCTAAAGGCCGTGTTTCGGCATAACGGGCCACATTTTCGTGGCCGTCCAAAAACAGCATCCGCGGTGTGTCTGCATCAAAAATCTCGACACTGCCTTCTGCCATTTCGGTATGGTCCAACCCGGATGACATATGCAGCAAATGGCGCAATGTGATTGCGGCACGACCATCGCGCGGCGCTTGCCATTCTGGGACGATTGCGGGTTCATCCAAGGCCAGCCGTCCGTCCGCAACCATCATGCCCACCAAAACCGCGGTCACGCTTTTGGCCATGGACCAGCTGATCAGCCTTGTATCCGGCCCATATCCCGGCGCGTAACGTTCGGCGACAATACGCCCACCCTGCATGATAACCAAAGCGCGGGTTTCACCAACAGCCGAATCTTCGAAAAACGGCGCGATAGCGGCGGCCAGCTTTTTGTCGCTGATTACTGCGTCATCGACAACCATGCTAAAGCCAGGGCTAGCAGGCTTTGTGGGTTGTTCCGCAGCACATCCAGATAGGCTGAATGCAGCGATTGCACAAAAAGCGGTTGCGGCGAGATGAATTTTGTTTCTAGGCATATGATGCTTCGATGCACCAAATGGAGGGCTTATGGCAACCGCAACTTCGACTCCAAGAACAATAGCACCCGACCCGTGGTTCAAAAGGTTGAAGATTGCGCTTTCGGTCATCGCCTTGTTCACGGCCCTGTGGCTTTTGTGGAACTGGAACAGCATCAAGGGTCAGGCACGCGTAGGCGCGGCATATGGTGCGCATGTCACTTGCTCATGCCGTTATGTTGAAGGTCGCGATATGGCGTCGTGCGAAACCGACAAGGAAAAAGGCATGGAGATGGTGCGCCTGAGCGACGATCCAGAAAATCAACGCGTCTACGCATCGGTGCCATTTCTGGCCGAAGCAGTGGCGGAGCGGCGTGGCGCCTTTGGTTGCGTCCAATTAAACGCAGCAGAAATCGAGGCGCTTTGAACTACCGCTTTGCCGGTACAAGAATGAACGCCGAACATAATAATTCGGTCGCGCCCCCGGCAAGCGCGACAAATGCGGGATCCAAACCGCCCCATAAAGTGGCGGAGGCGATGGTAATCAAAATGATACCAAGCACCACAAATAAACGCATGCCGTAAACGGTCTGAAACACCAGATACCTTGCCCCCACGGCCGACAAGGCAATGGGGAAGAACCAATCGCCATATGTCCCGCTGACCAGATAAGCGATGACAAGGCCAATGATGAGGAACGCCGTCGATTGCAGCGCAAGCATCTCCATAGGATTGGCGACGCGCGACCTACCACGATAAAAAATGCGCCGCGCCAATAAGCGCGACAATGGATGGATAAGCATCCCGCCGAAAAACAACGTAGCCATGCCGGCAAACAGGTCGGCATAAAGTGTCACCGCACCTGCAGTTACCCACACCAATCCCGACATAAAGATACCGACGCCGCCGTTGACATAAGCCCGGCGCATGTCGCGCTGTGATTCCCCCAAATGCATCCTGAACTCCCCCTTCAGTAAGCGAATGTCTTTAAGCGGCTGAGGCCATCTCCACTGCCAAAGTTTCTTCAATCCAGCCGCCACCAAGTACGCGGTCGCCGTCATATAATACAGCCGCCTGCCCCGGCGCCACCCCATATTCGGGCATGTCAAAACGAAGCCATTCACCATCCAAGCGCGCGGGCACGGGACGCGACATTGACCGCACCTTTGCCATTACCGACCGGTTGCCTATATCGGTGAGCCAGTTGGCATCGATGATCCGTGCGGCGGGTACGGCAAGCGCCGCGCGCGGCCCGACAATCACGCGCTGCGTCGCGGCATCCAAACGGATGACGTATAAAGGCACAGGCTGCCCGCCAACTTCAAGCCCTTTACGCTGCCCAACGGTGTAATGGATGAGTCCCTTATGCTGGCCAAGGATGCGGCCATCGAGATGAACAATATCCCCGCCGACTTCCGCATCGGGCCGAATTTTTCGGACAACGCTGGCATAATCCCCATCGGGGACAAAACAGATATCCTGACTATCGGGCTTCATCGCCACGATTAAACCCATTTCCTGCGCTATGGCCCGCACATGCGGCTTGGGCATACCGCCTAAGGGAAAGCGGAGATAATCCAATTGGCCTTGCGTGGTCGCAAATAGAAAATAGCTTTGGTCGCGTGCTGGGTCAGCCGCGCGATGTAGCTCGGCACCTAATGGCCCCTCGACGCGGCGGACATAATGGCCGGTGGCAAGGCAGTCAGCCCCGAGTTCCCGCGCGAGGCGGAACAGATCGGTAAATTTCACACCCATATTACAGCGCACGCAAGGGATTGGTGTCCGTCCCGCCATATATTCATCGGCGAAATGGTCGATGACCGATTCGCGAAAGCGGCTTTCATGATCAAAGACATAATGCGCAATGCCAAGCTTATCAGCGACCGCGCGGGCATCGCGTATATCCTGCCCGGCGCAGCATGCCCCTGCCCGTTTTACTGCACTCCCATGATCATAAAGTTGTAAAGTGACGCCAATGGTTTCTGCGCCGGTGCGCGCCGCGAGCGCCGCGACAACAGAGGAATCCACACCGCCCGACATCGCGACGACAATCCGCTTGCCCTTCAGATCCGGGCCCAACTGGAAATCAGAATGATAGATATCGTCGGTCATACGATTGCCTCCCTAGAAGCTTCACACTTGAAATGCCAGTTTTCTGGATAGGTCCATGTCATGAAAATAACCGTTACCAACGCGCCTATGCGTTGTTTGTCGAAACATATAAGGCATCAGTCTGTATTGTTGCGCACCGCCTTTGGCGATATTCTATAAGGCGATAAAGCGATTAACTCTTTCACGCTCCGCAGCTTGCGGATAGTGACTTATTAGGGTAATACAGCCATAATTTGAACACCATAAAGGAGTATGCGCTCCCTGAAATTATTATTTGGAATTCCGGTATGAATTACGAGACGACGATGAGCGCCACGCAAGATGGCGAATTCCTTTACGACAATCACGACCGGAACAAGCGTCGGATCCGCATTGCGGCCATCATCGTCGCGATTTTCATTATAGCTGGCGCCGCTTATTATTTCTTTGGTAGCGGCAATAGTGCCCCCACCGATGCGGATAAAGCTGGGCAAGCCCAAACGGTTACCGTTGTCGCCCCGGGCCGTGATAGCGTGGTGCGCGCGATTAACGCGACCGGCACCTTGGCCGCACGTCGCGAAATTCCCGTCGGTGTTGTTGGCGAAGGCGGACGCGTGCTGCAAGTGTATGTCGATGCAGGCGATTGGGTTACACAAGGCCAAATCTTGGTAAGCGTTGACCGGTCGGTGCAAACACAGCAGGCCGCTGCGTTGGCGGCACAGACCAATGTTGCCCGCGCCGACCTGCAACTTGCCCAAAACGAGCTCGACCGCGCGATGCAGTTGGTTGAGCGAGGCTTTGTGTCCAAGGCAGATGTTGAGCGCAAGACCGCGAACCGCGACGCCGCTCGTGCGCGGGTGAATGTCAGCAACGCACAACTTGCCGAAACCCGCGCCCGTAATGCGCGGCTGGACGTCCGTGCGCCGGTGTCTGGCTATGTGCTGGAACGCAATGTGGAGACTGGACAAACGGTGTCTGCCGGCAGCGGCATATTGTTCCGCATCGCCAAGGACGGGCAGTTGGAGCTGCAGGCCAGACTAAGCGAAGATGATCTTGCGCAGATTGCCGTTGGCATTCCTGCATCCGTCACCCCTGTGGGTGTTGATCGGGTGTTTGAAGGCAATATCTGGCAGATTTCGCCAATGATTGACGCGCAGAGCCGTCAGGGTATGGCCCGCATTGCCCTGCCGTTTGACAAGGCACTGCGCCCCGGTGGATTTGCCTCTGTTGAAATCAAATCGGGCGAAATGAAGGCGCCTGTCCTACCGGAATCGGCGGTGCAAACCGGCCGCAATGGCAGCTTTGTGTATATTGTTGGCAAGAATAACAAGGTGCAGCAACGTCCCGTCAAGGTCGGATCTGTCACTGCCAATGGCCTGATCATTGAAGAAGGGTTGGACGGCAGCGAACGTGTCGTTCTGTATGCTGGCGGTTTCCTCAACCCGGACGAGTTGATCAATCCCAAACTGTTGAAAAAACAGTAAGTCGTTGGGCCATTCGGGATAGATATCATGAATTTAAATAACATTTCTGCATGGTCCATCCGCAATCCGGTGGTGCCGATCGTCTTGTTCGTCGCACTCAGCATTGCCGGGATCATGTCATTCATGAACATGGACGTGCAGAATGATCCCGATATCGAATTTCCGGTTGTCGTAGTCTCAATTTCACAACCCGGCGCTGCGCCCAGTGAAATCACCACCCAGATAACGCAAAAGGTCGAATCTGCGATCCGCAGTGTACAAGGCGTGCGCAACATCGATGCCAGCTCAAGCGAGGGCAACACCACCGTTAGCGCCGAATTCGAAATTGGCGATGATATCAACGCTGCGGTCAGCGAAGTGAAAAATGCCGTCGACCAAATCCGCAGCGACCTGCCCGATGGCATATTAGAACCACAGATTTTCAAGGTTGCGACATCCAGCGACCCCATCGCTTATTTCGCGGTGGAAGCCAGCGACATGACGTTGGAGCAATTGAGCTGGTTCGTCGACGATAGTGTTGCGCGGCGCTTGCTGTCGGTCGAAGGTATGGCTTCGGTCAGCCGCAATGGCGGTGTAAACCGCGAAATCCGCGTGGTTCTTGACCCTGCAAAAATGCAGTCCTTGGGCGTGAGCGCAAGCCAGATTAACTCTGTGCTGCGGCAACAGAATATCAACGCGTCGGGCGGCCAGTCGCAAATTGCCGGATCACGCCAGTCGGTCCGCGTTTTGGGCAACGCAACGGACGCATTTGCATTAAGCCAAACACAAATCAGCCTGGGCGGTGGACGCTCCATCAAATTGGCCGATGTGGCTGAAGTCACCGATGGGTTCAGCGAACAACGCTCCATGGCCTTTGCAGGTGGCAAACAAGTTGTCACTTTCGGCATGTCGCGCGCCAAAGGGGCGTCCGACGTCACCGTTTTTGATAATGCGATGGTCAAGATCGCCGAAATCGAAAAGGAAAATCCCGGCGTAAAGTTCATCACCTTGTTCAACAGTGTGGATTACACCAAGGGTCAGTATAAAAGTTCTATGGCCGCGATGATCGAAGGCGCGTTGCTTGCCATCGTCGTCGTGTTCCTGTTCCTGCGCGATTGGCGCGCCACAATTATTTCGGCGATTGCCATTCCCTTGTCCGCCATTCCGACCTTTTGGTTTCTGGACCTTTTGGGTTTCACGCTCAACACCATGTCTTTGTTGGCGCTCGGTCTTGTGGCCGGTGTGCTAGTCGATGACGCCATTGTGGAAATCGAAAACATCGTCCGGCATATGCGGATGGGTAAATCGGCTTATCAGGCTTCGATTGATGCCGCCGACGAAATCGGCCTTGCGGTGGTTGCCACGACATTCTCAATCGTCGCGGTATTCTTACCCGTTGGCCTGATGCCGGGCGTTGCTGGACAATTTTTCAAGAATTTCGGCCTGACCGTTGTCGCTTCGGTTCTCATGAGCCTCGCGGTGGCGCGTATGATTACGCCGATGATCGCAGCCTATTTCCTGAAAGCCGACGGCATGGCTGAACATGGCGAGGCCGGCTGGATCGAACGTTATATGAAAATCCTGCGCTGGTCGCTTGGTCACCGTCGTTGGATGATGGGTATCGGTGCAGTGTCGCTGGTGCTGACGATTGCATTGCTTGTCGTCCTGCCAAAGCAATTCTTTCCCGATGGCGATACCGATTTCAGCCGTATTCGGATCGAAATGGTTCCTGGAACGACATTAGAGCGTACGCGTGAGGTCAGCACCGAAGCCGCCGCCATTATCGAGAAGCAGCCGGAAGTTAAAACGGCATTGCAAAGCGTACGTGAGGGCGCGGCCAGCATTTTCATCACCTTTAACAAGGATCGCGCACGGACCAGTCAGGAATTTGAGGAAGACCTCACACCTTTTCTGACTAAGATTGCGGATGCGCGCGTGACGTTTCAGGCTAACGGCCCGGGCGGTGGTGGTGGCGGTTCTGGGCGTGACGTTTCGGTCATGTTATCAGGATCAGACCCCAAAATGCTGGACCGGACAGCGGCCACCTTGGTCGAGCAGATGAAGACTCTGCCCGAACTACGCGCGCCGCGTATCTCGGCCGATTTGCAGCGCCCTGAATTGATCATAACGCCGCGCAATGACCTTGCATCGCAACTTGGCGTATCGACCGTCGCGCTGAGCCAGACAATCCGTGTGGCAACATTGGGCGATATTGACCAAAATAGCGCGAAATTCTCGCTGTCGGATCGTCAAATTCCCATCCGCGTGATGCTCGCGAAAGAGTCACGTCAAGACTTGGACGTCATCCGTAACCTGCCCGTGCCATTGGCAACCGGCGGTTCGGTGCCGTTATCCCGCGTGGCGGATATCAGCTTTGGTGCTGGTCCAACCTCGGTTCAGCGCCGCAACCAAAACTTCCGCATCTTCATCGGCGCGGATTTTGCGCCCGGCATCGTCTCGTCCGAGGCAGACAAGAAAATCAACGACCTGCCGATTATGAAAAACCTGCCGACCGGCGTGTCCCGCGCTCCGTTTGGTAGCCAGGAATGGGAGCAGGAAATGCAGCGCGACTTCCTCGTTGCCTTGGTTTCCGGAACCTTGCTGGTGTTTGCGGTGCTGGTGCTTTTGTACCACCGCTTCATGTCGCCTTTGGTCAACATGGGTTCGTTGCTCCTCGCGCCCTTGGGCGGATTGCTCGCGCTTGGCTTGGTTGGTCAGCCAATATCCATGCCGGTCTTCATCGGAATATTGATGCTGTTTGGCATCGTTGCGAAAAACTCCATTTTGTTGATCGATTTCGCGATTGAGGAAATGGCGCGCGGCGTGCCGAAGTTTGAAGCAATTATGGAGGCCGGGCATAAGCGGGCACAACCGATTGTCATGACCACGGTTGCTATGACCGCCGGCATGGTCCCCACCGCGCTTTCCTTGGGTGGTGACGGGCAATGGCGTTCGCCCATGGGGACAGTAGTGATCGGCGGCTTGATCGTTTCGACCTTACTGACCTTGCTGATTGTCCCTGCCGGCTTCAGCCTCGCCGATGGTTTTGAAAAGCGAATTGGACCTTGGCTGCGCACGCGCCTGCTCACTTATGATCCCGATACGCATAAAGAGGATGTTGCAGAACCAGCCAAGTCGTCGGACAAGGCCCCCGGCAAAGGTGACTTGGGCGGATTACAACCGGCAGAGTGAGTATATTTAGGCTCCAGCTAGATATCGTCATCCCGCTTATGTCTCGGGATGACGATGGGTGGCGTTTTTTGCGCATCCCATTAAGGTCTGCGGCGTGAAAGCTGTCAATCAACTCGGCCTGTCGGAAAAAGCACGCTATGCAGAGCGTGATACCGAACTGCGGCAGATGCGGATCATCGCCACGGCCTTGCTGCTGTGCATGGCCGCCTTGTTCGTTTTCGGCAAATATATGGAAACCCGTTATGACGGCTATTGGGGCTTTTTAAGGGCCTTTGCCGAGGCGGGGATGGTTGGTGGCCTCGCCGACTGGTTTGCCGTCACAGCGCTCTTCCGGCACCCTTTGGGCATACCCATTCCGCACACCGCGATCATTCCGAATAACAAGGAACGTCTTGGCCGCACTTTGGCCAGTTTTCTACGCACCAATTTCCTGACAACCAAGGTCGTGGCCCGCCGCGTGCAGCGCATGGATGTGGCCGGCGCCATCGGCAAATTCCTGAGCGCACCATCGGGTGACGAAGGCCGGATGCGGTTGGGCGCATCGCGCCTGATGGGAGACATCATTGCCGCGCTCGACGATGAACGATTGGGCGGCATCGCCAAAGGCGCCATCCGCAAACAACTCGACAAGCTCGACATCGCGCCTTTGCTCGGCCAGTTGTTGACGGCGATGATCCGCGAGAGGCGGCATATCCCTGTGCTCGACGGCATCATCAAATGGGCCTCAGCCACGCTTGAGGCCAACGAACATCTCATCCGCGAAATGGTGGAGGAGCGCGCCAACACGCTCATGCGCTGGACCGGATTGGACGATAAATTGGCCAATGCCATCGTCAAAGGCCTCAATAAATTGCTCCACGACATGGCAGAGGACCCAGACCATCCGTTGCGCGAAAAGGGCGAAGAGGGGCTGGCGAAGCTGGCCCATGACCTGCGCCATGATAAGGAGTTGCAAGCCAAGGTCGCGCATTGGAAGGGGCAGTTGTTGGAAAATCCCGCGATGGGCAAATGGATCAACAGCCTATGGGACCAAGGCCGTAACAGCTTGTTAAAGGCCGCACGTAATCCCGATGCCGCCTTGGCGGGTAGCTTTGGCGATGCGCTCATTAAGCTTGGTGGCAATTTGCAAGCCGACACAGGGCTGAAACATCAAATCAACCGCTTTGCCCGTCGCGCAATTGTCGGCACTACCGAAAATTATGGCGATAACATCGTCCGATTGGTGTCCGACACCGTTGCCCGCTGGGACGCGTCAACCATCACCGATCGTGTCGAAAATGCCGTGGGCAGCGACCTGCAGTTTATCCGCATCAACGGCACCTTAGTCGGCGGTCTAGCGGGGATCATCATCCACGCCGTCGGTTTATTGATTTAACCGCAAGGTAAGGCGGAAATCATCCGCCCGGCCAGCCGCCGACTTAGGCTGCTTTGCGTGCCGTAGCTGCGTTGCGATCCAGAAACGTGCGGATCGCCGCGATGCTCTGTTCGACATGGCTTAACAGGAACAAATGCCCCCCATTTGCCACCACGAACAATTCGCTGTTCGGGATCAGGAAGTTCAAAAATTTGCCATTTGCCAGCGGAACAATCTGGTCATCATCGCCCATCATGATGAGCGTTTCGGTTTTCATAAACGGCAGAAACGGGGCACTGGTCCATCCCATCATCGCCATCAATTGATAGAAATATCCCGTTTTCGACGGCGGCTTGAGCCGGTTGATATGCTCCGATTTATTGCCAACCGCGCCGCCATACAGCGTCTTAAAATGCTTCGCCATGAATTCGGGGTCGATGTAGCGGCGTGGGTCCGCCATTTTGGCGAGCGCCGCCGGATTGCCCGGAACCATCAACATACCGGCGCTGGTCGCAACCAAGATAAGCTTGTTGGTGCGCGCTCCGTTCTGCAGTGCAAATTGCTGCGCCATCGCCCCGCCCCAGCTCACGCCCATGACGTCCACGATGGGCATTTCAAAACGGTCGAGCAACAATGCGGCAATCCGCGCCATCATCAGGGCATTATAAGGCACGACTGGGTCGGGCGATCCGCCAATGCCGGGCATGTCGAAAGTGATAAAGTCGCGGTCATCGAGCAATTCCGCCATCGGCGCCATTGCTTCAATATTCGCGCCAATGCCGTTGAAGAACAATATTGGAAGCTTCGTCGTCGCCTTCGACGCTCGCCAAATCGCCACCCGCAATGTCCGCCCGTCAACGGTCTCCATGCTAAATTTGGGCGCGCGAGATTTGGTCATATGCGTTCCTTTGGCCCTGATTTTTGGGCGTGGTGTAAGGTTTAACCGAACGGTGAAGGCGTGCAAGCCAATTCCTATCCGGTAGTTTTACCGTCACTCCAAAACATACAGGCCGGGCGCGGCTTCCATTGCTGGATGGGCCTTGCTTCCTAACGCCTTGGGGGCGGCGACTTCAACGCCAGAGCGCGCGTGCAGCCATTGCATCCAGTGCGGCCACCAGCTTCCGGCGACCTCTTCGCTGCCCTTCATCCATTCGGTAACGTCGGCGGGCGCCTTGCCCTCGCTATGCTTCCAATATTTCGCCTTGGGGTTGCCTGGCGGGTTCAGGATCGCTTGCATATGCCCTGCCTGGCTAAGGATGAATTCGACATTTTTGCTGCCGAACAATTGTGTCGAGCGATAGCAAGCCCGCCATGGCGTGATATGGTCGGTGGTTCCGCCCAGAACGAACAGGTCGCCCGTCACCTTGGTCAGGTCAAGCGTGTGTCCCGCGATGTCAAACGTGCCCGGCGCGGCATAGGCATTCGCCTCAAACAGCTCCAAGAAGTCGCCCATCAACGCCGACGAGAGGTTGGTGGCATCCGCATTCCAGAACAATATATCAAAGGCTGGCGGATCATCACCGAGCAGATAATTGTTGATGACATAGTTCCAGATCAGGTCATTGGGCCGCAACCATGCAAAGCCGCGGGCAAGGCTGCTGCCTTCAATCACGCCTTTCCTCGCCGCGCGTTGTCGCGCCAGCGCTATGCCATTATGCGACACTAGGCTGGACGCCTCAGTATCACCGGGCTTGGGTTCCAACACGCACACCATCATGGTGACGGCATTGGCGCGGGTGTCGCCCATCGCCGCCAGTTTTGACAGCAACACCGACATTGTCTGCCCGCCCGAGCAGCCACCTGAAATATTGACTTTGTCGCTGCCGGTAATCTCACACACCACATCCAGCGCCTTGATGCAGCTTTCGATATATTCGGCCATGCCCCACACGCTCATATCGTCCGTTGGGTTGCGCCAGGAAATCATGAATGGCTGAATCCCGTGATCGGTCTGCCATTTGATAATCGATTTTTCAGGCGACAGATCATTGATATACATTTTGTTAATCTGCGGCGGGATGGTGAGCTGCGGCGTTGCGAACACCTTGTCGGTCGTCGGCGCATATTGGACCAACTCAAAACGTTCATCGCGATACACCACCGCGCCCTTTGCTGTTGCGACATTCTCGCCAAGCTTGAACGGTTTTTTGTTTACCTGGCTCACCATCATGTCGTTGTGAACCATGTCATTATAAGCGTTTTTCAGGCCCTTCACGAGGCTGAGCCCGCCTGAATCCACCAAGCGTTTTTGCGCGGTTGGATTCCCAATCAGGGTGTTTGTTGGGGACATCGCATCAATGATGATTTGCGAAATGAAATTTGCGCGATCGCGTTCGAGCGCGTCGAGTTCCAAATCCTGTATATAGCTTTTAACGCCCTTTTGCACCGCGAGATAATATTGCGCGCCTGCTTTGAAAAACGGATTGAAGGTCCAGGCGGGGTCCATGAAACGCTTGTCCTTGGGATCCGGTGCAAGGTCGGACTTTCCGGTCATAATTTTAACTACATCTTCGGAAAAACTGGTCGTTGCCTTCCACGCCTTGTCGGGATTGGACGCCGTTTGCCGCAGCATCAGGCCAATCGCGCCAATAAAATCTTCCCGCGCTAGTCCGGCCAGCGGGCCGAGCGCCATGGTGGCATCATTGGCGGCGTCAAAGGCGCCTGCGACGCCGGAAAAAGGCGCGCCTTTCTTTGGCGATTTCTTTTTACCGGCCTTTGCGCTGCCGCCTGTCTCCGCCTTGCTAGCCATGGTCGCCTCCTCTTTGCCCATCCGAAAGATTGCACGCCATGCGACCTGCGTCAAACACTCCGCGCAATGTTAACAATTGCAAATAAACATATCAAAACTGGAGGCAACCCACTGCGACGCTTAACATGCACGAGACGGAGCTTTGTTGTGCCTAGAACAGACAGGTAAAACAGCGCTGCGGCATTTCAAATCGGATGAAGGATGTCTGCAAATGGCATCCGTCTGCCGGATTTGGGTTCTGCACTTACGGCGTCTAAATGTCTGTGGGAGCACGCGCAAAGTCGGCAGCCCATGCACATTTAAAAGTCGGATCATGCGTAACTTTTTCAACACAGTCGCTCTTTCCCTCACACGCGCTTTGGCCCTTGGCATCACAACATATGTCGCCAGCGCGCCGGCGCATGCCGTCGAAGCGAACAATAAGGCGGATATGATTGCGACTGCCGACGAAAAGCTGAAGACGGAAATTGATGGCTATTGGAAGAAATTCCCCGGCCGTGCGGGCATTGCCATCTACACACCATTTTCCGACGACGTCATCGGCAAGCGCCAGACCGAGCGCTTTCCGCAACAAAGCGTGTCCAAAATGTGGGTCGCATTGACGATTTTGGAACAAGAGGCGGCGGGCAAATTGTCATTGGATAAACGCATACGCATCAGCCGCGATGACGTCGTTGTTTTCAGCCAGCCATTGAAAAATTATCTCGACGGGCGGGACTCCTTCGACATGCCGTTACGCGAACTGCTCGCACATTCGATTAATGCGAGCGACAATATGGCCAACAACGTCCTTTTGCGCGTTGCGGGCGGCCCGCAGGCGATCAACCAAATGCTTGAGCGCCGCAAAGTGCAGTCCATTCGCTTTGGCCCCGGCGAAGTCCTATTGCAAAGCGCCATTGCCGGCGTGGAGTGGAAAACAGAATATCGCAATGGCAACGCCTTTAAAGCGCAACGATCAAGGATACCGATGGCGAAAAGAAAGTCCGCGCTGGATGCCTATCTCGAAACCCCGCTGGACGGCGCGGCCCCCGGGACAATCGCTTTGGTACTGAAACGGTTTAGCGAACGCGACGCCAATGACCCGGGTGCCAAATTGCTGAAGTTAATGGCCGGCACTTATACAGGGCGGTCCCGTTTGCGGTCTGGCCTCGCCCCGGGGTGGCGCCTTGCGCATAAAACGGGAACCGGACAAGTGCTGGAATCGATATCAACGGCCATCAACGATGTGGGCGTGATGCGCGCGCCAGATGGATGCGCATATCCTGTGGCGGTGATGATCGCGGAAACGCGCGCCGGTAAGGAAGTGACAAATGGTTTGATGCAAAATGTCGCGCGCGCCATCACGCGCCACCACGAGCATGTTCACCCGAAGGCGAAAGCAGCAGAGGCGAAGCCTAAGCCAAAACAGGCCGCCAAACCGAAGAAAACTGACGATAAAGACAGTACAAAAACGACACTGCCAAAAGTGACGAAATTGTTGCAACAGTGAACATTTGTTTACATTTGTTCACATAAAAATTGTTACAAATGTGAATGAATCCCATAAACGCTTTGCGAAGATCCGGTCCAGCAAAGGTCAAATTGTGCACAGCTATAATATTGCCGTCGTCGAGGACGACACCTTATTTGCAGCAGAACTCGAAGAGCTTTTGGTCGGCTTGGGTTACACCGTAAAAAGCTATGGCTCCGCACAAAAATTCCTGACTGATGTGCGCCAAAAAGAATGCGATCTTTTAATCGTTGATTGGACCATTCCGGATCTATCCGGAATAGAAGTACTTGAATATATACGGAAATTCCATCCTGATATGCCATCGATCATGCTCACCGCGCGCAATGATCGCCGCGATATCATCCGCGGACTGGAGGCAGGTGCCGACGATTTTGTGTCAAAGCCGGTTGACCCGGAAATATTGTCCTTGCGGATTAAGTCAGTTTTGCGCCGTTATAATGGTGATGTGCGAACGCGGCCAGAATCGGTAGTGTTGGGGCCATATATGTTGCGTCCATCGACATCGACCGTGTGTTTCAACGACGAGGTTATCATCTTGCCGAAGCGGGAATTTGATATGGCCATGTTGTTTTTTACCAACCCGAACCGGTTATTGTCGCGCCAATATCTTGCGGCCACATTGTGGGGCAAGGTTGTCGACTATCAATCGCGGACCATTGATACGCACGTCGCAAGGCTGCGCAAGAACCTGAAACTGGACCCAGCATCAGGCATCAGCTTGAATGCTTTATACGGCTTTGGCTATACCTTGCAGGCGGATGCGCACGCGATGAACGCCGCGAAAGAGCCGCTGGCGATGTCCGCTTAATTCCGCCTTACCCATTCGCATAAGGCGATGGGATGACAGAAAGGGCGACCTCAGCCCTTTTCCAGTGCCTCGCTTGCCGCAATCCATTTCGCTTCTGCCGCTTCTTGCGCGGCGACAATCTTACCGCGGCGTTGTGACAGTTCGCCCATAGTTAGGTTCTTATATTCATTCGCCGCCGACGCTGGGTCGAACATCGCGCGATCGATCGCGCTCAAAACCACTTCCAACTTCGCCAAGTCCGCCTCAGCATCATTAACGTCACGCTTAAGCTTCGCCAGCGCCTCACGCGATGCGGCCGCGGCTTTCTTGTCTTCCTTGCGGTCGGCCTTGGAGACTTTCTCCTTCGCGGGCCCCTTGCCCAGGATGAAGTCGGTATAATCCTCAATCGTGCCCGAAAACTCGGTTGCCGTGCCATTATCAACCAGCACCAGCCGATCCGCCGTCAGTTCCAACATATGGCGGTCATGGCTGACCAAAACGACCGTGCCGTCATATTCATTCAGCGCCTGCACCAGTGCCTCACGCGCATCGACGTCCAAATGGTTCGTCGGTTCATCGAGGATGAGCATATGCGGCGCATCGCGGGTAATCAGCGCCAGCGCCAGCCGCGCGCGTTCGCCGCCTGATAGCTTGCCGACCTTCGTTGTCGCCTTCGCGCCGGAAAAGCCGAACCGACCCAATTGCGCACGCACCGCGCCGGGGGTCGCGCCCTTCATCTGCTGCGTCATATGCTCGAGCGGGGTATCGTCGCCGTCCAGCTCCTCGACCTGATATTGCGTGAAGTAACCGACACGCATCTTGCCCGAGGCGCTCATCTGCCCTTCCATCGGCGTCAATTGCGCCGCCAGTAAGCGCGCCAAAGTCGTCTTGCCATTGCCGTTCCGCCCCAACAACGCGATCCGATCATCGGGGTCAATCCGCAAGTTCAACCGCTGCAATATCGGATTGCCTTCGGTATAGCCGACACTCGCCAGATCGAGCGTCACCAAGGGCGGCTTGAGCTCATCAGGGCTTGGAAAGTCAAAGCTTAACGTCGGATCTTCGGCCATTGCGGCAATTGGCTGCATCCGCGCAAGCGCCTTGGCGCGGCTCTGCGCTTGCTTCGCGGTCGAGGCACGCGCCGAGTTGCGCGCCACATAATCCTGCAGCTTCGCACGTTGCGCATCTTGGGCCGCTTTGGCCGCCGCCAATTGCGCGGCGCGCTCGGCACGTTGGCGCTCGAACGCGTCATAGCCGCCCGCATATAAGGTCACCTGCCCATTATCGAGGTGCAGAATATGGTCGACAACATTGTTCAACAAATCGCGCTCATGGCTGATCACCACCATCATCGCCGGATAACCTTTGAGGAAATTTTCCAGCCACAAGGTCGCTTCCAAATCCAAGTGGTTTGAGGGCTCATCGAGCAAAAGCAAATCCGGCTGCGAAAATAATAAGGACGCCAACGCCACCCGCATTTTCCAACCACCTGAGAAGCTATCGAGCGGCCGCGCCTGCATCTCTTCGTCAAAGCCAAGGCCAACCAAGATACGCGAAGCCCGCGCCGGCGCAGTATACGCATCAATCGCGATCAGCCGTTCATGCACCTCGGCCATACGGTCGGGGTCCAGCCCCTCTTGCTCGCTTTCGGCCATCAACGCCGCGCGCTCGGTATCCGCCGCCAACACCGTGTCAAAGGGCGTAGAATCCCCCGCAGGCGCCTCTTGCGCGATATAGCCGATGCGCGTGCCCTTGGGCATCTCCAACGCGCCGTCATCGGCCTCCAGCGAGCCAATCATCACCTTCATCAATGTCGATTTACCCGCGCCATTCCGCCCAATCAGGCCAATGCGGCTATAAGAGGGCAAGGCCGCCGTGGCGCGGTCAAGGATAGTGCGTCCGCCAAGGCGCACGGTGATACCGTTCAGATTAAGCATGCCGGGCCGCGTAGCAGACCAAGCGCGCGCTGTCAGTCAGAGAATTGGGGTTTATGTGGGGCGAATGCAGATGGGGAAAATGATCGACGTCCCGCCGCAGGCTGAGGCCTATCCCGCTTGTCGTTCGATGCACGGCAAACCAAATATGCACGCCCGCGCGAGACGCCGTTCGGCGCGCGCGATCCATTTTTGATATACCAACGATTAGTATACGAAACGAACCTGCTGTATCTTTTGCATTTTATTTGCTTCCTTCAGCATGCCCGACGATAAGGTCGGACATTTGGATAAGGAGTATCAAAATGATGGAATGGACAAAAATCGCTCAGCCAAAAAGCCGTCTTAGCGCCTTCGCTGAGCTAGAAACTCCTGTTGGAAAATCGGGAGCCAATGAATCTACGCTTCTCATTGCGATATTATGGGGAATTGCAATCGCATTGAGCTAGTATTTTTACTCTCGGACGGTGGGATTCATCTCGCCGTCCAGTCACTGAAACGGAATATTTATGTACAGTGAATTTGACGAAGCCGTGGCGGAATTCGATGCAAAAATGATTGAAGGAAAAATTGACGATCATTCATTTCATTCTGCTATGCCAATATTCAAAAATATATTAATTAAAAGATTTTATATTGATAAAATGAATTCTGTTTTAAAATCTGTATTAGAAAGAACCTCTCAAACAAATTTATATTTAATTACTGGAACTTTTATTTCACTACATAGCTCAAAAAATAGTAATTGGATAGTTATAGGTCACAGCAATAAATCAGAATTTCTGTACATGACGCCTATTTTTTCTTTTCAATCGCCAATATCCGGATCTGGTTACACAATTGATAGATATAGGTTAATCGATGAGAATGCTTTTGATAAATTCGACAAAAAATCAAAAATTGAATTTTCAACTCGTGAATTTTTAAAACCATTCAGTATCGCGCAAAAATCTGGACGCGGTGAAATTTTTGATATTATAAATGAGAATGATAAAGAGAAGTCATTTTCTCTAAGAGTTAACTCAAACCCGATAAGACCGTTTCAGATAAACTTCGATAGATCAACAATGGAAACATTTGGAATTACTCCGGTTGATCCAATGTCGAGTAATTTAACTACAATTTTTGATCTTTTGGCTGATATAGCTAATCAAAGTTCAATAGAGTACCTTCTCCCTTTCGCAAAACATGAGCTACATTTTGTTCGGTGGCGAGCTATTCGGTCTATTTTTTCTATAGACGAGAACGTGGGTATCGAATTGGTTAAAAAGGCTTGTTTTGATAGGCACGAACATGTGCGCGCGGCAGCCACTTCAACAATGTCTCAAATTTCTGCCTGATGGAGGATGGTCATGGTACTCATTGCTGATTTAGATGAAACACGAACAATCGGGCCGGAAGAGTGTTTGGCGCTAGCAGGCGAACTGATCCGTGAAAATAGTGTCGAAGCGATTTGGGAAAATTCTTGGATTCTTCGTGCACTTGCTAATGATCGAAGTTTTCTAATTAAACGGTATAATGAACGGCTTAAGTCATATTGGTCTGGTGATGAAAGAGATAAGTATCAACCTCAATCGCTTGAGCTAGCTAACAATAATCGCTTTTATATTAGGTCTAACATCTGGATGCCGCTCGCACCATCGTCAAAAACGCTAGAGTTTGAACAAAAGCTTTTTGCTTATGAAATTCCTCATGATCACAATTTTCAACTCCTGACAGTAGGTTATTATGGGCCTGGCTATCCGACAGACATATACGAATACGACGCAAGTCGAGTGACAGGAGCAGCTGGTGAAAATGTTGAAATATCAGAAAAAACAGAGGCTATTCTGAGCCCCGGACGTATGATTTTTTATCGGCAAAGTAGAGATATTCACGTTCAACATACACCGTCGGAGATGTCAGTGTCTTTGAATCTAAGTCTTTCAGATCCCGATTATGACCTCATACCTCAGTATGTGTTTGACGTAAACACTAACAAGATTGTTGGTGGCGCAGGAGACCTTCATTCAAACCGCCTTTTTCTGGTTGACGTATTCAGAGCCGTAAATGACAGTAACTCCGTCGAGATATTATCCGATTTTGTCCGTCATTTCGATTGCCCCCGTACACGTGCTGCAGCGTTTCAGGTGCTTAGCGAGATCGAACCCGATGCATGTGCTCCGCTTTTGATGAAAACAGATATCGGTAAAATTGCCTACCTTAATGAGCGCCTCGCCATCGGGAACGCTGCCCGAGAATATTCTAGGTTTTAGATGACAGGACAACATCTTGCGTCGCCTAAAAGGGCGCCCAAGTCAGCACAAATCAAAGGCTGGCAGGTATTAACGGCGACCATTGCGTTGCTCTGGATTTATAGGACTACCGCGAAAGATTTAGAACCGGGCTCATTCAACTGGCCCATATGGACAGTATGGTTTTTCCTTACCGTAGTTTTTAGAATTCGGGGACAAAATGCAGGCTTGTCCGTGTTCTCAGCTTCTCATGTACTTGCCCGCTCCGCTGCTGGCGCTGCTGTTCTGATGGCAATATCTAGCATATCCATTCTGCGGGACGGATTGATGTCCGCTACGCCACTGATCATGTTGCTTACCAGCACCATCGGGCTATATATCGTATCTGGTTTAGTAACGCTCAAACGAAAACCACAGCATCTGACCATAAATGGCAAGAAACAGTCTTTGGAACATTGGCTTGACACTTGGTTGCCTTTGGGAATGGGCACTGTGCTTGTTCGAGATTTACGTGTCATCTCTTTTGCATTTTGGCCAGGACGTCAGCCAGCTGCGCAACCCACTGCCTGTTCAAGGGCATTTACAAATCACTTTGAAGCAAGACCGGTGCTGATCGCTTTGCTCGCCATAGCTTTAGTGGAACTCTCTGTAGTTCATATATTGCTTAGCTCACTTTCTTCTTGGATCGTAATTGCTCATTTAGCTTTTGGTGCACTTTTTGTTTTGTATTTGATCGGTATTATCAGGTCATTTACCAGCTTGCCTACAATTGTCGAAGACGGATTGTTGCATGTGAGGATGAGTGTTTTTTTCGAAGCTATCACTCCAGTCAGTAATATCTGTGCCGTATCGCGGATTAATAGTATGCCGGCGCAAGGTGCGGAATTAGTTGCAAACGGGGCTATCTTTGTGGCTCCAAACATTCTCATTGAGCTAAAGAATGAGATTGAAGTTGAACGCATGTTCAAACCTAAACATCTCGCGAGGTTTATCGCTATTTATGTCGATGAACCAGCAACCTTCATTGTTTCAACTGCCTTACGATGTCCTAAATCACAGCACGGCGATTTGGCTCCATCCTGAAGTTGGTTTAAGTTATTGATATTCAAGTTGCGTATAAGTAAGATTCCTGAATGAAATGACCAGCGGTCAAGAGATTTCAGGATGATGACGTATGAGAAAAGAGACTGGGCGTAAGCCGGGCCTCTACTCCTCCCCCATCCGCAGCGCGGCAATAAACGCTTCCTGCGGGATGCTCACATTGCCATACTCGCGCATCCGTGCCTTGCCCTTTTTCTGCTTTTCCAGCAGCTTTTTCTTGCGGCTGATGTCGCCGCCATAGCATTTTGCGGTCACGTCCTTGCGCATCGCGGCGATGGTTTCGCGGGCGATGACTTTGCCGCCGATGGCCGCTTGCACGGGGATTTTGAACAAATGGCGCGGGATGAGGTCTTTTAGGCGTTCGCACATGCCGCGGCCGCGCGATTCTGCGGTGCCACGGTGGACGATCATGCTCAACGCGTCGACCGGGTCGCCATTGACCATGATGCTCATCTTCACAAGGTCGCCTTCGCGGTGGCCGATCTGGTGATAATCGAACGAGGCATAGCCACGGCTGATGCTCTTTAGCCGATCGTAAAAGTCGAACACCACCTCGTTCAACGGCAATTCGTAGACGATCTGCGCCCGGCCACCGACATAGGTCAGCTGCTTTTGCACGCCGCGCCGGTCTTGGCACAATTTCAAGATGGAGCCGAGATATTCATCGGGGCAGTAAATCGTCGCCTGGATCCATGGCTCCTGAATTTCGTCAATGCGGTTGACGTCGGGCATGTCGGCGGGGTTGTGCAGCTCCATATCCCGCGCATCCTCGGTCTTGCTGCGGCTGAGCTTCAATTTATAGACCACCGACGGCGCGGTGGTGATAAGGTCGAGGTCAAATTCGCGCGTCAGGCGCTCTTGAATGATTTCCAAATGGAGCAGCCCAAGGAAACCACAGCGGAAGCCAAAGCCCAAGGCGGCGCTGCTTTCGGTTTCGAAGCTGAATGATGCGTCGTTGAGGCGCAGCTTGCTGATGCTTTCGCGGAGCTTTTCAAAGTCGGCGGCGTCGGTCGGGAACAGGCCGCAGAATACCACGGGCTGCACTTCTTTAAAGCCGGGGAGCGGTTCAGCGGCGGGGCGCTTCGCATCGGTAATAGTGTCGCCGACGCGGGTTTGCGCGACTTCCTTAATCTGCGCGGTGATGATGCCCACCTCGCCCGCGGCGATTTCGGGTAAAATCTCGAGCTTGGGCCGCATGCAGCCGACGCGGTCGACCAAATGCTTTGTGCCCGCGGCCATGAACTGAATTTCTTGGCCCTTTTTGATCACGCCATCAATGACGCGGATCAGGATGACCACGCCCAAATAGGGGTCATACCAGCTATCGACGAGCATCGCCTTCAACGGCGCGTTGCGGTCGCCCTTTGGCGGCGGGATGCGGGTGACCACGGCCTCAAGCACCTCACCGATGCCGATGCCCGATTTAGCGCTGGTCAACACGGCGTCGTCGGCGGGCAGACCGATAATATCCTCAATCTCGGCCTTGACCTTGTCGACTTCGGCGGCGGGCAAATCGATCTTGTTGATGACGGGCACGATTTCATGGTCATGCTCAATTGATTGATAGACGTTGGCGAGCGTTTGCGCCTCCACCCCTTGCGCCGCGTCCACGACCAAAAGCGCGCCTTCGCAGGCGGCGAGGCTGCGGCTGACTTCATAAGCGAAGTCCACATGGCCGGGGGTGTCCATCAGGTTAAGCTGATATGTAACGCCGTCTTGTGCGGTGTAATCTAGGCGGACGGTTTGCGCCTTAATGGTGATGCCGCGCTCTTTCTCAATGTCCATATTATCAAGGACTTGGCTCGTCATTTCCCGCGCGGTCAACCCGCCCGTCTGTTGAATCAACCGGTCGGCCAGGGTCGACTTCCCATGGTCGATATGCGCGATAATGGAAAAATTACGGATGAGAGAAAGTTCAGTCATGCAGCGCCCCTAGCAGGGCCGCCCCGCGCCATCAAGCATGGCGGAACGCCTGTAGGTGACTATGTGAGGTGGCGCGCGCGAGACTAGAGTTTGCAGTGCAATGAATATTATGGATGAACGGTACAATGATTTGTGTGGTAAGTTAGCATAAATTTCCGCTCATGAAACGCAGCGCTTTCTGGTTCAGGTCAGGCTTGACCCTTAAGAAACCGCGGCCTATACGGCCCTCAACATCCAGCCCATCGGGAATGGCCTTGTCGTCGCGCAACTTGGCTAACGCATTGATGGATATGGGTTTTCACATACGCGAAACGGCTGCACGGCAGGACCCGATTCTTCGGTCCACTGCTATGCGGCCTTTTCTTGTCTGTGGAATGGCACGTCGCGACTGACATTTCTAACTGAGGCAAAGCACCTTATGGCATCCCGTCCCGCTCCTGCGACCCTGTCGCGTCAAAAGCGTATCCGCAAAATCTTCGGTAACATTCATGAAGTTATCGACATGCCCAACCTTATTGAGGTTCAGCGCGAGAGCTATGAACAGTTCCTGCGTTCTGACCCTTCGATCGGCTATGTATCCGGCCTTGAAAAGACGCTGCGCAGCGTCTTTCCGGTTAAGGATTTCGCCGGCACTTCGGAACTCGACTTCGTGCATTACGAATTGGAAGATCCGAAATTTGACGTAGAGGAATGCCGTCAGCGCGGAATTACTTATGCGGCGCAGATGAAGGTGACGTTGCGCCTGATCGTGTTTGAGGTTGACCCTGACACTGAAGCCCGTTCGGTCCTCGATATTAAGGAGCAGGACGTTTACATGGGCGACATGCCGCTCATGACGCATAACGGCACTTTCTTCATCAACGGTACAGAGCGCGTTATTGTATCGCAGATGCATCGTTCGCCGGGCGTATTGTTTGACCATGACCGTGGTAAAACGCACAGCAGCGGCAAATATCTGTTTGCAGCGCGCGTCATTCCTTACCGTGGTTCGTGGCTCGACTTTGAATTTGATGCAAAGGACATCGTCAACGTACGTATCGACCGTAAGCGCAAATTGCCTGTCACGACTTTGCTCTATGCGCTGGGTCTGAACGACGAAGAAATTTTGGGCCATTTCTATGACCGCGTGACGTTTGAACGTGGCAAGGGTGGGTGGAAGATCCCGTTCAACGCGGAGCAATGGCGCGCATCAAAGCCGATGTTCGACATTGTGGATGCGAAGACCGGCGAAGTTGTGTTCCCCGCAGGCACTAAGGTTACCCCACGCGCGGCCAATAAGGCTGTGAAGGATGGCTTGACCAGCCTGTTGATTCCGACTGAAGAAATTTTTGGCCGTTATTCTGCGTATGATTTGATCGATGAGAAAACGGGCCGGATTTATGTTGAAGCCGGTGACGAGATCACCGCTGAAAACCTAGAAGCCTTAGACAAGGCTGGTATCGACAGCCTTGAGCTGCTCGACATCGACCATGTCATCACGGGCGCATGGATGCGCAACACGTTGAAGGCGGACAAAGCCGAAAACCGCGACATGGCGCTCGACGCCATTTATCGCGTCATGCGCCCTGGTGAGCCGCCAACGCGCGAAACCGCAGAAGCTTTGTTTGCTGGCCTGTTCTTCGACGCGGACCGTTATGACCTGAGCGCGGTTGGCCGCGTGAAGCTCAACATGCGTTTGAACCTCGACGCCGAAGACACGCTGACGACCTTGCGGACGGAAGATATCCTCGCCGTGGTCAAGGAGTTGGTCAACCTGAAGGACGGTAAGGGCGAAATCGACGATATCGATAACCTCGGCAACCGCCGTGTCCGTTCGGTCGGCGAATTGCTGGAAAACCAGTATCGCGTTGGCTTGCTCCGTATGGAGCGTGCGGTGAAGGAGCGGATGAGCTCAGTTGACGTGTCAACCGTGATGCCCAACGACCTGATCAATGCAAAGCCAGCGGTTGCTGCGGTGCGCGAATTCTTTGGTTCGTCGCAATTGTCGCAGTTTATGGATCAGACCAACCCGCTCTCGGAAGTCACGCACAAGCGCCGCGTTTCGGCACTTGGACCAGGTGGTTTGACCCGCGAGCGTGCTGGTTTTGAAGTCCGCGACGTTCACCCAACGCATTATGGTCGTATCTGTCCGATTGAAACGCCGGAAGGCCCGAACATCGGTCTGATCAACTCGCTCGCGAGCTTTAGCCGCGTGAACAAATATGGCTTTATCGAAACGCCTTATCGCAAGGTTGTGAACAATAAGGTCACGGACGACGTGGTGTATCTCTCCGCTATGGAAGAGCAAAAGAACACCATCGCGCAGGCGAACGCCGAATTGAACGCCGATGGCAGCTTTGCCGAAGAACTGATTTCGGCGCGTGAAGCAGGCGAATTCCTGATGGCACCGCGCGACCAAATTACGTTGATGGACGTTTCGCCAAAGCAGCTGGTTTCGGTTGCAGCTTCGCTCATTCCTTTCTTGGAAAACGATGACGCGAACCGCGCATTGATGGGATCGAACATGCAACGTCAGGCTGTGCCTCTGCTGCGCGCAGAAGCGCCGTTTGTTGGCACGGGCATGGAAGAGACCGTTGCACGCGATTCCGGCGCTGCCATCGCGGCCCGCCGCACAGGCATTGTCGACCAAGTCGATGCTACGCGTATCGTTGTGCGTGTTACAGGCGACGTTGAACCCGGCAAATCGGGCGTAGATATCTACACGTTGCAGAAATTCCAGCGTTCCAACCAAAACACCTGCATCAACCAGAAGCCTTTGGTGAAGGTTGGTGACGTGATTGAGGCTGGCGACATCATTGCCGACGGTCCGTCGACAGAGCTGGGCGAACTCGCATTGGGCAAGAACAGCTTGGTCGCGTTCATGCCTTGGAATGGGTATAACTACGAAGATTCGATCTTGATCTCCGAACGCATCGTGAAGGACGACGTGTTCACCTCGGTCCATATCGAAGAATTCGAAGTGATGGCCCGTGATACCAAGCTTGGACCAGAAGACATCACCCGCGATATTCCAAACGTGGGTGAAGAAGCGCTGCGTAGCCTCGATGAAGCTGGCATTGTTTACATCGGCGCGGAAGTTCACCCTGGTGACATTCTTGTCGGTAAGATCACGCCAAAGGGCGAAAGCCCAATGACGCCAGAAGAAAAGCTGCTGCGCGCCATTTTCGGTGAAAAGGCTAGTGATGTGCGCGACACCTCGCTGCGCCTGTCACCAGGTGTTGCAGGTACCGTCGTTGAAGTCCGCGTCTTTAACCGTCACGGCATCGACAAAGACGAACGCGCCATGGCGATTGAACGTGAAGAAATCGAACGTCTTGCAAAGGACCGTGAGGACGAACGTTCGATTTTGAACCGTGCGACCTACAACCGCCTAAAAGATATGCTCATTGGCCAAACTGCAGCCGCAGCGCCAAAGGGCATCAAGAAGGGCGACAAGATTACTGAGGATAATCTCAACGAAATCGAGCGTCACGAATGGTGGAAAATCGCCGTAACCGATGACAAGGTCCAAGGCGATCTTGAAGCGGTCAAGGTGCAGTATGACGACGCCGTTAAGTTGATCGTCGAGAAGTTCGAAGATCGTCGTGAGAAACTGGAGCGTGGCGATGAGCTGGCACCTGGCGTACTCAAGATGGTTAAGGTTTTCGTCGCCGTGAAGCGCAAGCTGCAACCCGGTGACAAAATGGCCGGACGCCACGGGAACAAGGGTGTTATCTCGCGGATCCTTCCGCAAGAAGACATGCCATTCCTCGCCGACGGTACACCCGTTGACATCGTGCTCAACCCATTGGGTGTGCCGTCACGTATGAACGTGGGTCAGATTTTCGAAACCCATCTTGGCTGGGCCGCGCGTGGACTAGGGATGCAAATTGGTGAGGCTCTTGAAGAGTGGCGCCACGCAAACCCTAACCCTGAAGCCGCAGCACCGCCAGCGGTCGTGCGTGAGCGTCTGGCGAAAGCGTATGGCGAAGAATATGCGGACGAGATTAAGAACCGCAGCGATGCCGACATTATTGAGCTTGCCGGCAATGTCATCACCGGTGTCCCAATGGGCACACCTGTGTTCGACGGCGCACGTGAAGCCGACGTGACCAACATGCTTCAGCTCGCTGGGCTTGATGGTTCGGGTCAGTCAGACCTGTTCGACGGCCGCACTGGCGATAAGTTCGACCGCAAGGTTACTGTCGGCATCATCTACATGTTGAAACTGCATCACCTTGTTGATGACAAGATCCACGCCCGTTCGATCGGACCGTACAGCCTTGTCACGCAGCAGCCATTGGGTGGTAAAGCGCAGTTCGGTGGTCAGCGTTTCGGAGAAATGGAATGCTGGGCGCTGCAAGCCTATGGCGCAGCGTACACCTTGCAGGAAATGCTCACGGTCAAATCAGATGACGTGATCGGTCGTACCAAAGTTTACGAAGCCATCGTCAAGGGTGACGACAGCTTTGACGCTGGTATCCCAGAAAGCTTCAACGTTCTGGTCAAGGAAATGCGTTCATTGGGTCTCAATGTAGACTTGAAAGCGCATGACTTGATCGAAGGTGACGAGGGCTTTGCCGAAGCAGCGGAATAAAGCAGAGATGGGCGGATTTCGGTCCGCCCCCTGCCCCCGCCTTTAGGTTTTCATGGGCACATGCCCAATGAGGAAAAGAAAATGAACGAACTGAGCAAATTCAACAATCCCATCGCCAAGGTCGAAACCTTTGACCAAATCCAGATTGGGATCGCGTCGCCGGAGAAAATCCGCAGCTGGTCTTTTGGTGAAATCAAAAAGCCGGAAACCATCAACTATCGTACGTTCAAGCCAGAGCGTGACGGCCTGTTCTGCGCCCGCATCTTTGGTCCAGTAAAGGACTATGAGTGCTTGTGCGGCAAATATAAGCGCATGAAGTATAAGGGCGTCGTCTGTGAAAAATGCGGCGTTGAAGTTACGGTCACTAAGGTGCGCCGTGAACGCATGGGCCATATCGAGCTGGCTGCGCCTGTTGCGCATATCTGGTTCCTGAAGTCACTGCCTTCGCGCATTGGCTTGTTGCTCGACATGCAGTTGAAGCAGCTTGAGCGCGTACTATATTTCGAAAACTACATCGTGACCGAGCCTGGCTTGACCGCGTTGGAAAAGTTCCAGTTGTTGAGCGAAGACGAATTGCTCGACGCGCAGGACGAATATGGCGAAGACGCTTTTACCGCCAGCATTGGTGCAGAAGCCGTCAAGACCATGTTGATGGACCTCGACCTTGAGCAAGAACGCACCGACCTGCTCGACGAGTTGGCGGTTACCAAGTCCGAACTCAAGCCAAAGAAGATCATCAAGCGTTTGAAGGTGGTCGAAAGCTTCATCGATTCTGGTAACAAGCCAGAGTGGATGATCTTGGACGTTATTCCGGTCATTCCACCAGAATTGCGCCCGCTGGTGCCGCTGGATGGTGGCCGTTTTGCAACGTCCGATCTGAACGATCTCTATCGCCGCGTCATCAACCGTAACAACCGGTTGAAGCGCCTGATCGAACTGCGTGCGCCGGACATCATCGTCCGCAACGAAAAGCGTATGTTGCAGGAAGCTGTCGATGCGTTGTTCGACAATGGCCGTCGCGGCCGCACGATTACGGGCGCCAACAAGCGTCCGCTGAAGTCGCTGTCCGACATGCTCAAGGGCAAGCAGGGCCGCTTCCGCCAGAACCTTTTGGGTAAGCGCGTCGATTATTCGGGTCGTTCGGTTATTGTGACCGGTCCAGAATTGAAATTGCATCAATGCGGCCTGCCAAAGAAAATGGCGCTCGAACTGTTCAAGCCGTTCATTTACTCGCGTCTGGATGCAAAGGGTCTGTCAATGACCCTGAAACAAGCCAAAAAGTGGGTCGAAAAGGAGCGTAAGGAAGTTTGGGACATTCTCGACGAAGTTATCCGCGAGCATCCCGTATTGCTGAACCGTGCGCCAACGCTTCACCGCTTGGGCATTCAGGCGTTTGAACCTGTCCTAATTGAAGGCAAGGCGATCCAGCTTCATCCATTGGTCTGCTCAGCATTCAACGCTGACTTTGACGGTGACCAGATGGCGGTCCACGTTCCATTGAGCCTTGAGGCGCAATTGGAAGCACGCGTTTTGATGATGTCGACCAACAACATCCTGTCGCCTGCAAATGGTAAGCCAATCATCGTTCCTTCGCAGGACATGGTCTTGGGTCTGTATTATCTCTCGATGGATCGTCGCGGCGAGCCAGGCGAAGGCATGATGCTGTCCGACATGGCTGAAGTGCATCAAGCGCTTGAAGTGGGTGCTGTTACGCTCCACTCCAAGATCATCGCCCGCGTGCCACAGACTGGCGAAGATGGCGTGGAGCGCATGGTGCGCTTCGAAACCACACCTGGCCGCATGTTGCTTGCAGAAACGCTGCCAAAGAGCCACCGCGTGCCTTTCGAGACCGTCAATCGCCTTCTCACCAAGAAGGAAATCGGTGACGTTATCGATCAGGTTTACCGCCACACCGGTCAGAAAGACACGGTTTTGTTCGCTGACGCCATCATGTCGCTTGGCTTCAAATATGCGTTCAAGGCCGGTATTTCGTTCGGTAAGGACGACATGATCATTCCGGAAGAAAAGACCGAAATGGTTGCCGAAACCAAGGCAATTGTTGCCGATTTTGAGCAGCAATATCAGGACGGTCTGATCACGCAGCAGGAAAAGTACAACAAGGTGATCGACGCCTGGTCCACATGTGGTGACAAGGTCGCCAACGCCATGATGGACAAGCTGAAGGCTTCACCAACCGACGAGCATGGTCGCGAATTGCCAGTCAACTCGGTTTACATGATGAGTCACTCCGGTGCGCGTGGTTCGCCAGCGCAGATGAAGCAGCTTGCCGGTATGCGTGGCCTGATGGCCAAGCCTTCGGGCGAGATCATTGAAACGCCGATCATTTCGAACTTTAAGGAAGGTCTTACCGTTCTCGAGTATTTCAACTCGACCCACGGTGCCCGTAAGGGTCTGGCCGATACCGCATTGAAGACGGCTAACTCAGGATATCTGACGCGCCGTCTGGTGGACGTATCGCAAGATTGCACCATCGTTGAAGTCGATTGCGGTACAGAACGTGCTCTGGAAATGCGTTCGATCGTTCAGGGTGGTTCAACCATCGCTTCGCTGGGCGAGCGTGTCCTTGGCCGTACGACTGCAGAAGACATTATCGGCCTCGATGGCAAGGTATTGATCCCATCGGGCACCTTGCTCGACGAGCCAATGGTTGTCGCGATGGAAGAGACCGGCATTCAAGGGCTAAAGATCCGCTCACCATTGGTGTGCGAATCCAAGGTCGGCGTGTGCGCTACATGCTATGGCCGTGACCTTGCACGCGGAACGCCCGTCAACATCGGTGAAGCTGTCGGCGTTATCGCTGCCCAGTCCATTGGTGAGCCTGGCACACAGTTGACCATGCGTACGTTCCACATTGGTGGTGCAGCGCAGTTGAACGAGCAGTCCAACCTTGATGCCACAGCATCGGGTAAGGTCATGTACCGCGACCTGCCAAGCATCGTCGATAAGCGTAAGAAGCGTTTGGCGATGGCCCGTAACGGTGAACTGATCATCGTCGACAAGGACGGTCGTGAAATGGAAATTCACCGTCTGCCTTATGGCGCAACGTTGATGTTCGCGGATGGTGCAGATGTGAATGTCGGCGATCGTCTGGCCGAATGGGATCCATTCACCATGCCGATCATCACTGAAAAATCAGGTGTTGTGAAATATCAGGACCTGATCGACGGCAAGACGCTGACTGAACAGACTGACGAAGCAACGGGTATTGCCCAGCGCGTCGTTATCGAAGATCGTGCCGGTAGCCGCACGAAAAAGGAAGATCTGCGTCCACGCATTACCTTGTTAGATGGCGATAGCGGCGAAGCTGCGCGTTATCTGCTGGGCGTTGGTACGATGCTCTCGGTCGAAGATGGTGCCGAGGTTCAAGCGGGTGACGTGATTGCCCGTGTGACCCGCGAGTCTGCGAAGACCCGTGACATCACCGGTGGTCTTCCGCGCGTTGCCGAATTGTTCGAAGCACGTATTCCCAAGGACAATGCGATCATCGCAAAAATCTCGGGCCGTGTTGAGTTTGTTCGTGATTACAAGGCGAAGCGCAAGATCGCGATCGTACCAGAAGAAGGCGATCGTATTGAGTATCTGATTCAGAAGTCCAAGGTCCTCGACGTTCAGGAAGGCGATTTCGTTCGTAAGGGCGATAATCTGATTGCGGGTTCACCAAACCCGCATGACATTCTTGAGGTCATGGGCATTGAGGCGCTGGCAGAATATCTGGTTGCTGAAATTCAGGAAGTCTATCGTCTGCAGGGCGTGAAGATCAACGATAAGCACATCGAAACGATCGTTCGTCAGATGTTGCAAAAGGTTGAAATCACTTTTGGTGGCGACACAACGCTGCTTCCAGGTGAACAGGTTGACCGCGAAGAAATGGAAGCGTTCAATGCAAAGCTGTCCAAGGGCCAAGCGCCAGCGACGGGTAACCCTGTCTTGCTGGGTATCACCAAGGCTTCGTTGCAGACACGTTCGTTCATCTCGGCAGCATCCTTCCAAGAAACCACACGGGTCCTCACACAGGCTGCTGTGGAAGGTAAGAAGGACATTCTGACCGGCCTGAAGGAAAACGTCATCGTTGGTCGCCTCATCCCTGCGGGTACGGGTTCTGCCATGAACCGCATGCGGATTGCAGCGACGAGCCGCGACGTTGCGCTTCGTGCTAGCTACAAGAAGCTGCAGGAAAGCCTGATTGCGCCAGAGACAGCAGCTGAAGTGCATGCTGCCGAACTGGCACAGGGTGTTGAAGCTGCGATTGGCGACGATGTGTTGGCTAAGGTCATTGCAGATGAACTGACCACCACCGACGCAGCCATCGATGATGTCGTTGACACGAGCGAAGAAGAATAAACTTCGCTTTCAAGATAAGCAAAAACCCGCCGGAAGCGATTCCGGCGGGTTTTTTGTTGGCGCGCTTTGCCCCAATCAAATGGATATCGAGGCCTAGAATTTGCCCGACAACGACAGTTGCAACAACGGGTCCAAACGGCGCTCACGGTTCACAATTTGCTCCAAAGTGCCCGATGCCCGTGTGCCGACATAGATGAAACGGTCACGTCGGAACCCTGCCATATCGGTTACTTGAAATCGGATCGTTCCCAATTTAAACTTGCTATACTCCATAAAAATCGTGGCGCGGGTACCCTCTTGCTGTCGGCGCTTTTCATTGAAAAAATAATCATAATTAGCGTCCTGAACGCGGAACGACGCGCCATAGACGATCCCCAAACCCGCGATATCATGACGGATATCCAAATCCTGATGCCATAATGGCCGGTGCGACACGCGTCGGTTAAGGCCCGTTACAGGGTCTGTGACGCGGCTGCCATGATAATGGCCAACATAGCGGACCTCGATACCTGCAAAGCCAATAGGCTTAGTCAACCAATCCAACGGCAGCGTGACTTCTAACTCACCATTCCACTTTGTGCTTTTACCGATGTTGCCAGTACCATCAAATTGGGCCGTAATATTGCCACCTGCATCGCGAACTGTAATAGGAACCAAATCTTGGGTATCGCTGACAAGCTGATAGTCGCCGCTAAACTGGACGCTGCCACGGTCCGAAAATTTATACCGGATAAGCGCAGACAAAGTCGTGGTTTTTTCCGGCACGAGATCGGCATTACCGGCATCCACCTGATTGCCGACAGTAACGTCCACCGATGTCGCAAACTCATTAAAGTTCAATTGTGCCACCTGGCGCTCGGCCCGCAATTCCAATGTAGTTTGGGGACTAATCGTCCAAGTCGCGATTGCGCGGGGCTTTATAAAGTTAAAACTACGTTCCGCTGTGCTATCACCGGACAGGGTCAGTTTCGACAACTCGACGATTGCGCCAGCTTCAATCTTCCATGCAGGGCCAAGTGTCCACACATCGCTGAAAAAAGGTTCAAAGCGCGTTTCTTGGACTAACACATTTGATGCTGGGAAGTTTGTGACAGCGCCAGCTACCGAGTTTGTGACAATGAAGCGTGCATCTAAGCGATTATAAGCCATCTCAGCGCCAAATTGGACCGCATGCCTACCCAATCCACCCAAATCATTCTGTAAGCGTAAAACGGCTTCTGTGGGCGTGTTTTGGCTGCGTGTTTCGAACAATGAGACTGGCTGAGAGATGCGAGCGGTTTCGATGCTACTGAAGCTGCTTTCATCGCCAGTGCGGTATAACGCTACAATTTTGGTATTGGTTTTCGGGAACGCAGAAAATTCGATGTCTCCGCCCAACTCGTAACTCAAGTCGCCGATTGGGCCGTCGCGCCTCAACAATTCTTTGCCAGTACGCTCCCCCGCGGCATTCGAATAATCTGCATAGCGAATGTCAAACTTGTCATCCCAGCGGACTTGCCCATTGAGGTTGAGCTTTGCCCCTCTTATTCTTGTTTTAATGGCTCCCCCAAGCGCGGCTTCGTCATTGCCGCCATTACCGCTGTAAAGGCGGCGCTCAACAAGCGTAGCAGAACCTGTCTTAAAATCTTCTGGACCATAACCCCGCAAACGCTCCGAATGAGACGAAAAATTTACCTCATAGCTAGTGTCGCCACGGCGCAAGGTTGCCGATGTATTAAGTGACGGCTGAAAACCATAACGCGTTCCCGCCACCATGGTGGCCTCATATGTCCCATTAACCTTTGCGGTGGGCTTGCGGACGATATTAACCACTTGCCCCTTGCCTTGCGTTTCGGTGTCTGCGCCCGCTTGCTCCGAAAGCAATATGAACGCGACTTGGCTTGCAGCTATTCGGGAGAGGATCGTCGCAATGTCATCAGATTTGGTTGAGGGGCGATCACCGTCAATCAGAACATTGCCTGCATTTTCACCAAAACCCCGACGACCTTCACGTTGATCGATGGAAAAACCGGGAATACGTCGGACCATATCGAGTGCAGTCACAGGCGCATAAGTTGCAAAAAACTCAGGGTCGAATTTACGGTTACCCGTTGGTTTCACCGACAAGTCAGGGTTTGGGTTATCGACATTCGCATGAGCAACGCCAGGCACAGACAGAAGAGCGGCTGCTGTGGCCAGCAACGCCCGCCGAATTTTCAAACCAAACATGGAAAACCTCCCGTAAAACTCACAATATGGCCGTCCATTGTGGTGTCAACACGGGCTAGCAGTGCGTGATGGTTATATGCCAGTTGCCTTCGACCAACCGTCTATGGAGTCGACAAGCGGCAAAATGAATTAGGTTTCAGCAGGTTGTCGATGCTGCTAATGCGTCAGCGCAAAGGCGACATTATTAGCCACCGTGCCGCTCGTCATCGATTTCATCGCGAATGTCTTTGGCTTTTTTACAGGCATCTCTGTCGCCATCAGCGCAGCGTTCTTGAACTTTTTTCAGCTGCCGAGATAGCTTACCTATCTTCTCCTCCTGCTTGCGCATTTCGCGCCCGCGTTTCTCATCGGATTCAGATTGGCTGGTCGTCAGGACGTCGGCGGTCTTGGACACAATCTTCACAGGCGCTCCAACAACGTCCGTCACAACGCCTGTCACCACGGACGCAACGCACCCTTGCAACAAAATCATGGGCGCAATCGCCAACACCAAGCGCCCATTCTGTCCCAAAATACATCCTTCCAGAAACAATTTACTTCAATAAATTTAATGCAATAGCGCGCACTTGTTCTGCCATATCCGGCCGCTGTAAAGCGAGCGCTAAATTTGCTTCAATATACCCCACTTTTGATCCGCAGTCATAGCGTTTGCCGTTGAATGTTACTGCATTAAAGGGTTGTCGGCCGATCATCTGTGCCATGGCGTCGGTAAGCTGGATTTCACCGCCCGCGCCCTTTTCCTGACCTTCAAGTATGCGCATGACCTCCGGCTGAAGAATATAGCGCCCCGATACGATTAAGTTCGACGGCGCATCTTCAACTTTTGGCTTTTCAACTAAACCCAACACTTCGGTCACCGCACCATGCGCCGTGCCTGGCGCAATCACGCCATAGCTGGACACATCATTACGCGGCACCTCAAGCACGCTGATGACGTTCCCGCCAATCTGGTGATACGCATCAACCATCTGCTTCATACAACCCGGCGATCCGTGCATAAACTCGTCGGGTAAGAAGATCGCAAAGGGTTCATCGCCGATAATATCGCGCGCACACCAGATGGCGTGACCAAGGCCCAAGGGCTCTTGCTGCCGAACATATACACAATTGCCGGGATTAAGCCGCGTGTTCGCCAAAACTGAAACGTCTCTACCGCGTGAGGTCATGGTATGCTCAAGCTCAAACGCGATGTCGAAATGATCCTCAATGACGCTTTTGCCACGGCCAGTGACAAAAATCATCTGCTCGATACCTGCCTCGCGGGCTTCATTCACCGCATATTGAATGAGCGGGCTGTCGACAATCGGCAGCATTTCTTTAGGAATAGCTTTCGTCGCAGGCAGGAAACGTGTTCCCAATCCTGCAACAGGAAAGACGGCTTTACGAACAGGCTTATGTGTCATCATGTCTGCTTAACGTCCGAAGCAAAAAAGTCTATGCAGAGTTAGCAAGACGCGCGGCAAATCCTTTTTTCAGTTTCGCCAATTTTGGCGGAATAACTGCAAGGCAATACGGGTTACGCTGTCCTTCACCTTCCCAATATTCTTGGTGATAATCCTCTGCTGGATACCAAGTAGCGGGCCCCTCAATTGTCGTTACAATAGGTTCGGGCCAATCGCCGGCGGCCTTTTTTTTACCCGCTTCGGCCTGTGCGCTTTGTTCATCGGACAGCGGAAAAATGGCCGAACGATATTGGGTGCCAATGTCATTACCCTGCCGATTGAGTTGCGTCGGATCATGGGTCGCAAAGAATATTTCGAGTAAATCGGCATAGCTTATAACATCTGAATCAAAGGCGATGCGGATCGCCTCAGCATGGCCAGTATTTCCGCTGCACACGTCCTTATAAGTCGGATCAACGGCATGCCCGCCAATATAGCCGCTCACAACGCCGCTCACGCCGTTCAATTGGCCAAAGACGGCTTCGGTGCACCAGAAACAACCTCCGGCAAAAATGGCTTCTTCTTGCGGCATAAACAATCCTTAAACTTTGGCAGCATCTGCGGCTTTAGCCGCGTCCCCGCGCACCACCAGCAGATACATTGCAGGCGTGACAATACGTGATAGGAAAGTGGACGAAATCAAGCCCCCAATCAAGACGATTGCCAATGGCCCATAAAGGCTACCGCCGAATAAGGCGAGTGGCATAAGACCGCCAATGGCGGTCACCGACGTCAGCAAAACAGGTAGAAAACGCACTTCGCCAGCTTTCTCAATCGCTTCACGCAAGCCAAGGCCGCGTTGTCGCAACTGCGTGGTGAAGTCGACCAGCAATATAGAGTTTTTAATCTCGATCCCGACCAACGCAATAAATCCAATGATCGCAAGGAAGGACAGATTATTGCCCGTAACCAGCAATGCGATAAGGCCGCCAAAGGTGCCCAACGGAATAACCCCAGCGACGACCAAAGCTTCCTTAAACCGTCCAAATTCCGCCACCAAAATGGCGAATATGCTAAACAACGCGACCACCACTACTGGGCCAAAGCCTGCGAAGGTGTCATTGATTTTCTCGGCCTCACCGCCGACCGCGATGGAATAGCCTGGCTTGAGCGGTATCTGTTCCATACGCTTTTTCGCATCCACATTCACCTTGGACACCACAGCATCATTGTTAATCTGGGCTGTAACGCCAACATAGCGCTGTAAATTATATCGATAAATGGCGGCAGGCGTGGATTCCAACGTCGGGTTTGAAATCTCCGCCAATTGCACTGCCTGCCCGCTGCGGTTCGACACATAGATTGATTCCAGAGCCGAAACAGGCTGCGTCTCTGCAAGCGGCAAACGAACGACAACCGGATAGCTGTCGCCTTCTGTGTCGCGATAAGTACCGGCGCGCTCGCCGCTGAGCGCAAGCCTTATCGCGCGCCGCGCGGCACCCGCAGGCACATCCAGCAATGCCGCTTTGGCATCATCAACGCGTACGTCCAAATCGACCTTATCGAACGCAACGGGGTTATTAATGTCTCTCGTGCCGGGGGTTTCGCGCAAGACTTGTTCCATTTGCCCGGCAAGGCGTTTTAACTCGTCCTGATCGGGACCATAAACGCGAAACTCGACAGGGGCATTAATGGGTGCGCCGTTTTGAAACAGCACTAATTTGATACGCGCGCCAGATATCTGGTCTAATTTTGCCCGCAACCTGTCCACCATTGCCCGCGATTTTGCGCCTTGCCAATTATCCATAATGGCAAGAATTTCTCCACGGTTTGGATTTTCTCCGCGCTGAAATACGTTGTAGAAAACCGGCGGATTGTAGCTACCAACATTTTCTGCGCGCACTTTGATTGCAGGTTCAGTTTCCAAAATCGCAGACACTTGGTCGACGATGCGGCCCGTTTCAGCAACGCTCGCGCCTTGCTCGGCCTCGACCGTCACGCGGAAATAAGATGTATCGGCATTTGGAAATAAGCTGAAGCCAAGTACCGGCACAAGCGAGAATGCCGCGCAAGTAACAATCAATGCGCCCCATACAGAGCGGCGAGGCCGATCCAGCGCCCAATGGAGCATCGGGTGGTAAAAACGGTCGATCTTGCGCATCAACCATTGCAATAAAGGACTGCCCTCCTCCGACTCATCGCGTTTCAATATTCGGCTCGCCAGAAACGGCACGATGGTAAGCGATACAATCATGGACGCCGTGATCGTCGCGACAATGGTCCCAATGAAGCTTTGCGTGAATTTGCCTGCACCTTCGGGTAAAAAGAATAAGGGCAAAAAGGCGAAGACCAACACGCCGGTCGAACCCAACACCGCCATTGTAATCTCTTTGGTGCCGTCGACGGCCGCTTCGCTTCGGCTTTTCCCCATGCGTAAATGCCGGGCGATATTTTCGACCACAACAATCGAGTCATCGACCAATAATCCCAATGTCAGGATGAAGCCGGCAACCACCAGTTGGCTGAGATTGAACCCATAAGCCGATATCGCCAGCAGCCCCGATGCAATTGAAAGCGGGATGGATATCATCACGATAATCGAAGCGCGCCAACCCAAGGGTAACAAAGTGATCAGCACGAGAAACAGCGCAATTGCAAAGTCGCGCGCAAGCTCGCTCAAGCGTTTCCGAATATCCTTGCTTTGGTCAAACTGGACGACGGCCTTTATATCGGGCGGCAACAACTCTTGCTGTCTTGCAAGCTCTTCGACCAATTGGTTCCGCAATTTGGTGGCATCGGTACCCTGTTTCTGATTGGCGCTAATGAAAACAGCGCGCTTGCCGTTGTGGCTGACCTTTGTGCGCTGTTCAGCCGCACTGATCTTCACATCGGCGACGTCTCCGACACGGATGATCGACCCGTCATTGGTCCGGATCGGAAGATTGCGAATTTTTTCAACATCACGAAACGCGCCGCCTGTTTCCACATTAAATCTGCGTGCGCCGCTAATGACGGCACCAGCGGGTACATCCGCGCCGCCAACACGGATCGCATCGACCACGACGCTGGCGGGCAAACGCAGTTCAGCGAGCCTACCCGAATTGATTGCAACGCTGATTTCCGTTTGTGGCAGGCCGTAAATTTCTGCCTGACGGACTTCCTTATACCGCCCCAAAGCCTCGCTGACATCGCGGGCATATTTCTCCATCCGGTACCAGCTCGCACTATCGCTTAGCAGGGCTATTTGGAGAATTGAGGCATTTGTAGTGCGGATTTTTTCGAACTGCAGCGCCTGTAGATCCGCCGGAAGCTGGTTACGGATGGCCGTAACTTCGCGCACCGTGTCGTTGAAATATTGATCCGGATCGCCAGACCAATCAAACTCTGCCCGAATGACCGCATTACCGTCACTGCTAGAAGAAACGACACTTTGAACGTCCTCAAGGCCCTGAACCAGTTCTTCAATCGGCTTCGTAATGGTTTGTTCAATCTCCGCCGCATCGGCGCCAGGTTGCGATGCGACAATTGATACAACAGGCATCGAAAAATGCGGGTCAACCGCCCGCGGAACTTGTTGAAATGCAGAAAAGCCCAACGCGCAGAGCAGCGTGAATAGCACAAGCGTAAGCTGCCATCTCCGAATTGCCAACTCCGCGATATGCATGGACTAGCGCAATCCCTTAACGATCCGAACGGTAGACCCCGTGCGCAGTTTTTCCAAACCGGACGTCACGATCTTGTCGCCCGGCTGTATGCCGCCCGATACAAGCACAAATTTGTCAGTGACCCGCTGTATAATAACATTGCGAATTTCAACACGGTTCTTTGCGTCCAAAACATAGACAAGGCCTTCACCGGTGCGCACGCCGAACAAAGCACTTGCCGGAATTTGCAATTGATCGCCCTTTTCCGAAGCTGGCAAGGTGATGGTCGCAGTTCCGATTTGCCCCGACCGCAATGTCGGCACATTGGGAAGCCGGAACTGTACGGAAAACGCGCCAGTTCCCGCATTTGCACGGCCGTCAATTTCCGATATCGTCGCCGTTAGCGGTGCTTCACTTGCGGATTCAATCGAAATGTCGGCGGCCATGCCCACGCGTAATTTTGAAGCGTCGCGGTCAACGATGGGAACGCGGAAGACAAAGCCGTCATCCGCCTCACCCAATATAAGCGCGGGCGTTCCGGCAGCGATGACTTGTCCCGCCTGCACATTCCGCATCAGCACAACGCCGCTGGATGGCGCATAAAGCTGCGCGGTGCTGCTGGCGAAACCAGCCTGCCGCACGCGCGCCTCTGCGCTCTTTAACATGGCCTCAGCCGTCTCAAACCGCGCTTTGGTTATCCAACCATCGGCATAAAGCGCGCGGACACGGTCAAATTCCGCTCTAACGCGATCACGCTCGGCGGTCGCAACACTCATAT
Source organism: Sphingomonadales bacterium UBA656 (assembly GCA_002299895.1). Classification (GTDB taxonomy): domain Bacteria; phylum Pseudomonadota; class Alphaproteobacteria; order Sphingomonadales; family Sphingomonadaceae; genus Sphingorhabdus_B. The sequence continues at coordinate 64,371 of DBOC01000015.1, read as the reverse complement.
CCGCGCCGACATTTGTCGTATCGAGCGCAGCCAACAACGCGCCGCGCTTTACAACGTCGCCTTCTTCAAAACGTACCAGCGCGACCTTGCCTGCGGTTGTAAAACCTAAAGGCGTTTCGCGTCGATAACGTACAGTACCAACGGCATTAATCTCCCGCTGCAGGCTCTGTGCGCCTACCGTGAATATCTCCACCGGAGAGAGCGTTTTAGACGCGACTTTGCTCTCACTAGCACTGTCGCTGCAGCCAGCAAGTGCAATGAGCAACGATAGGCCTGTCAGAAATTTCGAAGATACTGGCAAACGGCCCTCCCCTGCGCGGCATTATTCAGTGTGATAGTTGAATTATTCCCAGGATGAAATAGCGTTTTAATATGCAACTTATTAACCAATTTTTTTGGTACTAAAACGGGTGAAAGCCGCACAGTTTTTAGATCAAGCAGCCGCCCTCGATAGCCGGTCGTTGATAGCAATGCCTATGCCCTCGTGCGGAATGGGCGCGACGGCAATCGCGCTGGCCAAGCTGGCATCTGCATTGTGAAGCGCCTCAAATAAATGCGCGGCGGCCTGCGCCAAATCGCCCGTTGCCGACAAATTGTCGTCGCCCGCAATTGCGCCAAACCCAATCAAATACTCGTCTTTTTCTGGGACCGCAACATTCAGGCGGACGGGCTTGGATGGCGCATAATGGCTGGCCATTTGCCCCGGTGCCTCAATTGACGCAGTGGGTAAGGACAATGGCGGGTATCCGAGCGTCTGCTCAATTTCTATGGAGGTGACTGGCCCCGGCCTTAGTATCTGCCAACCATCATCGCGCACGGCGACAATCGTAGATTCCAAGCCTGCTGAACAAGGACCCCCGTCTAAAATCATCGGCACAGCCCCGCCAAGCCCTTTTAAGACATGATCCGCCCGCGTCGGGCTGATTGCCCCACTCCGGTTTGCAGAGGGCGCAGCGAGGCTTAAATCGCTTTTTAGGAGCAATGCCTGCATCACCGGATGGTTCGGGCAGCGAATGGCGATGGTGGGCAGCCCCGCCGTTACCGCGCGGGCGACCGGAGCGCCCTGTTTTAGCGGCAAAACCAGCGTCAAGGGGCCCGGCCAAAACGCCTCCGCCAGTGCCTGCGCAGTAGCGTTGAACAGGCCAAGCTTTTCTGCGGCTTTCCGATCACGAACATGTACGATAAGCGGATTAAAATCCGGCCGCCCCTTTGCCGCATAAATATGCGCGACGGCCTCTGCATTTTGCGCGTCAGCGGCAAGGCCGTATACCGTCTCTGTGGGAATCGCCACAATCTGTCCGGCATGCAGAAGCTGCGCCGCAGCGGTAATCGCAGCGTCGTCAGCGGGCACAACCCAGCCATTCCCCAAGGTATTTGAGCCAAACATCATAAACGGCTATAGGCGGATGCAGACCCGCTTTAACAGGAATATTTATTCAACATGGCGTTTTCAGCACCCGTCGCAGAACAGAATTTTGTCCTCAAGCATATCGTCGGCATTGATGCATTGGCGCAGCATGCGCGCTTCGCCGATGCGACGCCCGATATGGTGCAGGCCATAGTTGAGGGCATTGGCGCCTTTGCCGAAGGAGAATTTGCCCCGCTGAACCGTATTGGTGACACCGTTGGTGCGCGGCTTGTGAATGGCAAAGTGGTGATGCCCGAGGGTTTTGTTGCAGCGTATAAATCTTATGTGGCCAATGGCTGGGGTTCGATCAACGCGCCTGCCGAATTTGGCGGCCAAGGTTTGCCTTTTTCACTGGCGACAGTTGCGCTGGATTCGCTTGGCGGGGCAAATATGGCCTTTGCGCTTTGCCCTATTTTGTCGGTGGGCGCGATTGAAGCGATTAACCATCATGGCACCGATCGGCAGAAAGAATTGTTTCTGCCCAAGCTTTCAACGGGCGCCTATTCAGGCACGATGAACCTGACCGAGCCACAGGCTGGGTCCGACGTCGGCGCGCTGAAGTCGACCGCCACCCCGCGCGGTGATGGCACTTACCAGATCAAAGGCACAAAAATTTACATCAGCTTTGGCGACCATGACATGGCGGAAAATATCGTCCATTTGGTCCTCGCCCGCACCCCCGATGGTCCCGCCGGGACCAAGGGCATTTCGCTGTTTTTAGTGCCCAAATATCAAGTTCATGCCGATGGCAGCATCGGTAATGCCAATGATATCAAGGTCGTATCAATCGAACATAAGATGGGACTTAACGCCTCGCCCACCTGCGTCTTGGCCTTTGGCGAAGAAGGCGAATGTATTGGCGAACTCATTGGTCCTGAATTTGGCGGCATGCGAGCGATGTTCACGATGATGAATAACGCGCGGCTCAATGTCGGTCTGCAAGGTGTGCAAATTGCCGAGGCCGCAACGCAAAAGGCAATCTGGTTCGCGCGCGAGCGGGTGCAGTCGGCCAAGGCAAGCGGACCATCGCGTGCACCTGTCGCGATTGTTGAGCATCCCGACGTGCGTCGTATGTTGATGCGGATGAAGGCCGGCACGCAGGCAATCCGCGCCTTATTGTATCTCGCCTCCGGCTATGTGGATCGCGCCACAATTGGTGAAGCAGGTGCGCAGGAGATGGTCGATTTGTTGACGCCACTGGCCAAAACCTATGGCACCGACATGGGCAGCGAAATTGCCTCGCTGGGCATTCAAGTGCATGGCGGCATGGGCTTTGTCGAGGAAACGGGTGCCGCGCAATATTATCGCGATATTCGTATTGCCGCGATTTACGAAGGCACCAATGGCATTCAGGCGGCGGATTTGGTTGGCCGTAAACTGGCGATGCAAGGCGGCGATGTTATCCGCAATCACCTTACGGCGATTGCCGCAGATGCGGCAGACCATTCGGGTCTGTCTGCGCTGTGCGCGGCAACCGCTGAAGTCACTGAATATCTCATCGGTGCGGAGGTTGATGACCGTTTGGCAGGCAGCTATGCTTATACAAATATGATGGCGGTCGTCACATCAGGTTGGTTGATGTTGAAGCAGTTGCGCGCCGCGCAAGCCGAGATTGCCGATTGTGACACCAGCGCATTTTTGCGCAGTAAGGTCGCGGCTTGCCGTTATTATCTGGACGTCATGGTACCAGAGGCTTTGGCCTATAAAGGCACTGCAATATCGGGGGCGGAATTGCTCTACACCCTGGATGCCGAGGATTTGGCTGCTTGAACGAGCAGGCGCTGAAACGGATCGCCGAAGCGCTGGAGCGGCTGTCCCCGCCGCCCGCGCCACCCATCGATCTGTCGTCGTCCCCCGCTTATCATTGGAACGGAACGACCTTGGCAGCGGTACAGGGTTTCAAGCCACTGCCCATTGATCTGATTGTCGGGGTCGACCGGCAAAAGACCGATCTGTATGAAAATTGCCGGCGACATGCCTCGGGCGCAGCAGCGCATGATGTCCTGTTATGGGGCGCACGCGGCATGGGGAAATCAGCCTTGGTTAAATCGGTGGTGGCTGCACTACAGGATGATGGTTTCTTCATCGCCTTGGTCGAAGCCGCCGCAAGTCATTTGACGAGCCTGCCCGCCTTGTTTGAAGAACTTGGCGCGTCGGGTCGGCGTTATTTGCTGTTCATCGACGATATTTCGTTCGAGCCACATGACCAAAATGCGCGCCTATTGCGGTCGTTGCTGGAGGGCGGGGTTGAGGCGCGTCCCAACAATGTCCGGCTTTGCGTTACATCCAACCGCCGGAACATCGTCGAGCGCGACAATAATGAACAGGCTGACGCCATGAACGCGCGCGATGCCATCGACGACAGCCTTGCCTTGGCCGACCGATTTGGCCTGAAACTGGGTTTTCAATATCCTGATCAGGATGCATATCTGCGCATGGTCAGCAGCTATGCCAGCCATTTCGACTTGGACTGGGACGAAGCCGACGCATTAGGTTTTGCCCAAGGGCGCGGGGGCCGTTCAGGCCGGATCGCGTGGCATTACACCATTGAGCTTGCGGGCCGCGCGGGGCGGAAAATTTAGTTCTTCGCCCGCACGCGCCAGATGATGTTGCCGACGTCATCGCTGACCAACAAGGATCCATCCCTTGCCATCGCAAGCATCGTTGGGCGGCCTTGCGCATTGCCGTCCTTGTCCAAAAAGCCTGTTAGGACATTGATGGGCTTGCCTGAAGGTTCACCCTTGGCAAAGGGAACGAAAATCACGTCATAGCCCGACACAGGCTTGCGGTTCCAAGAACCGTGACGGGCAACAAACGCCCCTTCACTCAGGCCTGCCCCCAATTTGCCATTATAGCCAAAGGCAAGGCCCAACGGCGCTGTGTGCGCGCCCAAGGCATAATCAGGACGGCGTTCATATTCGCGCTTTTCAGGCTTTGGCGGTGAAACACGGAAATCCGTAAACCCGCCCCAATAATGTTGCGGCCAACCATAATCGGCGCCAAATTCCACAAGCGCCAGATAATCCGGCACCATATCGGAACCCAACATATCGCGTTCGTTTACGACGCTCCACAAACGGCCCTTTTTGTCCCAATCGAGACCAACGGGATTGCGCATACCAATGGCGTAAGGGATTTTCTTGTCCTTAGCGATGTCATATTCCAACACCATCGCACGGCCGTTTTCGGTCTCCATGCCATGCTCACCAATATTGCTGTTCGATCCCACTGCAATGTAGATTTTCTTGCCATCGGGGGATGCTGCAAGGTTGCGAGTCCAATGATTGTTAGGCGCCTTGGCGTTGAACTTTGTCAGCTCCTTACCCTTGGCGGTGATTTTCGTATCACCCGTTTTATATGGGAAAACGACCAAGCCATCGGTGTTGGCAACATACAATTTCTCGCCAATCAGGACCATGCCGAACGGCGAATTCAGCCCTGTCAGAAATGGCGTTTTTAGTTCGGCCTTTCCATCACCATCGACATCACGCAGCAAGGTGATACGGTTCGCCGAAGGAACACCGGCACCCGCTTTGCCCATCAGCCATTTCATCACGAAACCTTCAACGCCGCCAAGGTCACGCGGTGGCGAGTTTGTTTCGGCGACCAAAATGTCACCATTGGGCAGCGTATATAGATTGCGCGGATGATCGAGGCCTTCGGCAAAACGTTCAACGATCAGTCCCGGCGCAGCGATAGGGGCTTCGCCGGCTTTCCAGCGATCTACTTCCGCCACTTTGATGGTTGGGAAAATCTGTTCACGCGGCGCGGTAATTTGCGGCGACGCGCCGGTCACGGCATCCAACGACAGTTGGGCCACATCAGGCCGCGTGATGTACCAAATGCCAGCAAGCGCCAGAACAATGAGGATCAAAATGATGTTGCGTACATGCTTCCACATATGACTGTATCCCTTAACGACGCTTGCGATCCATGACCCATATCGCCACCGCAATAACGGTGCCGATGGCCATGCCGATAACTGCGCCCGCAGATGGTTGATCCATAGCAACGCCAATTATGGCGCCGATTAAAAGCCCCAAGGCAATGAAGATGCCGCCGGCAAGGCGGGGCGGGCTGTTTTCTGTTCCGGACATATTGTCCCTTTGCCACCAACAGCGATGCCCAAGCAAGCGCGATATTAAGGGTCAGGTCCTAATTATCATCCAATGAGAGCAAGGACGCATTGCCGCCTGCGCTTGTCGTATCGGTGCTTGTCGTACGTTCTGCGCAGAAACGATAGAGATAATGCGGCCCGCCAGCCTTGGGACCCGTACCGGACAGGCCCTCACCACCAAAGGGTTGGCTACCAACCACCGCGCCGATCATCGAACGGTTGATATATAGATTGCCGACGCGGGCCAATTGTTCGACCAATACGCTGCTGCCTGCAATACGGCTGTGCAGCCCCATCGTTAGGCCAAAACCCTTGGCGTTAACTTGGGCGATGGTCGCGTCCAACGTGCCCGCTTTCCAAGTTGCGACATGCACCAATGGGCCGAAAAATTCGCGGTTTAACGCGCTGATATCATCGAGTTGGATGACCGTCGGCGGCACGAACAGCCCATTTGTTGGAACCGCTATTTCGTGGATGATCCGGTCTTTCACGCTGGCACGATAGGCCATCAATACATCATAGGCCGCCTGATCAATTACCGGACCAATATCCGTGGCGGAATCCGCAGGGTCGCCCACATGGAGTACATCCATCGCCCCGCGCAGCATTTCTAGCGTATGCTCCGCAATATCTTCTTGCAGCAGCAACAATCGCAAGGCCGAACAACGTTGGCCAGCGGATTGAAAGCCCGACACGATAACATCGCGCACAACTTGTTCGGACAAGGCCGTTGAATCGACAATCATCGCGTTCAAGCCGCCTGTTTCAGCGATCAATGGTACCAAAGGCCGTTCATCATCAGCCAACAAATTGCGGGCAATCGCCTTGGCGGTCGGGACCGAGCCTGTGAATACCACGCCTGCTATGCGCGTGTCCGCGGTAAGCGCAGCGCCGACATCGCCTGCGCCCGTCACAATCTGCAACGCGCCCTGTGGCACACCAGCCTTATGCGTCAATTTTACCGCGAACCGACCAATGGCCGGCGTTTGCGGCGCGGGTTTCGCCACAACCGTATTGCCAGCAACCAAGGCTGCTACGACCTGGCCAAGGAAAATGGCCAGCGGGAAATTCCACGGGGCAATCGCGATCCAAACACCGCGCCCTTCATGGCGCAGGACGTTGCGTTCGCCCGTTGGCCCCGGCAATTCAATCGGGCGCAAGTCGGTGCGCGCGCGCGCGGCGTAATAACGGCAGAAATCAATCGCCTCGCGTACTTCGGACAACGCGTCGGGAATTGTTTTGCGGGCCTCTTGCACCGCAAGCGCCATCAGTTGGCTGCGGTTTTCCTCCAGTAAATCTGCCAGACGATCCAGGCAATCGGCGCGGGCCTCGACGGAGGTGCCGGACCATTCCGGATAGGCCACAAGCGCAGCTGTCACAGCCTCCGCCGAACCAACGTGCATGTCATCCTGCAAGTTCAATGGCTTTGCGACTGCGGCAGCTGCTTCTTGCAATATAACCGCGTCATCCAGATCAAGGCCGCTGCTGTTCAGCCGCTCTGGCTGATAAAGATCCGCTGGCGCGGCAATTGCGGGATGGCGTGTGCCACCAACCGACATGATTTTTTCTACCGGATCCGCCAGCAATTCGTCTTCGCTGATCGATTGATCCGCCAATTGATGCACAAAGCTACTGTTCGCGCCATTTTCCAACAAGCGGCGGACAAGATAAGCGAGCAAGTCGCGATGCCCCCCAACGGGTGCATAAGTGCGGCAATTATAGCCTTCCGCGCGCACGAGGCGGTCAAACAGCCCCTCCCCCATGCCGTGGAGCCGCTGAAATTCAAAATCGCGATGTCCCTCTGTCCATTGGAGGATGGTCGCAACGGTAAGGGCATTGTGCGTCGCAAAGGCCGGACGGATGTTACCCGCCGCGAGCATATCTTTGGCGCAAGCAAGATAGGACACATCGGTTGCTGCCTTGCGCGTGAACAACGGAAAGTCACGCAGGCCGCGTTCCTGCGCATGTTTAATTTCGCTATCCCAATAAGCGCCCTTCACTAAGCGGACTTGCATGATACGCGATGTGTCGCGGCCCAACGCATCGGCCCAGGCGAGAACGGGACGGGCGCGTTTGGAATAAGCTTGCACCGCCATGCCAAGCCCATCCCAGCCCGATAAAGCGGGATCACGGGCCACGGCCTCAATGATGTCGAGGCTCATCTCCAGCCGAGCTGCTTCTTCCGCATCAACCGTCAGTTGGACACCCAAGGATGCCGCAGAACGCGCCAGTTCGCGCACCATAGCGGCCAGCTCCGGCACGCAATTTGCGCTTTGCGCGGTTTCGTAGCGCGGGTGGAGCGCGGATAGTTTGACAGAGACACTATGGCCGCGTGCGGGGACGCGGCCCACGGCAGCGACTGCGGCTGCATAGGATTGGAAATAACGCTCGGCATCCGATTTGGTCCGCGCCGCCTCGCCCAGCATGTCGAAGCTCGCGGTAAAGCCGCGATTGTCTTTCGATTCCATGCGTTTCATCGCTTCATCAATGTCACGGCCCATGACAAAGACTTGTCCCATCAATCGCATGGCGGCGCCCACTGCCTGACGGACAAAGGGCTCGCCTGCTTTTGCAATCAGCCGTTTCAATGTGCTCGTGCTGTCGCCCAGAACGGCCTTACCAAGCACTAAGCCCCATGTGGCGCTATTGACCAGCATGCTCGACGATTGCCCCGTGTGATCGCTCCAATCAGCGTCGGTCAGCTTGTCCGCAATTAACAAATCCGCCGTCTGCGGGTCGGGCACGCGCAAAAAGGCCTCGGCTAGTGACAAGAGCGCGGTGCCCTCTTCAGTACCAAGCCGGTATTGCTGCAAAAATGAGTTTACCCAGCCATCGGCCTGCGCGTCTCGCAAATCATCGAGCAGGCTGCGTGCGCTGCGCACGATAGCATCGCGCATTGCCCCATCGACCGTGGCGGCGGCGACCAGTGGTGTGAGCACTTCTGGTTCTGACTGGCGATGATAAGGCCGGATGGACGCGCGCGCGGATTCGAGAGATGCATTCATGCTGTCGCCTTGCCGGATAAAGCCAAAACAGACAAGTTTCAGTTGTAACGAAAAAGCCGGAAGCATTACTGCCCCCGGCTTGTGATTCGCTTTAGCAAAAGGCCGCGTCAGCAGCCTAAAGTATTACGCCGCAGCTTTTTGCTTCTTGGCGATTTCTTTTTTCACCTTGCGCGCATTGGCCGAAAGCTTCTCGTCGGAAGTCTTCAACAACCAATTGTCGAGGCCGCCAACATGCTCAACCGAACGCAGACCATGGGTCGAAACGCGGAACTTGTAGCCTTGCTCAAGTGCGTCCGACAACAAGGTAACATTCTGCAGATTTGGCAGAAATGTGCGCTTTGTCTTGTTGTTGGCGTGGCTCACATTGTTGCCGACAAGACGGCCTTTACCGGTGAGTTCGCAGATGCGCGCCATGATATATGTCCTGTATAAAATAAGTGTATGCGGAATCACTGACCCGCGAAAGTCGCTGCCCCTAACCCTCCACGCCGAAAAGGTCAAGCCGATGTGTGGCCAAAAGCAGGAATCTGCGCTAGCAAAATAGCATGTCCCTGACCAAAGCCCGCGAAATGATGGATGAAGCGCTCAATCTTGCGCGGACGGCGGCTGTGCACGGCGAAGTGCCCGTTGGCGCGATCATCGTCAAGGACGGGGTCATTATCGGGCGCGGTGCCAATCGTCCGATGGAAAGCCACGACCCGACCGCACATGCCGAAATCATCGCCATTCGAGAGGCAGCAGCCTATCTGGGCAATGACCGCCTGACCGGATGCGATCTGTGGGTCACGCTGGAACCCTGCGCCATGTGTGCCGGCGCGATTGCCCATGCCCGCATTGCGCGGCTTTATTATGGCGCGGACGATGCCAAAGGCGGCGCTGTGGCGCATGGCCCCCGTTTATTTGAACAATCGACGCTACACCACAGGCCGGAGATATATGCCGGCATCGCGGCAGACGAATCCGCCGCCTTGCTCAAAAAATTCTTTGCCGAACGGCGTTAACGCAGATTTTCTTCAAAAAACGCCAGCGTTCTGGTCCATGACAATTCCGCTGCCGCTGTGTCGAAACGCGGCGTGCTGTCATTGTGAAAACCATGCTGCGTGCCGGGGTAGAAATGCACTGCAAAGCGTTTCTGGTTGGCGATCAGTGCGGCCTGACAGGGCAACCAGCCCGCGTTGATACGTTCATCTACCTCAGCATAATGGATCAGCAATGGCGCTTTAATCGCAGGCACTTCCTCTACCCTTGGCTGACGGCCATAATAAGGTACCGATGCCGCCATTTCAGGATAGGCCACCGCAAGCGCATTACACACGCCGCCGCCATAGCAAAAACCAACCGCGCCTACCTTGCCCGTGCTTTCGGGATGATCACGCAAATATTCAAAGCTCGCAAAGAAATCCTCCAGCAACTTGGCCGGATTTAGCTTCGCCTGATATGCGCGGCCCGTTTCGTCATTTCCAGGATAGCCGCCGACCGAGGACAGGCCATCAGGACCAAGCGCCATATAGCCAGCCTTAGCCAAGCGCCGGACTACGTCCTCAATATAAGGGTTAAGCCCGCGATTTTCATGGATGACAAGTACGGTTGGCAGCTTGCCCTTTGCTTTGGCGGGCTTCGCCAACAAGCCATTGATGCTACCATGGCCATCGGGGCTCGGCACCGTGACGCGTGCGGTAATAATCGCAGGATCATCCGCCTTCACTTGCTGCGCCAGCGCGTAATCGGGCTGTAGCTGATTAAGGATCATCAACCCCGTGACACCAGCCGCCGCAAATTTGCCAGCCTCCCGCAAGAATTCCCGCTTGGTCAGCTTGCCATGGACATAGCCATCAAAGATTTCGAGGATATAGGGATGAAAATCGCTCGCCTTCATGCGGGTTGAATGGCTGATTTGCTTCACACCTATTTCCTTAATGGACGAAACGGGCAACGACGTCGCGGTAGGACCGGCTGACTTTTACCTGAGCGCCCGATTCCAGCACCAAAAAGCATTCGCCATTGGTATGGGGCTTCACCTGACGCACCTGGTCAAGATTGACAATCGTTGAACGGTGCACACGTTGGAAGGTGCGGGGATCGAGCCGTTTTTCCAGATCCTTCATGGTCTCGCGCAGGATCAGCGAATTGTCAGCGGTGTAGATGCACATATAATCACCTGCTGCATCAATGCGTTCAATGCTCGCGACCTCGACGCGGAAAATCTGGCCGCGATCCTTGACGTTAATCAGCTTTTCAAAGCGTGTGGATGCCAAATCATCCTCCACCGAACCCAAATTGTCCGCCGCATCGGGCGCGACTTCGTTGATGACATTACGCAGGCGGTCGAGCTCATCCGATGTCCGCTTTTCCGACAGCCGGCTCCGCACGCGGTCCATGGTATCAGCCAGCCGCTCCGGCTCCACGGGCTTCATCAAATAATCAATGGCCTGCGCCTCAAACGCCTTAATCGCATGTTCGGAATAAGCAGTTACAAAGACGAACAAGGGCGGGTCGATGTCCATCACGCCTTGCACAACCGAAAAGCCATCAAAGCCCGGCATTTGAATATCCAGAAAAACCAAGTCCGGTTTTAAGGTCTTGATCTTGCGAATGGCCTCACGCCCATTGTGGCAAATGGCCACAATTTCGATATCATCAAAAGGTTGAAGGCGTAGTTCGAGACCTTGAATAGCGAGCTTTTCATCGTCGACCAATATTGTGCGAATAGTCATGCGGATATTTTTCCTTGCTGTTGTGCCCCCGCCTGAATGTCTTCTCCTGCGATAATCCGGTTTTGATAAGGTAGTTCCAACAACACCTCAAACCCTCCGTCAGCTTTTACATAATGTTCAAAGCGTTGGTCCTCACCATAAGCTTGCGACAAACGCTCCCGCGTATTCGCCATGCCAACACCTGTGGATAGACTTTGGTCTTGCTGCCCCGGCTGCAAGCCCGGGCCAGTGTCTGAAACGATGATCCGCACCCTTTGGCCGACGAGTTGCGCGGTTACCGAAATATCAGCCCCTTCTTCCTTAGGCGTTACCGCATATTTGATCGCATTTTCGACCAAGGGCTGAAGTAACAATGAAGGAACCAACGCGTTTTCGACCGAAGATTCTATGGTGAAATATGTCCGTAAGCGCTCTTCAAACCGCATTTTTTCAATATCGAGATACAATTTCAATGTCTCAATTTCCTGAGTCAGCGGCACTTTTGCAGCTGCTTCGTTGATCAGCGTAAAGCGCAGGAATGACGACAGCCGCGAAAGCATAGCATTGGCTTGATCGGTCTGTTTCAAGAGCACTAAGGTCGAAATGCTATTCAATGTATTGAAAAGGAAATGGGGGTTAAGCTGATACCGCAGCATCGTAAGTTGCGCGCTGGTCGCCTGTGCCTCCAGCCGCATCATCTGATCCGCTTGCTCTTCTGCGCGGACAAAATAATTGATCGCGTAATATAATGCGGACCATGCCGCCAACAGCACCGAGTTAATGTAAATCGCGGCCAGCCATAATTGCGCAAAGGGCGTTTCATCGACGCCATCCCGAATGGTTTGCAGCACCCAAACGTCCAAATAAGCATAACCCAATGTCGCGAGCGAGACAGACACAAAGGTCAGGCTCCATGTGATAAACGGCCGTTGATCAATCAAGAACCGATATATCACCGACAAAAGCAACGTGATCGAATAGCCCGTCACCGCAGAAATCAGAATTGGCACCAAGAAGCTGACAGGCTGCCCCTGCGCGATGCCGGATGCGGCGCGCAATATGACCGCCCCCGCCCAACCAGCCGAATGCAAGTTCCAAAAAGCGCGGTTCTTGTCCGCAAAGAAAGGTTTATCTGTAAGCTCTAATACCGCCATATTTTTGGTCTAGCCGTATTTCGCGCGCGCATGAAGCCCTTGTTTCGTCTGCCAACAATGTTAAGCATTAAAGGCGAGAGGATAGGCCAATGGACAACCAAGAAGAACGCGCCAATTTTCACGATATGGCGCAAAGCACGCAAGAGGATTGGCAGATCATCATGCGGCACAATATCCCGTTTTCGCAAAATGGCGGACGCCGGATTTTGGACCATCTGAAATTGCTCGATGGAGATTTTGGTGGTTTTGCCGTCGACCGGCTGACGCATTCCTTACAAACCGCGACGCGCGCCCATCGCGATGGCCGGGACGAGGAATATGTGGTGATGGCCTTGTTGCATGATATTGGCGATACGCTGGGCGCCGCCAACCATCCCGACATTGCTGCGGCGATATTGAAACCATTTGTGTCGGAAAAAATTCTTTGGATTGTGCAGAATCATGGCATTTTTCAGGGGCATAATTTCTTCCACCATCTTGGCCTTGACCGCGACATGCGCGAGCAATTTCGCGGGCATCAGTGGTTTGCCGATACCGAAGAGTTTATCGACAAATATGACTGCCCATCCTTTGATCCGGATTATGACACGCTACCGCTTTCATTTTTCGAACCCATGGTGATGAAGCTTTTCCGCAGCCCGCTCAACAGCATCTATAAGCGGGCAGCAGAGGCAGTCGCTTAAACATTGCGAAACCCCCTACGCTAACCGCGTCGCCTCAGCGCAGGCTCGGGCCCATCACGTCTCATAGTCGAAACCGATAGGCGAGATAAGCTCCGGCCGGCGCTGGAGCGATGTGGTTTTTGACTAAGTGTTTTGCGTTACCGGCCCAGTAATACGCGCGCCTGCCCCGCAATTTGTGCCAACATCGCGGGGGTCGGCGCACCTGCCATGCGGGCACGATCCACCATTGCCTTAAATGCCCGCACACGCACCGCGTTGGCCGCCAGCCAGTCTTGTGTATCCTCAAGCGGTTTTTTCGCCGCCCGACGCCGCAGAAAGTCGAGGCGCATGGTTTGGAAGTCGCGTGCCAACCCTGCCACCAACAGCCGCTCCCACGGATCCTGCGGATCAACTTGCATGGCGGTTCCCTGTGCCCAGCTCAAACCTAGCGCCTCGCCAAGTGCCGTAAAGGCGGGCGTCAGCGCAGTTACATCAGCCTTCTGCGTTGATGAAAGCGCTGCCAGACCAATCGCACCATCCAACTGTGCCAGTTGCACCAGACGGTCTGCAATTGAATGTGGCGCGCCATTTTCGGTTAACCGCGCACCAAAGCGTTCGGTCTGAAGCCTTACATCATGGGGTACAAGCCTGTCCAATGCAGCGGTTAGCTTTTTCACCACGGGCGCATATACCGCCGTCGCCGCCGCGACATCGCGACCTTCATGGGCATTGCGGATGATATCCGCCATTTGCGCGCGTACCTCTAGTGCCGCTTGATTGAAAAGCATCAGCCGCGTCGATTCCGGCATCGTAATTGTATCTATCGCGTTCCACAAAGACGGCAGATCATAAATGCTCTCGGCTATGGCAAAGGCCGCCGCAACATCGCCTAGGCTACAGCCTTCCTCTTCCGCCAATTCAAATGGGTGCAACATGCCCAGCCGGTTGATCATGCGGTTGGCCAATTTTGTGGCGATGATTTCCTTGCGCAGCCGGTGTCCCAAAATCGCCGACTTATGCGATTTGACCATCGCGTCAGGGAATGCAGCCAGAAGCTCACCGTCCATCGATCGGTCTTGCGCCAAAGGTGCTTCCTCAACCCCATCCTGCGCTGTCAGTTTCGCTGTGGAGAGCAAAATCGCCAATTCAGGCCGCGTGAGCCCGCGCCCTTCGCTGGCGCGCCGGAACAGTTCCTCATTGGGTGCCAGCCCTTCAACCACACGGTCCAATCGGCCAGCACCTTCAAAAATCTCGATAAGCCTTACATAAGCAGGCAAATCGCCGGCGCCGCCGGTTTCTGCAATAGACAAGGCCAGCGTTTGCAGACGGTTATCTTCCAACACCAAATGCGCCACGGCGTCGGTCATCTCCGCGAGCAAGACATTGCGGGCAGTTTCCTTTAACTTGCCTGCGCGCATCTGCGCATTCAGAGCGATTTTGATGTTCACTTCATTGTCGGAACAATCAACGCCCGCGCTATTGTCGATGAAGTCTGTATTGATCCGACCTCCGCGCAGGGCAAAGCCAATGCGTCCAGCCTGCGTCACGCCAAGGTTTGCGCCCTCGCCAATGACTTGGGCCTGGACATCTGCGCCGTTGACACGAATGAAATCATTACCGGGATCGCCGACGTCCAAATGGCTTTCGCTCCGGTCCTTTATATAGGTCCCTATGCCACCGAACCACAGCAACTGAATCGGCGCTTTCAATATCGCGGTCATCAATGCCGATGGCTCAATTTCTTTTGCATCAATGTCGAGCAAATTCCTGATTTCAGGAGTCGTTTTGATGATTTTATCCGTGCGGGCAAACACGCCGCCGCCCTTGGAAATCAACTTTGCGTCATAATCGAGCCAGCTGGAACGCGGCAGGTTGAACAAACGTTGACGTTCTTTCCAACTGGTCGCCGGGTCGGGATTGGGATCGAGGAAGATGTGTCGATGGTCGAACGCCGCAACAATTTTCAGCGTCTTGGAAAGCAACATACCATTGCCGAAAACGTCGCCCGACATATCGCCGACACCCGCAACCGTGACGGGTTCCTTTTGGATATCAATGCCCATTTCGGCAAAATGGCGCTGCACCGATAACCAGCCGCCCTTTGCGGTTATGCCCATCGCTTTATGGTCATATCCAACCGAGCCACCGCTCGCAAACGCATCCCCAAGCCAGAAATTGCGTTCCAGCGCGATGGCATTGGCGGTGTCGGAAAATGTCGCCGTGCCCTTGTCAGCTGCAACAACGAAATAGGGATCATCACCATCGCGAATGACCACATTGTCCGGATGCACGATCCGGTCATTGACGATGTTATCGGTGATCGACAGCAACGTCCGGATAAAGATTTTATAGGCCTCTGTGCCTTCGGCAAACCATGCATCCCGGTCAATCCGCATGTCGGGTAGACGCTTGGGGTAAAAGCCACCTTTGGCACCGGTCGGCACAATTACCGCGTTTTTAACGCGCTGCGCCTTCATCAGGCCTAAAACCTCCGTCCGGAAGTCATCGCGCCGGTCGGACCAGCGCAGGCCGCCACGCGCAACAGGTCCAGCGCGCAAGTGAATGCCCTCCACGCGGGGCGAATAGACGAACACCTCCCGCCACGGCAAAGGCGCAGGCAGGCCGGGGACTTTCGCGCAATCCAGTTTGAATGCCAATGCTTCTGCCGACGCTGCGGAAAACGCGTTGGTGCGCAATGTTGCCAGAACCACCGCCAAAAACCGCCGCAATATACGATCTTCGTCGATCGCCGAAACCGCTGCCAAGTCAGCAGTAATCGCCTTTTCAAATTTGGCGGCGTCCTTGTCCCGATGACCGTTATGTGCAGGATTATGCAAGGCATCGAACAAGGCAATGATGGACCGCGTCACATTGGCGTTTTTGGCCAAAGCTGACACCACTGTTGGCATGCCATACGTCACGCCCGTTTGCCGCAAATAGCGATACCATGCGCGCAGCCAGATGACCGATTGCGGCGCGAGCCCGCCAATGGTGACGAGTTGATTGAAAACATCATTTTCAAAACTGCCATCCAAGACTTGGCTCAACGCGGCTTCAACAACCTGCCGCTTTTCTAACAAGGCTGAAATATGGCCGCCACGCAGGGCCAGATGAAAGTCATGGATATAATGGCCGTCCGCCAATGCGGTCGGCGATTCCTCCAGAACATCAAAACCGAAATTCTCCAGCGCGGGCACGACATCGCTCAAAGGCAACGCGCCGCCATTACTGTATATTTTCAATCGAAGCTTGCCATCTTCCTCGAACAAACGCGTGATCTTGCTGTGATCGCGTTCCATGGCGAGCAAACCAATCATATCCCGCGCAGCTTCGTCGGTAGAATAGCTACTGCGATAATTGGCTGGAAAGCCAGCACCGTAGCGCACGAGCATGGCGGCCGCGCGCTTTTCATCGGTCAGCTGCGCCAATGCAGCCTCAACCGCTGGCTCCCACCCACGGACCATCAGCTCAAGCTTTGCATCCAGACTGGCTTCGTCCACTTTCTGTCCACGGTCTGGTAAATCCAGCATATATCGCAGCAAGGCGACGCCGCCGTCTTCCAATCCGATGGTCCAGCCCAGTAAGGCGCCACCGGTAGCATCCATCAACATCGTCTGGATTTGCTTACGGATGCCTGTCGATACGTCATCGCGCGGCAGCCATACAAAGATATACAAATGCCGCCCCAGTGGCGAGCGGAGCGCAATCAGCTTAGGCCGCGGTCGGTCGGTCAGCGACATGGCAGTCAGCGTTACGCGTTCCAAATCTTCCAGCTTGAGCGCCACCAAAAGATCGTGCGGCAGCGCCGTCAGTGCATGAGTCATAGCCTTGCCGGCATGGCCCGATGGGTCAAAGCCATAACGCGTCATCAGCGATGCCAGATGTGATCTGAGCACGGGGATGGCATCCGAAGCGGTTGCCAGCGCCGCGCTGGTCCAAAGCCCTGCGGTGACAGACAGGCCCGTCACCCGATCGCCGGTTTTTACCGGAATGACGATCAAGTCCAATTGCACATTGCGGTGCACCGTTGAAACACGGTTGGATTTCAGCACCAAGGGCGCAACGCCCCCTGCTTCAAACCAATTTATGGCAAGGCTGACGCTATCTTCGGAAAGCACCGGCGCGTCGCTGACCCGCGACAATCCAAGGCGGTTGGCGCGCGTGCCATCGCTGCTGATCCGTTCATGCGCCAATATCGTCATGTTATTATGATGGAACCAGCGGATAAGCGCCGTGCCTTCGCACTCCGGTAGGCTGTCGGCGTCGGCGGACAAGGCCGCGAGCATAGCTTGCCAATCGGTCACCGCACCGCGAACATCGGCGAGTACAGCCGCCAAATGCGCCGCAAGCAGACGACGTTCCTTGGCATCAACGCGCGCTGTTTCAAGATAAATGAAAGATTCACGCGGCAGCCCATCGCGTCGTGTCCGGCTGATCGATGAAAGCCTATGGGCGTCATCACGGGTTACGCTCAACACCGGATGAATGATGCGATTCACGGATATGCCGCAAGCGGCCGCGGCCGCAGACACCGAATCCACCAAAAAGGGCATGTCATCATTATTCAGCGCTATACGCATCATCAAACGGCCATGCGCATCGGTAAAGCTATCCAGCGCGATGGCTGCAGTGCCCGCCTTGCGATGCAGGCCGGTTTCGATTGCAAAGCGCGCGGCATCCTCCGCCGCCTTGGCATCAAAACCTTCATTTTCGCCCGGCAGAGCTGTCTCGGCAAAGGCCGAAACCATGTCTTTCAAAAGGGTTTTGTCTATTTTTACGCTATTTTTAGCAATTTTGGCGGCCGCCATGAAATGATCTCCTGAGCCCGCAAGCGTCTGGTTATGTGCCATCTTCAACGACAAAGTGTGTTGTAATTATATTACAAGACTTATGACGCGTTTCTCACCTTTAAACAAGTCACGTCTGTAACTTGTTGCGACAGCCATTGCTCCTGTGTAGCGTTGTGCGAAACAAAGAATGTTCGGAGGATTGCGTGGATAAACGGCTAACATTGTGGATATTGGCAGGCATGATTTTAGGCGTAGCGGTCGGCTACGCTGTCCATGTCAATTTCGCGCAGGACAGCACGCAGTTTGAGTATCTCACGAAGACATTCAAACTTCTTTCTGATATTTTTTTGAACCTCATTAAATTGTTGGTTGCGCCGCTTATTCTGTCGACCATTGTCGTCGGCATAGCGCATATGGGCGACAGCTCTGCGCTTGGTCGTATCGGTTTCCGCGCCATTACATGGTTTATCATCGCCAGCTTCATCTCGATTGGCCTTGGCTTGTTGATGGTGAACTTTTTTCAACCCGGTATCGGGGCGCCAGTTGACACGGTTACCAATGCGGCAGCGACGATTGGCGAGGTCAAGAAGCTAGACTTTTGGGAATTCATTCTTTCGATTTTCCCCAAAAACGCTTTTGAAGCGATGGCGACCAACAATATCTTGCAAATTTTGGTGTTCTCTTTGTTCGCTGGCATCGCGCTTTCCGCCTTGGGTGAAAAGGGCGCGCCTTTGGTGCGGGGTGCAGAGTCACTCGCCGAAATGATGCTGCAGATCACGCATTATGTCATGCGTTACGCGCCTGTCGCCGTTTTCGGTGCATTGGCTGCCGTTGTTTCGAAAAGTGGTCTCGCCATCCTTGCAACTTATTTGGAACTGGTGACGGAATTCTATCTGTCGCTGGCATTGTTATGGGCCATTCTTCTGTCTATCGGCGCGATCTTTCTGGGTCGGCGCATTTGGGCGCTCATCCGTTACATTCGCGAACCAATGTTGATCGCATTTTCGACTGCATCGAGCGAAGCGGCCCTACCAAAATTGTTTGAACAGCTTGACCGATTTGGTGTTCCGCGTCGTATTTCGGGCTTCATGCTGCCTTTGGGCTACAGCTTCAACCTAGATGGCTCGATGATGTATATGAGCTTCGCGACCCTGTTCATCGCGCAAGCTTATGGCATTGACCTATCCATCGGTACGCAGATCATGATCCTACTGACGCTGATGATTTCATCCAAGGGCGTCGCCGCCGTGCCACGCGCTTCACTGGTGGTCATCACGGGCACGCTGGCGATGTTCGACCTTCCAGTGGAGGGCGTCGCGCTGATCCTGGCGATTGACCAATTCCTCGACATGGGCCGCACCGCGACCAATGTCGTCGGCAACGCGGTCGCAACATCCGTCATCACCAAATGGGAGGGGATGCTTCAGGTGGAGCAGCCGGAATACACCGAAACAGCTCATGCCCCTGCGCATACAGCAGCGGGTGGAAAGGCTGGCCTCAATCTCGCCGAGAAAAAAGCAACCAAAAAGCCTTCAACCAAAGTTTAGGCTGGGTTTTTATATCCGACCAAGGTGCCCTTGGCACCTCGGTTGTCGAGCTTGAAGTCCATGTTATCATGCTCTTTGCGCCAGCGCCGTGCCACGACACGCTCGCCGGGTCGCGCGGCGTCATCCATCAGCACCATACCGCCAGGGCGGATAAGCGGGAACAGGCTTGCGGCCGCGCCGCGCACATGTGGATGCATAGCCCAAGGCGGGCCATCGACGATCAGCAAGTCGATTTCGTCGGGCACATCGGATAGTTGATACCAATGCCCCGGCCAGCCAGATGGCGGTGCGCCTAATGGGGCATGCCGAATTTCGGCGTCCATGTTGTTCTCGCGTATCCAACCCTGCGTTGTTTGTGCAAATTCCGCATGCTGGTCAAAACTGACAATTTTTCCGCCACCAAAAAGCTGCAACGCGCGGGCGGCAACAAAGGTGGACGCCCCGCAGCCAAGCTCGACAACCTGCGCAGGACGCATGTCTTCGATGGCCGAAACAATATGCCATAAAAAATGTGTATCTGCTTTCCAACTGCCCAAATTCGGCAGCGCGTCGAACGGCAAGCCGAGATAGGCAAGCAGATCAGCCTTGTCTTTCTTGCGCCCGCCATGAAGGCTACGCAGCAACCACGGCCATTGAATAGCGCCATAGGCCATCACCATGAAACGGTCGCCCAACGACAGTTTAAGGTCCAAATCGTTGAGCGGCATGTACGCCGTCGTTTCGCGTGTAGTCATGTCTTCCCAAGAGCGGTGAAGCGAACAACAGTCAATGAAAGAGTGGCCAACTTATCTAATTATCTCCACTAATGGCACGGCACGCCGTTTACAAGGCGCGCCGAAGCCAAGTTTCAATGCTTTGACAATGTCGAAAAACATTCCATAAGATTTTGCAGGATGAGGAGATATTCATGGGCAAAAGCCAAGTTGGAACGGCTACAAAACCGACGATTACCAATCCCAAATTGCTGTTGTGGATATTGATGATTGTCTATGTCTTGAACTTCCTCGATCGGCAGATTGTTAACATTCTGGCTGAACCGATCAGCAGGGATCTCAACCTTTCCGACACCCAAATTGGCTTGCTTACGGGCCTTGCCTTTGCCCTTTTCTATACATTGTTGGGCATCCCCATCGCCCGCTATGCGGACAATAGCCGGACCAACCGCGTTGGCCTGATATCAATATCCTTAGCGGTCTGGTCAGCCATGACGGCCTTATGTGGATTGGCGCAGAATTTCGCACAACTCGCGCTGGCACGCGTCGGCGTCGGCGTAGGTGAAGCGGGCTGCACACCTGCTGCCCATTCGCTCATTACCGACAGTGTCCCGCCGGAAAAAAGATCATCAGCTATGGCTTTTTATGGCCTTGGTATTCCGATTGGCAGCTTGTTAGGCCTCGTCATCGGCGGTGCATTGAACGATGCTTATGGCTGGCGCGTGGCATTCATGGCCGTTGCCATTCCCGGTTTGATATTGGCGGCTTTACTGCCCTTCATATTGCGCGAACCACGCAAGGCCGAGGCCGCCGCGCGCGCATTATCTGGCGAAAAGGCACGGGACGTTCTTTCCACCAAAGACGCACTGAAAGAAGTGTTTAGCTCGCGTGCCTTTGTGATGTTGGCAATCGCGGCATCGTTCACGGCGTTTCTAAGCTATGGCAAAAGCGTTTGGGCGGTCATCTTATTCATCCGCTCACATGGCCTAAGCCCGGGCGAAACCGGCCTATTACTTGGCCTTATCTTGGGCGTGGCGGGTGTGGCCGGCACATGGCTCGGCGGGATGATGGCCGACAAGTTCGGCAAGATTGATAAACGCCATTTATTGACCACCCCAGCCTTGGGCATGGTCATTGCCACGCCGATTTTATTCTTGGGCTATTTCGCCACCGACTGGCGCGTGGCGATTATCTTGTTATTTGTGCCATCGGCATTGAACGCGGCTTATTACGGCCCGACTTATGCATGTGTGCAAGGCCTCGTAAAGCCGGAGGCCCGCGCCGTCGCGGCCGCATTCATGCTGTTCGCGCAAAATTTGATCGGCCTTGGTCTTGGGCCATTATTGTTCGGCATGATGTCAGACGCGTTCAAACCGCTTGCAGGCGATGAAAGCGTTCGATGGGTGCTCTATGGCGCCGCGTGGCTTGGCCTTGTCCCAGCATTCTTTTTCTGGCGCGCTAGCTTGCGGCTTAAGGAAGAACTGAAAACAGGTTAGTCGGCGAAAGGATCGCGTACCAAAATCGTATCCTCACGCTGCGGCGATGTGGATACCAAGGCAACGGGCGTTTCGATTAATTCCTGCACGCGGGTGATATATTTGATCGCTTGGGCCGGAAGGTCGGCCCAGCTGCGCGCACCGGCGGTTGTTTCCTGCCAACCCGGCATTTCTTCGTAGATGGGCTCAACGGCGGCTTGCTCTGCTGCATGCGCGGGCAGATAATCATAGACCTTGCCATTCAAACGGTAGCCAGTGCAGATCTTGATCGTGTCAAAGCCGTCGAGCACATCAAGCTTGGTGAGCGCAATGCCGGTCACCCCGGACACCGCGCAGCTTTGACGCACAATAACGGCATCAAACCATCCACAACGGCGCTTGCGGCCCGTGACGGTACCAAATTCATGGCCGCGTTCACCCAGTCTTTGACCAGTTTCATCCACAAGTTCGGTCGGGAAAGGCCCTGAGCCAACCCGCGTCGTATAGGCCTTAACGATACCCAAGACAAAGCCCGCCGCATTTGGCCCAAGTCCAGAACCGGAGGCAGCTGTGCCGGAGACCGTGTTGGACGAGGTTACGAACGGATAAGTGCCATGATCAACATCGAGCAATACGCCTTGCGCGCCTTCAAACAATATCCGCGCCCCTGCCTTGCGGACATTGTTCAAACGCTTCCATACCGGCTGCGCATATTCGAGGACGAAGGGTGCGATTTCTTTCAGGTCAGCAATCAAGCGCGCACGATCAACCGGTGGCTCGCCAAATCCGGCGCGTAAGGCATCGTGATGTGCGCAGAAGCGATCAAGCTGCGCCTCTAAAGCATCCAGATGTGCCAAATCACATACGCGAATTGCACGGCGGCCCACCTTGTCTTCATAAGCCGGGCCAATGCCGCGGCCTGTGGTGCCGATTTTGCCTGAACCCGCCGCAGCTTCCCGCAAACCATCAAGCTCACGGTGGATAGGCAAGATTAACGCGCAGTTATCCGCCAACGCAAAATTCTCGGTCGTGATAGTAACGCCCTGCCCGCGCAGCTTTGCCATTTCGTCGCGCAACGCCCATGGGTCAAGAACCACACCATTGCCGATAATTGACAATGTGCCCGTGACAATACCTGACGGCAGCAACGATAATTTATAGACATTGTCGCCAACAACCAGAGTGTGCCCAGCATTATGCCCGCCTTGAAAGCGGACGACGGCATCGGCGCGTTCCGCCAGCCAGTCGACAATCTTGCCTTTACCTTCGTCGCCCCATTGCGCGCCAACTACGGTTACATTCGCCATCAGATATTCCCTGTCAAAGCCAGATAGCTCTGGGGCCTTTTTCTGCGCAGGAGGTTTTTCCTACGAAGGGATTCGCCGTAGGCTCCGTTAAGATTATGCGAGGCTGGCGTCCACCCTAAAGCTACGTAGGAGAAGATTTCAAACCGGAACGGCCTGTCCATCTGCCCAAATATGGGTGCAGCCGAGTACAAAGGCGCTGTCATTTTCATCCAATGCCGCAACTGTAACCCAACCCTCATGGCGCAAATTTGCGCCTGTCGCCGCATCGGTACCGAGTGGCAGGAAAAGCCGCCGGATGGCACTTTCATCCGCCAGATCAATCAATGGGTCGGGATAAAGCGAGAAGCCAGTTGCCGGTTCCGATGATCCATCGGCACGGTCAATATAATAAGTGCCGCCGCGCCCAAGCGCCGCACTGTAGCCCTTGGCGAAAATCGTAAAGCCGAACCAGCTCTGATATTCAAAACCATGCCGTTCGGTGGGATCAAGCGTCACATTGGCGCGGCCAGCAACGGTGCTGGCAATGGCTTCCAAGGCACGAATGCGCGATGCCAACGCCCCGCCAGCATCAATCGCGCGCAATTTTTCCACCGCTTCGGCAAATGGGCCGGTCGCCGCGAGCAGGGGCAAATAGGCGTCGGCACCCAGCGCGCTCAGGCCGCCTGCATCCTTCATATCCAGCTCAGACCGGACGGCATCAATCTTGTCCGCCGCCAAGGGCAATGCCTTTTCCGCCAATCGTTCGACGAGATCCGGCAAGGTGAAATCGATCGTGATGTCTTTAACACCCGCCGCCTCAAGCGCATCCATGGCCACGCCCACAATTTCACAAGCGGCCGCAACGCTATCATTACCGATCAATTCTGCGCCCAATTGGGTCAATTCCCGTTCTGGGCGTAATTGCTTGGCGCGCAGGCGCAGCACTTGCCCATGATAGGCCAAGCGTAAAGGACGCGGGGCATCCTTTAAGCGCGTAGTCGCAATCCGTCCCACCTGCACCGTGATATCACCGCGTAGCGCCAGCGTGTGGCCCGACACAGGGTCAGTAAAGCGCAAATGCTGATTACGCGCGGCATTGCCGCTATGCTTGGCGAGCACCGATTCAAATTCCGCCATGGCCGGTGCGACGCGCGCATAGCCATAGCTTGCCAACACGTCGATCATCGCCCGCGATACCCGCGCCGCTACCTCCGCTTGGGGCGGAAGACGGTCGCGAAACCCTTCGGGCAGCAAATCAGGTGGAATATTCATGCGCACTCTTTACGCGAAAACTTCTCGCGGGGAAGCCCCGCTTAAAACTTCAGCGCCTTTACGGTTTTTACGCCGGGCAACGTGCTCAGCTGTTTCAATATATCTTCGGGGATTGCTGCATCCATTGAAAGCAACAAGACAGCCTCACCACCGGCGCTGCGACGGCCCAGATGGAATGTGCCGATGTTCAATCCGGCCGCACCCAAGGTCGTACCAACCCGGCCGATGAAACCGGGCGCATCTTCATTGACGATGTACAGCATATTGCCTTCAAGCTCCGCCTCAAGGCTGATGCCGAAAATTTCGACAAGCCGCGCTTCGCTATTGGCAAACAATGTACCGGCAACCGAACGTGGGCCTTGCGCGGTATTCACGGTGACGCGCACCAATGTGTGATAAGCGCCTGTCTTATCGTGGCGGACTTCACGAATATCGAAACCACGCTCTTTCGCCAAGAACGGGGCGTTAACCATATTCACGGCATCGGAAAAACGCCGCATGAAGCCAGCGAGTACCGCGGCAGTAATCGGCTTGATATTCAATTCCGCGGCAGCGCCCTCAACCTCAATCGCGATATTGTCGAGATTGTCATGCGCCAATTGGCCAACAAGCGAACCAAGCTTTTGCGCAAGGGTAGTATATGGCTTTAACTTCGGCGCTTCTTCCGCGGAAAGGCTTGGCATATTCAGCGCATTGGTAACGCCGCCATTTACCAAATAATCCGCCATTTGCTCGGCCACCTGAAGCGCAACATTCACCTGCGCCTCATTGGTCGAAGCGCCCAAATGCGGCGTGCAGATAAAGTTTGGCGTGCCGAATAATGGCGATTCCTTCGCTGGCTCGGTCGCAAAAACGTCCAAAGCTGCCCCGGCGACTTGGCCGCTGTCCAGCGCCTCTTTCAGCGCCTCTTCATCAATCAACCCGCCGCGTGCACAGTTGATGATGCGGACACCCTTTTTGGTCTTCGCAAGATTTTCTCTCGATAGGACGTTACGCGTCTGGTCGGTTAGCGGCGTATGCAAGGTGATAAAGTCTGCCTTGGCGAGCAACGTATCTAAATCCGCTTTTTCGACGCCCATTTCAATCGCGCGATCGGCGGTGAGGAAGGGGTCGAAGGCCACGACTTTCATCCGCAACCCAAGTGCGCGGCTCGCGACAATCGAGCCGATATTCCCAGCGCCGATCAAGCCCAGCGTCTTGCCGGTAACTTCGACGCCCATGAAATCATTTTTCGGCCAATGACCAGCTTGCGTTTGTGCATTCGCCTCTGGCAATTGCCGCGCAAGCGCGAACATCAGGGCGATGGCGTGTTCCGCCGTAGTGATGGAATTGCCAAATGGCGTGTTCATAACGACAACGCCCTTGGCCGATGCATAAGGGATATCGACATTGTCGACGCCAATGCCGGCGCGGCCAATGACTTTCAGGTTCGTCGCGGCGTCCAAAATTTGTTTCGTCACCTTTGTCGACGAACGGATAGCAAGGCCATCATAATCGCCAATCATCGCGGCAAGTTCATCGGGCGTTTTGTCGGTGATGACATCGACATCACAGCCGCGTTCAGCGAAAATCTTGGAGGCGTTGGGATCCATTTTGTCGGAAATAAGTACGCGTGGTTTGGTCATTATTTTATCCTTTTAAGGCATCGCCCCAGCGACGGCTGGGGCCTATCTCGCTTGTCCATGGCAAACGAGAGACATGATGGGCGCCAGCCAGGCTGACGCGACGGGGTTATGCTTTTGCGGTGTGGTAAGCCCAATCGAGCCAAGGCCCGAGCGCCTGAATATCGGCGGTATCAACGGTCGCGCCGCACCAAATGCGCAAGCCCGGTGGGGCATCGCGATATCCGGCGATGTCATAGGCTGCATCCTCTGCCTCAAGCAAAGATGCCATTTTCTTGATCATCGCTTCGTCCGCGCCCTTTACGGTCAAGCACACCGAGGTTTTCGACCGGATAGCAGGATCGGCAGCTAGGAAACCCAGATAGTCGCTTGCCGCCACGATATCGCTGAGCGCAGCTGCATTGGCATTGCTGCGCGCCATGAGCCCCTGCAATCCGCCAACGGTCTTTGCCCATTCCAGCGCAAAGATCACATCCTCAACAGCCAACATCGATGGCGTGTTAATCGTCTCACCCTTGAAAATGCCTTCGGCGAGTGCGCCTTTGGACATCAAACGGAACACTTTAGGCAGCGGCCATGATGGCGTGTAGCTTTCCAACCGCTCGACAGCGCGCGGCCCCAGAATAAGCACGCCATGCGCGCCTTCGCCGCCCAATACTTTCTGCCAACTAAACGTTGTTACATCGAGCTTGTCCCAAGGCATATCATAAGCAAACACCGCAGAAGTGGCGTCATTAAAGGTCAGCCCTTCACGGTCATCGACGATCCAGTCGCCATTGGGAACACGCGCGCCCGATGTTGTGCCATTCCATGTGAAAACCACATCATGCGCAAAATCGACTGCGCCGAGATCGGGAATTTCGCCATAAGGCGCGTTCATGACATTGGCGTTCAGCTTCAACTGCTTGTTCACGTCGGTGACCCAGCCTTCGCCAAAGCTTTCCCACGCCATCATAGTGACGGGGCGCGCGCCCAACATGGTCCACATCGCCATTTCAATCGCGCCGGTATCGGAACCGGGAACAATGCCAATGCGATGGGTATCGGGTACCTGAAGCACTTCGCGCATCAGGTCGATCGCCAATTGCAGACGTGACTTACCGATTTTCGCGCGATGCGAACGGCCAAGCGATTGCGTTTGAAGTTTTTCGGGGCTCCAGCCTGGCGGTTTCGCACAGGGCCCAGAAGAAAAGAACGGACGCGCCGGTTTAACGGCGGGGGGTAGTATAGTCATGTAAGCGTCTCCTTGCAGAGAGCAGCGCGGCGTTGGGACCGCGTGGCCCGAGGCCGCGTTTAGGCGCAGCCCCGGCTTTGTCAACGACTATTACAAAAAGCTATCAATAACCCGCCTTACGAAACAATATTTCACCGCGGCGGCTGACATATAATTTTTCGAGCGTGACGGGGTGGAAATAGGCTTCGACACGGTCGCCTTCGGGGGTGGTGCCATAGACTTCATAGCAGCCGCCATCGACTTTCGACTTGCGCACCGTCCAGCCGTCTTTGGTGAGCTTGTCGGTCAGCGCCTGTTGGCTTTTCCATCCGGATTCAGGTCCGGATTTGCAGGTAATTGCGCCGGTTGCCGATGCCGGAACCGATGCACAAGCAATAGCGGCCACAGCGGCGAGCGAAAGAGGTGTCCAAATACGCATATTCATGCTCCTTTAAAATTTGGTCTTTTAGGTAAGAAAAATCGCGCCGCAACGAGAAGCACGAGTGGAATGAAGTGCACGAGCGCTGGTCCTAAATTATTGTGGATGAATATCCAATGGACGAGAACCAGCACAGCAGCGGGATAGACCAAGCGTTGAAGACGTTTCCAACCAGCCTTAAGCGCGCGCATGGAGGCATCATTGCTGGTCACCGCCAACGGCACAAATAGCAGCATCGCCGCCCAACCAGTCCAGATACCAAGTGCCAAAAATTCGGCGAGCATATCGTCAAGATTGCCCATATCGATGATGTAGAAAATGAGATGCAACATCGCATAGCCAAAGGCGGCAACGCCCAATGCCCGGCGGCGCTGAATGAGCCAGCTTAACCACGGCCGCGGGCCGATCAGCGACAATAAGGGACTAAGCACCATTGCAGCGATCATGAAGCGTGCCGACCATTCGCCCGTAGGGTGCAGCATATCCATCGCGATTACATCGCCAAAAAAATAAGGGCGCAACATTAACACTGCAGGCAAACACAATAATGCCCAAAATGTTGGCTTCTTATTAAGAATGATTCTCAACATGCATGCGGAATAAGCGCCTGGCGTCCGCTATGCAACGCGCAAATGATATCCGAGCCCATCGAATTTGCATGCATTTAGGGGGTGTGGCGATATTTTTTTGGCTGCGCAGACAATATTTTGCGTTAAGACGCATTCATGTCGTTGGGCTTGCTTCAAAGATTTCTGCTGGTAGCTGGCGTCTTTGCGCTAGCGGCTTGCGGTGGACGGGAAAATCTACAATCATCGCGTTCCGGCGACAACATGACGTCGCAAAGCGCGCGCCAGTGCCTTGCTGGCCTCAAATCAAAATCCGTGCGCTTCGCAGGATTACCTAACAAAAGCTTCGACGGCGGATGCCGCATGATCGACACCATCAAGCTGATGGACTTTGGTACGCCGACAACAAATTTGGGGGCAATGACCTGCCCACTTGCCTCAAGCTTTACCGATTGGGCGCGTTATGGCGTTGCCCCTGCGGCGAAGCATTATTTGGGTAGCGAGGTTGTGAAGATCGAAACCATGGGCACATTCAACTGCCGCGCTGTCAACGGCAGTCGCTCTGGCAAATTGTCCGAACATGCCTTTGCGAATGCCGTTGATGTATCCGCCTTTGTCCTGCGCGATGGACGGCGTATCTCCGTGCTCAACGGTTGGCGCGGTTCATCGGAAGAACAAGCATTTTTGCGCCGCTTACACCAATCCGCCTGCAAACGCTTTGGCACCGCTCTTGGCCCCGAATATAATGCGGCGCATGCAAACCATTTCCATTTCGATATGGCAAAATCCACGAGCAATGGCACTGCTTATTGCCGATAAAGGTGGCAAAAGCGATGTACGCTCCCTACATACAGCGTAATGACAGATACAAAAATTAACGATCGTCGCTTCTACAAAGCAAAGCAAGAAGCGGATTTTGCCGACCAGCAACTTTCCACACCGCAAACGCAGAGTAAGTCCTATCGACTGGCCTTTCAGGACACGGACTTCCTGCTGCGCGAAGACCTGCGCCCTGTTCGTTTTCAGCTCGAACTGCTCAAAACCGAAATGCTGCTTGATGAGGCGAATATCGGGTCGATGCTGGTCATCTATGGTTCCGCGCGTATTCCCGAGCCAGAGGCTGCGGACGCTATGTTGGCTGCTGCCGAAGAT
Organism: Sphingomonadales bacterium UBA656; assembly: GCA_002299895.1. GTDB lineage: Bacteria > Pseudomonadota > Alphaproteobacteria > Sphingomonadales > Sphingomonadaceae > Sphingorhabdus_B. The sequence goes on along the minus strand of DBOC01000015.1, from coordinate 35,257 downwards.
GCGCGGGCAACGATCATCGCCGAACGGATGAAAGAAAAATCACGTTTCTACGCCGAAGCGCGCCATTTGGCGCAATTGGCCGGGAAAGCCAATATTACCGATGAAGAAGGGCGTCGCCACTTTGTCGTCTGCTCCGGCGGTGGTCCATCGATTATGGAGGCCGCCAATCGCGGGGCGCATGATGTGGGCGCAGAATCGGTGGGCCTGAACATCGTGCTGCCGCATGAGCAGGCCCCGAACCTATTCGTGACACCGCGGTTGAGCTTCCAATTCCATTATTTCGCTTTGCGCAAAATGCACTTTTTGCTGCGCGCGCGTGCGGTCGCGGTGTTCCCCGGCGGCTTTGGTACGTTTGATGAATTTTTTGAACTGCTGACGCTGGTTCAAACCGGCAAGATTAAGAAGATGCCGATCCTGCTATTTGGGCGCGAATTTTGGAATCGCGTGGTGAATTTTGAGGAGCTTATGCTTGAGGGCGTGATCAGCCCTCGTGATCTGGAGCTTTTCCAGTTCGTAGAAACCGCAGAAGAGGCATGGCATGCCATCTGCGATTTCTACGAAGTGTTACGTTGATGTAAACGACTTACTTCGCCGCCGCTGGAGCAGCTGCTGCAGCATCGGTTGCTGGCGCTGCGCCAGCTTCACCCGTTGCGGCGTCGGTTGCTGCGGCATCAGCAGCAGGGGCTTCTGCCGCAGGTGGTGTTGGCAATGGCAAGTTTGAACCTTGCGCGTTCAGATACAAGATCAGGTTCGCGCGTTCTTCTGGATTACCCAGACCAGCGAAAGTCATCTTGGTGCCGGGTGCATATTTTTTAGGGTTGGCCAACCATTTGTCCATGCCTTCCCAATCCCAGTTACCGGGAACGCTTTTCAACGCGTCGGAATACGCAAAGCCGGGCACATGGCCATGCGGCTTACCCATGGCGGCCCATAGATTCGGACCAATGCCATTCGCGCCACCTTGGTTAATCGTGTGACATGCGGCACATTTCTTGAACACCGCTTCGCCCTTGGCAATATCTGCAGTCGCTAGCAACGTCGCAATGGGTACCGCCGCAGCGCCGCCCGCTTCGCCCGCCGCCTCAGCCACAACGGCAAAACCCTCTTTCTCAGGAGCCTCTGGGTGGAAATACATGCCGGTTACGATGCTTAGCCCCAGCGCAACGATGCCGCCTGCTAAAACCCAGCCTGCAATTGTGTTACTACGATCATCCATTGTTTATCAGCCTTGAAAGTGCGTTAAAACACCGGCGCAGAATGACGGCCGGTCTGACTGGCCCCTCTAATGACGAGTGCTACGCCGTGCAAGTGCCCAAATCCACACTTGCTCGATAAGTCTGCCTATCCTAACGCATAGCCCGCATGAACAGTTATCCCGCGCCCGCACTGGCCATCGTCAAAGACATGACGCTTGCCGCCCATGAACAACCTGCAAAAGCGATTGCCTTTCAAGGCGCGCCTGGGGCGAACTCGCATTTGGCGGCGTTGGAATATGACGCCGATTGCTTACCGCTGCCCTGTTTTTCGTTCGAAGACGCCATTGATGCGGTCAAAGACGGAAAGGCTGCCCGCGCAATTATACCCATCGAAAATTCGTTGCACGGCCGCGTTGCGGACATTCACTTTCTGTTACCAGAATCAGGTCTCAGCATCATTGCCGAGCATTTTATGAAGATCCGCCATTGCCTGATGGCAAAATCGGCAGATGCGACGCTCAAAACCGCCATGAGTCATCCACAAGCGCTCGGCCAATGCCGACATTTTTTACGCGCAAATGGGATTATCCCTGTCGCTTATGCAGATACCGCGGCGGCGGCGGCATTTGTCGCTGCCAATGACGACCCGTCAGCTGCAGCCATTGCGCCCCCGATTGCCGCGGGCCTATATGGCCTTGTTGCCATTAACAACGCCGTGCAAGACGATGACAGCAACACTACGCGGTTCGTCGTCCTATCGCGCGCCCCTGCCGAGCGAAGCAGCCTGACAGGCACGTTAATGACCACGTTGATTTTTGAGGTGAAGAACATCCCCGCGGCATTGTACAAAGCGATGGGCGGCTTTGCGACCAACGGCGTCAATATGACAAAGCTGGAGAGCTATCAAAATGGCGCCAGCTTTGCCGCGACCGAATTCTTTGCCGATATCGAAGGCGCACCCGGCGACCCTGCGGTGGACCGCGCATTGGAGGAACTACGTTTCCACTGTAATTCGGTTCGTTTACTCGGGACTTATAAGCAAACCCGCGAACGGGGTTGAGGCTGGCGGGTCCGGCTTTAACGCGTGCCACCGCCCAGAATCCCCCAACCCGTCATCCGGCCTCCTTACCCGTCATCCCAGCGAAGGCTGGGATCCATCACGTGTAGAAGCATAACACAACGGGCCTTAGTTTATCCCTGACATGCGTAATGGATCCCAGCCTGCGCTGGGATGACGCATGGGTGCAACGTCCATTTAAAGTCTCAACCAAAACAGCGCAGGGGGGCAGCCTTAATGCGCCGCACCCCAGCTTGGTCCAGTGCCGATTTCAATGCCCAGCGGGACTGTCAGCTTCACTAAAGGCTCTGCTGCATTCGCCATAACATTGCGAATGACATCGCTGGCGGCGGCAACATCCGCCTCTGGCAATTCAAACACCAGTTCGTCATGCACCTGCAGCAGCATTTTCACATGCCCCAGCCCGGCGGCGTCTAACGCTGGGCCCATTTGCACCATCGCGCGCTTAATGATGTCGGCGCTCGTGCCTTGAATCGGCGCATTGATTGCGGCGCGTTCACTGCCCTGTCGTTCGGCTTGATTGGGCGATGTAATTCGCGGGAACCATGTTTTACGACCGAAAAGGGTGGTCGAATGACCGCATTCGCGCACGGCTGCCATCGTTTCCTGAATATAATTGGAAATACCGGGGAAGCGTTTGAAATAAGCGTCGATGAGTGCCTGCGCCTCTTCTGGAGAGGATTCCAGCCGTTTGGAAAGGCCCCAACGCGAAATACCATAAAGGATGGAAAAGTTGATCGTTTTGGCGCGGCCGCGCGTGTCGCGATTGACCTCACCAAATAGCTCAAGCGCCGTGCGGGCGTGGATATCCTCGCCCTTTTCAAAGGCGTCGCGCAACGGTTCGACATCGGCAAAATGCGCAGCCAAACGCAATTCGATCTGGCTATAGTCGGCCGACAAAATGACGTTGCCCAGTTCCGCGACAAATGCGTCCCTGATTTGACGCCCCGTTTCGGTGCGGATCGGGATGTTCTGCAAATTGGGATCAGTCGACGACAAACGCCCGGTTTGTGCGCCAACAAGGCTGTAGCTTGTGTGCACACGGCCGGTTTTGGGATCAATCTGCTGCTGCAGGCTGTCGGTATAGGTCGATTTCAGCTTCGCCAATTGCCGCCACTCGAGCACTTTGTGCGCAATCTCTATGCCCTGCCCCGCAAGATCCTCCAGCACGGTCACATCGGTTGAATATTGGCCAGACTTGCCTTTTTTTCCGCCCTTATAACCCATTTTGCCAAACAGGATTTCGCCCAATTGCTGCGGACTGCCAATGGTAAAGGCTTGCCCCGCAAGGCCGTGGATTTCCTTTTCGAGCAATTCCATTTGTGTGGCAAATTCGGACGATAAACGCGACAGCGCGGAACGGTCGACCTTGATACCCAGACATTCCATTTTGGACAGCACGGGCACCAATGGACGGTCCACAAGTTCATAAACGCTTGTCGCTTTTTCGGGGCTCAGGCGCAACTTCAAATGATGCCAAAGGCGCAACGTCACATCGGCATCCTCGGCCGCGTAACGCGTCGCGTCGGACAGAGGTACGGCGGCAAAACCAATTTGGCTTTTGCCGGTGCCAGTGACGCTTTTGTAAGAAATGCATTCATGCCCCAGATGCGCCTTGGAAAGCTCATCCATGCCATGCGCCTGACGCCCGGCATCAAGCGCAAAGCTCATCACCATCGTGTCGTCATAGGGCGTGATATGCACATTGTGTCGGGCGAGCACCGACATATCATATTTCAAATTCTGTCCGATTTTGAGGACGCTTGGGTCGCAGAGCAACGGCCGTAGCTTGGCCAGCGCGGCGTCCATGGGAATTTGCGTTGGGCGTTCTGCGAACATGTCGGTACCGCCATGCGCCAAGGGCACATAACATGCCTCACCGGGGGCGACCGCAAGGCTGAAGCCCACAAGGTTTGCGCTCGCGGCCTGCAAGCTATCGGTTTCGGTATCAAAACCCAAGGTGCCGGTTTCGCGCGCGCGCGCAATCCAATGGTCCAACCGGGCAATGTCCGTGACACATTCATAGCTGGAGGTATCAATTGCCGGCATCGGCGCAGGGGCGGCGGACGCCCCTGTTACCGGCGCGCGTACTGCGCCGTCGCCCGCGTGCATGGCCTTTGGGTTGCCCGCAATCGCCTTATTGGCAGCGGCGGTATCGGCAACATGCCCAATACGCTTCAACAGCGAATTAAATCCGTGATGCTGCAAAAACGCGGACAGAGGCTCTTCGGGGATAGCGCCCAAAGCCATGTCCTCCATAGCAATCGGCAAGGGGCAGTCGTCTTTTAACGTTACCAGCACCTTCGACAATCGCGCCTTGTCCGCATGTTCGATCAAATTGTCGCGCATTTTGGATGGCTTCATATCGGGTGCGGCGGCCAATACGCTTTCAAGATCGCCAAATTCCTGAATCAGCTTGGTTGCGGTTTTTGGTCCAACGCCGGGCACCCCGGGGACATTGTCGACACTGTCGCCCATCAAAGCGAGCACATCGCCGACCTTGTCCGGACCGACACCGAATTTCTCGAATACTTCTTCTGAACGGATGCGTTCGTTTTTCATCGTGTCGAACATGTCGATGGATGGTTCGACAAGCTGCATGAGATCCTTGTCGCTGCTGACGATAGTGACATGCCAGCCAGCCGCACAAGCCGCTTTGGCATAGCTTGCAATCATGTCGTCAGCTTCGACGTCTTCTTCCTCAATCAATGGCAGCGAAAATGCGCGCGTCGCGTCGCGGATCATTGGAAATTGCGGCTTGAGATCTTCGGGCGGATCGGGACGATGCGCTTTATATTGGTCATAAATCCGGTTGCGGAATGTCTTGCTGGACTTATCCAACACCACAGCCATATGCGTCGGGCCATCGGCCTGATTCAAATCGTCCGCCAGCTTCCACAGCATCGTTGTATAGCCATAGACAGCGCCAACCGGCTCGCCATGCTTGTTGGTTAGCGGCGGCAGCCGGTGATAGGCGCGGAAAATATAAGCGGAGCCGTCAACGAGATAGAGATGCTTTTGATCAGACATAATACAGCGATAGCAGCCCGTTTTGACCAAGTCTTTTGCTAAATTACCGCTTTCGCATTGTGTCAAATTTTATCGGGACCCGCGCCACAAGATCAGCCCGCTGGCGACGATGATACCCGCCCCCGCAAGCGAGGTGAGGTCCGGCCAGTCGCCAAATAATATAATCCCCAAACCGACCGCTATTAACAATTGTACATAGGTCATGGGCGCGATTTCTGCGGCGGATGCGCGCGTCGTGGCCATATATATCATCCAATGACCAAAGCTGGCGGTGACGGCAACCAACGTGCATCGCGCGATAATCGTCCAATCGGGTATACCGACATGCAGCGCCTCCACGCCCGAAAAATGGCCAATCAAGGCAGCACTGAGGATGAACGGCACCGCAAGGGACGCCACCAAGAATTGCATCAATAATGGTGAGCCAGTCCCCGCCACGGCGCGGTTGCCAATTATCATGAACGCCATGCTCATGGCCGCCGCCAACGGCAGTAATGCAACCCAGCCCAGCTCCATAACATTAGGCCGCATGATCATCAGCACACCGCCAAAGGCCACAAAAATGGCAATCCATTTCGTCGCATGGGTCCGTTCGTGCAGGAAGATTGCGCTAAAAATCGCAGTTATCATGGGGCTGGTAAAGCCGATGGCCGTTGCGTCGGCCAAAGGCATGAGGAATATCGACGAGAAAAAACAGATGGTCGCCATGGCCACCGAAAATCCCCGCAACCACTGCAATTTGGGTAAGGGCATAGCAAAACCCTGCCGCCCTTCCTTCAGGAACAGCAACGTCCCAAGACCTATGGCACCAATCGAATAGCGCAGCGCAGCGACAGCCGTGCCGGGCCATGCCCCCGCGATAGATTTGATGACTGCATCGCCAATCGACAAAAGTGCAAAACCGCACAAAGCATATAACAGGCCAGACCGGGCCGAGGATGATGTCACGAAAATTTCCCCAATAGATGCGCCGCCTTAATCCGCTTTATCCGGAATGGAAAGCAGCGCAATCGTAACGCTGTTTCTATGCAAAATGGCGCCAGTTTCCAGCTGTGAATGGGCTTTTGCAAACCCCTGGGGCAAGGTGCAGCGCTTACTAAAGGCCCTTAATCGCCAACGCCGCTGTCAGGACGGTTGCCAGCACAGAAAACACGGTAATGGCTGTCCATGGCATGAACCCTACATCGTCAATATTGGCGCGATTATGGCGGCGGCGATCCGCCAGACTACTGACCAACACCACCAAGGCAGACATCACGGATGAAGCCGCCCACAGATGATCTTGCCAAATAAAGTGCTCGAACGCGTGCATAGGATGGCCCTTAATGCGGATTTATTCGGCAATAAAGGGTGAAGGAATGTTCCGCCGATTTGCGTGAACAGGAATCTGTTGCCGCACCCGCTTTATGGCATCGAGATCGAGATCGACGCAGGCCAATCCGGGCAGTCCGCCCATATCGAGTAATATGGAACCCCATGGGTCAACCACGAGCGAATGCCCATAAGTTTGCCGGCCGTCTTCATGAACACCGCATTGCGCCGCAGCGATAACGAATGCCGCACTTTCAATCGCCCGTGCGCGTAATAGCGTATGCCAATGCGCTTCACCGGTGGGAACGGTAAAGGCAGAAGGCAGCGTCAAGACGTCAACGCCCGATTTGGCATATGCGCTGAACAAATCAGGAAAGCGCATATCATAGCAAATCGCGAGCCCCATTTGACCCAAGGGCGTTTGAACCACCACGGGCTGTTCTCCGCCGACATAAGCCGATGACTCACGCCACGTTTCACCCGACGCCAAATCAACGTCAAAGAGATGCATTTTGTCGTAACGGGCCGCAATTGCGCCATCTGGAGAGATTATGATGCTGCGATTGGCTAATTTTTCCGCGCCGTCATCCAATATGGGCATGGATCCGCTATGCACCCATATCCGATGTCGGGCGGCCGTCGCGATCAGGCTTTGCAGAGCCATGCTGTGGGATTCATCCGCCATATATTTGCGGGCGCGGGCGCGATCACGATCAACCAGCAAAGCCATTTCTGGCGCAAAATACATCACCGCGCCGTTGTCGGCAGCTTTGGCAATAGCATCTTGCATATCCGAAGCGTTGCGCATCGGATCAATACAACTGGTCATCTGATGCAAAGCTATCCGCATAAAAACCTGATGGATCTTAACTCAATGGAAAACAACGTCGCTGGCCGGCATTCATTTCACTCAGCAAGTAACATTGCAAGAGATATGCAATGCGCCGGAAATCCTTGATCAAGCAAAGCTGCCTATCTGCGGCATGGATTTAACGAAAACATCATAACCCAGCAGCTCAACATTCGCGTGACCAGCGATATTCAGGCCATAACATCGCTCACTTGCGCTTTGGGCGGATGTTTCCCATATCCGGCGCATGGAAACACAATCTCACGCAAATCCGGCAACATGGTACGGCACCACCATATTATCCGTCCGCAAAAATGGCAAAGTGGTGATCGCTGGCGATGGCCAAGTATCGATGGGCCAGACAGTGATGAAGCCCAATGCCAAGAAGGTGCGGCAATTACATGATGGCTCCGTTATCGGTGGGTTCGCGGGGGCAACCGCCGATGCCTTCACGCTTTTCGAAAGGCTCGAACGCAAGCTCGAACAGCATCGCGGGCAATTGATGCGCGCGGCGGTCGAATTGGCCAAGGATTGGCGGACCGACAAATATCTCCGCAATTTGGAAGCGATGATGATTGTCGCGGACAAGGATGCGACCTTGATCCTCACAGGCAATGGCGATGTTCTAGAACCGAATGACGGAATTGCGGCGATTGGATCTGGCGGCAATTACGCCTTGTCCGCCGCCCGTGCACTCGCCGATTATGAGGCAGACGCCGAAAAAATGGCACGACATGCCATGAAAATTGCCGCCGAAATCTGCGTCTATACCAATGACCAGCTGACGGTCGAAACCTTGGATAGCGCCCAGTAAGCAGCGGTCATCAGCCCGCTTCTCTTGAACGCCGTGTCCAACTTCCCATGTAGGTCGTAATGAAAAACGCACTGACCCCAAAAGCCATCGTGGCTGCACTCGACGAACATATCATTGGCCAAGCTGATGCAAAACGGGCCGTGGCCGTTGCGCTGCGTAACCGTTGGCGCCGCCAGCGGCTCGGTGCAGATTTACGCGACGAGGTGACGCCCAAAAACATATTGATGATTGGCCCCACGGGTTGCGGCAAGACGGAGATCTCACGCCGCTTAGCCAAGCTGGCCGATGCGCCGTTCATCAAGGTCGAGGCAACCAAATTCACCGAAGTCGGCTATGTCGGCCGCGATGTAGAACAAATTGCCCGCGACTTGGCCGAAGAAGCCGTGCGTCTGGAAAAAGAGCGCCGCCGCGAACATGTGCGCGAAGCGGCAGAGACAGCCGCGATGGAGCGGATATTGAAAACGCTGGCTGGCGACACCGCAAGCGAAGCCACGCGCGAAGCATTCCGCCAACGCATTCGCGAGCGGCACATGGACGACGTTGAAATTGAAATTGAAGTGTCTGACAATCCGGCGATGCCGATGGAGATACCGGGCATGGGCGGTAATGTCGGGATGATCAATCTTGGCGAAATGATGGGCAAAGCCTTTGGCAAGGACAATCTGAAACGCCGCAAGATGAAGGTTCCCGATGCGTGGAAAAAATTGGTCGAGGAAGAATCTGAAAAGCGCCTAGACCAAGACGATGTGAACCGGGTCGCTTTGGCCGATGCCGAAGCCAATGGCATCGTATTCTTGGACGAAATTGACAAGATTGCAGTGTCGGACACACGCAGCGGCGGCTCGGTCAGCCGCGAAGGTGTTCAGCGCGACCTGCTGCCGTTGATTGAAGGAACCACCGTCGCGACCAAATATGGGCCTATGAAAACCGACCATGTTTTGTTCATTGCCTCGGGCGCCTTCCACATTTCCAAGCCAAGCGACATGTTACCCGAATTGCAGGGTCGCTTGCCTATCCGCGTCGAATTGCGCGCGCTGGAGCATGCCGACTTTGTCCGGATTCTGTCCGAAACCCGCGCTAATTTGCCGATGCAATATCGGGCATTGCTGGCGACCGAGGAAGTTACGCTTGAATTTAGCGATGACGCGATTGATGCGATTGCCCGCATTGCCGTGGACGTGAATTCTTCGGTCGAAAATATCGGCGCACGGCGTTTGCAGACGGTGATGGAAAAGCTGCTGGAAGACATTAGCTATGATGCCGAGGACCGCAAAGGCGAAACCCTGAAGATCGACGCCGCCTATGTCAGCAAACAACTATCGGGCATCGCCAAGGACACCGACCTGTCCAAATATGTTTTATAGCCGTTAACGCGCAACAGCCGTTGCCGCACCATCACCCGACTGCGGTTCAACGACGAGCTTCCACGCTTTGTCTTTGATAAAATAGCGTTGTGCCAATGACTGCAAAATGGCCGGCGTCACATCGTTGAAATCGCTGTACAGCTTGCCCAATGCCTCAAAGCGTTCGGGGTCATAGCTCGCCCCTTTTAACTGGTTCAGCCAAAAACTGTTGCCGGAGGCCGCGCGCTCAATGGCTTGCTTGGTAGGCTCCACAGCGCGCTGCAATTCGTCGGCGCTAACGGGATTTGCCATCAAGTCCGCTGCAACCTCGTCTGCAAAAGCGAAGAAACGGTCCACATCCGCAGGATTAACCTGTGCATAGGCCATGAGATACCCGCCGCTGTTAAAGTTGACTGGCCAGTTGGCGGCCATATCGGGGCTGTAACTCGCGGCTTGCTCAGCACGGAATTTTTCGAATAGCCGATCGCGGAAAATGGCCGCCAATGTTTCCAACTGCCGCCCCTCGGTAATGCCGCTGATGCCGCCACCGGTTGGCCAGGCCATGACCGCTGCCGCTTGATCCCTTGCACCGCGATGCGTCAAACGAAGCGGCGCAGCCGTTGGCGCTGGGAAGCGCAAATTTCTTGCCAATGCTGAAACCGGCGATGGTGCACGCGGCGCCAATGCGCCGAAGCTTCTTTCCAGCGCCTTGACTGCTTCGGTTTTGTCAAAATCGCCAAAAAGCAGAACTTCAACAGGCCCCTGGGCCATCAAAGGCTGCCAATAAGCTTCAAACTTCGCCGCATCAATTTGTGCCACTTCTGCAGGGATAGCCGACTTCCAACGGGCGTCCTTATCGCGCAGCAGATATTCCAAATCACGTTGCAACACCGACGTCGCAGACATTTCAAAGCTGGCATAGCCTGACGCCGCCAAGGCCTTGGCACGTTCCACAGGCGCAGGGTCCCAACCGGGATGCTCTAGCTTCGTCGCAATCAAGATAAGCTGATCCGCAAGATCATCGGGCCGCGTGTTGGCGCCAAATTGGAAGGCGTCGTCATCGACCGAAAAGTTGAGTTCAATGCGCCGCCCGTTGACCATCTGATCAATTTCGGTGCGCTTGATATTGCCAATGCCATTTTCAGGCAAAACCAATGGCCCTGCCCATAATAGACCGCCTTGGCCTGGGTTTACGGCCTGATATCCACGGCCAAAACGGACCAATATCCGGATCTGACCGCTTTCGGCTTTATTAGGATAGAGCAAGGCGCGCACGCCATTGGACAGCTCCAGCCGCGTCACGTCCCATCGCGACAATATATCCTCGGCCACCAGTTCACCTGGCGCACCCAATTTAGGCAATGCCGCAAAGCCAAGCGTTTTTTCGGACAGACGCGCCGATGTGTTGGCCGCCACAGATGCATTCAAAGCCGCAAGAGCGCGATTATCCGCATCGGGTATCGGCGTGGGCGAAGAGACCAACAACCGGATTACATCTGCGCTAAAAAGCTTCTGTGTGGACGCCAAAAGACGTTCGGGGGTGAACTTTTCTTTCATGCCTTCATAGACTTGAACAACCGTTTTCGGGGCCGCCACCGTTTCACGTATATCCACGGCGCCGACGATATCATCCGCCTGCTTCGCAGCAGCTTCAAACGGGTAGCTATCCAGCATCGTGCGCAGCGCATTGCCGAACAATGTCTTTTCGCGGTCAATGTCCGCAACCGAAGGCGCCGTTGTAACTGCATCGGCTATGATTGCACGGACATCACGCGTCGCGGCTTCCCATTGGTCCCCGATGGGCGTCAAAGAAACCAATGTCGCATCGGCGGTGCGCGAAATATCTTCCTGCTCTACCTGCGCAAATAAATAGTTGCCGCCATTACGCGCCTGCACCTCAAGCCTGCGGTTAATGATTTGCATCGCCAAGGCATCGACCAACAATTGTTCATTATAGGCAATCGTGTCGTTCACTTTGCGCCAAGGCCGCAGATAAGAAAGGCTGACCGTATTCGGTAATGTTGGCTCAATAAGGACACGCGCAGGCGTTCCTTGTGGGCTAGGGTCGCCAAAATCTGGTTCGGGCGCGCGTGCGCCTTTTCCTTTCCAATCGTTAAAATAGCGTTGGACCAGATTGGCAAGCTGCGTTGGCTCCATATCGCCCGCCATCACGACAACGGCATTTTCGGGACGATACCAGCGGTCATGAAAGGCGCTGAGGCGCAGGGCATCTGCCGCCTGCAGCGTTTCCGGCGTGCCAATGGTTGACCGGTTCGCAAGGCGCTGCCCCTGAAACGCATGTTGGCGCAGGGCATCGCTATAGACCATCTGCGCGCCGCTATTTTCCCGCAATTCAGCCAGAACAATCGCGCGTTCGGCATTTAACGCGTTAGGCGAAATCCGCGGGTTACGGATCATGCCCGAAATGATTTTCACCGACTCATCAAGCTTTTCGGGCGTCGCATTGGGCAAATCGAGTTTATAGACTGTCTGCGTAGGCGTTGTTTGAGCGTTGCTATCGCTACCGAATGTTACGCCGAACCTCTGCCAAATGCGCTTCGCTTCCCCATCCGGAACAAAAGTTGATCCGCGAAAGGACAGATGCTCTATGAGATGGGCAAAGCCTTGCTCGTCATTATTCTCATGCAATGCGCCCGCATCAATCCGCACGCGAATGGAAACCTGCCCCGCAGGAACATCGTTTTTCTTGACCGCATAGCGCAGACCATTGGGCAGAACGCCAAATGTCCATGTGTCATCGACAGGGATGTCGCTGCCTTCATATAACCAAGGTTGCCCAGCCTTCTTCGCCGAAGCGGTCGCGACGGACACAGTTTGGGCGTAAGTATTGGTGGTGAGCAGCAACGCTGCCAAAGCGAGAGCATAAGAAAATTTGCGCATTACACTCCTCATAACGGGCGTGCAGCTTGACCGCACATGAACGATCCGAAGAACTCCCGCTTAAATTCCACCATCGACAGAGTCATAGCCCAGCCCGCGCAGGCCAAGTTGCAACGCCTCAACACATTCCGCCAATTTATGCGCGTCAGTGGTACGCACGACGAAATTCGCACCAACCTTACCCTCGCGAAAAAACGGATAGCTGCCGATCTGGCACCCTTCATGATGCTTTTCCGTATCGGCCAGCAACTTGGCCACTTCACTTTCGGCGACCCAGCAGCCGATTTGTCGGGATAATAACGGCGCGCCGCCCTTAAGCGTACCCGTGAGGGCGTCCAACATACCTGCCGTTATGTGCGGGACGCCTGCCATGATGAAGATATTGCCATGCCGGATACCTGGCGCACCCGACATTTTATTTGGGATGAGGTCCGCACCATCAGGCACCCGCGCCATCCGCAAACGGCCCGGATTGATGCCACCGCGTGTTTCATAATAAGCATGAAGCACCGCGCTCGCTTCGGGATGTATGACCACCTCAACACCCAGCGCGGCCGCAATCGCATCGACCGTAATGTCATCATGCGTTGGGCCAATGCCGCCGGTTGTGAACAGATAATCATTGCGCGCACGCAGGAGGTTTACCGCCTCAATAATCGCATCCATGTCATCGGCCACCACACGCACTTCGCGCAAGCGAATGCCCTGAATATTCAGCCAAAGGGCAATTTGGCTGACATTTTTGTCCTGTGTGCGGCCGGAAAGGATTTCATCGCCGATGATTACAAGGGCAGCGGTGTAGATACGAGATTCTGTCATGGGGACTCGATAGCATAAATCACCCCCTCGCAAAGTGCGGATTATTGCCTTATATCGCTTGCATGGAACAATATGTAAGCGTGACGCCGCAAGAGGCGATGCAGGCCCGCGACGGGACGATTAAATTGCATGGGGCAGAAGGCTTTGACGGCATGCGTAAGGCCGGACGCCTTGCCGCCGAAATTCTCGACGCCTTGGTGCCGCATGTCGTGCCCGGCGTGACCACCGAAGAATTGGACGACATTGTCCGCGACATGACAATGCGCGGCGGCGCAGTGCCTGCGACCTTGGGCTATCGCGGCTATACGCATAGCTGCTGTATTTCAATCAACCATGTCATTTGCCACGGTATCCCGTCGGACAAGAAATTGAAGGATGGCGACATCGTCAACATTGACGTCACGCCACAACTAGATGGCTGGCACGGCGACACCAGCCGCATGTTCTTAGTTGGCGATGTGCCAGTGAAGGCCAAGCGTTTGGTTGATGTGACCTATGAATGCCTGATGCTCGGTATCGAAGCTGCGAAGCCCGGCAACCGCGTCGGCGACATCGGCTATGCCATCCAAACCCATGCCGAAAAGCATCGTTATGGCGTGGTCCGCGATTTCTGTGGCCATGGCTTGGGCCAATTATTCCACGACGCCCCCGAAATCGTCCATGTCGGCCGCCCCGGCACGGGTCCTGAGCTGCGTCCCGGCATGATTTTCACGATTGAACCGATGATCAACATCGGCAAGGCCGCGGGAAAAGTGCTCGATGATGGCTGGACGGCGGTAACGCGCGACCGGTCCTTAAGCGCGCAGTTTGAACATAGCATCGGCATCACCGAAGATGGCTGCGAAATTTTTACCAAGAGCCCAAAGGGTTTTGACCAGCCGCCTTATTAAGGGGTTTATAACAACCACAACCCTGCCGTCTCGTCCAAGCCGGCCATGATGTTGAGGTTCTGCACCGCTGCGCCACTCGCGCCTTTGCCGAGATTGTCGAGCATCGCGAGCAACCGCACTTGTGACCCGTCAGGCGACGCCAGCACATATAGATCAAGCCGGTCGGATGGCGCTTGATCGGCGTGCATCAATAATTCGCTTGGCGCAGCTTCGCTGTGCACCTCCACCACCGGCGATCCTGCATAATGGGCCGCAAGTGCAGCGCGCAATGCATCTGCGTTGCCCGCCCCTGCCATAGCTGACAGCGGCAACGGCACCTCCACAATCATCCCGCGAAAGGCGCGGACAACGGCGGGTGCAAAGAGCGGCGCGTGGGCAAGGCCCGCATGCATTTGCATTTCGGGCACATGCTTATGCGCCAGATCAAGGCCATAGCTGCGATAGCCGATATCCGCGCCGTCACCTTCGAACCTTTGAATCAACGCCTTGCCGCCACCCGAATAGCCCGACACCGCATTGACCGTGTAAGGCCAATCGGCGGGGAGTAAACCAGCGGCGACCAAAGGCGCGATAAGGCCCAAAAATCCGGTGGGGTAGCAGCCGGGGTTGCTGACCAACCGTGCAGACGCAATGCGTTCGCGCTGACCGGTGCGATATTCAGCAAAACCATAAGCCCAATCGGGGTCAATACGATAGGCCGTCGATGCATCAATGATACGCGTTGCGGCGGATGTTGTCATCGCCACCGCCTCTTTCGCGGCATCATCTGGTAGGCACAGAATGACAAAGTCGGCGTCGTTCAACGCTTCGCGTTTCGCGGCCATGTCTTTGCGTTTGGCATCATCCAAGCTGATCAACGAGAATTCGGCGCGGCCCGCCAGCCGATCAGCGATCTCAAGGCCAGTGGTGCCCGCGGCGCCATCGATGAAGATGGATTTGGTCAAAGCGCAACCCGCTTACGCGCCAAAATCGCGACCTCATGCTCGGTAAAACGGGCTGTTGCTTCCGCGAGCGGCTCCACACTCACCGCCATTGCCGCGCCATTGGCGTGGATTATGTTCTCGGCGTCGGCCATGATACCGACATGGCCGGGGAAAAATACCAAATCGCCACGCTCCAGCGGAGCGCCTTCGGGCAATTCCGCGCCAAAATCGGCCATTTGCATATCTGCATCGCGGGGCGCCATGATGCCCTTTAGGCCAAAGACCAGTTGCACAAGACCTGAACAATCCAGCGCATTACCGCTGCGTCCACCCCAGCTATAGGGCGTGCCGATAAGTTGCTCCGCGAGGTCTGCAGGCGTTGCATCGACACATCCAATTTCCGACACATGCGTGCACGGTACAAAACCATTTTCGCACGCCAGATATTTGCCACAAGCGCTCAATTCACCACAAAGCAAACGCGCACCCATCGGATAGCGCGCCAACACTGGCTCTTTTGTCGATGGTGCCGCTACGAGCAATGTCGCCGGCGCGCTGACAATATGCGTGGCGGCAAAATCATTCCCCAATTCGGCAAAGCGCAGATAACCCAAATAATTGTCGTGCAGGCAATATCCCCAAGCCCAGTCGCCCGCGACATCCAGCACGGCAAATTCTTCGCCATGCATCAACGCGCTGACCGGCATTGATGTTGCATGTGCCTCTGCATGGATTTCTGTGACAGGCGCGATACCTGTGCGCAGCATGGGTACGGCATAATGCGGTGCGAAGAGCTTTCCAGCCAGGCTGATATCGGCAAGGTCGCCACGGATCGGCGTTGTCCTTTTGTCGCCGACAAGGCTGTGCCCCGTCAGCTTGTGAATAGGCCTACCAATTGGCTTATTGATACCCAATTACTCATTCCCCCAAATATGTCGCACCAGCGCAGGCTGGTGCCTATCTCGCCTGTCTTTCAAAATTGAGAGGCGTAATGGGCCCCAGCCTGCGCTGGGGCGACGGTAGATTTCATGCAAAACCCTTAGCCGACCGGATAAGTTTCCGTCAAATAACGAAAGACCGCCCGCAATCCAAGTGCCTCACCGCCCTTGGGCCTGCCGGGTTTGCCGGTAGGTCGCCAGGCGAAGGTGTCCAGATGCACCCAAGGCACATCGTCGGGAACGAATTTCTGCAGGAACAACGCCGCCGTGACCGCGCCTGCAAAAGCACCGCCGCTATTGGATATATCGGCGATGTCGCTGTCGAGCATTTCCATATATGGCGCCCATAAGGGCATGCGCCAAAGCGGGTCCGATGCTGCCTTTGATGCCGCCAACATGGCATTTGCGATCTGTTCGTGATTGCTAAACATCGCAGGCAAATCGGGGCCAAGTGCAACGCGTGCCGCGCCGGTCAGCGTGGCAAAATCAATGATCAACTCCGCGTTATCCTGTATCGCTTTGGTAAGCGCATCGGCCAACACCAAGCGTCCTTCGGCATCGGTATTGTCGATTTCCACGGTCAGGCCCTTACGGCTTTTGATGATATCGCCCGGCCGCATCGCGTCACCTGCGATGCTGTTTTCCGCCGCCGCCACCAGCATGTGCAACCGCACGGGTAAATGCGCCGCCATAATCAGCTCTGCCAATGCCAAGGCATGCGCGGCACCGCCCATATCTTTCTTCATCAGCCGCATGCCAGAGGCGGGTTTGATATCCAGTCCGCCGCTATCGAACGTTATGCCCTTGCCCACAATGGCGATACGCGGGTGACGCGGGTCGCCCCATTCCATTTCAATCAGGCGCGGCGCATGCGCACGCGCGGCGGCTTTGCCGACCGCGTGGATGAGCGGATAGCCCGTTTCGAGAGCCTCACCACTGGTGACAGTGACGCCCGCTTTATATGACTTGGCGATGCGCTTTGCTTCGGTCTCCAAGGCATTTGGCCCAAGATCGCTCGCTGGTCGGTTGACAAGATCGCGGACCAAAGCGGTTGCGGCCGCTTGCATCTCTGCGGCAGGAATGCGGGCCGGCTCCCGCACCAACAAGACCCGCGGGCCAAATAGTTTGGGCTCGCTCAGATATTCCTGAAAGCGATATTGCCCCAATATCCAGCCAAGCATGGCATCACCGGCATCATAATCGACAAGGCGATAGGTGCCTTCGGGAAGGCTTTCCGCTGCTTTAGCCAAATGCCACACACCCGGCACAGCCATATCCGAAACGCCGGCGACGACAGACCATTCCCCGGGCTTATCTCCGGGCAATATGGCTATATCGTTGGCATTACCCTCAAATTTTTGTGCCTTGATAGCCGTTCGGGCGGCATCGGACTGCTGCGCAAGCCAAGTTTCAAAGCACGCTTTATCGGTGACATGGATGGGGGTGGCGGCCTGCGCATTGTCAGGCTGGATCAAATTGTCGTAACGCATAACCCGTTCGATAGCCGCTATAGCAAGCGAACGGGAGATATTTCAGAGAGATTATGCATTTTTCTTATCTGCATTACATCGCACCACTGCCCCGCGCGCCGCGCAGGCGCGACAATTCGAAATCCGAAAAGCTGACGGACGTCCTTGACGCCCGCCCAATAACCATCATTCTGCGGCGATAAGCGTTTCGGTGTTTTCGCTATGCGCCCGGGTAAATTGCGGCGCTGAAAACACCATGACGCCGTCATCGACAGGGTCCTGTGTCAGGATTTTCTTTTCTGCCGCATAATTTTGCAGAACACGCCATGGGTGACGGTCGCCATTTTTGGGCAATTTGTCGAAACTGCGCGCGAAATAGCCAGAGCTAAAATCGGTCACAAATGGCAGCTTCGGCATGTTAGGATCATCCAGAACGGGCGTTGCCACCAGTGCATTTTTGTCGTCCATCTTCCAAAGCAAGCGACAAACATAATCCGCCACAATGTCGGTCTTGAGCGTCCAAGATGCGTTGATATAGCCAAAGACGCTGGCAAAGTTCGGAATGTCGTTGAACATCACGCCTTTGTAATTGAAATGCTCACCAAAATTGACGGCTTTCCCGTCAACGCTGATCGCGGTCTTGCCCATGGTGACAAGATTCAGGCCCGTCGCGGTGATGATGATATCGGATTCGATATGCTTGCCGGACTTCAGCTGAATGCCTGTCTTGGTAAAATGATCAATATGGTCGGTAACAACTTCGGCCTTGCCCTCGGTAATCGCCGTGAACATGTTGCTATCAGGGATGAGGCACAGGCGCTGTTCCCATGGGCCATATTTGGGCACAAAATGGGTATCAACATCAACCGATGCAGGCAAAGCCTCCCGCGCCATATTGACCAATTTTTCTCCCAATTTTGCAGGGTTCCTACGCGCATACCAATAGGTAAAACGCTGCATATTGATATTGCGCCACCGTGTGAGCGCATAGGCCAATTTCTCAGGCAAAATCTTGCGGACAAATTTTGAAAACGGGTCAATGGCAGGCCGCGAGACCATATAGGTGGGCGACCGTTGCAGCATCGTCACCTGCGCGCCTTGCTCCGCCATAACAGGCACAATCGTCACCGCCGTCGCGCCTGAGCCAATGACTGTTACCTTCTTACCCGCATAATCCAAATCCTTGGGCCAATGCTGCGGATGGATGATTTGACCGCCAAAGTCGGCTTCGCCCGCGAAATCGGGCTTATAGCCTTGATCATAATCATAATAGCCAGCGCACATGAACAAGAACCGCGCGGCAAAGCGCCGTTCGGCACCGCCGTCTACGGCCTTGGCCGTTATATGCCAGCGGGCATCGGCGCTCGACCAATTGGCCGAGATAACCTTGTGACCAAAATGAATGTGCGGCGAAATGCCATATTCTTCGGCGGTTTCATGGACATATTCGTGGATGGACGGGCCATCCGCGATGGTTTTTTCATGTAACCATGGTTTGAAACGATATCCCAGCGTATGCATGTCGGAGTCCGACCGAATACCGGGATAGCGAAACAGATCCCACGTGCCGCCCATATCGGCACGTTGTTCCACAATTGCGTAGCTTTTGTTCGGGCATTGCATGGTGAGATGCGCCGCAGCGCCAATACCGGACAGACCGGCACCCACAATCAAAACATCTATAGTCGTCTCAGCCTGCGCCATATGCCTCTCCATTTTACACCAAAATCTTACTGACATCGTTGCAAATTGCAACTGGCTTTCGTGCGACCAAAAATGTCGCTACGGCGGTGGCGAACATAAAGGAAATTAGGTCTTATGAGCGACAATATGGACGAAGATTATGTCTATGACGAAGCATCCGGCGAATGGGTTAGTGCCGCTGAAGCAAAAGCGGCAGCTTCGCAAAATGATGCTGTCGAAGTCCGCGATGCGGTTGGCAATTTGCTTGCCGACGGTGACCAAGTGACGTTGATTAAAGATCTGACCGTGAAGGGCGCGGGCCAGACGTTGAAACGCGGCACGTTGATCAAATCCATCCGACTGACTGGC
This sequence comes from Sphingomonadales bacterium UBA656, assembly GCA_002299895.1. GTDB lineage: Bacteria > Pseudomonadota > Alphaproteobacteria > Sphingomonadales > Sphingomonadaceae > Sphingorhabdus_B. The sequence continues at coordinate 15,643 of DBOC01000015.1, read as the reverse complement.
GACGCGCAGGAAATTGACTGCCGCTTTGATGGTATCAAAGGCCTTGTGCTGCGCGCAGAGTTTGTGCGGAAACGCTGATACATCGAAGCGGGTAACCATCTTGAAATCCGGCGGCACAATGCCCAGTTCGGAAAATGCGGGCCGGGCCCCTCTGGTCGTCATGTGACGGCGATGTCGGACCGCTTCATAAGTTCAAGAGGAGACCCGAAATGAATGCAGCCGTTGGAATGCCTTGCCCTGTATGCAAGGTACCGTTGGTCATGAGTGATCGCCAAGGTGTCGAAATTGATTATTGCCCGCAATGCCGCGGCGTATGGCTGGATCGCGGTGAGCTAGATAAGATTATCGAACGCAGCGCCGCTGCCGAAATGCCCACGCAACCCGCGCCTGCCCCACAAGCACCACCGCCACCCCAAGGCGGCTTTGCCCCACAAGGCTATCCCATGCCGCACCAAGGCTATGGTCATGGCTACCCGTATAAGAAACGTAAAAAGTCGTTTCTGGAAGAATTGTTCGACTGAGCATCAGCGCGCGACACAAAAAAAGGGCCGCCTTTCGGCAGCCCTTTTTTTTCGCTTTTGCGGCTGATTAATCAGCTGCGGACAGGTTGATGGCCGAAGCCTTACCATTGCGGCCAACTTCGACTTCGAAATTCACGCGCTGTTCTTTATCCAGCGTGTGCATGCCAGCTGCCTGAACAGCCGAAATGTGTACGAAGCTGTCATCACCGCCGCCATCGGGCGCGATAAAGCCATAGCCTTTGTCTGCATTGAAAAATTTTACGGTGCCTACGGGCATAATATGTTCCTTTCACGAAACAGGTGACCACCGGACAAAAGCGCCAGGTGGGTAGCCAAGTCGTGGTAGGGAAAAACGTTGCCCGCTCCGATCATGGGATCGGCGACGCGCCTCAAAAATCCGTCGCGGTCGACGATAGCGTGCATCCCATATACGCCTGATTTAAATAATGTGCAAACTAGAAGCGAAAATAACGACTTATTCCTGCTCACCACCATTTTCGGGCATCGATGTGGCAAGTTTACCGCTTAGCCGTTTCCGGTTGGCACCCACGCTTTTGGAATAATGCGCGATGCTGGCGCTGACGATGGCCTCTGGGCTGCTCCCAAGCTTTCCGGACATCAAGTCACAGCCAAGCGCCATGTTCGCCGTAACCTTCTCCGACACCATCCGCACCGCCTCTTCCGCAGCCGCCGGCCCGCCTTGCGCCAGACGGCCGATGCGCATCGCGATAACGATGTTTGATACCGCGGCCAGCGCCCAGGCATCCATGCTTATATCAAACCAGCTGGGGTTTTTGGGTGTCGCGGTCATGCCCCAACCCTAACCCAACCCGCCAGAATGTCACGCGCCAATAACGCGGTCTGTTCCCTCAATCATGCTCCCTGTCACCAGCGCCCATGTACAGCTCACGGCCGGTTTCGTCATAGACCTTGCTCATATGCGCCATTCCGGCTTCGGCCTCTTCCGCCGCGACGAAGCTCTCGGCGCCCTGATTTTGTAGCTTGGCGAAATCGCGCACTTCTTGGCTGATTTTCATCGAGCAGAATTTCGGCCCACACATCGAACAAAAATGCGCGGACTTTGCACCTTCGGCTGGAAGTGTCTGGTCATGATATTGCTCGGCCGTATCAGGATCGAGGCTCAGGTTGAATTGGTCGCGCCAGCGAAATTCGAAGCGGGCCTTGCTGAGCGCATCGTCGCGCACTTGCGCCGCGGGATGGCCCTTGGCCAAGTCGGCAGCATGGGCGGCAAGTTTATACGTGACAACGCCGACCTTCACATCGTCGCGGTCAGGTAGACCCAAATGCTCCTTGGGCGTGACATAGCAGAGCATCGCGGTGCCATACCAGCCGATCTGCGCCGCGCCAATTCCGCTGGTGATATGGTCATATCCCGGTGCGATATCGGTGGTGAGCGGTCCAAGCGTGTAGAATGGTGCCTCGCCGCATGCCTCCAACTGCTTCTCCATATTTTCCTTGATCTTGTGCATCGGCACATGGCCGGGCCCTTCAATCATCACCTGCACATCCTGCGCCCAAGCACGCTTGGTAAGTTCGCCCAGCGTATAGAGTTCGGCAAATTGCGCCTCGTCATTGGCGTCATAAATGCTGCCGGGACGCAGGCCGTCGCCGAGCGAATAGGCGACGTCATAGGCCTTCATAATCTCGGTGATCTCATCGAAGCGTTCGTAGAGGAAGCTTTCCTTGTGATGCGCCAAGCACCATTTCGCCATGATGCTGCCGCCGCGTGACACAATGCCGGTCATGCGCTTTGCCGCCAATGGGACATAAGGCAAACGAACGCCCGCATGGATGGTGAAATAATCGACGCCCTGTTCGGCTTGCTCAATCAACGTATCGGCGAAGATTTCCCATGTCAGGTCCTCTGCCACGCCGCCGACCTTTTCCAATGCTTGATAAATCGGCACGGTGCCAATGGGCACAGGCGAGTTGCGGATGATCCATTCACGCGTGTCGTGAATATTGCGGCCCGTCGACAGGTCCATGACGGTGTCCGCGCCCCAACGGATTGACCAGACCATCTTGTCGACCTCGGTCGCGACATCGGACGCAACCGCGCTGTTGCCGATATTGGCGTTAATCTTGACCAAGAAATTGCGGCCAATCGCCATCGGCTCGGATTCAGGGTGGTTGATATTGTTGGGAATGATCGCGCGGCCACGGGCGACTTCGTCGCGGACAAATTCGGGCGTGACATAATCAGGGATTGACGCGCCAAAGCTCTCGCCATCGCGCTTATACTCGGCGAGACGCGCGCGACCCAGATTTTCGCGTTCGGCGACATATTCCATTTCAGGGGTGATGATGCCCTTGCGCGCATAATGCATCTGGCTGACATTCATGCCGGGCTTGGCACGAAGGACTTTTTTGCGGACATTGGGGAATGGCGCGACGCCGCCGCTGCGGTCGGGGCCAAGCTGGCCATTGTCTTCAGGCTTTACTTCGCGCTGGGGAACCTCAGTCACATCGCCGCGTTGTATAATCCATGGGCGACGGATTTCATTGAGGCCAACGCTGATGTCGATACGCGCATTGCTATCGGTATAAGGGCCGCTGGTGTCATAGACACGCACAGGAGGCTGACCTGAAGATGGCTCCAAATGAATTTCGCGCATGGCGACATTCAACGGGCCAACATAGATTTTCTTGCTGCCGCGAATGGGACCAGTGGTTACGCCGATTTCCGTGCGTGCTGGGACGTCTGCCATGTCATCTCTCCAAAATATCATAAGGAGAGCGAGTAAGCGTGAAGACCGGGGTTGGTCCTCGCCAGTCCACCGGACTGGTTGCGGTCTCACCTCCCTACGCCCGTGCAAACGGGATCAGGTTCAGCGGGTCGCGGGCATTGCAGCACCGCCTCTCAGTCATGCGACTCCCCGGGGATGACAATCGCTTAGGTGATATGACGAAAACTGTCCAGCATCCCCTAATGGCGCCAGCTGGTTTCAGCATGTTTGCCCAAGAATTAATCATTATGTGATATTTGTTAAATTATTGTAATATAACAATAAAAATTGTTGCTTTATATTCATAAAGTCTGATGTACTTAGGAAATGTCAGGATCTATTCAACCTGAGAAGCAATAGGAGGGGCTTTTGCAAAAGATTAAAATAGCGGCCTTAGGAATCATTTTCCCGCTTAGCGCCATTTTGTCTGGCTGCGGTGGCGACACAACATCCAATTCTGCCGCCCCTACGGTCACCATTGCTGCCGTGACACCGCCGCCTCCCCCAGCAACACCGATATCGGGCATTGTCGATTTTACCACTATCGATGTGAACCGACTGGATAACTACGCAAACCCCGTCTTGCCTGCTTATTATGATGCAACCGTGGCGGCGCTGGACAACAGCCCTAATAACAATCCGATTAATGACCGTGTGGCTACGCTTGGCAGAGTGTTGTTTTACGACAAAAGGCTGAGCGTGAATGATACGACGGCCTGTGCTTCATGCCACCAACAAGCCAATGGATTTGACGATCCCAATAGATTCAGCACGGGATTTTCGGGAACAGCCTTCACCAGTGCGCATGCCATGCGGCTCGGCAATATTCGATATTATCGTCCCGGCACCATGTTTTGGGACAAGCGTGCTGCTTCGCTGGAGTTGCAGGTTAGCCAGCCCATTATTCATCCTATAGAAATGGGTTTTGACGCGACACATGGCGGGATTAATGCCCTGCTGACCAAATTGGCGGCATCCACATATTATCCAGATCTGTTCACGCTTGCTTTCGGCAATTCCGCAATCACCGAAGCGCGCATACAGCAGGCGTTGGCCCAGTTTACCCGCGCGATGATTTCCGCCGCCAGCCGATGGGACACAGCCTATGCGCAAGTATTTAATGCGGCGGCACCCAACCGGAACCTTAACGTTGCGCTAGCCGGTTTTTCCGCATCAGAAGAATTGGGGCATCAATTGTTTATGACTGGACCAGGTCAAGGCGGTGCAGGTTGTGCGGCCTGTCACCAACCGCCGACATTCGGTTTGGCTGCCAATTCGCTCAGCAATGGGTTGGACGCAAACGAAACCAGAATTTTCAAATCGCCCTCGCTGAAAAATGTCGGATTATCGAGAGCGTTCATGCACGATGGCAGATTTTCGACGCTCGAACAGGTAATCGAACATTATAATAGCGGCATCCAAAATGGCCCCGCACTCGACAACCGGTTAAAAACACCCGGAGGCGCACCGCTGCGACTAAACCTAACGCAGAATGAAAAAGCCGCCTTGGTCGCATTTCTGCTAACGCTAAACGACAATAACCTGACCACAGACGCGAAGTTCAGCAACCCATTTAAGAAGTGATAATGGCGCTCTAATCCAATGCTAAAGGATGATGAGCCGCGAGCAGGATGAAAAGATAAAGCTTATCCCGCCCGCCATGAACCACGCGCCTGCGTCGCGTGCGGCGCACGGAGCAGGTCACAGCAAAACGGGTTAAAGCATATATTTCATTTTAATCTGCTGGCTGATTTGGGCAGCATCAATGGCAAAAGCGGCAGCTTTGAACTTGGGCGGTCCAGTGCGGATAGCGGGGTTGCGCGAAAAGCCGAATCCTTCTTTGGGAATGAAGACAGCCATGTCCATTTTAGCATTGCCATTTTCGTCGTGAATCACGGCGATTGCATAAGTACCTTGCGCAATACCGCGGAGGGAAACCTGCGCAGAATCGCGCGCCGGTACGGTAGCGCGGTAACTTTTCGGATCTTTGCTGCAGTCGGGGAAAAAACGCGCATTTGCGGTAACGCAGACCAGAACATTGCCCTTCTGGCTGCGCAGGCCAGAAATATTGACCTCCAGCGTTGCTGTAGGTGCAGCAGCTGCCGCCGCACTAACGAGGGCGGCGGCTCCAATCGCCGAGCCCAAGATCCGTGCCGCACATTTTGTCCCAAAACCTGAAATATAAACCATAATTTCCCCGATATGCCTCATGGTGCTTTTGATGATGTGTCGCCGTTATCAGCCAGCGTCCCAAACGGCCGTTTACGATGAATTTCGGAAAGCATTCCCACCCCATATGGTTGGTCACGCCCATGATCGTCATAATCGCTAACACCGTGCCCAATGCCCCAACATGAACGGGGATCAAAAAAACCAATATTGGAATGACCAAAGAGCCTGACAACGCCTCCCACGGGTGAAAGGACATGGCTGCCCATGCGGTGGGTGGTCGGCTGTCATGGTGAACGGCATGGGCGGCCTTGAACCAAAATGGCCGATGCATCAGGCGGTGCGTCCAATAAAACCAAGTGTCGTGCACAAACAAATAGAGGAAAATCGACACCGGCAGATACCACAATGGAAACGCACTCAGATCGGTGTAGATTTGCGTCCAGCCCAAGCTATCCCAGCCCCAAGCGACAATGCCCGCAGGAATGCCGTAGATAGCAGCACTGGCCAAGCTCCAGCCGATCTCGCGCCGGATTTGGCGGTCAAGGCCATTGTACAGGCCTGGCGCGCGGATCTTTGTTGCCCAGGCAAATGCGCCGCTGACAAGCAAATAGCGCGTGCCCACAATGAGCGTCATCGCCGCAGCCGACATAATCATGACATGCACATTATCCATGTGGTGCCTTTAGCCTTTTTGCGATTATTTTAGCAAATTGCGCGTTTTGAACGCTTTCGGTCCGGTGATGCTGATAACATCACCATCGTGCATTACCGATATCCGCCCGCCATAATGGCTGCCCGCTTCGCCCAATAAGGCAAATTCGAGCGGCTTGGGCACCGATGGCACAATATGCGTAAAGGCGAGCATGCCCACATCTGCTGACTTGGCCACATCAGCAGCCAATTCGGGGCTGATATGGTAATTTTGGATATCATCAAAAATCTTCGCGCGGTTTGTCATGCCCGCTTTTTGCGCGCTGTTGGCGAGCGCGCCGACGATACGCGGGGAAAGAAGCTCGCTCACCAAGACATCCGAACCCTTGGCCGCAGCCACAAGCTTGGGTGTAAATGCAGTGTCGCCAGTGATAGTAACGCTCTTGCCCTTATAATCGACGCGATAGCCAAAGGCAGGCTTGATGGGGTCATGGTCGACGGCAAACGCCGTGATGCGAACATCATTGGCGTCATAAACGATCCCAGGCTCAATAGCTGTCCCCGTCATGCCAAAGCCAGACGGCGGCACAACGGCTTCGCCATGATGGGCAATACGATAGGTTGAATCCATACGATAGGCCGCGTTCAAGCCTTGCGTGATTTCAGTCACGCCACTGGGGCCGGATACATTCAAAGGTGTTTTGGCGCTCGTTCCAGCCCAACGTTGCAATGTAAATGGCCCAAGGCCTTCAAAATGGTCGCTGTGCAAATGCGTCAGCCATACACCTTGCACTTTATCAAGCGGCATCCCCATCAGCGCCAATGTTTCGCCGGAGCCTTCCCCCATGTCGAACACGAACAGCTTACCGTTGGCAATAATCACAGTGCAGGCGGCGGCACGATCGCGGCTGGGTAAAGGAGATCCCGTACCACAGAAACCGACATGCAGTTGGTCAGCGGGCAAATCCGCCATAACGTTGCGCGCCATGGCGCCGTCTGCGGCGCGACTAATAAGCGCCATCGCGATTGTATCGCGCTGTGTATAGGCGATTGCACCAACGAGTCCGACCACCCCCAACGCCACCATTAGCCATTTTTTCCGCATGTTCATTCCCCATGAGTAGCAGCTTTCGCCGCGCGCCTTTGCGTAATGCTACCCGCCTTACGCCCGAATAGCATGTAGAAAATTTTGCGCGATCCCGCTGCGTGATGAAATGATGGCTTAGAAAGCTGTGTATTACCGTGGCAGGCCCCTTTCCCTTGCAAAATGCCTGCGCTAGGGCGGAGGCGTGACGGTCAAAAACATCAAATGCGACATTGCCATCGTTGGCGGCGGTCTTGCCGGCGGGCTGATCGCGCTGGCTCTTGCCAAGATGCGGCCCGAGTTAAACCTTGTCCTCATCGAACAAGGTAAAAGCTTTGGCGGCAATCATATCTGGAGCTATTTCGCGAGCGACATTTTGCCGGAGCATCGCTGGTTGACCGCGCCTTTGGTCACATATGGCTGGTCGGGATATGATGTGAAATTTCCAGCGCACAGCCGATCGCTCGATAACATTTACTATAGCATCGAATCCGAACATTTTGATCAGGTTTTGCGCAAGGAACTTCCTACATCCTCCCTCATGCTCGGCCGCGAAGTGAAGGCTGTTTCCCCGCGCCTGGTGGTGCTGGACGGCGCGCAGCGGATTAACGCAGGTGGTGTCATCGATGTACGCGGTGCTGCCGATTTATACCATCTCGACTGCGGTTGGCAAAAATTCACGGGGCAGTTGATGCAATTGTCTGAACCACACAACATCACCAAGCCAATCGTCATGGACGCCACAGTGGACCAACATGATGGCTATCGTTTCGTGTACGTCCTGCCCTTTGGCATGGACAAGCTGTTTATCGAAGACACTTATTACAGCGACAAGCCGCACCATGACCCGCGTATTTTGCGGCAACGGCTCGCGGCCTATGCTGACGAAAAAGGGTGGCACGTCGAACGCATTCTGCGGGAAGAAAGTGGCGTTTTGCCAGTTGTTATGGGCGGCGATCTCGATAGTTACTGGAACAGTGGCAGTGGCCGGACCGCAAAGGCCGGTGCGCGAGGTGCATTTTTCCAACCCGTCACCAGCTACTCCCTGCCCGATGCCGTGCGCAATGCGATTTTCATTGCCGAGCAGCCTGACCTAGACGGCGACAAGCTGAACCTCGCGCTGCGTCAACGCGCAGAGCAACATTGGCGTAAGGGCAGATTCTTCCGTATGCTCAACCGCATGCTCTTCCGCGGCGCGGATGGCGCTGACCGATATAAGATATTGGAACGCTTCTACACGCTTGACCCCGGCTTAATCGAACGTTTCTACGCTGGAAACACAACGTGGTGGGACATGATGCGTATCCTGTCCGGCAAGCCGCCCATTTCCGTAAGTCGGGCGATAAAAGCGATTTGGAGCAAGAAAAAGTGACCAAGACAGCCGTGATTATCGGTGCTGGCTTTGGTGGCCTTGCACTCGCCATTCGCCTGCAATCGGCGGGCATATCGACCACCATCGTCGAAGCGCGCGACAAACCCGGTGGCCGCGCATATCATTGGGAAAAGGATGGCTTCACCTTTGATGCTGGGCCCACGGTAATCACCGACCCGCCTTGTCTCGAAGAATTATGGGCGCTGTCCGGCCATAAAATGGCAGATGACATCGAATTAATGCCAGTGTTTCCGTTTTACCGCCTCAACTGGCCAGATGGCACGAATTTCGATTACTCCAACGATGCGCCGGGCCTGAAAACAGAGATTGAAAAATTAAACCCAGCCGACGTTGAGGGCTATCGCAAGTTCCTCGAATATTCGAAGGGCGTATACAAACAAGGCTATCAAAAACTTGGTTCAGTTGCGTTTCTCGACTTTGCCTCCATGATCAAGGCGGCGCCTGCGTTAATGAAATATCAGGCATGGCGCTCGGTCTATTCGATTGTTTCATCCTACGTCAAAGATGAAAAATTGCGCGAAGCATTGTCGTTCCACACCTTACTCGTTGGTGGCAACCCCATGAGCACCAGCGCAATTTATGCGCTCATCCATACCATCGAAAAGGAAGGCGGCGTATGGTTTGCGAAGGGCGGCACAAACCGCCTCGTCCATGCCATGGTCACGCATTTCGAACGGCTCGGCGGGACCGTTCGCTTGGACGATGCAGTCGAAGAAATTGAAACACGCGGTGACAAGGTCATAGGGGTGCGCACAAAGTCCGGTTGGCGCATGGATTGCGACATGGCGGCATCAAATGGGGATTTGATGCATACCTATAAGGACTTGTTAACAGGCAACAAACGCGGCGAACGGGCCACCAATGCCCTGCGTCGTAAAAGCTGGTCACCTTCTTTGTTCGTGCTGCATTTGGGCATTAAGGGCACATGGCCGGGTATCCCGCACCATATGATCCTGTTCGGCCCGCGTTATAAGGGACTGTTGGACGATATCTTCAATCATGGTGTCGTGCCAAAGGACTTCTCTCTCTATTTGCATCACCCAACCGTTACCGACCCGAGCCTTGCGCCCGAAGGATGTTCGACCTTTTACGTCCTCGCCCCCGTTGCCCATTTGGGCAAAGCACCGCATGATTGGGACGGCGATGTGGGTGCGGCGATGAAGGAACGGATATTGGATGAACTGGAACGTCGCCTGATCCCCGATATCCGCAGCCGGATTATGACCCAGTTCCATTATACACCCGCCGATTTTGGCCGCGACTTATCCGCGCATTTGGGTAGCGCGTTCAGTCTTGAACCCGTTCTCTGGCAATCGGCCTATTTGCGCGCGCACAACCGCGATGACGCAATATCTAATTTGTATTTTGTCGGTGCAGGCACCCATCCCGGCGCGGGTATTCCCGGGGTCGTGGGAAGCGCAAAAGCAACGGCGGCATTAATGTTAGAGGATGCAAAATCATGAAACGCGTTGCGGTCTATTGTGGTTCGGCAACGCCCGAGAACCCGGTCTATGTCGATGCGGCCCGCGAAGTCGGAAAGGCGTTGGCCAAACGCGGCATTGCTGTTGTCTATGGCGGTGGACGCCTGGGCCTGATGGGCGCTGTGGCGGATAGCGCACTGGAAGCGGGCGGCGAAGTTATTGGTATCATCCCAGAGGCTCTGGTTGGCGCGGAAGTCGCACATCAGGGCTGCACCGAGCTGCATGTGGTATCGGGTATGCACGAGCGTAAGCAACGCTTCACGGACTTGTCCGACGGCTTTATCACCATTCCCGGCGGCGTGGGCACTATGGATGAATTATGGGAAGCCATTAGCTGGTCGCAACTTGGCTATCATCAAAAACCCGTTGGCGTTTTGAACGTGGCCGGATTTTACGATCAGTTGATAGCATTTAACCAGAATATGATCGATGTTGGCTTCATTCGGCCGCAACATATCGGAATTATGATTGTCGATGATGTGTTGGATGGCTTGTTGGACAAAATGGCCGCTTATGTGCCGCACAAAACGATTTTCCAGATGAAGGCCGAAGACCTGTGACTTCCCTCGCGCAAGCGGAAGGGGGATAATGGACCGCCCCGCACTCGTCGCCTTTGCGCAAGACAGCATCTCGCGCGGGTCGAAATCCTTTCGCTTCGCCAGCCGCCTGTTCGACCGGACAACGCGCGAACGGGTGTGGCTTCTATATGCGTGGTGCCGCAAATGTGACGATATGGCCGATGGGCAAGACCATGGCGGCGCGATGGAGGCGGTCACCGACCCGCAGGCGCGATTGCAGGCGATCCGCGAACTGACGGCCATGGCGCTCGCTGGTACGCCCACCGGCGAACCCGCCTTTGACTGCTTGGGCGTGGTCGCGCGCGAATGTGGCCTCACGCAGCGCATGGCAGAGGATGTGATTGAAGGCTTCGCCCTCGACGCCGCCGACTGGCACCCGCGCCGCGAAAACGATTTATATCAATATTGCTACCATGTCGCAGGTGCCGTTGGCGTGATGATGGCGGTGGTCATGGGTGTGTCCGCCGATGATGATGCCACGCTCGAAAGAGCCTGTGACCTTGGCCTTGCCTTTCAACTCGCCAATATCGCCCGCGACATTGCCGAAGATGACGCGGCTGGCCGGTGCTATTTGCCCGATGATTGGCTCGCGACGCTCGACATCGGGCCCGGCGAGCATATGAAGCCGCATAACCGCAAAAAACTGGCGCTTGCGGGTCGCTGGCTCGCCGATGAGGCTGAAAAATATGAGGCATCGGCGCGCGTTGGCGCCAAGCATTTGCCCTTGCGTGCCCGTTGGGCGGTCTTGTCAGCCGCCGGAATTTACGGCGAAATCGCCCGCAAGGTGCGCGCGGCTGGTGCACAGGCTTGGGACCAACGAATTTTCACGAGCCGGCCGGAAAAATTCCGGTGGGTGCGCAAGGCATTCGTCGATGCCGTCATCAACAATCCCCGTGATATGGACCGCGACGCCCTGTGGACGCGAACGCGCTAGTCCATCTGCACGTCATCCTGAAAAATGTTCAGGGCGACGACATTATCTTCGCCGCCCGGCCCGCAAGCCTTTCAACCGCAGCTTGGTGAATTCCCGGCGCGCAGCAGATAAGCCCAAAATCCTTCGGCGCGCTTTTGTTATAGCGAATAGGTCGCCCCAAGGCATCGGTGACAACTGCGCCTGCCTCTTGTGCCACCAAATGCGCCGCCGCGATGTCCCATTCATGCCCCCATCGCAATGTCGCAACCAGATCCGCACGGTCGCAGGCGACCATCGTCATGCGCATGGCGATACTGTTAGGCTTGGTCACCGTCACCAAATCGGCATCCAGTTTTGGCAAGTCATCCGCGGGCACGCGCGAACCATTGAAATCCAGCCGGCTACTCCCCGTGAGCCGCTCTCCATTACAGGTGACGCCTTCCCCATGCGCCGCAATCCAGACTTTATTTTGCGCCGGCGCCGCCATCACCGCGAAGACCGGCAGTCCATCGGCCACCAAAGCCACCGACACGCACCATCCGCTGCGCCCGCAGACATAGTCACGGGTGCCGTCAATTGGATCTACCAACCATAATAATCGTGCATTCAACCGTGACGGGTCGTCAGCGCTTTCCTCCGACAACCACGACGCTTCAGGCAAAATGGCCCGCAACTTTGTGGTGAGAAAGGCGTCAACCGCCATATCGATGTCGCTGACAGGGTTATTCTTGCCCTTGTCCCACACATGGGTATCGGCCGCCCCGCCTTCACGCCAACTGGCAAAGGCCAATGCTGCGGCCTCTTGCGTGGCGGCTACAACGGCGGCGCGGTCAAGTTGTCGCTCAGGCACCTGCGATCATCATGCCGTCAATGCGCAATGTCGGCACGTTCAAGCTGCGGATGAATTCGAGGTCATTGGCCGCCGTCATGGCCGCAAACATGTCCTTTAAATTGCCTGCAATAGTGAACTCGCTCACGGGCCCCGCAATTTCCCCGTTGATGATAAGGAAACCCGCTGCACCCCGGCTATAGTCGCCCGTAACAGGGTTTACGCCCTGCCCTGCGAGCTCATGAATATACACGCCATGTTTGATATCAGCGATCAATTCCGTGACGCTAACGCTGCCGCCTTCCAGATGGACATTGGATGGACTGACCCCCGGGGCACCGCTAGTTCCGCGACTGGCGTGGCCGGTCGGCTCCAGCCCCAATTGCCGCGCCGATGCACTTTCCATCAACCAACCGGTCAACACGCCTTTATCGATGATTGAACGGCGCATTGTCGGCAGGCCTTCACCATCAAAGGCACGCGAACCAAGGCCGCGCATCCGGTGCGGGTCGTCGACAATCGAAATGCTGCTGTCGAATAACTGCGCGCCGAGCGATTCGAGCAAGAAGCTGGTCTTGCGCGCGATGGCCGATCCGCTGATGCCACCGAGCAAATGGCCCACAAAGGACCCACCAACGCGCGGATCAAAGACAACCGGCATCTGCCCACTTTTGACGGTGCCGGGATTTAATCGTTTAACCGCGCGCTCCCCTGCGCGGGTGCCAATTTTGGTTGCGCTGTCGAGATCCGCCATATGCCGTGCCGAATGCCAGTCATAATCGCGTTCCTTAGCATCATCATCGCCAGACAATACGCTTGCCGATATGCTATAGCCAGAACCGGACTTAACGCCGGCAAAGCCATGACTCGTGGCCAGCGCAAAAATGCTGCGTCCGGCGCTGGCGCCTGCGCCTTCGCTATTGGAGACGCCCGGCACAGCCCGCGCCGCATCTTCACATTCCAACGCCGCCGCACGCAAGAGGGCTGGATCCGGGTCAAGGCCATCATCGCTATCAAAATCTGGAATGGATCCTGTCAGCAAACGATCCTGCGGCGCGAGACCGGCATATTGGTCCTCGGGCGCTTCTTTCGCCATGTCGATGGCGCGGGTGACGAGCCCTGCCAGAATGTCGGGGTTCATGTTGGATGATGAAATCGTTGCGGAGCGTTGGCCTACAAAAACACGCAGGCCAATATCTTCGCCTTCGGAGCGGGCGACATCTTCCAACTGACCGAGCCGAACTTGGACCTCTGTCGATGCCTCACAGACATAGACGGCATCTGCCGCGTCAGCGCCTGCCCTCATGGCTTGGGAAACGAGATTTTGCGCGCGATCGAGCGCGTGTTGTGGTGTCAGCATGATTCCCGCTTAGGCGCGGGCCGTTACAGCGTCAATCAAGCGGCCTTCAAAAAACCGTGAATAGCACCGCCAATACAGCCGGAATCGCAATCGCGGCGCTCCACAATTTCAACCGATCGGCAACATATTGCGTTTCCAGTCCACCATCTGCATCGGCAGTCGCACTAAGTGCCTGCCAACGCCGTTCCAGATTTCGGCAGAGCGGAATAACGGCAGCGACAAAAAGGACTAAAACAAAATACGGAAAAATAGTCGTGCCCGTCGATTCAATCGTAGGCGTCACCAAAAATATCAAAGCCAATGTGTACACAACCAGCGCGAGCGCGACATGGTCAGACATGCGTTTGGAATAGCTTTTATACGCGCGCAAAGGCGCCTTTTGGGCTTGTGCCATTTTCTCTCTCCTCTTCCCTGTCACAAGACTGTCACTTTCGGGAAAAGGTTTCAAGCAAATTTACGAGTGGTTACGGAAGCCCGAGAATCTTGTGATTTTGTAAGGATAAACGCCATTTGGGTCGCTCCATGACGAAGCGCGTTGCCTCGGCGACATGGGCGGCGTTTACACCTGCGTCGCCGGAATCCATAGGCTGAATAAGGAAATGGCCAAATTGCCATTGCTCCATCGCATCCAGATCGCTTGTCGGTTGCGGCCACACCAATTTCAACTCATCGCCACTGCGTTGCATAACGTCCGACCCTGCCTTGGGGCTGATACACACCCAATCAATTCCGGGATGCACCTCTATTGTTCCATTGCTTTCAATAGCAATCTGGAAAGCTTGAGCATGGAGCGCGTCAACGATCCCATCATCCACCTGCAACATCGGTTCGCCGCCTGTGATTACGACATAGCGATTGTCAGTGCCAGCGCCCCACAATGCCGTGACCTTGGCCGCAAGCGCCTCGGCATCATAGCGGCCGCCATTTTCACCATCCATGCCGACGAAATCCGTATCACAAAATTGGCAAATCGCGCTGGCGCGGTCGGCCTCTCGCCCGGTCCATAAATTACAACCCGAAAAACGTAAGAATACCGCACGGCGGCCCGCATGCACGCCCTCCCCCTGCAACGTCAGGAAGATCTCTTTAACCGCGTAACTCATGCGTACATGGTCGGGTCAGGCAGGCCAGCATCGGCAAAGCCTTTTGCGCGAAGGCGACAAGCATCGCACTGACCACAAGCCTTGTTATCGGGGCTTGGGTCGTAGCAAGACCAGCTCATTCCCGCATCCAGCCCAAGCCGCGCAGCTTCGCGCGTGATGTCGGCTTTGCTCATATCCAACAATGGCGTGTGGATAGTGAAAGGGTCGCCCTCAACACCCGCTTTGGTCGCAAGATTAGCCGTTGCCTCAAACGAACGAATGAATTCCGGTCGGCAGTCGGGATAGCCCGAATAATCAAGCGCATTCACGCCAATCCACAAATCCCGTGCGCCGCGTGCTTCGGCAAGGCCTAAGCATAATGACAGGAATATCGTGTTGCGCGCTGGTACATAGGTGATCGGGATGGCGTTTTCTTCAACACCCTCTTTGGGAACAGCAATATCCGCCGTCAGCGCCGACCCGCCAAAGCGTGTCAGATCAAGCGGCAGTACGATATGTTCAGTCGCCTCCAAATGCGCCGCGATGGTCGCGGCACTATCGAGCTCAATTCTGTGGCGCTGGTTATAGTCTATTGTCAGCGCGATGACGTCATAGCCCGCCTCGCGCGCCAAGCCTGCAACAACCATCGAATCGAGGCCACCGGACAACAGAACGATGGCAGATTTGGATTTTGGGGTCATTGCGAGATGTCTCTGTATTCAGAGAGAAGAAAAGTGGTGCACCCGGAGCGATTCGAACGCCCGGCCCTCAGATTCGTAGTCTGATGCTCTATCCAGCTGAGCTACGGGTGCACTGGAGCGCCGCTATTAGG
>DBOC01000003.1 GCA_002299895.1 Sphingomonadales bacterium UBA656 | reverse complement strand
AATGGTAGACGCTGAGGGGTTCGAACCCACGACCCGCTGATTAAGAGTCAGCTGCTCTACCAACTGAGCTAAGCGTCCCCATTTCGGGCTGGCCAGATGCGCAGTCCCGTTTGGAGCGCCGCCTTTGATGGGTTTAGCGCGCTTTGTCAAGCGTACCTGCGGCTTTTATTGGAATTGGCCGCGCTTCGCGCCGGGGTGCCGTTCGATGGACATGATAATTCCGACGCAGAGCATCATTGTCAGCATGGACGAGCCGCCATGGCTGACGAACGGCAAGGGTATGCCCGCAACAGGTGCAAGGCCCACAACCATCAACAGGTTAATCATGATGTAAAAGAAAATGGTGCAGGTCAGGCCAGCGGCGACCAATTGACCATAGCGGGTCTTGCTTTGCATCGCGACGGTTAAGCCCCAGCGCATCAGCAGAAAATATAGAAACAGGATGAAGAAGCCGCCGACGATACCCCATTCTTCGGCCATGGTGGCAAAGACAAAGTCGGTATGCCCTTCGGGCAGATAATCCAAATGGCTTTGCGTGCCATTGCCAAAACCCTTGCCAAATATGCCGCCCGAACCAATGGCGATTTTTGACTGGGTGATATGATAGCCAGCGCCCAGCGGGTCATTTTCGGGATTGAGGAAGATAAGAACGCGGTCTTGTTGATAAGGTTTGAGACCAAAGAAATAGACCAAGGGTGCAAATATGGCGATGCCCGCACCCGCACCCCAAAAATAGATCAGCGGCAACCCGGCCATAAATCCCACCACGCCTAAGCCAAAGGCATAGGCGATGGCAGCGTCGAAATCCGGTTGAATAATGACGAGCGCGCTTGGCAGCAGCAATAAAGCGCCCAGCGGCCAAATAGCATCCATGCCATATATGCGGTTGGGCGGCAGTCGGTCAAAAAACCATGCCGCGGCAAGGACCATCACTGGTTTCATCAACTCGGATGGTTGCAATGTGATGATGCCCAAGTTGATCCAGCGTTGGCTGCCACCCCCTACAAACCCCATGAGTTCGACCACCACAAGCATGAATAATAAAAGCAGATAGAGCGGAAAAGTTATCGATTTCCAGAATTCCAGCCTCATCCGCGACATGACAATGATCATGCCCAGAAGGACGAAAAAGCGCAGAACATGCTTGCCAGCCCATGGGTCAAAATGCCCACCTGCAGCCGAATAGAGCACCGCAGCTCCAAATCCCACCAATGCCATCAAGATGAAGATGACACGCCAAGGCAACGCAGCAATGGGGGCAGGGACGATGCGGTTCATGTCGTCGGATCCAATGGCGGCGGCGGGGCTGACTGGCCCTGATAGGCGGCATATTTGGCCGCCATACGCTGTTCAATATTGCCGCCCCAGCCAGCCTCAAGCGCCTCCAGCGACGCCATCGCCTGTTCGCGGTCATAGATGAAGGTCAGCACATCCTTGGCAATAGGGGCCGCTGCGCGCGCGCCGCCCATGCCATGTTCGATCACGACAGCGGCGCCATAACGGGGTTGATCAACTGGCGCAAAGCAGACGAACAGGCCATGATCGCGATATTTCCATTCGCCGGACTGCCCACGTTGCGAACCTGCGATACGGCGAACTTGTGCTGTTCCGGTTTTGCCCGCCATTGCGATGTTTTCAAGCGATAATCTGCTGCGCACGGCGGTTCCATCGCCGTTGACGACCAAATTCATGCCGTCACGCACAATAGCGAGATGTTCTGTAGGAAAGGACAAAGATTTAGGCGCGGCGCGCTTCTGCTTCAGAATTTCAGGCTGCACGTTTAATCCAGAGGCTATGCGCGCGGCCATCAGACCCAGTTGGAATGGGCTGGCAATGATATAACCCTGACCAATCACGGCATTGAGCGTGTCGGAATCCGTCCACTTCTGGTCATATTTGCGCATTTTCCATGAGCTGTCGGGGACGGTCCCATAACGTTGGGACGGGAAGGGCAAGGAAAATTCCTGTCCCAGCCCAAGTTCGCGTGCGACAGGGGCGATATTGTCATAACCAATTCGATGCCCCATCGCATAGAAATAGGTGTTGCAGCTTTTCATAATTGCGGTCCGCATATTTACCGGACCATGACGCCCAAGGCATTTGAAAACGCGATTGCCAAGCCGGTAACCACCATTGCAATTCACGGTTTCCTCAGGATCGATGCCGTGACGCAACATGGCCAGTCCAGCCATGGGTTTCAGCGTCGAACCCGGTGGATACAGTCCCTGAAGCGCCTTATTGAGCATGGGAATATGGTCGTCGCTGTTCAGCATTTTCCATTCGACGCGGCCGATGCCGTCGGAAAAGCTGTTGGGGTCGTAACAGGGCATGGATGCCATGGTGATAATGTCGCCCGTCAGGCAATCGAATATAACCACCGATCCCGATTCCAGACCCAGCCGCCTTGCGGCGTAATTATGCAGATCAATGTCGATGGTCAGCTGAACGGGCTTGCCCGGTATATCGGGCTTTGTAGTCAGCTCACGCACGATCTTGCCGCGCGCGGTGACTTCGGTCCGCTTGGCTCCGGGCTCGCCCTGTAGCCTGTCCTCAAGTGTTTTTTCGAGGCCGTCCTTGCCAACCTTAAACCCTGGCGTAATCAGCAACGGTTTTTTGTTCTTCTGATATTCCTCTGCCGACACCGTGCCGACATAGCCGATAAGATGCCCGACCGCAGCGCCGCTGGGGTAGAAACGCGAATAGCCTTGGCGTGGACTGACACCTGGAAGGTCTGGTAAACGCACGCTGACCGCTGCGAACCGGTCATAATCCAGCCCGTCGGCTACTTGCACCGGTTGAAAGCCTTGCGCATTTTTCAACTCGCGATGAATGCGGTCAACATCGTCTGACGACAGAGCCAGCAACTCGGCCAGCGTCTGAATTGTTTCATCTTTCCGCAACAGCCTGTCCGGAATGATGTCGACACGAAAATCGGCCCGATTGGTTGCTATTGGCTTTCCAAATCGGTCAATGAACCAACCTCTACGCGGCGGGATGATCGTCAGGTTTACGCGATTGCTTTCGGCCAGCAGCTTGTATTTTTCATTATCGGCGACGGCGATATAGGACATGCGCGCGGCAACGGTGAGGCCAATGGCCGCTTGCACACCGCCAACAAAAGCAGCGCGGCGTGTGAAGGTGAAGTCAAGTTGTCCTGATGTGACCTGTTTTTCGACTTTCATGTTGCCAATCGCCAGCTATCGAGCCGCGCACATATTCGCACGACGAGGGGATATAGCAATATGGACAAAAGCATCTGCGGGAATAAAATCTCAGGCTTTGGAGCGACATGGGCGAGCCCCGCAAACCACCAACCACCCAGCAATACCGCTATAATGAGCAATGCGGCAATCAACCAATCCTGCAGATAATCGCGCCATATGGCCCGGGAATCGATAATTTCGACAACGAGCATTGCAAGAGACCAGAGCAGACCCGCGCTGCCAAAAGGTTGGCCGCTGAAAAGATCATCCATCAATCCGAATGGAAGGCCTGACCATATCGGCAGTAACCCTGGCCGCATCAGACGCCAGCTGAGAAACATGAGCAGCCCGAATGGCGGTAACAGCGGTCCGGCGCTAAATATGGGTAATGTCGTGACCATCGACGCCAAAATCATTGAGGCAATCGGTATCGCCAACATTTTGAGCATGGACTGCTCGCGGTCAAAACGGCTTTCATATTCGCGGCCCGGCCGTGTTGGCAGTCGAATGGAGCTGACCGGAATTTTCACTCCGCGACCTCTTTGGTTTCGCCATCAGGGGCTAAAGCTTGCTGGGCAGCGCGCGCCTCACCCAAATAGGGTTTCATCACCACGGCATAAGGCGTGTTGGCTGGATCGGCAAAAGGCAGTCCAAGCGCACCGTCACTGGTTTTGCGAATAACGCGCGCAAACGGGATATTCGCGCGATATAATCCGCCATTGCCCGAGGTGATAATGATGTCACCGACTTTGAAAGGACTTTCACCGAGATTCAACGGTTTGATTAGCACGAGCCCGTTGCCGAGGCCCGACGAAAATGCCGGAAGTCCATCGCTGGCCCGCATGACGGGGACCAGATTTTCGCTATCTGTCACCAACAACACGCGGGCGGTTGTTGGACCTGTTTCTATGACGCGGCCGATAAGTCCGGCTGGTCCCCGCACCGGCTGTGCGCGTTCAACGCCGAAGTTACGTCCAATGGACAAGGTCGCGACGCGCCTTGTGCTAGATGCGGTCGAACTGATCAGCCGGCCAACGGCGACTTGTTGCGCGTCCTCATCTGCTATTTTTAGCAAGCCTCGAAGTCGGGCATTTTCCAAATGTAGGGCGCGGGCTTCGATTAATGCGCTGCGGTGCGCTTTTAATTGTTTTTCGAGCGCTACATTTTTCGATGCTGCGTCGATATAGGCTGACACATTGTGCGTTATCGCTTGTGTGGATTGCCGCGCGTCATTGATCACGCGCGCGACTGGGGCGGTGACTTCAGAGCCAAAGGCGCGCAACGCGGAAAAGCCAGTCGGATCGACCACCGAAATTGTCAGAAGCAGCGCAGCCACTATCGTTCCTGCAATCGCAACCACATAAGTCGCGAACAGGCCATATTGCGCCTTCCGGGAAAATCCGGGGCGCCGATGTGGCGGCGGCGCCATCCTAATCTCGCCTTAAGCGGTGAGCAGGACGCCACGGAAGATCGGGTCTTCCATGGCCCTGCCAGTACCGATAGCAACGCAAGTCAGCGGATCTTCGGCAACGGTGACCGGAAGGCCGGTTTCATCGCGCAGATATTCGTCAAGGCCCGCCATCAACGCGCCGCCACCCGTCAGAACGATACCCTGGTCGACGATATCGGCCGCGAGTTCGGGGGCGGTGTTTTCGAGCGCAACACGCACACCTTCCAATATGGTGCCGATTGGTTCCGACAAAGCTTCGGCAATCTGGGCCTGATTGATCGAAATTTCCTTCGGCACGCCGTTTACCAGATCCCGGCCCTTGATGTGCAACGTCTCACCAACGCCGTCGGCGGGTGGACGGGCGGTTCCAAAATCCTTTTTGATCCGCTCGGCGGTTGCTTCACCAATCAGCAGGTTATGATGGCGACGAACATAAGACACAATCGCCTCGTCCATCTTGTCACCACCGGTGCGTACCGAGGTTGTGTAGGCAAGCCCGCGCAAGGAAAGGATAGCAACTTCAGTGGTGCCGCCGCCAATATCGACAACCATGGACCCAATAGGTTCGGTAACCGGCATGTCTGCGCCAATCGCGGCTGCCATTGGCTCTTCGATCAGGAACACTTCCGATGCCCCCGCGTTCGATGCGGCATCGCGAATCGCGCGCCGTTCGACGGAGGTTGAACCCGATGGAACGCAGATAACAATCTCGGGATAGCTAAACATACGACGCTTGCCGTGCACTTTGTGGATGAAGTGCTTGATCATTTGTTCCGCAACATCAATGTCCGCAATCACGCCATCGCGTAAGGGGCGAATGGCCTCAATGCTGTCGGGGGTCTTGCCCATCATCAGCTTTGCGTCATCGCCAACGGCCTTAACGCGCTTAATACCGTTTATGGTTTCAATCGCCACGACAGACGGCTCGTTGAGGACAATCCCCTGGCCGCGGACGTAGACAACCGTATTGGCGGTGCCGAGGTCAATTGCCATGTCCTGAGATGCGAAACGGAAAAACTTACCAAATATCATGTAATATCCACCCAGTCCGGTTTGGTTCGAGTCCTTTGGAGCGCGCCCAATATGCGCGCAGTCCTAGCGGAATTTGCTGTTTTTAAAAACAGATATTTGGCAGGATTGCGAACGATTAAGGAGTCGCCTGAACCGTCCGCTTGGGCTAGGAACTTGCTTATGTCAATAAGAAGGCTCCCCGAAAATCTGGTCAACCGTATCGCCGC
Source organism: Sphingomonadales bacterium UBA656 (assembly GCA_002299895.1). GTDB lineage: Bacteria > Pseudomonadota > Alphaproteobacteria > Sphingomonadales > Sphingomonadaceae > Sphingorhabdus_B. The sequence continues at coordinate 19,378 of DBOC01000003.1, read as the reverse complement.
TGGCGAAGTGGTAGAAAGACCAGCCAGCGCGTTGAAAGAACTGGTAGAAAACGCTATCGATTCGGGCGCGCGAAATATATCGGTGCGCATGGGGGCGGGCGGTATCGATCTGGTGGAAGTCACTGACGACGGTTGCGGCATGTCACCATCGGACATGGCTCTGGCTCTTGAGCGCCATGCGACGTCCAAACTGCCTGATGAAGATATTGAAATGGTCTCGACTTTGGGTTTTCGGGGCGAGGCTCTGCCGTCGATTGCCAGCGTGTCCAAAATGACGCTGGAGAGCCGGCCCGCAGGTGCGGAGGGCTGGAGACGGACGGTTGACCATGGGGTGGTGACCGGCGAAGGACCTGCCGCTTTGCCGCAAGGCACAAGAGTGCGCGTCGAAAATCTGTTCGGCAATGTGCCGGCCCGCCGCAAATTCCTACGCAGCCCGCGCGCCGAATATGCAGCGGCACTCGATACGATGAAGCGGCTTGCCATGGCGCGGCCGGACATTGGCTTTGTGGTTGAACATGACGGGCGGCGCGTCCTGGCGGTGCAGCCGACAACGATGCGGCCCGAACGTGTGGCGGCGCTGACCAGTCATGAACTGATCGACAATAGCGTCGCGCTCGATTTTGAACGTGAGGGCGTTCGCCTTGGCGGCGTGGCCAGTCTGCCGACATATAATCGCGGCGTTGCCGACCATCAATTCCTGTTCGTCAATGGGCGCCCCGTGAAAGACCGGTTGCTCATCGGAGCGGTGCGCGGGGCATATGCCGAAATGCTGGCGCGTGATCGGCATGCGGTGGTGGCGCTGTTTTTAGACCTGCCGCCGACTTTAGTAGATGTGAACGTCCATCCCGCCAAGACTGAAGTTCGCTTTCGTGACCCAGCGCTTATTCGCGGGATGATTGTATCGGGCCTGCGCCATGCGTTGGATCAATCTGGCTTTCGCAGCGTGCAACGACCAAGCGCCGATGCGCTTGCCGCATGGCAGCAAGAGCCGATACAAACTGCTCAAGGCGATATATTTGCGCGGCCCGCGGCGCTTGGGGCAACCGCTTACCAGGGCAATTATGGCCAACGTCCCGTTTATTCGTCGGCGCATGAAAGCCGCAGCAGCTTTGCTGATTTGGGTGCAATTCCCCGCGAAGACCTCGCGCCTTTATGGGGTAGAGCGGCTGAAGCACATGAACCCGTCCCCGACCGCGGACGCAATCCGCTCGGCGTTGCACGCGGACAAGTCGCCAACACCTATATTGTGGCCGAGGCAGAAGACGGCCTTGTCATCGTCGATCAGCACGCGGCACATGAACGGCTGGTACTTGAACGCATGCGCAAGGCGATGGCTGCAGCGGGTGGCAATGTGCCGGCACAGGCGTTGCTATTGCCCATCGTGGTGGAATTGGAAGAACCCGCCTGCGACCGACTTGAGGCACGGGTGGAGGAGCTTTCTGCCTTCGGGCTGGACATCGAACGCTTCGGCCCCGGCGCGATGCTCGTGCGCGCGACTCCGGCCGTGCTCGGCGATGGCGACGCCAAAGGGTTATTGGAGGACTTAGCCGACGATCTTGTCGCTTATGATGATGCGCTATCGTTAAAGGAGCGCATCGACCATGTCGCGGCAACGATGGCTTGTCACGGCTCCGTCCGGGCGGGCCGCGTGCTGTCGGTGACTGAAATGAATGCGTTGCTCCGCGAAATGGAAATCACCCCGCATAGTGGGCAATGTAATCATGGACGGCCGACTTGGGTGAAATTGGCTTTGGGCGATGTGGAGAAGCTGTTTGGGCGGAAATGAATGACATTACAGCCTTCACACCACCTCAAACATTAAATCGAAACAGCATGATATCGCCGTCTTTGACGAGATATTCCTTGCCTTCTGAACGCCATTTACCGGCTTCTTTCGCGCCGGCTTCGCCATTATATTGGACATAGTCATCATAGGCCATGGTTTCGGCGCGGATGAAGCCTTTTTCGAAATCGCTGTGGATTGCGCCTGCGGCATTCGGCGCCGTTGCGCCTTTTGTCACGGTCCAAGCCCGCGCCTCTTTGGGGCCCACGGTGAAGAAGGTGATTAGGTCAAGTAGCTCATAACCAGCGCGAATGACGCGGGCGAGGCCGGTTTCGGTGAGGCCCAAATCTTCCAAGAAAACTTCGCGGTCTTCGGTCGGCATCGTTGAAATTTCTGCCTCAATCGCGGCGGAGACAACCACGGCCTCTGCGCCTTCGGCCTTTGCCTTTTCAAAAACGCGTGCGGACAATGCGTTGCCATTGGCGGCGCTCGCCTCTTCAACATTGCAGACATACAGAACGGGTTTTGCGGTCAAAAGCTGCGCCATTTGGAAATGGCGTTCTTCTTCGGCATCGTCGCGCTTGGTCAGGCGCGCTGGCTTGCCGTCGCGTAACAGGTCAAGCGCACGCCCCAAAACAAGCGCGCTGATTTTCGCTTCCTTGTCGCCCTGCGTCCCTTTTTTAACGAGGTTGGGAACGCGCTTTTCAAGGCTTTCAAGGTCGGACAGCATCAATTCGGTTTCCACGGTCTCCGCATCGGAAATCGGGTCGATCTTGTTATCGACATGTTGAATGTCGTCATCCTCGAAACAGCGCAACACGTGAACGATGGCGTCGACTTCGCGGATGTTACCAAGGAACTGGTTGCCAAGGCCTTCACCCTTGGACGCGCCGCGCACGAGGCCCGCAATGTCCACAAAGCCCAATTGCGTTTCAATAATTTTTTGACTGCCGCCGATTTGGGCGATGGTTTGCAAGCGTCGGTCGGGGACGGCGACATTGCCGATATTGGGTTCAATCGTGCAGAAGGGATAATTTGCCGCTTGCGCCGCCGCCGTTTCGGTCAACGCATTGAACAGGGTGGACTTGCCCACATTGGGAAGGCCCACAATACCGCATTTGAAACCCATAATGTCCTCGTCAATTATAATATCATGCGGCCCTAGGCGACGTTCGGCAGCAAGTCCATCCAATGCGATGACACAAGCATCGTTAAACGGCTTCAGTCCTGTTGTAGCCGCATGGCGACGTCGTTCATGAAGCGGACGTCATCCCCCTTTGCTAACCAAGCGGCTTCGGCCGATACAGCGCCCAACAAGTCGGCGAGATCGTCAATCTCGCTTTTGTGGAAATTACCGAGAACATAGCCCGTCACGCGGTCTTTGTTCCCCGGATGGCCAATGCCCAAACGGACACGGCGGAATTCTGCGCCGATGTGATCGGTGATCGAACGGATGCCATTATGACCAGCTGCACCGCCGCCCGTTTTAACCTTTACTTTGAACGGGGCGAGGTCGAGTTCGTCATAAAAGACAGTAACGTCCTTGGGCTCTAGCTTGTAGAAATCCATGGCAACGCGCACGCTGCGGCCGCTCTCGTTCATGAACGTTGCAGGTTTTAAAAGGATGATTTTTTCGGAACCAATGCGCAGCTCCTGAACCCAGCCTTGAAATTTTTTGGCGGGCAGGGGCAGCTCGTGAATTTCGGCCAATGCGTCAATCGCCATGAAACCGATATTGTGCCGGTGCATTGCATAGGTGGCGCCTGGATTACCGAGACCTACCCATAATTGCATCGTGCGCGTCCCTTGGGGGAATATCCGGGGTGGGCAAAACCCAACCCCGGAGATTTACTTAAGTTTAGCCTTCGGCTTACGCGCCTTTAACGGTGCGCAGGAAGTCAACATGTATGGGACGATCGCTGACAGGATGAAATGCAACATCCTTTGGAATAGTAATCTGTTTTTTACCACCAAGGTCGATCTCAACAACGCTGTCGGAAAAATGGCCAGTCATCAATAATTTGACGAGCGCCTTTTCCTCAACGTGGATAAGTTCGGGTTCTTGTTTGTTGCCGTAAATGACGGCGGGGACTCGGTTTTGACGACGCAATTCGCGGGAGGCTCCCTTGCCTGCCCGATCGCGCGTCTCTGCCGACAATGTCAGCTGATCGCTCATGTTAATTCTCCAAAAAAGTTACCTTGCCGCCACGCCTCCAGGGATGACCATGCACAGCAAGCGGCGGCCTATATGCGGGTTGCCCGCGAAAAGCAAGCTTAGGTGAGTGCTTTGTAAAGGCTGAACAGGCTGGTCGCGATCAAGACAATGCTGACCGCGAAGAGCAATACGCGTGGCTGAATACGTTTGGCGATCAAGGCGCCGAAGGGGGCAGCCAGCAATCCACCAATCAACAGGCCGCCCGTCACCACAGTGAAGGCTTCCAATCCGATCGTCAGAATGAAGGTTAGCGACACAGCAATGGTCAGGAAAAACTCGGCTGTGTTTACCGTGCCGATTGTTTTGCGTGGGTCCGCGCCTTGGATCAGCAGGTTTGACGTGACCACGGGACCCCAACCGCCGCCGCCAGAGGCGTCGAGAAAGCCACCGATCAGGCCGAGTGGCATGGTGACCTTCGGATCGCGTGGCTTATGTTCATGCGAAAAACCCCATGCTTTATAGAGAAGGTAGAAGCCGATAAGCGTCAAATATCCCATAACGAACGGCCGTGCCGCCTCGGTATGGACGTTGGCCAGCAAATAGGCGCCCGTGCAGCCGCCAATGACGCCGGGAATGGCGATGCGCGCGAACAATTTCCAATCGATATTTTTGTGCAGAACATGGCTAATGCCCGATGCGCCGGTCGTAAACATTTCGACAACATGGACACCAGCGGAAGCGCGGGCAGGGGCAACGCCCATGACACTGACCAGCAAAGTGCTACAAATCACGCCAAAGGCCATGCCCAGCGCGCCATCAACCAACTGCGCTGCAAAGCCGACAGCGATATAAGGCGCGACCGACACCCAGTCGACATTGGTAATATATTCAATCATCCAAATCTCGCACGGAATGGTCCTGAGCTCGCAAAAGCATAATGTGTCTTATACGATTAGTCATAGAGTTGCACATTTGTATTTTATTGGCAGCCCTAAAGCAGTGGTTTTATCGCGGCGGAGGTAAGTGGGGCAAAAAAGCCTATTCCGCCGCCTGCAAGTAAATGTCGGCATCGACGATATCGGTCAGGTTGATGCTGTCGAGCAGATTGGCGGTCTTGTCGCGCACCTGAAGCATTAACGCGCGGGTGCGGCAATTTTCTTCCTCGACGCAATTTTTGCAGGTTTCGTGAGCATAGCGGCTGGCGCAGGGAACCAATGCCAGTGAGCCGCGCATGATGCGAATGAGGTCGCCATAGCTGATATCAATCGGCGAGACCCCTAACCAATAGCCACCGTCTTTGCCGCGCTGCGACGCCACCAAGCCAGAACGGGATAGTTCGGACAATATAACCGTCAGAAATTTAGGCGGAATTTTCTGTGCCCCGGCAATATCGGCGAGCTGCACAGGGCCTTTGCCATAATGGTCGGCAAGATGCTGCATGGCGCGGATAGCGTAGCGGGTTTTCTGTGACAGCATTGGTCTCCTTTGCGCCATGCAGCGTATTTTTTCAACCTGCCAAGTTGACAAAGAGTCAATTAACACACGATCTGATTTAGTTTCTTGGTGCTTTGAACGTAAATGCGGTTGCATTGCGCCATTGGCCGGAATAGCCTAACGCCATAAAAAAAAGGCTCAGGGGTGAGCCAGAATGAGAAGGGGAAATTTTATGAAAACTTCAAAAACGGCGATATTGTTGTTGGCCAGCTGCCTGACTGCGCCAGCTTTTGCGCAAGATGCGCCGCCGCCGGCTTCTGCCGAAACGGCCGAAGATGCGGGCGCCGCCATTATCGTGACCGGATCGCGTATCAAGCAGGACCCGACGAAAAGCGCCGCGCCATTACAATTGATTACGCCCGCGGATTTGTCGCGTGAGGGCATCAATGGCCCAGAGCAGTTGATTTCATTCCTGTCCACCAACGGCAATGGTGCGGACAATTTGGCGTCGAATAGTGACGTAACAACAGGCGCGCAGCGCGGCACCAACGGCTTGTCGGCCGCTAACCTGCGTGGACAGGGTGCAGCCGCGACTCTCGTCTTACTCAATGGTCGACGGGTTGCGGCCCATGGCCTGACCGGTGGTGCTGTTGACGTAAACCAGGTTCCGTTTGCAGCAATTGAGCGTGTTGAAGTTCTAAAAGACGGGGCGTCCGCCATTTACGGCACCGATGCGATTGGCGGCGTTATCAACTTTATCACGAAATCGGATTTTCAAGGTGTAGTGATCAACGGCTTCACCGATATTACCCAACGTAATGACAGCGCGATTTATCGTCTGTCGGGGACCGCTGGCTATGGTGACCTTGCAGAGCAAGGTTTCAACATCATGGGCGCAGTCAGCAAAAGCTGGAACTCGGCGCTGCTTGGCCAAGATCGCGATTTTGTGAACGGCAATCAACCCGACCGCGGACTTTCGGTCGATACCCGTGGTACGCCCATTGCAACCGCGTTCCCAGCCAACACAAATAGCTTGTTTGCACCCAATGGGTCATTGCTCGGCGGAACAACGAATAGCGCAGCAAACTTTTATCTGCCCGGATTGCTTATCCCCGGAACCACGACGCGTGCCGATGGCGGCATCAACCCGTTGGATTTACCCGGCGGCGCGGGCTGTGATTCTGTCGATGGCGGCATGGCCTATGACGAAGTGCTCTGGTCCGTACCAGGCGCAAAATATGCCTGTTCATGGGACACTGGCCGCGCCGCTGTGCTGCAGCAGCCTCTGCAAACATTGACCTTTTATGGAAAAGCGACGCTCGCATTGGGCGACCATCGCGTGGCAGCAGAAATAACGGGTTCGGATGCAGATTCGAAGAAGCGGTTTTCAAATAACCAATATTCCATCAACGCAACCACAATGCCGCTTTATTATCCGTTGAACGCAACAACCGCGGCTACCTATAACAGCGTGTATGACGCAATTGCAGGCACATTTCCTGCTGTAGGCGCGGTGGGTGACCGGACTGTTGATACCGTTGGCAATTATGGCAAACCCATTGCTTATCGCTGGCGTAATATTCCCGGTGGCAATCGTGAATATGTCACCAACACCAAAACGATCCGTGGCGCGTTAACCGCAGAAGGTCCGCTTGGTGGAACATGGGATTACCGCGCAGGTGCGTCTTACGCCAAGAGCGAAGCATCGTCGGTGCTTGGTACAGGCTACCATTATGCGGGGATCTTCCGTTCCGCAGCCAACGCAACGGCGTCGGGCGTGGCAGGAGCGGTAAGTGGCGGCATCGATCCGCGTGCCCCTACCGCACCGGGCGCGACGGTTCCGGGCATTGTGGGTCTGTTGAACAGTGGTATTCTTAACCCATTCTCGGTGACCCAAACGGATGCCGCGCTTGCCGGCCTTAAAGCTATTTCGGCAGAAGGTACGACATTATATGGCGGCCAATATGAGGTGAAGCAATTTGACGCTTCGGTTTCCGGTACCTTGTTCGACTTGCCGGCAGGGGCAGTGCAGGTCGCGCTTGGCGCGGACTATCGTAGGGAAACCTACAGCTTCAACGGTTCGGCGGCGGCTGTCACAGGGCAGCCTGAAATTTTTAACGTCGCGTTCGACAATGTGAATGCGCTGACGCCGAAAAACCGCAATGTTAAGGCGGTCTATGCCGAAATGTCGGTGCCTGTGTTGGAAATACTCGAACTGACCAGTGCTGTTCGACTTGACGATTATACAGGCTTTGGATCAACGGTTAATCCAAAGTTTACGGCAAGATTTTCGCCGTCTGACTGGGTAATGCTCCGCGCGTCTTATAATACCGGGTTCCGTGTTCCGAGCTTCAACCAGATCTTTAACGGCGTTACTGAATCGCCCAATCCTGGAAATAACCTGACAGATCCAACCACATGCCCCGCAGGCGGTGTAGTGAACGTCACCGCAGGTTGCGGTGCGATCACGCCAACGTCATTAAGCGGTGGTAACGTGAATCTGGGGCCTGAAACGTCCGAGCAATATTCGGCCGGTATTGTGTTCACGCCCGCGCCGCAATTTAGTGCTTCTGTCGATTTTTGGTCCATCGCCGTCGACAACACCATCGGTGCGCTGACCATTGCCCAATTATTGGCGAACCAATCCTCCTTTCCAGACCGTGTAATCCGGACAAGCAACGTGATTACGCAGTTGGATTTGCGGGCGGACAATATCGGTTCGCGGCGCACGCAAGGGATTGAAGTCTCGCTGCGTGGCGGTATCGACGCCTTAGGTGGCGTAGTCACTGCCGGACTTGATGGTACATATCTGGTCAAAAAGCGGGAGAAATTCTTGCCGACTGCGCCCTATGGTTCGAGCTTGATTGGTGTGTTTACTTATGCGGGCGATCTTGGTCTGAAATGGAAGCATAGCGCGTTTATCAACTATGCAGTTGATGATGTGATGCTCAGCTTCTCGCAGATTTATCGCAACGGCTACAAGAATAACGCGCTTCCGGCGTCTGCAAGCCGGCCTGATTATAATGATCAGGTAAAGGCCTATGTTACTTACAACATGTCGGCCGCTATGGACATGAACGACAAACTGCGCCTGACCGTAGGTGTGCGTAACGTGTTCGACACAGATCCGCCATTTGCGATCACTTATGACAGCAACACCGGTTCTGGCTCAAGCTGGGAGCCACGTGTGGCTGATCCACGTGGACGGTCGTTCACGCTGTCGGTCGAAGCGAAGTTCTAAGCTAAAGGATTGCCGAGTATGGATATGAATGCAACTCGGCGTCAGATTATGGCGGGGCTGGCGGCAATGCTGTCGGCCCCACCGCTTTTCGCAGCGACCGGCCCTGAGGGTAAGGGCGCACGGAAGCCTGCACGACTGCGTGTCGGCGATACTGTGGGCTTGATTGAGCCAGCCTCCGCCAGCGACGAGCCCTTTCAAATCCAATTGGTCGAAGAAGCGATTGTCGCCATGGGCCTAAAACCCAAACGCGCCGCGCATTTGCTCGACCGCTACGGCTATCTGGCTGGTCAAGATAAAGACCGTGCATCCGACATCAACGCCATGTTCGCCGATAAGGATGTGAAGGCCATTTTTGCCGTGCGTGGCGGCTGGGGCAGCGCGCGGCTTCTGCCCTATCTCGATTGGAACATCATTCGCGCCAATCCCAAATTGCTCACAGGCTTTAGCGACATCACTGCCCTGCACATGGCGATTGCGGCCAAGGGCGGCTTTGTAACCTTGCATGGGCCAAATGCAGGCAGCGCATGGGGCAAGGCATCATGGGATATTTATCGCGAGATTGCCTTTGATGCAGGGACGCCGGTGTTTACCAACCCCGTTGGCGACGAAGACCGAATGGCGCAGCGCCGCTGGCGCACGCGGGTGTTGGGCGCGGGTAAGGGTAAGGCGCAAGGCAAGTTGTTGGGTGGAAACCTGACGGTGCTGACCGCGCTGGTCGGTACACCCTATCTGCCCAGTTTCGACGGCGCGATCCTGTTCCTCGAAGATGTTGACGAAGCCGAATATCGCATCGACCGTATGCTCACGCAATTGGGGCAAGCGGGCGTATTCAAGAACCTGAAAGGCGTTGTCTTTGGCCAGTGCACTGACTGTGTCAACAAAGGCACGAGCTATGGCGCATTTACGTTGAATGACGTGTTGACGCAGCATCTGGGCGGTTTGGGCATCCCTGCCTATCAAGGTGCCTTTTTCGGGCATATTACCGACCAGTTTACCCTGCCTGTCGGCGGAATGGCCGAAATCGATGCAGACGCAGGCACGCTACGCTTGCTGGAGCCTGTCGTCGTTTAGGCTGTGAATTGCGTCATCGCCAACGCAAAGGTGTTGTTGGCCATGTGCAGGATGATGTTGGTGCGCAGCGACCCGGTGCGGTGATATAGATAGCCAAAGGCAATGCTCAGCGACATGAGGCCGGGGATCGCATAAGGTTGCACATGCACCAATGCGAACAGGAAAGACGATAATGTTATCGCGCCCCAAACAGGCACATATTTCGTCAGTGCATTTTGTAACAAACCACGAAACAGCAATTCTTCTACCACTGGCGCGGCGATGGCGATGGCGAGGAACATGGCGGCCATATTCAGCGGCGTCCGGGCTATAGCAGCCAGGATTTTTGCCATATCCGCTTGCATGTCTACGCCCGGAATGACGTAAGTCGCATAGACAAAATTAAATGCCATGGCGGCGGCAACACATAATATAGCTAGCCCGCTTGCCTTGTGCAGCGGGATCCTACCGAAATCATGAAGGCCCAAAGCCCCCACCCGCCCTTCTTTGCGCAAATAGTGTCCCATAAGGGACAATTGGATCATTGCGGATGCAAGCAGTCCCCAGATAATCGAAATAGGCTCCGGCGTGGCCGATTTGTTTTGCGTCGCGGCGATGATGATCGCGGTGCAGAGCCCTTGCAGGGAGAAGTATAGCAAGATGAAGCCTAAGGTCGGCAACAAAGCGGGAAAAGGCCTTCGTGCCATCGCGGTCATCGCAGGATCGCTCATTTGTATTTTTCCCATATCGACCCTGCACAAAAGTGAGGGCCGGGCATTAGCTGCCCGACCTTCGCCTGCTTTACACATCAAAGCTTAATAGGCCACCCGTGTTGCGGTCAGACCATAAGCGGGCAACAAGGCCTGAACGCTTGTCGGGCCAGCCAGATGGCCCGCGCCCACCGCCATGAACGTCACGCCCGGTTTTTTCATTTGCGCGGAAATCCACTGCGCCCAATTGGCATTCCTTTTGGTTAGCAAGGCATCGTACAATGTCCGACTAGCCAGCCCTTCATTCATAAGCCGCCCCAGGCCCTCGGTTTCGGCCGATGCCCACATGGCGACCATTTTGTCAGTGGTGCTGCCGACATCATCAATCATCTTTGCCGTTTCGACTAAAAATGCGATTTGCTCGGCCTCTGGCAAGTTATCGAACACGCCAAGCTGAAATGCCATGGTTTCAAGTCCACCGATTGGCTTGTTGCTTACCTTTGCAGCGGCCGTGAGCTGCCTTTCAACCCCGCTATTGGGGGCAAAGCCGCTTTTCTGCGCCGCGAGTAGGGACATGGTGATAGCTGCCGCCCATGGCTCGAATGGGTCGAAAGCGGCCGAAGGAATACCAAGCTTGCCCATCGCCGCATCATAGACCGCACGATCCGCGTCATTCATTTTAGAACGCAAGCTTTTGCCCTGCTGGTCCATGGCAAGCTTGCCAAACAAAGCTTGCGCCTCTGATGCCGGCGGCTCGACCAGTTCTAGCACCAATTGGTCGGCGCCATCGAAAGCGGTCTTTACGCCATCATCAAACCAGCCAAGGCCCGGCTTTAAGATATGGATGCTCCCGAACAGGTAAATGGTGGTGTCTGCGTCTTTCACCACCCACAAAGCGGGATCAACATCCTTGACGGCAGGCGGGGCCTTAACGGGGTCAAGCGCTTCCACCGATGCAGGGGCTTCCGTTGGCGCATTTTGCGCCGCTACGGGCGCTGCCCATGCCAAGGCGCATATCGCGGTGGCGGCCAATAAGGACTTCAAATTAATACGCATCGATATTTTCCTTTTACGCAAGATAGAGAAGTGTTTGGCGATATTGGACCGGTCGTTACAGGTATTTTTTCCAGAACCAGACAATTGTCCAGACCATTGAAAATAAGAAGTAAATTGCAACTCCATTAGGTTCGGGTAGAAGTCCCCCGCGCCACAACAGCCACCACAATGGTGTGAGGAATAAAAAGGCGTAGGCCGCGTAATAACCACCATCGCGATAGGCAGATTCTTCCATCTCGTCGACAGCGTAGCGATGCCAATACCATGTAATAGCAGGGACAATGACTAAGAGCACGAACACAAATGCCAACGCAAACTTTGTCGGCAGCGGGCTATTGCCGAAAATTGTTATTGCCTCGGTACGCTCGCCGCCTTCGAACATGATGGGTAAGCCGATGCCCATGATGCCGCCAAGAAAAATGCAGCCTGACAAAATATAGCGCCTCCGCCATTCGCGCGGCGTTAAATTTTCACCAGGTACTTTCATCGCCTTCGCGTTTTGCCAAGTCCAGTAACCGAGGCCGATGATAGCAAGAATGGCTGCGGCGAGTATCGCGGCTGCAATTCCGGTAAATACCCCGCCGCCCTCACTTTGATGCTGGGCTGTAAATCCTGCAATAAAGCCCGATATCATAACGATACCCAGCGCAGCTAGCATGATCCATATGGGCCGCATTAAGCCGCTATTTTGGCCTTCATTTGGATCAAACATCGTTCCCTCCTTCAAATTCGTCATCAAAAATCTGTTCGATGGGCAAGTCGAACAGCCGTGCGATCTTGAACGCCAACGGCAGTGACGGGTCATATTTCCCCGTTTCAATTGCGTTCACCGCCTGCCGCGAGACATCGAGATGTTCGCCCAAATCGGCCTGGCTCCAGTTGCGTATCGCACGCAGCACTTTGAGCTGATTTTTCATGTCAGGTTTTGGTGTCTTTGTGTCATGGAAACCTTACTACATTGATTCGCAATTTATGTCAACTAAACCTTACATAATGCCATGCAGAACTGACAAAAACCGGCGCGCTTATTCATATCCTTGATTTAGCCGCCTATCTCCGCCAATGGCTGGCCATGTCTGACGTTGTTCCACTTAGTTTTCAGGATCTGATCCTCACGCTTCATGATTATTGGGGCAAGCAGGGCTGTGCCATTTTGCAGCCCTATGATATGGAAATGGGCGCTGGCACGTTCCATACGGCGACGACGCTGCGCGCGCTGGGGCCGGACTCGTGGAACGCCGCCTTTGTGCAGCCATCGCGCCGACCAACCGATGGCCGCTATGGCGAAAACCCCAACCGGCTCGGCGCTTATTATCAATATCAGGTTATCTTGAAGCCAAGCCCGCCGGATTTGCAGGACTTATATCTTGGCTCGTTAAAAGCCATTGGCATTGATCCACTGTTGCACGACATCCGTTTCGTCGAAGATGATTGGGAAAGCCCGACGCTGGGCGCATGGGGCCTCGGCTGGGAAGTGTGGTGCGACGGCATGGAAGTGACGCAGTTCACTTATTTTCAGCAAATGGGCGGCTTTGACTGCAAGCCCGTTTCGGGTGAGCTGACTTATGGGCTGGAACGTCTGGCGATGTATATCCAGAACAAGGACAGCATTTTCGACCTCGTGTATAACAACGCAACGGCGGATCGTCCGGCGGTGACATATGGCGACATATTCCGCGAGAACGAACGGCAAATGAGTACCTATCATTTTGAAGTTGCCGACACCGACATGTTGTTTGACGCCTTCAAAAAAGCGACGGCCGAATGTGAAAGCTGTCTGCAACATGCTTTGCCCATTCCCGCTTATGAGCAGGCGATTAAGGCGAGCCATATCTTCAACATATTGCAAGCGCGCGGCGTCATATCGGTGCAGGAACGCGCCAGCTATATGGGCCGCGTCCGCGACCTTGCCAAAGGCAGTTGCCTGGCATGGATGGAAAAGAATGGGTGGGTAGTATGACCGACTTCCTGCTTGAATTGCGTTCCGAAGAAATCCCTGCGCGGATGCAGGTCAAGGCTAAGGAAGACTTGGCACGCCTGTTTAATGATGCGTTGTTAAAGGCTGGTCTTGCTGCGGTGTCGGTGGAAACATTTGCCACGCCGCGCCGCCTTGCGTTGATTGCGACGGGCCTGCCGCTGGCGACCGAAGCTGTGTCCGAAGAAACCAAAGGACCAAAGGTCGGCGCACCGCCGCAGGCAATGGAAGGTTTCTTGCGCAAAAGCGGCCTTTCGCAAGACCAATTGGTCGAACGTGACGGCGTCTATTATGCAATCGTTAAAAAGGCAGGGCGTCAGACCACAGATGTTTTGACAGAGGCGATCCCTGCAATCATTCGCGCCTTCCCATGGCCGAAATCGCAACGCTGGGGCGCAGCATCTGTTTCAACCGAGAGCCTGCGTTGGGTGCGCCCATTGCAAGGTATCGTGGCTTTGCTTGGCGACGCGGTCGTGCATTGCGAAATTGACGGCATCGTAAGCGGTGCGGAGACGATGGGCCATCGTTTTCACCATAGCGGCCCGGTCATCATCGGAAATGCCGGCGATTATATTGAGAAGCTGCGCGCGGCCCATGTCCTCGTGCATTTTTCCGAACGCTGCCGCATCATCCGTGACGGCGCAAAGGCGGCGGCGGAGGCTGCTGGTCTGAATTTGGTGGAAGATGAAGGCCTGGTCATCGAAAATGCGGGCCTGACCGAATGGCCGGTGCCGATGCTTGGCCGCTTCGATCCTGCGTTTTTGGATGTGCCGCAAGAGGTCATTCAGTTGACCGCGCGCGTGAACCAGAAATATTTTGTTTGCCATGACAAAACGGGCAAGCTGGCCAACGCCTTTGTCTGCACCGCGAATATCGATGCGCATGACAATGGGGCGGCGATTGTTGCGGGCAATGAAAAGGTTTTGGCCGCGCGTCTGTCCGATGCAAAATTTTTCTGGGAACAGGACCTAAAGGTCGCGCTGGATAGCCAAGCACAGAAATTGGCGCAAATTACGTTTCATGAAAAATTGGGCAGCGTTGCCGATAAGGTTGAGCGCGTGGCAATGCTTGCGCGTTGGTTGGTAACCGAAGGCATCGTTAAGGGCGCGACTGCAGACGCCGCCGAACGGGCGGCGCGCTTGTGCAAGGCGGATCTTGTCACCGGCATGGTGGGTGAATTCCCCGAATTGCAGGGTATCATGGGCGGCAATTACGCCCGCGCGCAAGGCGAAAGCGACGCCGTCGCCGACGCCATCCGCGACCATTATAAACCCGTCGGGCAGGGCGACGATGTCCCCACTGCACCGGTCACGGTGGCGGTCAGCTTGGCGGATAAATTGGATACGCTGGCGCAATTCTTCGCAGCTGGTATGCCGCCTACAGGTTCAAAGGATCCATTTGCATTACGTCGCGCTGCGATCGGGTTTTTATCACTATTACTGCAGAATGAATTACGCTGTTCGTTGAAGGACATGCTTGTCGCGACCGGCGCAGGAAGCAGCTTCGATACGCTGGAAGAATTTTTGATCGACCGCCTCAAGGTCCAGCAACGTGAAGCCGGCGTGCGTCATGACCTGATTGATGCGGTGTTTAGCCTTGGCGGTGAGGATGATCTTGTCCGGTTGCTGTCGCGGGTGAAGGCATTGCAGGCTTACATAACAACTGCCGAAGGGACGAACCTATTGGCGGCGTATAAACGTGCGGCCAACATATTGAAGCAAGCCAAAGGTGCCGAAAATACGTCCGTCGCCCCAGCGCAGGCTGGGGCCCATCACGTGTCTCAGTCTGAAACGACAGACGCGATAGGCTCCAGCCTACGCTGGAGCGACGCCGATTTGGGTCAAGAGGAAAGTGCCCTGCGCAGCGCGCTCGAGGACGCTGAGCCTAAGGCAGCTGCTGCTTTGTCGGTCGAAGATTTCGAAGGCGCTATGGCCGCGTTGGCGACTTTACGCGCACCCATTGATGCCTTTTTTGAAGGCGTGATGGTCAACGATCCAGACCACGATAAGCGTGCGTTTCGTTTGGGCTTGCTCGCGCGGTTCCGCGAGGCGGTCACGCAAGTTGCCGATTTTTCGAAGATTGAGGGGTAGCTCCCAGCCCGCAAGCGGGAGGGGGTATAGGAGCAAAAGATGACCCAATATGTATATCGGTTCGGTGGCGGCGTTTCGGATGGCGACGAAACCGTTCGCGGCAACAAAAACATCTTGGGCGGTAAGGGCGCGAATTTGGATGGCATGGCCTCAATTGGTCTGCCTGTCCCCCCCGGCTTCACGATTACGACCGAAATGTGCACAGCTTATTATGCCAATGGCCAAAGCTTCCCCGACAGCGTCCGCGCCGAAGTCGCCAATGGTATTGCACATATTGAGCAGGTGACGGGTAAATCCTTTGGCGATCCGGCCAATCCCTTGTTGGTGTCGGTGCGCTCTGGCGCGCGGGTGTCGATGCCCGGGATGATGGATACTGTTTTGAATCTGGGTCTTAATGATCAAACTGTAGAAGGGCTTGCAACTTCCTCAGGTGATGCGCGCTTTGCGTGGGACAGTTATCGCCGTTTCATTCAAATGTATGCCGATGTGGTGTTGGAACTGGATCATGGCGCGTTTGAAGAGGCGCTGGAGATCGCCAAAGAAGATCGTGGCTTCTATCTCGATACAGAACTGTCTGCCGATGATTTGAAGGCTTTGGTTGCCGAATATAAGCGCCTTGTCGCCGCCGAATGGGGCAAGCCATTTCCGCAAGATGTGCACGACCAATTATGGGGCGCCGTGGGCGCGGTATTTGGTTCATGGGAATCGGATCGGGCAAAGGTCTATCGCCGCCTGAACAATATTCCGGGCGACTGGGGCACGGCGGTCAATGTGCAGGCGATGGTCTTTGGCAATATGGGCGAAACCTCGGCGACGGGCGTTGCCTTTACCCGTGACCCGGCAACGGGCGAGAACGCCTTTTATGGGGAATATCTGATTAATGCGCAGGGGGAGGATGTTGTCGCAGGGATACGCACCCCGCAATATCTGACCAAGGCCGCCCGCGAACGCGCTGGCGCAAAGCCATTGTCGATGGAAGAAGCGATGCCAACGGTTTATGCGGAGTTGGCGCGCGTGTTTGAAATCCTCGAAACGCATTATCGCGATATGCAGGATATTGAATTCACCGTTGAGCGGGAAAAATTGTGGATGCTGCAAACCCGCTCGGGCAAGCGCACCGCCAAAGCTGCCCTGAAAATTGCCGTCGATATGGCCCAAGCGGGCATGATCACGACCGATGAGGCTGTGCTGCGTATTGATCCGATGGCGTTGGATCAGCTTTTGCACCCGACGCTCGATCCGCAAGCGCCGCGTGATGTGCTGACCTCTGGCCTGCCGGCGTCGCCGGGTGCGGCATCGGGGGAGATCGTCTTTGATGCCGATACCGCCGAACGGTTCAACGAATTGGGCAAAGCGGTTATATTGGTCCGCATCGAGACGAGCCCCGAAGACATTCACGGGATGCACGCCGCCAAGGGCATATTGACCGCGCGCGGCGGGATGACCAGCCATGCGGCCGTTGTCGCACGCGGCATGGGCCGTCCGTGCGTATCGGGCGCAGGTAGCTTGCAAATCGATGCTGCTGCCAAAGTATTGCGCATCGCTGGACGGACGCTCAATGAGGGCGATGTCATCACGCTGGATGGTTCAACGGGTGAAGTGATGGCGGGCGAAGTGCCTACAATCCAACCCGAATTGGTGGGTGACTTCGGAACCTTAATGGTCTGGGCCGATGCAGGACGCCGGATGAAGGTCCGCGCCAATGCGGAAACCCCACTGGATGCCCAAACCGCGCGCGATTTCGGCGCGGAAGGTATTGGCCTGTGCCGGACGGAGCATATGTTCTTTGACGCTGCGCGCATTACGGCGGTGCGTCAGATGATCCTTGCGGACGATGAAAAGGGCCGCCGTGTCGCGCTCGACAAATTGTTACCCGAACAGCGCAAAGACTTTGCCGCGATTTTTGAAGTGATGGCGGGTCTTCCCGTCACCATTCGCTTGCTTGATCCCCCCTTGCATGAATTCCTGCCGCATCAGGAAAGCGAATTTGCTGAGGTTGCCGAAGCGGCAGGCGTGGGCATTGAGCTGTTGAAGCAACGCGCGTCTGAACTGCATGAATTCAACCCGATGCTGGGCCATCGCGGATGCCGATTGGGTGTGACCTACCCAGAAATTTACGAGATGCAGGCGCGGGCGATTTTTGAGGCCGCGTGCAGCCTGGCGGTTGCACCCGTGCCCGAAATCATGATCCCGCTCGTTGGCACGCGCCGCGAGTTGGAATTGATGAAGGATGTCGTCGATAAGGCTGCCGAAGCGGTCTTTGCTGAAAAGGGCAAGCGGATTGAATATCTGGTCGGTACAATGATCGAATTGCCCCGCGCGGCGTTGATGGCCGATGAGATTGCCGAAGTCGGGAGCTTTTTCAGCTTTGGCACCAATGACCTGACGCAAACCACCTTGGGCGTCAGCCGCGATGACGCCGCACGCTTCCTGACGCATTATGTAGACAAGGGCATTTATGCCCGCGATCCCTTCGTCAGCCTAGATGTAGAAGGCGTTGGCCAGTTGATCGAGATTGCCGCCAACAAAGGCCGCGCAACGCGTCCGGAAATCAAGCTTGGCATTTGCGGCGAACATGGCGGCGATCCGGCATCGATCACTTTCTGTGAAAAGGTCGGCCTCGATTATGTCAGTGCGTCGCCATACCGTGTGCCCATCGCAAGGCTGGCAGCGGCGCAGGCGGCATTGCGCAAGGCGTAAGCATTCTATAGTCTATGCCAAAGGGAGGGGCTTTAATGAAACCATGGTTACGCTATGCGATATGCATATTGCTGGGAGCAGTGGGTGGCTGCGGATATGCCATTTCGCAAGTGCGCGGTGATTACACCGCTAAGCAGATTAGCAATGGTCCCTGGAACGCCAATACCATTCAGGGGACGGAGAAAGCGACCGCGTTGATTCGTGCCAAAGTGGCATTGCACGGAATCATGGCTCTGCCCGCAAAGGAAGCGATGTATTATATCGCCAAAACGGACAGCGACGGTGCGCCTCTCAACGGCAAATGCACCTACACAGTGCGCGGCGGGCCATTGGACGCGCGTTGGTGGAGTGTGACGCTTTATTATGGCGAGGGCTGGCTCGTGAAAAATGAGGCCAACCGCTGGTCGGTGCCGGGGAATAAACCAGTTCGTGATAGCAATGGAAATTGGTCATTCACCGTATCGCCTAAAATAACCAGTGGTGTTTGGTTGCCGACCGGCGGCATAGACAGTTTCGATCTGACCTTGCGCTTGTATCATGCAAAAGGAAATTTGCTCACTGATCCCGCAAAAGCGACATTACCCACGATAAAAAAGGAGAGCTGCACATGAAAAGAAACTGGCTGCTTCCTATTTTTGTGGGACTAATAACTGCTGGCGCAGTATGGCACGGCACTCTGCTCGCGACACCCTATGCGCTGATGTCAGCAGCTTTGGACAAAATCGCCACTGGGCGGATAAACACATTCGTTTTTACTCAGCTTTCGACAGCCGACAATCAACCTATCGTCCGGCCCAGTCCGGATTTATCTTATTCAACATGCGTTTTTGATTTGGCCAATGGTCCCGTGTTGCTCGACATTGAACCCGTGCCTGACCATTATTGGTCGATCAGTATATTCGATGCCCGTACCGATGTCGCGGCTGTCCGCAGTGATCGTGATACCGGTGGTAAATCAGCGCGTCTTGCCTTGATTCGAGAGGGTATGGCTATCCCAAAGGGCTATGAACCCGTGGAGTTGCGTTATGATAAAGGATTGGCACTCATTCGCATTCTGACGACGGACGCTGCAGACTATCCGACTATCGACGCCATCCGCAGAAAATCGACCTGCAAGCAGCTTTGAGGTTCAATTAGGCCTTGCACAACGTTGCTGCCGTGCCTAATAGCGGCGCTCCAGTGCA
>DBOC01000014.1 GCA_002299895.1 Sphingomonadales bacterium UBA656 | reverse complement strand
CGAATCCTGTCTCCCCGACCATTATATCGTGCACTCGTAAGTCATTGATCTTATTGGGTAATTTGGTTCATTTTTGGCCTGTGTAGGAACTGTGCAGAAGTTTTTGCGGATTTCACCTGATTGCACTCCTGCACAGCGCACTTGATGTGCAGCCCCGATTCGGGTGTGCAAATGGCTTATTCGAGGCGGATCGGGGAGTTTTGGCTCAGGTCTGAATCGTGGCTATCGCAATCATTGCTCACGCTCGCGCGGCAGCACCGGAACGCTATAACCACCGAGCCAGTCCTTGCTGAGGATGCTTCTTTCCGTTCGTTCCCTTCACGATCAGTTTGCCGGCATCGCCATTGACGATCTTCTCGCAGCCCGAGCGCGACCTCGGTGTCGCCGCAGTTTCAGCTTCGCCCGCATCCTCGGTGGTACTATCCGCCACGTTAGGAATTTAATCGTTGCCGTAGTCGGGCTCGTATTCCATTTCGCGTTCCTGCTGATCCTCATGGATGTAGTTGAGGCCGGAGGCATCGATCTGGTCGCTTCCCATGAGTGTGAGCTCACATGTCGGGCAGCGAAACTCCTCGCCGACGAACTCGCGGTCGACGATCTCCCACATCATGTGCTCGTCGCGCTCTTCGCTGATTTCTTCGCCGGTCTGCTCGCCGGTCATGAAAGCGCGGCAATTGCAAGCTGGGCAGCACTCAATCCAGATCTCGTCATAGCGACCCTTGAACAGTCCCACCTGGTTCTGTGGCTCACGCATACCAGCCTCGGCTGCCAGTCGCTCCCGTTCAGCTTTTGATTGTGCGCCGAACCTATCTCTCGCAGCTTCAACACGCAGTTTGACCGCTGATTGAAGGGCGTTTGCAGCTTCATCGAGCAGCTGTCGGGGAGCCTTTGAGTCAGCTGCTCCAAGCCACTGCTCCAAAGATGATCCCATCGCATTCAGGATTGTATCGCAAGCATGCCAATAGTGCGCTTCCCAGGCTTCGAGGCGCATAGTCCGGAAAGGCAGGTCGGCCGAGTGCAGCTCGGCGTTACGACGTTCGGCGATTTCCTGGCAGAAATCTTTAACCTTCTTGTCAAAGCGGGGGACCAGATGTGCGAGCCGCTCGAACAAGGTTTTGGCAGCAATCGTTTTGACGTCAGTCGTCACGTTGATACCGGCGGCGACGAACATCGATTGCCAGTTGTTTGGATCGACTACGAGGCTTGGGTGTTTCCGAGCGAGCGCAGCCTTGCCCAGTAGTTCAAGCGAGAGAGACGCCCAAAGCTGATACTCGTCGAGATCACCGGCTCCTTTCCGTGCGAGGGCACGGCTGATGTAGACTTTCGACTTTGCATGCAGAGCATCAGCATTGATGGCGATGAAGACGTCCTCAGGCATCGATGAGAATCCTTGCTAAGCGTCGGCCGGACCCTTGGTCCGACGGGCTGCGTCCATGCAAGACGCGCCAGTTGTCAATGATGAGGATGTCGCCTTGGTGCCAATGATGCACGTCAGAGGGAGCGTCGGCTATCCGGTCTTCGACAAGCCGTAGTGCTATTTGTCCGCGCCCGTCTATGGCTTCGAGACAGCCAGGATCATATCGCAAGAAAGTTCCACCCTTCGCCAAAATGGTTGAATAGAAGGAGCGTCGGCCAGCGCGCACGAGGACAGGTGCCTCTTTGAGAAGGTTCAATTCCTCAAGCGAAAAGCCGAGCGTTCGCCAGTCGAGGAGCATAGTCGTCGCAGATGGCGATCCAGGGTCAATGCACCCGAGAAGAATGTAGCGGCAGGGTGTGGTGCGATGGCTGAGTTCAACGTGGAACGGCAACGCGCTAAGGCCGTAGCGGGCGCTCAGAGATCTTGGGTGCGCTTCATTGAGATGCCGAGGCACAACGACCTCTTCGAGCGCACCGGCGCGGCCTCGAACGCGTCGACCTAGTCTATCACCAAGCTGCCCCATCTCATGAAGGATGGAGTCGTGATGCATCGCCTCGCCGCTATGGTGAAACCAACCTCGCTTCGCGAGTAGGCCGAGCACCTGTTGCTGATCACTGACGACGGTTTCTCTTTCAAGCATTTCGCCGTCCTATGTATCTAGGTGCCCGCCAGCCGGCGAGCACGCTCACGGATCATATCGGCAAACTGCTCAATAGCCGCTCTGTCCAACGCTAGGCGCGAAAGCTCCGACGCGACGGTGGTTACTTTTTCAACGACACCTTTGCTGATCTCAGCGATCCGTCTTCTTGTCAGTGGCAGGCCCAGGCCCGCGTCCGACGCGAACATTGCCCAGGCGGCGTCGTCCAGTTCGGCAAGTGTCGCCCGCTTGCCGATCTTCATGGCGAACTTCGGCGAGAGATCGGGATAGGCAACAGTCGCAAGCAGATCATAGAGCGGAGCGAGACGCGGGCCTTCGACACCGTAGAGGATCGAGAAGTTTTTCCCATGTGCGTCGGCGTTACCGGCGATGACATTGAAGATCACCGCATCCAGAAGCTTCATCACGTCGACTGCGGGTGTTGCTGCGACACTGCGAAGCAGAGCAAAGCAATCCTTGAAGGTCGGGCCGCCCTCGCTGGCATACTTGGTTTCAGGCGGCATGCCGAGCGCTTGACAGAAGTCCTCCTGATGGATCCGGCGCACGCGTCCATCCTCGCCGATGTCGCGGTCGTAGCGCTGGACCAGCAGAAACGTACGATCGCGAACGATACGCGGCTCTACTGGCGCGACATCGAGGCCGATTGCGGCGGCAAGGCGCATGACAAAAGCCTCGTTTTCAGTCGTGGCAGTGAAGCGCGATATCGGCGGTTTGAGAATATGCGTCGTCGGCTGGCCCGGCGCAGGCAACGCCACCGCTCCATCCACCAGAACCACCGGCACCTTCGATTGCGCGCCAGCGAGAGAGAGACGAAGGCCTTGCTCGCCTGCGAGCAGTGGGCGAACGGGCAGCGCGTCTAGCACCCGAATCAGGCCTGCATCGTCAAGCGGGGTTGGCTGCTGGTCGAGGGCAGGTGCGGTCGGTGCTTCACCGGGAGGCAGAAGCTGGAGCGCGCCCGCCACATCGCCGCCGAGGCGATCAAGAAGGGCGAAATCATTGGCGCGCGACACGCCGAGTGCCTGAGCCGCGGCATCGCGCTGGCTTTCCTCCGGCAAGAGACCGCCGAAAAACGGGCGGCACTCGCGGCGAGTGAACGGCTCCGCCCGCTTTGGCAGTGAGACGGACAAGGGCTGCGCCGCCGCGTCGTCGAGCCAAGCCCGCGCATAGGCGAAGCCGAGTTCACCGTGTTTGTCCTGCGTCAGCTGTCCCACCAGTCGCCCGCTCCACCAGATATCGAGGGTGCGCGTCATCCCTTTCGCGCTCCTCTGGGGTCGGGCGGCGGTGTGATATCGAGCGAACAGCCCAGCGCAGACAGGACCTGAAGCGTCTTGCCAATCTGTGCGGTCGTCTTGCCCGCTTCGAGGTCGACGATGAAGCGCAGGCCGACGCCAGCGGCACCCGCAAGCTCGTCCTGCCGCAGGCCAGCGGCCTTGCGGGTGGTTCGCACAATTTTGCCGATTTCGGCGGTGGTGAGGTTACGTCTGGTCATGATTTTTACCGAGCGGTAAAATATCATGAATTTCCGAGGAATGTCTATAAGAATTTACCGTTCGGGAAAAAATGCGCCTCCGAGTTACTCTCGGTACTGAATTATTCCCGCTCGGGAAAGCGTGCCAATCGGGATCCCTAAACGCTGCCGTGGCTCGACGCCGGTTCGCCGATCATCTGTCTTTCTTACTCACTTGGTGCCCTACCTATCGCTTCGGACTTTTCCCGCCGCCTGGCCGGTTGTGGAAAGTGTCGCGGGCGCTGCGGGTAACACGCTGCAAACGCAAGCGTCCAATCTCGGCTTGTTTGGCAAGACGCTTTTTGCGGTCGTGACGTTCCTGCTCTTCGCGGGTGGGCGGGTGCCAGTGTGCGGCGCTCCGCGCCCAATCGGCGATGCACCATTGCCAGTCCGTCATACCAGGCGGCATACCACCTTCGCCGCTATCTCCGGCCTTGCCGTCGAGATTTTCCTCGTAGGCGCGCATCCATGCTTCGATATAAAGTTTCTGCTCTTCGTCGTTGAGTGGCCGCATGATCAGTTTTTCTAAAGCTCTGATATCATGTGTAATTAATTCTGATAAATGCTCCGATATCTCCATCTCCCCCTCCAATGTGCAGCGTATACACATTGGATATAATACAGTATGTTCCTTAAATGTTCCTTTATGCGGAACAATCTTCACCTTGACCGTCCAAAGTCATCCCCTCGGTCGCGGCTACGCTCCTTTTCTGGAGATTTATCTTTACCGTCTTCACGCTCTCGCTCGCGTTCTTCGCGCTTAGCTCGGCCTTTCGCAATCAGCTCTTCCCGCAAGGCGCGTGCCTGCTGCTCGGCTGATAGGTCGGTGAGCTTATCGCGGCGCTGCTGCTCCTGCTCGCGGGCCAGAAGCTGCGCGCGCATGTCGGCTTCTTGTTGGAGCGCCTCTAATCGCGCTTTGGCGGCTGCTGCCTCGGTGCGCTGAACGCGCTCCACCTCAGCTTGCAAAGCCTGTTCTCGCTCGCGCTGACGATCCTGCTCAAGCGCGGCGGAGCCGCCAATGCGGATGTTTATCTCGACGCCATATAGATCGAAGTCACGAAGCGCTTCTTTCATAATCCGGTCTGACGCAGCCAACTCGATGCTAGAGTTAGCGAAAACAGTTGAACGTTCCGGTCTTTCTTCATTGACTATAACCAATGTGTTCAGGCGATCATTGGCGTAAATCTCACGTCCGCGCGCTGCTCGATAGCAATAGGTATCCGCTGCGCTCATGACCGCAAGCGTATGCGCGGCCAATGTTTCAACATCGCTCACGCCGTAAGCCGCCAGCTCGCGCAAACGCCTTTCCCGTTCTTCCTCATCACGAGCCAAGGCATGCTCGGCTGCGAGCCACGCATACTCCTCATCCGAGAGACGTTCAGTCACTCGGGATTCTTTAATTTCTCACGCGTTGCGCGCACAAAATCAAAATTCTTTTTCATCTTATCTGATGAGAGAGCTTCGGTTATTATCTTCTCCCAATTGGTAATTATCTCCTCGATCTCTTGCATCGTAAGGGAAGTCATCGCTTGATCCATCCAATTACGATTATCCATAGTCCAATTGAGCACCATAGAAAGCTCCGCTGCTTCTTTTGCGCTAAATTCGATAGTCGAGATATCTCCTTCTTTTTTTATAAATCTCATTATTATCACCTCCCTTCGATTGTCATGATTGCACATTAGCATAGCGCGGCTGACGGTTTCAATTTCTACCGCTCGAAGTCATCGCCTCGGTCGCGGCTGCGTTCTCTTTCACGGGATTTGTCTTTCCCTCTTTCGCGCTCGCGTTCTTCGCGCTTGGCTCGGCCTTTCGCAATCAGCTCTTCGCGCAAGGCACGCGCTTGTTGCTCGGCTGAGAGGCCGGTGAGCTTGTCGCGGCGCTGCTGCTCTTGCTCGCGGGCAAGGAGCTGTGCGCGGATTTCGACCTCACGTTTGAGGTTTTCGAGCTTCTGCTGTTCGGCGGCGCGTTCGGCGCTGATCTGGCTTTCGACCTCACGGCGGGGTTGCTCCTCGCGCTGCTCAAGGCGCGTGGGCATCATCCAATCGAGGAAGCGGGTGACAAGGCCGCGTTCGCGGCGACGCTCCTCAAGCTGTGCTTCTAATGCCTGCTTGGCTGCTTCTGCTTCACGCTCGGTGCGTTCGCGCAGTTCGCGCTGCTTGCGCTCTGCGGCACGTTGCAGCTCTTGCTTCTGCTTTTCTTCGGCTTGCTGAAGCTCCTGTTGCAGCCGCGCTTTCTCCTCAGCTTCCCGCTGGCGGCGCTGCTCGGCGCGTTGCGCGGCGGCGGTTACGCCACTGCGGCCATCACCTTTTGACTTTTCGCCTTTGCCACGCTTGCCCTTCTCATCATCACCACCATCGTCGCCGCCCTCCTGCTCAAGCTCGGCCTCTTGCGCGTGCTGGCGTGCCAGTATGTTGGCCTTGGCGTCTGCCACGGTGGGCAGTTGCTCGGCCTCGACGTCGCGCATGAAGGCACGCAGCTCGGCGGCCTTCAGACCTTCTATACGGCGGGCAAGGCTGTGCACCTCGCCGGTTTCGTCCAGCACCACAAAATCGCGCCGGTCGCCGCGTGCCAGCACATAGCCACGCTCGGCGAGTTGGTCGGCGAGTTCTGGGCCGTTGGCGCTGACCTGAAACGCTTCGGTGACATCGGCGCGCACATCGGCAAGGCTCACACCGCTGCGCTGCTGTTGCTGTATGTCCGCCATTGATGGCGTGCGCTCTGGCCGCTCCACTCCTTCGCGCTCGGCATGCGCGCCCTGCACACGCTCATGGTTGAAGCCACGCTCCAGATCGCGCGCCACCTCTTCGTGTGCGCGATAGTTCCAGCCATCATGAATGGCGCGCTGCGCCTCCTGGTCGATGCGCGACCACACCACATGCAGATGCGCCCGCTCATCCTTGATATGCGCCACGACAAGGCGGGGCTGATCCGTGAAGCCAAGCCGTTCTTCCAGCGCCTCAACAGCTTCTGCCCATTGCTCGGGCTCCATCGCGGGATCGTTTGGGGATGGCGAGATAGATGCGTGATAGAGCGTGCGCTGGCATCGTGTGCCTGCCGCAAAGCTGTCCATCTCGACCAGCACCCCGCGCATATCATCTTGCGCTAGTGTGCCGCGTGCCTCGATCACGCGCACAAGTTCGTTGGTGTCGGTGCGCCGCAGATGCTTGGCCAGTTCAATAGGGGCACTGCGGGCGCTGCCTTTGATGATCATGGCAGCTAGCTCGTGCCGCTATTCGGGCCACGCCCAAGCGCTGCTAATGCGGCATCGCGGATGCTGCGCAGTTCATCGCAGAGCTGATGCAGCGCCTGTTCGTCGGTGAAGCGGCCTTCCATATTGGCATGGCGCGCGATCTGGTTGAGGTTGCTGCCGATGCGCCCGATCTGGCCAAGCAGCTTGGCAAGTTCGGCACGCTCGATGGGCGGGCGGCGCGCCTGCCTTGGAGACTCGGCCTCCAGCAGCGCCTGACGCGCGTAACCGCCCAGCGACAGCCCCGCCCGCTCGGCCATGGCCAGGAGCGTTTCATATTCGGCGGGCGTGAGGCGAATGCGCACATCCTTGCTGCGCTGACGCCGCTCGCTGCCGCTGCGGGCGCGGGATGCCAAGCGGGATGGCGGACGCGATGATGCCGGTGGTGCGCGGTCGGTCATGCGGCACCGCCTAGGCATGGCGCATGAGCTGGGTGTCGGGATGCAATAGCCTGACGCTGGGTTCTCAGGGAACGCCGTTCCATGAGTGCGGGTTCAGGGCGGCATACGCCTTGATGCGGGTATTGGGGTGCAGAACACCAATGCGGTGTGCAGAGGGCAAGGCCCTTGCGCTGGGGGAAGTCGGACTTGGACGGCTGGGGGAGCAAGGCTCCTCCTCTCGCTGGGGGTTGTAGGCGGGCGGCACGGCCCCCTGCCAAGCCGCGCGGTGGAACCGCGCATGGCTTGCCTCACACCTTATTCCAGCATTCTACGCTTTTCAGCGGCGACTTTCAATCGTCTCCGAAACGATTAAACTAACAACGCAATAACATTACCTGCCGTCTTTGCTTGCGTCAGTCCGAGCTGCGGCAGTTCCACATGGACAAGCACTGCACGATTCTGGCGTCGCCGTCGATGACAATTGCGAGACAGGAGGTTTGAACATGAAGGTCGTAGGGAATGGGGTCTTCGGTAACGCCGTTTTGTATGATTGGGGCGGCGGCCCACTTGCCGATTTTCGGGGCGGTCAGGGCGCGCTGCTTCTAGGCTATGGTGGCACCTCCGTCGGTCATAGTGGCGCTTGGAGCTGGGATACCGACAAGGCCATGTCGATCTGGCCAGATAGCAACCTCATCACCATCGCCCCCAATCGCAGCGGCAAGGGTACGT
Source organism: Sphingomonadales bacterium UBA656 (assembly GCA_002299895.1). Taxonomy (GTDB): domain Bacteria; phylum Pseudomonadota; class Alphaproteobacteria; order Sphingomonadales; family Sphingomonadaceae; genus Sphingorhabdus_B. The sequence continues at coordinate 267,339 of DBOC01000014.1, read as the reverse complement.
CGGTCATCATCCCCAATTTGCTGACCTGCACGCTCGGCATGGTGGTCACCGACCCCAAAGGCGAGAATGCTTGGATCACCGCCCGTCGCCGTCTGCAACTGGGGCAAAAGCTGGCCATCATCGACCCGTTCAATTGGGTGAACTCCAAGTTCGGCAATGACCCGCGCAGCGCGGCAGTGGGCCTGACCCCGCTGCCAATCACGTGCTTCAACCCGCTCGCGCACCTCAAGCCCGACAGCGCGCGCTTCACCGATGATGTGGACCTACTGGCTGATGCCATCATCCAATATGCGGGCACGGGTGAACCGCACTGGACGGATTCAGCAAAGCAACTCGTCTCCGGCCTGATTGCCTATTACTCGCTCAAGCTCGGCGCCCGTGCCGCCCTGTCAATGGTGCGAGATTGCCTGACGCTGAGTAACACTGACTTCAGCGATGTCGTGGGCGGCATGGTTTTGGAGTTCCCCGATTCATTTGCGGCACGCCGGCTGCAACGCTTCACAGGGACTGAAGGCTCGCGTGAGCTAGCCGGAATTATCTCAACCGCCGTCACGCAAACCGCTTTCCTCGACAATGAATCCATCCGTGCCAGCACTGGCGCGCACGATTTTGATGAGGCGGCCTTCATCACTGGCAAGACTACCGTCTATCTCGTGCTGCCAGCCGATATGCTGAGGACGCATAATCGCTGGCTGCGGCTTATCCTGTCGTCGCTGATCGCGCGTCTCGTGCAACGGCAGGACATATCAGGCAAGGTCGTGTTTCTGCTCGATGAGTTCGGCACCATCGGGCATTTGAAGGCGATAGAAGACTCATTTGGCCTTTTCCCAGGCTATGGCGTGCATAGCTGGATCTTCCCGCAGGATTTATCGCAGCTCCAGCGCGACTACCCCAATGGCTGGCAAAACTTCATCGCCAATGCCGAGGTGCTGCAAGCCTTCAACATCAAATCGGCGGAAACAGCTGAGTACCTCTCCAACATGGTGGGCGATGAAACAGTGGTCACGCCTGTGCAAACCAACGACACGGAGCGTCCGGTGACCTTCACCGGTAAGCCTGTGTTCTTCCCGCAACAGCTCATGCAGATGGCAGCGCCCTATCAACTGGTGTTCTATCGCGGGCAGCCTGTGCGTGGCGCAAGGCTGGATTATTTCAGCGACCCGAATCTGAAAGACCTGGCAACACCGCTGCCGCAGTTCATCAACAAGCCAGCGCCGCCCCCGCCTACGCCACCAGGCCTGAACTGGAAGCTTATTGGCATCATCGCCGCCATCGGCTTGGTCGTCATTCTCGCCATGCTTGCCTATCGATGGGGCGTGCAGAGCGGCAATCGCAATGCTGATAACGAAAGCGCCTTCACGCTCGACGTGCCGGTTTTTGACGGCACGCTTTCGGACAATCGCCGCGTCAATCTCAAGGGCAACCTCTGGTATGTGCCGGAAGATGGCCTCCCCAATATCAGCACGCAGGCGATGGATTTCGCCGTCAACGCGGCCCAGTCCTGTGCTCGCAGTGAGCTTACCGCACTCAACAGCCTGCGCGATGTGGGCGGCACGCGCTTCAACGAAGCCGTCGGTGCCTGTGCCAACCAGAAAGCCAATATGCGCTACAAGGTACGGGTGACTGAGGTGCGCCTCTGGCTCGACCGGTAGCGCGGGCCACAATGTCTGGCGTCTGCATCCGGTAAACTGGCTTTTCGCCAGCCCCGCTTTCTGTGTGCCGGATCAGCACTGCTGATTTGGCCGTTATCGCATCAGTGAACCCTTAGCGGGTGCAAGTGTGGCCATGACGAGCATTGGCCACACTCCTCCTCTTCGTTGCGGTCGTTCCGATGCACCCAGTGTTCACCGCTGCCTTTCGTCCTGCACCAGCCGCGCTGATGCGGTGGTCACGAAAGGGGTCTCAATGGAAAATCTGCGCTTCACCGATCTTCTGCAAATGCCAAACCAGCAACTGCTCGCGCTCTACACCATGGCCAGGGCGGCTCTCGCCGTCACCGATCACCGCAGCGAACTGGCGCACACGCTGGCTTTGCTGGTGCACAATATCGAGCGCGTTCTTGCATGGCGCGCTCGGCGTCACCTGACGCCCAGCCCGTGAGGCCGCGTAGCTCTGAGCCAGCGCCATGACAGCGCTGGCTCAGAGAGCCCCGAAGGGGAGCCTTAGCTCCCCTTCTTTCTGGCGGCCCGTTCCTCGTTGAGGCGCATTACGATCCGGCCATTGAGCGGCATCGCATTGAGCGCGAGCGTGAAGCCTTTGCCGTCCTTGGTGGCCCAGGCCACACCGATATCGGTTCAGCGGGCATTGTCGCCGTCACCCGCGACATTGAACAGGCGATGGCTTGGGGCGTTGGCGGTGCGGTTTGCGTTGGTGTCAGACATATCAGTTCTCCTTCTTTCCGCCGAAGGACAATTCCCTCGGCTTCATGGGGAGACTCGTGACCTGACGATGGAGGCGAGGATCACAGGCTGAGGCGCGAATGCTATGAGCGGCGAACAATCGCGCGGAGCTGCACAAGCCCCAAGGCACGAAGGGGCGCGGAAGCGAGCGGCCTTGATCCGAGACGCGGCTGGTCAAAACCCCATGAATGAATGCCGCAGGGAATGTCTGCTGCTCGGCGAAAGCCTCGGGAGAACATGATCTGACCATCAAATCGCGTGCGCCATGACTGATCAAATCTCTTCGATGATGGGGATTCAGTCGGCCTCACCGAGCTTGTGGGTCTCATGACCTTGGGCTTTGCGCTCGCTAAGTTTCTGTTCGATCCACTCGTCAGTCATGCCGTATCTACGCCGATATGGAGCGCAAAAAGCTTCAAGCTCCTCGTCCGCGGCTTTGAATTCAGCGATTGCCGATTCACAGAACGCGATCATCTCGACCCTTCCTGCTTGTGTCTCAAATTTAAGATCATGCTCGCGGAAGAAACTGTGGGCCAACACGTCGCGGTTTTTTTTGATCGAGCGCAATTGCAAAACCAGGTGCTGTGGGACGATGTCCAATCTATCGAGCGTATTGATCATGTTGCCCAGAGTTTTACCAAACTCGTTATTGTAAAAATCGTCGAATGCGGCTTCCCAAGATTCCTTGCTGCTGTGATGAGGCCTTGTCGGCAGAAACCGCAAAACAATGAGAGCATTCACAATGGAATGTTCAAGAACTTGAGCCATGTACATGGCAAGCCCATAGCGTGCAAATACTTCACGTGTAAGCGCAGACTCGGGGTCATTTACATCCCAGATGGCTTCGAGCAGGTTCATGTCGGAAGTTTATCACTTGATTTAATTACTTAAAACATAAAGGTGAGGCTCGCGCTCAAAAGAGCGCGAGCTGACGTGATGCGGTGGCGGTTTCGCGCCATGCGTGGGTGTTGGACAGCTCGTCAATCCAAGCTTCGACATAGGCCTCTGGGCCACCCATCTGTTCGACATTGTCGCGATTGATGAAGTACGAGCGATAGCCGGTTGCGGTGATTGGCAGCGGGGCGCGTGCGGGGCTGATGCTTTCGATCTCCAGGTGAGCCATGGATTGGCCGTCGTCGAAAGCGACGTAGTCGGCGTTCCAGCGGATTTCGAATTCGATTGGGCCATTCGGGCCGTTCCAGTTCTTGCGAATGATGGCGTAGTCGGTGTGCATGTGTGCCTCCTTTGAGTTTGGGTTCGTCCATCGGACGGGGAGGCAAGCGGCAGGGCGCAGAGGTGCAGCGTCACCCCGAGGCACGCAGGGGGGAACGGCTCACACGGGAGCCTGAATGCAATGAGGGCGAATGGAGCGGGCAAGCCGTTGACGATGCACCGGCCCTGCCAACATCCCCGTCAGCATCGATGGGCGATACCAAACGCGAGGCAGACACAGCAATAACCCGACCCGCTGCCCCACGTGAGAACGGCTCGGGATGGAACAGGCAATGCTTGAAAGGCGGCCTAAGCCGCCTCTCTCGCATCAAATTGGCCAAGGCTCAGCAGATACTCAGCAGCCTTGTTGGCAGCGCTGGCGGCGGTGAAGATTGCCTTGCGGTCGCCCTTCAAGATGCGCAGCCAGTGGCCGATATAGTCGGCATGATCGGGGCGCGGTTTGACGGTGATGCCAAGATCACCGCACAGGAATGCCGCGCTGAGTTCGGCAACCATTTCTTCCATGGCGTAGGCGTCGTCACCGAAGCGTTCACCGAAGGTACGAGCCAAACGGTGCTCGGCACCTGACCAATGCGACAGCTCGTGCAGCAGCGTTGAATACCAGCTTTCCGAAGCCGTGCTGGTCTTCGTGCCCACGAAGCGATGACGATCAGGCATAGCGATGCAATCGGTGCGGCGATTGTAGTGTGCACTGGTGCCACCGTTAGCGATGCTGGCACCGCTCGCGGTGATGAGCTGCTCGGCACGCTCGCAGGGCGTGATGGCAGCGGCGGTCTCGTCGATCTCGTCCAGGACGAAACCATCGACCTGAGCGAGATTGAACATGCGTGATGCGCGGGCGATGAAGCGACGGTTGCCACGCTCGTCGTCGTTCGATGCGGATTGATCCTGCTCGCCAGGTTCGACGTCCTTGTAGAAGATGATGACGGAGGATTTTTCGCCCTTGCGGACTTGAGCGCCCTTATCCTGCCATTGGCGATAGGTGCCCCAGAGGCCAGTGGTGAAGTGCTGGCAGTAGGCCGATGCCCAGAGCGCGACGGTGTTGACACCGCGATAGCCGCGCTTGCTGGCGACATTGATAGGGCGTTCGATGATCGAGCCTTGCGAATGCCAGGGCATTTGCGGGTGATCTGCACCGGCTTCGATAGCGGCGATGATCTGGTCGGTGATAGAGGCGTAAACGTCGAAGCGTTCATGTGAAGGTTGTGATGAAGTGGTCATGTCCTGTCTCCTTTCGCTGTTTCCTGAGGACGCGAAGGGATCAGGCTGAGGGAAAGTCGGCTCAGTCAGCCGCAGAGCAAAGCGAACGGCGACACAGGCAACACGGGAGCCTGAATGCAATGAAGGCGAATGGAGTGGGCAGCCTGTTGACGGGCAGACGCCCTCAGCCACATTCGCGGCTAAATCTCAGGGAATGGCGAAAAAAGGGCTGGTGGCCACGTTGCACAGCAAAACGAACTAGGAGCGACGGTCTAAAGCACGATAGTACTTCTTACGACTGTCGGCTGGGTCTAGCCACATAAAGCAGTCAGCAAAATCATCGATGCTCTGTAATACCCCAAGCAATGCATAAGCGTTGAACGGTGTTCCGACACCAGTCTCATAATGGCTGACGTAGTTGGCGATGATCGACGGGGCGTGGTGATTGCTGAGGTCAGTGATCTGCTGTGGTAGCAGAACGCATCGGCCAGCCGCTTGGTAGAGCGTCACGGCATTCGTGATGGCTTCAATATAGGTGGATAGCGTGCGACGATCACCGCGCGTGGCGTAGTCGGGAGGTACTGGCACGGAGAGTCGCGCGATGATCTGCCCTAGTTTGTATTCGAGGTACTGGCGCAGGAAGGGTTCGCCTTGATCGATCTGTCCAGCGTTGAGATACTGTTGTGCCTGCGCTTTGAGACGTTCTGCCTCCTGCGTTGCTACCATTAAACGGCCTCGGGGCGGCATCCCTTGCAGCTTTTGGTGGTGCCAATCGGTTGTGTTACCGAGCCGGTCGAAGTATTTTTCAAGGCTCGCGTCATGGCTAAGGATGATGAATTGCAGGCCATCAGGAACGCCGCCAGCAGCACCGTGGCGCAGACGGGTGCGAATGACCTCCATCAGGCTGAATTGGTGGCCCGCGTCGAAGCTGGAAGTCACGTCATCCAGTACCATAAAGCGCGGCACACCGCTGTGGCGTGTCGCTGCTGCAAGAAAAATCGAAGCGGCGACAGCGTTGCGGTAGCTCTCGGACAGTAAGGCTCGCGCGCTTAGGTCAGGCAGCCCAAAAAAATCGGCAAGTTTGAGATCAACCTTCTCGCTATCCTGCGCTCGGCTCAACGTAGGCTGCACGTCCGGCCCGCCGCGCACAAGGAGGCCGAACAAGCCCTGACAGCTCTTTTTAATGTCGGCGATGCGGGCATTGGCAAGCGCGGCTTCCGCTGTGGCAAACGCCTGATAGGCATTGCCGATAAAGGTTTTCCAGCGATTGAGCTTGGCGAGCTTCGCGCGTTTGGTCGCCAGCACCGGTGCGTCGCGCTCGTATTCGCGAACAGCGTCGCGGAACTGCTTTGCCTGCCCAAGCGTGCGCGTGACCTGCACGAGCGACGGCGGCAGGCTGGCTTGCAGCGTGGCGATCTCCGCGTTAGCGGCAGCGGACGCATCGGCACGGCTAGTTTCGAGCGCGACAAGCCGGTCTTTGCCACACTGTAAGTCCGCTGTCGCAATCGAGCCTTGGCGCATGAAAAGGCTCGGCGTGACACGATCTTTCACGGCTACGTTCAACGCGGCGCACTCTTCCAACTGACGGAGTTTGGCGAGGGCTGCCGATGCTGCCGCCTTGGCGCGCAAATCGGTATCAAGCCGTTCGACCTCGTCATAGAGGGCGATCTTGACCTCAAGCTGGTCCTTCAAGGGAGCGGCGGCGGTGTTTTCGCAAACAGGACACTGGCGGGGATCGTGCCAGTCCGCGCCGGTGACGACGGAAAGCGCGTCCTTCAGCAAAGCATGGATGGCGGCGGCCCCGACCTTGGTGATCGCGTCGTCACGCGAGCGCGCCAAGGCCAGCAACGAGTCGATGTCGTCGATTTCGGCTTGCGGCACGGCAAGCGCGGTCAGGGTCGCGACGGTGTTATTGAGGGTGTCGAGCGCCTTGCGTGACGCACCGCCGTCCTCGCGGTCAACCGCCTGTTCGGCGGCCTCGAAGTCCAGCTCCATGACGGTCATGCCTGCAAGCAGCGGCGCGAACAACGCTATACCGGCAAGGGCTGTCGTCACATTGGTTTTGAGCGAGACCAGATCTTTAACGCTGGCCGGTACCGTTCCAGTCACTTCCTGATGGGATGCGGTGATGCGTGACACGACACTGGCAAGGGCACGCTGCCCCGTCGTTACTTCTGCTTCGAGCGTGGATAGGCCAAGGTCGCTGTTGACGTTGCGCGTGTTACGCGCCCCGTCCAGCGCCTGCCGCAAGCCGGAATAGCGGCTGAGGCCGACAAGGGATGCGAAGGACCGGCCCCGATCCAAGGGGGTGGAATCCACGAAGGACGCAAAGCGCGGGTAATCGACCAGCACGAAGTCTTCCCTAAGGCTGGCAAGGAAAGCTTCGGGGTCGGCATAGCCAGTCGGCGATGTAATGGTGCGCCCGCCTGCGGCGGTGCGCGTCACGGTGATGGATACATCCGGCGTGGCATTATCGCTGGCAAACACAAGATTGATGGTCGCCTGCTGGCCGGGATGGAACTTATTGACGATGTAGCTTGGCCCGTGCTCGGCATCCTGCAAGGCTTCAAGCCGTGGCACGGTGCCGTGAATGGCGAAATGCAGGGCCTCGAAAATCGAGCTTTTGCCAACGCCGTTGGGCGCGTGAACGGAATTGACGCAATCGGAACGAAAACGAAGGACGAGTGGATCGCCGTCGTTGTTAATCCCACGAAACCCCTCAATGGTGGCTTGTTTGAGGAAGTACCGGCTCATTCCGCCGGGTCCGGTAAGGCATTGACCGCTGCGAGAACAGCGCGGTTGAATTCTTGGGTCGCCTGCCGTGCACGTGAACCATCGCCTTGGCGCATCAGCGTTTCCAAATTGTCGAACAGAATGCGTGCGCATTCAGGATCAAGCCGCTCGGCTTCCGCCCTGAATCGAGCAAGGTTATCTTCGAACGAAAGCGCTGGATCGAAATTCAAGCGTTATTCCCTCCTCATTCCTTCGCAACTACGGTGTCGTAGAGGCCGTAATGGGTCAGCCCTTCGTGGCTCTCAATGCCGGTGTAGCGCAGCGAGGCATCTTCATAACGCCGGAACGCAAAGACCGCCTCGTTCATCCGCTCGGTATTGAAAACCTTCAAGCGCACGAGCAAATGAAAATCTGCTACTGATAGGCCAGTGACGGACTGGAACAGGTCGGGTTCCAGCTTCGTGATGACATCCTGGAGCGTGTTTTCGCGAAAGTCGGTGAGATACATGAAGGCGGGAATACGTGTAGCGAATTTTATTAGCTTGTCCTGCACCAGCTTGCGCTTGGATTTGTATTCCTTCTCCTCCTTCGTCAGCTCCTTCTTTTCCTTCGCCGTCAACTCACCGCCCTTCGCTTTGGCCTTATCCTTGATGTCCTTTACAAGATCGCTCTTGTTGATGATTGTCTCGACGATGTTGTCGCCGAGCGACCGCCAACCCTCGATCCGCTCAACGGCGGCCATGGCTTCGGGATTGTCGAGGACGCGCCGTAGCGTGTCGTTATCGACATTTACAAGCAACGCGGATTCCCATTTGCGAGCGAGCAAGGTGGCCGACGTGCCCGCCATGGCGATATCGAGGATACCGCCGGCATCAACCTGCGTCATGTTCGCGCCATCGTAGGCGAGAACCGGCAAGAAGGAGACCAACTCACGAACCGCATTCTCGGGGTTGGCTTCGCCTGGCGAAAGGCCAATGCCATATTCCGAAAGCTGACGCAGCGCGCGCGTCGGCGCGAAATCGAAAACGAAGCAAACCGGCTTTAGGATTTCCTCTTCGCTCGGGTCATCCCCGTTCGGGTTCTTGATCGACCAGGGCGACTGCACGCGGAACGCCGCCTGAAAATACGTTTCAGGCGACTTCAGGTTGCGCAGCATCAAGATCGACGACCATTGCGCCACGGTGACGCCGGTGGTCAGCTTGCCGCACGACAGCGTAATAGTCTTGGTGTCGAACCCGCTGCCGACCGCCTGCCGGACGGGCGGCAAGGCGTCCAGGCCAATGCCTGCCGATGCTCCTGCGGACACGATCACAGAGTAATCGTGCCAATACACGTTATGCTTCTCGGCTAGCAGGTTCGCCATCGCGTGACAGGCGGAGACATTCGGCAAGAACCAGAACGAATGTTGTAGGTAGGGCAGCAAGCGAACATCTGAATACGGAAACGGTGGGCGGGAGCCTGTTTTCAGGCTTTCGACCGCCTGCGGCGCATAGCCGCCCCGGATGATATCCAGCCATTTCTGAACGTCGGTTTTGTGCTTGAATGTCGCCGCGTCGGCGGTGCCGGTCGCCGCAAAAAAGGCGTTCAGGTCGAATTCGTCAAACTCTCCGGCGCTGGCGATGGCCAGAAGCTCGTCGGGCATTTGATAGGTCAACAACCGCATTTGCGGCAACGCGCCGTAAGGATTGCGCTTGCCCGGATTTTTCGCCGTGAACTCGGCCTTGGCGCGCTGCTCGTCGGTATAGGTCCAGTTGAATATCTGTTCCTCGATGAACTCGCCCGTGGCCAGCGCCTTGAACGGGGTGCCGGACAGGTAGAGATATGCGCGCGTGGTGATCGGCAGAAACTCGGTTTCGCTTTCCGACAGCACGCCTAAATCTTCGTTCACGTCTTCAAGATCGTCGGTATATTCGAGGCTGGTTTCCTCCTTGGCTACGGCAGCGTCCTCACCCTCGAACAGTTCCTTGGCTGTGTCGCGCCACGCGCCGAAATGGTATTCATCGAACACGACCAAATCCCAATTGGTCGTGTGGACCCATTCATGTCGAGCCTTAATGTTGCCCGCCTTGTCGCGGCCTAGCAGGTCTTGGAACGACCCGAAAAAGACCACCGGCTTGTCCGGGTCGATCTGGCTGGGATCGCGCCCAGACTTGCGCGAAAGATATTGCCAGCCGTCAAAATCGACGTGAGACTCAAGGTCAGTCTGCCAAGCGTCCTCGACGGCAGGCTTGAAGGTTAGGACCAGAACGCGCTTAGCATCCAGCTTCTTGGCAAGCTGGTAGCTGGTGAAGGTCTTGCCGAAGCGCATTTTCGCGTTCCAAAGGAAACGCGGCACGGCGGCTGCATTTTCCTGCCAGCGCGAGTGATAATAGGCGTAGGTCTGCTCGACCGCCCGCAACTGCTCGTCGCGCGGCGGAAAATTCTCATGGTGAGTGCCAGTGAATTGCTGGCCGGTGCGAAGTTCGGCCAGCACGGTTTTTACGTCAGCGACCGTGCATTGCATCCATTCGAGTTGTGGATTGAGAAAGCCCTTGCGCTTTAGGGCATCGCGCACCGCGTGATCGGTAATGATGCCGCCGTCATCCCGCTCCGCGCTTTCGTCCAGCTCGATCGTGTAATTGGTGATGGCGGCGGTTTTGAGCTGTTCCGCAACGCGCTGCTGCACGTTGCGGGTCGTCTGCCCGACTTTAAGCAACCCCTTATGCGTATCGGCAGCAATGGCATAGGCATAGATGCGTGGGCGTGCTTCCGGCTTTGGAGTAAGGATTTCCTCGATGGTCGGCCTAGTCATTTGCGAATGCCATGGGCTTGATGACGTCTTCGATGTAGCCAATCTCGTCATCGCCTAAGCCGTATTTCTCGTAGAGCTCGGCGTCGGTCCACTGCCGATCCCAAGTCTGCTGAGGCACCCACGAGTAAGTCCCTTTGAGGGCATCCTGCGTGATCTTCCGCAAAGAAACCAAAAACCGAAAGAACTTAGTGCAATAGTATGATTGCAAGCTCCGAGCCTCGGCCTCACTGCCCACCCAGAAAGCAATAAACGTCTGTGTACATACCGAGCCGGGGGCTACCACTAGGGTCTTGCCGAGAACGACATCTGGTATTTTCTGCCCGCCATCGGAACCGGCTTTTGGTGTCAAGACCTTCCACGAGTCGATCAGGTGTGTGTTCTTCCGGACGTCGGACTTAGGAACGTATCCCACAAATCGTTTGCCTGACTTAACAAGGTGAAGCGCGACGTCACCGGCTCTAGCAACATCCCGATATCCGTCGAAGTTAGTAGCGATTCCAAAAGGGGTATCCCCCGTTAAAATCGCTGTGATTGATGGCTCACCCTTGGCTTGAACCTTCTGTAGGATTTCCACTGCCCGCGGATCACGGACAAACACGTCGAACTCGTTAAGGTCGCGGCTAACAGGGCCGATTATCTCTTCGCCCCGACAGGTCGTGACATTAGTGCGACCGTTATGTTCTCTGTCCCATAGGAAATAACAGATACCGCCCTTGACCTCGACCCCTGGAAAAACATCCTTCGACACTGGAAAATCGACGATATCTGCGAGCTTTGCGGATGAGAGCATTTCGGCTCGAAATTCGTCCATTCCGCGCCCGCCCGCCATCCAACGCGACGGCACGACCATGCTGACGAAGCGCGGCTCAAGATTGAAGGCCTGCTGCACGAACAGATGATAGATTGAGGAGTCGCTGGAGCCTCCTGCTCCGCCCGTCATCTGATAGGGCGGGTTTCCGATGATGACGTCGAACTGCATTTTGGCTCCGAACAGCTCGCCGATGCGAGCTTTGATGTTGTTAGTGTGAATGAATGCGTAGGCATGGTTCTCCAGCCCCCTATCGCGGTCGAAAAGGGCACGTGGCGCACCACAGAATGAGCATTTCGCGCCGTCCCAAGTGTGCTCGATCCGCTCAAACCAGATATTTCCGGCTTCCGTCGTGAAGCCTGTTGCGACCGAATACTCGCCATTGGCGAACTTCGAGCAATAAAGGCTCCGGCGCGCGAGCAGTGTGGTGAGCGTCGTAATGCCGATCCCGAAGACCTGACGGGTCAGGATGTGATCGACGCGCTCTTGGAGATCGGGGATTTCATCAGCCAAGCCCGCAATCAGCCGCGTCGTTATCTCGCGCAGGAACACACCGGATTTCGTGAACGGGTCTAGGAAAGTGACTGAGCTGTTTTGCCAGATATTCGCCCCACCGTTCCGGGCCGCCCAGGTGGCGGTCAGCGTGCCGAGCATCCGAAAGGCTAATTCCGGCGGCGTGAACACCTCATCGTTCGACAGATTGGCAATACAGGTCAGTACGTCGGGGTTGCGCCCCCGAAGTGTGAACCCCGCTTGTTCGTTCATAGTCTTCCCCCTGAATCTCTCACCTACATTGCCGCAAGGTCGCTGAGCGACATCGGCGGATAGGTTTTCGTGGGTGTGAAAATCTCGTGCTTGCCGAGGCTGGAAAACAGCGAGTCTTCCGCGCTGAAACTGGCCATGCAAGTCAACACGTCGAGTCTGAAATCCCGCCGCTGGAATTTGCCTTTGCCGAGATAGCCCCACTCAATCACGCTGATCGGTGCGCCGTCGGTGTCACGCATCGTCATGGCATCACCATGGACGAGATTGAGAGACAGGACAAAAGAGGCAGCGCGATAGGCGGCGTCATTCTGTCTTACCCTTAGGTAATCAGCAAAAGCTTCCAGCATATTTGCTCTACATTCAAAAATATTGTCTTGTAGTAGCTCGATACCATAGCAGCTCATCAAGCCGAGCAGAGCGTAATTCTGGCGCTCAAAATCAGATTTTCCAAACTTTATCTCCACCGCTGCGAGCTTACGCTTTAGAATTGGCACCAAGAAGTTTCCGCTGCCACAAGCAGGTTCTAGAAAGCGTGCGTCAATTCGCTCGGTCTCGCCTTTAACGAGATCGAGCATTTTCTCGACAAGCCAAGACGGCGTGAAAACTTCGCCATGGTCATTGACGCGCGCTTTTGACTTAATCAAACTCATGGAATCACTTTACATTAAGATGGCTAGCTCGGGTAGCAGAACCCGACCATAACCATACCTTTGCCCAACGGCCACCATGTCACAACGGCAGTGAAATTTTCTTTCAATGTCTGCGAAAAGGCACCGCCTGAGCGGCAAAGTAAGGATCATCCGCCCCAAAGTGCCAGCGGCACGGCGGCTCGAAAACGCAGTTATGGGGGCTGCTAGAGGCTCGGCGCATCCTTTATCCCATACCTGCTTGGCGACATTGCCAATCGAGGAGCACCAGCGGTGCATTGGCAATCTCGCAAGAAACAGCAATGCGGTCGGTGTTGCGGCGCTGACTCTTTTGCCCTCGGGCCGGTCGCGCAAGGTCAGCCATTTCTCCGCAACCCCGTCCGCTTTGGCCAAAGGCCTGAGGGGCAAGGCTGACAGCTTGAGGCTGAGCCTGACTGCTAAGGTTTATAATCCGATGGCTTGCGCGGCCTTGTGGGCTGCCCTGTGGGTCGCCTTGTGGATAGACCTGTGGGCTGATTTGCCTTGATGGCCTGTCGCGCCTTGGCGGTTGCTTCCTCGGCGTCGTTCTCTGCGTCCATGTCGGCATGCATGGCCTCCCAACCGCCAATGCCCATGAGCACGCGGTCAGCGTGTTTGATAGTGTTGACGTGGCCATAGTGGTTTTCGATCATCTTGACGGATGTGCCCATCTGCTCGGCCAGGATGTAAACATCGACGCCCTCGCTGAGGCGGAAGGTGGCATAGGTGTGGCGGAAACAGTAAGTCGAACGGGGGATGCCGTTCGGCCCCATGCGCAAGCCTGCCTCTTCCAGCAAGGCTTGCACCGTGTCGCTGTAGAGATATTTGGCGGGCTTCCCGTTGATGATGGTGAAGACGGGATCGTCAGGCTGGGTGGCTTTGGATAGCTCCCGCACGCGGGCGAGATACTCGCCGACGCTCTTCGGCGCGACCAGCTTGCGCGACTTGCCCTTGCCCTGCACGAACATGACGACGATCTCGCGCCCGTCGCGGTCCTTCGCCGTCGTGATGTCGCGCCAGCGCAGGTTCTTGGCCTCGGGCGGGCGCATACCCGTGTTACACATGATGAGCATGAAATTGTAGCACATGGTGCGATACCAGGTGCCCTGCGGCGTGGTCGCCGCGCGCATCCATTTGCGCCCGACGCTGTGCAGCTTGCGATATTCCTCAAGCGTGAACTCGTCGCGGCGCATGGTTTTCAGCTTGGGGCGACCCTCGAAGCGATGGCTGGCCGGGACATAACGCTTGGTGATGGCGTAGTTCATCACCGCGTTGAGCGCGCCCATCTCGAAGGCAATGGTTGAGTCGCTGATATGCTCGCGGAAGCGCCCCTTGCCGGTCTCTCGCCGCCAAGTTGGATATTGCGCCCAGCGATCTTGACCAATCAGGTGAATTTGGGAGGTGCCAACATAGTCATTGAGCGCACGCTTGAAGGCGTTGCGCAGGTTCTTGACGCGATCTCGTGAGACCTCGCCCGCATCAGCGCGGCGTTGCACCGTTTGCAGATATTCTTCGGCCACCTGCTGGAATGGCCGATTAAACACCGCGACATCGTGCTTCAGGCGAAAGCGGATGTCCGCGTCCTGCTCGAAGGCGCGGTCGCGGGCGGTCTGTTTGTCGGTGGTGCGAAGGGAGAGCGTTTTATAGCGATCTTCCTTCGGGAGCTTGATGCGGCAGTAGAATTGGTTGTGTGCGACATCGCCCCGTCTGAAGATGATCAGGCCGGGTTTCAGCTCTTCCTTATCGGTGATGAATGCCATGTGCTCATGCTCCGCTGTGCAGATTCTGTGCAGATTTCCGGCGTAAGTCTTTGATGTGCCGTACCTGTGCAGGTCCTGTGCAGGAGATTATAGCATTTTTTGTTGATTATTTCCAATGGTTTAAGCAAATCTTGTCATCCCGACCACTTTCTGAAAAATCAAATTAATGCAGGCTTTTTACCGCCCGGGTTCCGTGACGGAGGGCGCTGCTGCCTCCATTTCGGCCTTAGCATCCGCTTCAATCAACTTGGTAGCCTCTTCAGCGGCTTGTTCGATGGTTAGCTTTTGTTGGGTTATTTCGTCCTGCTGCGCAGCCTCAGGCCCATCTCCCTTTGCCGGAGCTACATCGGGACTTGATGGGCTGTCGTTGCACGCAGCCAGCATCGCCACCGCAAATGTAAGGAATAGAATTTTCTTCATTGCGCCGCTTCCGATTTTAATTCGCCGTCATAATTGGCGAGATAGGCAAGGGTTGCGACCCAAGCGGCAACATTTTGGCGCAATTCTGCCTTATCAATTTTGTCCAATGTGTCGTCGGGCGTGTGGTGCAGATCGAAATATTTCGTGCCGTCTTGCTGCAAATCTACGATACCTAATTTCTGCGCAGCGATGATCGCGCCAATGTCCGCGCCGCCGCCGGCCAGTTCGCGCCGGGGAACCACGCCCAAAGGTGCGAGCGCCGAAATAATCTGTGCACGGACCGCATTTGCGCTTTCAGGCAAGCGGAAGTCGACGGCCCAGACCTTGCCAGCACCAAAGTCGGATTCCATGGCCAAGCCATGCGGCTCGTTCGCGTGCTTTTCACCATAATCGCGGCCACCCCAAATGCCGACTTCTTCTGCGCCGGCCCACAGCAACCGCACGGTGCGCTTGGGTTGTCCGAAGGATTTTAAATGCTTCGCGGCTGCGCCGATAATGCCGCAACCCGCTGCATCATCAATCGCACCGGTGCCAAGATCCCAGCTATCCAGATGACAGGCGATAACAATGATCGGCAATTTCGGATTGGACCCTGTGACTTCGGCCATCACATTGCCTGAGGTCTGCATCCCGATATTCTGCGGGGTGAGCGTCAGATTCATGCGAACGGGTTTGCCGCGCGCAATCATGCGTTCAAGATTCTCCGCATCGGGGATAGACAAAGCGCCTGCTGGAATAGGGGTTACGCCAGGTTCAAAATTGGTGTTCCCAGTATGTGGATTGCGGTGATAGTCGGTACCAACGGAACGAATGACGATGGCCGCAGCGCCCTTCTTGGCAGCGATATTAGGCCCAACGAAACGAGCGGGGCCAAATGCGCCATAGCTACTGCCGTCTTGGGTTGCCTTCATATTGTGGCTGACAAACGCAATCTTGCCTTTCAGGCTGCCATCCGGCGCAGCGCGCAAGTCGTCAATGGTCGGGAAATAGACGATTTCGGCGTCCAACCCAGAATCACCGGTGCTTGCGCTGTTACCTAATGCTGCGATGGCCATTTTCTGTGGAAATGGCGCGGTGATTTCAGCGGCTTCTTTGCCACGTACCCATGTAGGCATCTGATATTCTTCAACCCGGACATTGTCGAAGCCTAATTCTTTTAACTTGTTTACTGACCATGTCCGCGCGCGTGCCTCTGCCTGCGTGCCGGCCTGCCGTTGTCCAATCTCGGTCGTAAGGCCCTCTATAATGTCATAAGCGATGTCATCGGATTGCAGTGCTTTGTCGCGCAATTCGGCAACCGACATCGACTTTGCGGCCGTTGGCGCAGCGACAGTGACAGCAGGGTTAAGGAACAGCGTGGAGGCTGCGGCGAACAGAGCGATATTTTTTTTCATAACCGAACGCTTAATCGCATCGCGCAGTTTTGCAATCCCGCCTTGCTTGGAAAGGTGCAGATAGCTAGGGAAGCGGCCAAATCAAAGTAATACAGCACAGGAACTAATCCCCATGGCAGCGCAATATAGCTTCGTAATGAAGGGAATGACTAAAACCTTCCCCGGCGCGAGCAAGCCGGTTCTTAACAATATCAACCTGCAATTCTATCCGGATGCAAAGATTGGCATCGTCGGGCCTAACGGCACGGGTAAGTCGACCCTGATGAAAATCATGGCGGGCATGGACACCGAATTTACCGGTGAAGCGTGGCCGGGCGAGCATATTCGCGTGGGCTATCTGGCGCAGGAACCGGAACTAGACCCCAACAAGACAGTCCGTGAAAACGTGATGGACGGCGTCCGCCCTGTGGCGGATTTAGTGGACCGCTTTAACGAAATTTCGATGATCATGGGCGATCCGCCCGAAGATGCGGATTTTGACGCATTGATGGAAGAAATGGGTTCGCTTCAAGAAAAGATTGATGCCGTTGATGGTTGGTCGCTGGATAGCCAGCTTGAACTTGCCATGGATGCGCTGCGGTGCCCACCCGGTGATAGCCCAGTTACCAGCCTGTCCGGTGGTGAAAAGCGCCGGATCGCGCTTACGCGGCTGTTGTTGGAAAAGCCTGACATCTTGCTGCTCGACGAACCGACCAACCACCTTGATGCGGAATCGGTCGCTTGGTTGGAAAAGCATTTGGTCGATTATAAAGGCAACGTCATTCTCGTTACCCACGACCGCTATTTTCTCGACAATGTCGTCAGCTGGATCCTTGAGCTCGATCGTGGACGTTATTTTGTCTATGAAGGCAATTATTCGACTTATCTGGAAAAGAAGGGCAAGCGTCTCGAGCAAGAAGCGCGCGAAGATGCAGGGCGTCAGAAGGCGATTAAGGACGAGCTGGAGTGGATCCGGCAAAGCCCGAAGGCAAGGCAGACCAAGTCCAAAGCGCGTATCAAATCTTTCGACCAATTGGTTGAGGCACAGGAAAATCGCGCGCCCGGCAAGGCACAGATTGTCATTCAAACCCCCGAACGCCTTGGCAGCAAGGTTATCGAGGTCAAAAATGTCACCAAGGCATATGGTGATAAATTATTGTTCGAAAATCTGTCCTTCACCATCCCGCAGGGCGGCATTGTTGGTGTTATCGGGCCGAATGGCGCCGGTAAGTCGACTTTGTTCCGTTTGATCACTGGTCAGGAAGTGCCGGATTCCGGTGAAGTCGAAATCGGCGAAACCGTGAAATTGGGCTTCGTCGACCAAAGCCGTGACGATTTGGACCCCAACAAGAATGTGTGGGAAGAGATTTCCGGCGGTGCAGACTTTATGAAGCTGGGCAAGCATGAGACGCCCACCCGCGCTTATGTTGGTGCTTTTAACTTCAAAGGCACGGACCAACAGAAAAAGGTTGGTTTATTGTCCGGCGGTGAACGTAACCGTGTGCATATGGCAAAGATGTTGAAAGAGGGCGGTAACGTACTTCTGCTCGACGAACCGACCAACGACTTGGACGTGGAAACGCTGTCAGCGCTTGAAGAGGCGCTTGAAAGCTTCGCCGGTTGCGCTGTGGTCATCAGCCATGACCGCTTCTTCCTTGACCGGTTGGCCACGCACATTTTGGCCTTCGAAGGTGACAGCCATGTCGAATGGTTTGAAGGCAATTTTGAATCGTACGAAGAAGACAAGATTGCACGCCTTGGCGACGAAGCTACGCGTCCACATCGTGCAACTTATAAGAAAATGACACGGTAATGATGGCATAAAATCCCGAGCCTCGTCATCAATGGCATCCACGAATGCTGTGGTAAGGAGGTGGGGTTTGCGCGGGATGGCGCGCTTATGGGATCAGCCAGCAACCCGCCCATGCATGTTGCCCTGTGTCCCAATGCCAGCGGGCACGTCTGTGGCCGGCATTGGCGAGATATAACCACTCAATGGTTTCAACCTTAACCAGCAAGGCTGCGAAATTTTCGCGATAATCAGCCAATTGTGCTTCGTCAGGTTGTTTGCCTTCTATCCAAGTGGGCAAGCCTGATGAAGGTTCAGCTATGGGCGTACCCGGTGCAGCTTCGGCCATGTAACAGCGCCGCGCAAATGGTGTTGACGTCAACCATGCCGTGTCGGCTATGTCGCCTTGGGAGGAAAATTCTGCTTTTCCTGATATACGGATTTGAACTTTGGCCGCCGCGTCATATATCAACACGCTGGTGGCAGCATTGTGATGCAGTTGCGCTGCCTTCGTCGATCGCGAATCCGTGTGGAACCTTAGCGTCCGTTCTTCTCGTGATACGTTGCGCAATACCATGACCCGCATCTGCGGTACGCCCAAAGCATCGACTGTGCCAATGACGGGCATATGGGACGGGCTGTTGCGATTGGTCACGCCCGCGGTGATAAGGCCCCATGCTTCTTCAAAACTTAGCGTGAGATCATCATAATATTCGGGGAGGCTATCGGGCTGGTTCATTGTACCTCAAAACTGTCATTCTCATTATTGAGAATGTAAAGATTGCCGTCGGCTATGCCGAAATAGGCGCCGTGCAGTTTCAACTGCCCCGATTGTTCGCGTTCCGCAATAAAGGGGAAACTACGTAGGTTGGCCAAGCTGACCCGTATCGCCTCCAGCTCCAAATCTCGTTGCGGATCATTGGTTGCGGACGCCAGAATCTTGTCGCGGGCAGGGCGCACAATATCGACCCAGCCATCAATGAAACTATATCCTGCTTCGCCGAGATCGCCGCCATCCAGCGATGCCTTGATACCGCCGCACTGGGCGTGGCCCAGAACGACAATATGCCGAACCTCAAGTCCCAAAACGCCAAATTCGATAGCCGCCGATACGCCATGCAATCCGCCGCCTGTTTCATATGGAGGCACCAAATTTGCCACATTACGCAAGGCAAAAACCTGCCCCGGCGTGGTGTCAAACACTGTTGCAGGATCGACCCGGCTATCGCAGCAGGAAATGATCATGATAGGCGGGGACTGCCCATCGCTGGCAAGTGCGTCGTAACGTTCCTTTTGCCGAACATAAGCGTCCGATTTAAACCGTTGATAGCCCTCAACCAAAACAGCAAATTCGGGCATCAGAAACGCTCACCTCTGACGACTTGAACATCGCCCACCGTTAACAACATGCCATAGCTATCAAGCAAAGGTGCAATTGCGTCGATTAACTGCGCCGTTTTAGTCTCTGATGCGATGGCAAGCACGATTGTTTTTGCACTGGCACCTGTGACGTCGTCATGCTGCCATTCGCCGGCACGTCCACCGCCAGAGTCCACGTGAATGACGCTCCATCCTGAAATATCCACGGCTGTCAACTTACCGACAATACGCGGAACAAGAGGC
The DNA here is from genome assembly GCA_002299895.1 of Sphingomonadales bacterium UBA656. Lineage (GTDB taxonomy): Bacteria > Pseudomonadota > Alphaproteobacteria > Sphingomonadales > Sphingomonadaceae > Sphingorhabdus_B. The sequence continues at coordinate 247,780 of DBOC01000014.1, read as the reverse complement.
GTATCGACCAAAATCTCAATACGTTTGCGAGGGACGGTTTGGACCATAAGGTTATCCTAAAGCTTGGGCGAGCGCAGCGAAGATACTGATGCCAAAGATGATGTTGAATGGGAACGTTACGCCGAGCGACATGCTGAGATAAATCCCCGGATCAGCCTGGGGCAGGGCAAGCCGCATCGCCGCTGGTACCGCGATATAGGAGGCACTGGCGGCCAATATGCCAAGTGCCGCTGCTGAAGCAACATCGAGGCCTATAAAAGTGCCAACCGCGGTGCCAATGGTGCCGTTGACCAAAGGTAACAAAATCGCAAGAAACACTAAGCGCAACGTCATTTTGCGTGATTGCATAAGGCGCCGTGCCGCGATCAAACCCATATCCAATAGGAACAGGCACAATACGCCGCGGAAGCCGGTATCGAACAAGGGCTTTACCGCTGCAAACCCATCGCTTCCGGCTATTGCGCCAATGACGAAGCTGCCAACCAGTAACATCACAGAGGCATTGGTAAAAACCTCATGCCATGGCGGTCCGTTGCTTTCACCAGACGTCGTTTCACCCCGGCGGGCGAGCATTAGGCCCGAAATAATAGCGGGTGTCTCCATCAGCGCCAGAACGGCTACCATATATCCTGCTGGGCTTAAGCCGTCGCCCGTTAGCAATTCTATTGCGGTTACAAATGTAACAACGCTGACAGACCCATAATGGGCCGCAACCGCGCCTGCGTCGACTTTCGACAATTTGCCGATGCTGCGTAAAAATGCAAAAGCAATAACAGGTAAAAGGAAGCTTAAAGCAATGCCTGCTGCGGCGGCAACCATGACGTCGGCGGTGATGCCGCTCTCGGATACCTCAACCCCGCCTTTTAAACCAATGGCTGCCATCAAATAGATGGACATTGCCTTCGCGAATGCCTCGGGAATAGTCAGGTCGGATTTGAGCGCAGCGGCCACAAAACCAAGTACAAAAAACAGGATCACCGGCGAAGTGAGGGTATCAACGATCATCTTTGCACCTTTGCGGATTATGCAACCCATAGCAGGCAAGTTGCAGTTGGCAAGATGGCGCGCCCCGTCTATTCGGGCATTATGAACGCTCCAATAAACATGACCGATCGTCCAGTGAGGGAACGCAAACCTGACTGGATCAGGGTTAAAGCGCCGACGGGTACCGAGTTTAATGAAACGCGCCGTTTAATGCGCGATCTCAATTTAAACACGGTATGCGAAGAAGCTGCATGCCCTAATATCGGCGAATGCTGGACCAAGAAACACGCCACGGTGATGATCCTTGGTGATGTGTGCACAAGGGCTTGCGCCTTTTGTAATGTAAAAACTGGCATACCGCGGGCTATTGACCCGCTCGAGCCCGAGCATGTGGCGATTGCTGCGGCCAAGATGGGGCTTGAGCATATCGTGATTACATCGGTGGATCGCGACGATCTGCCAGATGGTGGCGCAAGCCAATTTGTGAAAGTGATTGAGGCTTTGCGGCGCAACACGCCCAACACCACAATCGAAATACTGACGCCTGATTTCCGTAACAAGGCGCAGGCGGCGATTGAAGCGATCGTTATCGCGCGTCCCGATGTGTATAATCACAATCTAGAGACTGTGCCGCGCCTATACCCAACTATTCGGCCCGGCGCGCGTTATTATGCCTCGCTGCGTTTGCTGGAAACGGTGAAGCGACATGATCCGTCGATTTTTACAAAGTCGGGCGTGATGCTTGGGCTGGGGGAAGAGCGGATGGAGGTGCATCAGGTGATGGATGACATGCGCAGCGCGGACATCGATTTCCTGACTATGGGGCAATATCTGCAGCCAACGCCCAAGCATGCTAAGGTCATGGATTTTGTGACACCGGGTGCGTTTGACGCTTATGCCGCCATTGCACGTGCCAAGGGCTTTCTTTTGGTTGCGGCGAGCCCGTTGACGCGGTCCAGCTACCATGCAGGTGATGATTTCGCCAAGATGCGCGATGCACGTGCGGCGCAACTTGCTAAGGCGCGCTAAGGCTCCAACGCACAATGCCGCATCATCACGAACGCCGAAGCTTACCGCATAATGCAGCGCAAATGTATGATTTGGTGGCAGACGTGCGCCTTTATCCGGAATTTTTGCCGTGGGTGAGCGCTATTCGCATCCGGAAGGATGAAGAATGCGAAATGCTTGCGGACATGATTGTCGGATTTAAATCACTTCGAGAAACGTTCAGCAGTCGCGTGGTGAAGACGCCTAAGTCATCGATCATCGTTGATTATCTCGATGGCCCCATGAAGCATTTGCACAATGCCTGGTCGTTCGAAGATGTCGAAGGTGGCGGTTCGATTGTTGAATTTACCGTCGATTTTTCTTTCCGTAACCGCGTTTTTGAGGCGTTGGCCGGTCAATTTTTTGATTCCGCACTGCGCAAGATGACTACGGCATTTGTTGAACGTGCTGACGCGCTTTATGGCGCGGGAGGAAGCAATAACTCCAAGGCATGAAGCGTTGCAAAGGCGCGGATATCAGCACGGCTTTTGTCTGCACCAAAAGATTTTTGGTCACCCATAACCTCTTCCGGATTTTGCCCTTTCATCGCAACGGCAAAAACCACGGTGCCAACGGGTTTACTGGGGCTACCGCCATCGGGGCCAGCCACCCCGCTAATCGCAACGGCGATGTCTGCGCCGCTTTTCTTTAACGCGCCTTGCGCCATGGCCCATGCAACACCAACGGACACCGCGCCAAATGCATCGATGATGTCCTCATTGACGCCTAAGAGCTTAATCTTAGCGTCATTGCTATAGGTTACAAAGCCATAGCCAAGAACCGCGCTGCTGCCCGGAACTTCGGTGATCGCGGCTGAGACAAGGCCGCCAGTGCAGCTTTCGGCGACTGCAACCACACGGCCCGCTGCCTTATTCTCGGCAACAACGCGCGCAGCCAGTTTCGCAATCTCGGCGGGTAAAACGGTGTCCATATTCAGATTTTCTCAAAAGTTGCGGTCGCTTGCGCGGCGATGCCTTCGCCCCGGCCAGTAAAACCAAGCATTTCGGTCGTTGTTGCCTTTACTGATATCCGATCCACATCAACAGACATAATTTCTGCAAGTCGTTCGCGCATCTTTCCGCGATATGGACCGACTTTGGGTTGTTCGCAGATGATAGTGATATCGGCATTTGAAAGTTCAAATCCGTCTGCGCGCGCCAGTTCGATAGCATGGGTTAGAAATCGATCTGAAGATGCGCCGCGCCATTGTGGGTCGCTTGGCGGGAAGTGATCGCCAATATCGCCTTTGGCAATCGCCCCTAAAATGGCGTCGGTCAGTGCATGCATGGCAACATCTGCGTCACTATGGCCGTCAAGGCCTCTGTCATGGGGTATCTGCACGCCGCACAGCCATAATTCGGCGCCCGGTACCAGGCGGTGGACGTCAAAACCATTTCCGCTTCGGTATGAGGACATATTGTTTCCTGCAAAATCGCTTGAGAAGGTAAATTTGTTGAGCGCTTCCGCGCCTGGTACGATGCGCACTTCGCATCCCTGCGCCATTAGCATACGCGCATCGTCGGTTGGTTCTGCGCCCGTCCAAGATTGGTGTGCTGCGTATATATCCTGAAAGGCAAAAGCCTGCGGTGTTTGGATACGCCATAGATTTTCGCGTTCGACGGTTTCGGATAAGCGATCCGTGCCGCGTGACAGGCTATCGACAACGGGCAAAGCGGGCACGGCACCAGGGGCGTGCAACAGCGCGTCCAATAAGTCTTCAATGACTATGCTTGGGAGAAACGGTCGTGCCGCGTCGTGAATGAGAACCTGATCGATAGCCGCATGTGCCGCAATCGCAACCAATCCCAAATGCACACTTTCTCGTCGCGTTGCGCCGCCTTTAACAAAAATCGGTTCTTTAAGGCCTGTCAGCGCCGCTGCTGCTTCGGTTTCTTGCCCTGCACCAATGGCGACATAGACTTGATCGATATCAGGGTGTGCCGACAATGCGGCATAACTATGCCACAACATGGGTTTGCCGCGTACAAGGCGAAATTGCTTTGGCTGCGCGCCGCCTACGCGGCTACCTGAGCCAGCGGCGACGATAAGCGCAACGGTGGTTGGACGAGATGCCATTTGCGCGCTCTAGCGACAGCAGACTTGCCCGCCAAGCTGAAAGCGGGTATCGGCCTGCCTAATTTTTAGGCAGTATTTGAAGATGCAACTTAAACCTATCCATATCGGCGACATCAAAATCGATTGTCCTGTTATATTGGCGCCGATGACGGGCGTTACGGACATGCCTTTCCGAAAGATTGTGCGTGAATTTGGTTCCGGCCTGAACGTGACGGAGATGATCGCCAGCCAAGCGATGATCCGTGAGACGCGGCAAAGCATCCAAAAATGCGAATGGGACGCTATTGAAGAGCCAGTGTCGATGCAGCTCGCCGGTTGCACACCTTATGAAATGGGCGAAGCGGCAAAGTTGAATGAAGAGCGCGGGGCAGCGATTATCGACATCAACATGGGCTGTCCGGTGAAAAAAGTTGTCAATGGCGACGCCGGCTCTGCGTTGATGCGCGATTTGCCTTTGGCCGCCAGCTTGATTGCGGCAACGGTGAAGGCGGTGTCGGTGCCCGTGACCGTCAAGATGCGCATGGGCTGGGACCATAATAGCCTAAATGCACCAGAACTTGCGCGCATTGCAGAAGATTTGGGTGCAAAAATGATCACCGTGCACGGCCGCACACGGAACCAGATGTACAAGGGCTCTGCGGACTGGGCATTTGTGCGCAAAGTGAAGGATGCGGTATCATTGCCCGTGATTGTAAATGGCGACATTTGTAGCATTGAAGACGCGCAAACTGCTTTGGCGCAAAGTGGTGCAGATGGCGTGATGGTTGGCCGCGGCGCCTATGGAAAGCCCTGGTTACTTGGTCAAATAATGCACTGGTTCCGTACAGGACAGACCATCGACGATCCGAATATCGATACCCAATTTCACCTTATCATGAACCATTATCGCGCGATGCTTGACCATTATGGCAACGACGTCGGGGTGCGCATCGCGCGCAAACATGTTGGCTGGTATACCAAGGGGTTGAATGGTTCCGCAGAGTTCAGAAACTTTATGAACCGTATTGACGATCCAAGGGTCGTAATGGACGAATTGACGCGTTTTTATGAGCCGTTTCTGATTAAATCGGCCGCCTGATCCATGCCACCGGCCATGTATCGCCCGGATTATGACCAAATGCTGGCGAGCCTGTCGGTTCCTGTACTGCTAATTTCGCCTGAACATATCATCGCCTACGCCAATGACGCGAGTGAGGCCTTTTTTGGTCGAAGCCGACGGCGGCTAGAAGGGCAACGCGTTGACGAAACGCTTGTTTTCCAAAGCGATCGGATGAATGCCGCATTGTTGTCTGCTGACAGCGATATTTCTGCGCAAGATATGGAGCTTAAAACGCCCCATGGCATCATCACAGTCGATGTAAATCTCGCATCGATTTCCAAGGAGCCGGAATGGCGTATCGCTGTCATATCGCCCCGCAACGGCGGTCGTGAGCATATCGGTGATCAGCGCGACAGTGGACAGCAGCAAGCGATGGGCGCGCCTGCGATATTGGGGCATGAGATAAAAAACCCATTGGCCGGAATTAAAGGTGCCGCGCAATTATTGGCCAGGATTGTCGACGAAAAAAATCGCGCGTTGACGGAATTGATTGTAAACGAGGTCGACCGCATTGCGCGGTTGTTGGACCAAATGCAAAAGCTTGGGCGTTCGGAACCAGCCGAGCTGGCTCCAGCCAATATTCACTTGCTGATTGAGCGCGCCATTCGTTCGTTACGTGCCGCGAACCGCGCTATGCCCGAAATTTCTATCAATTATGACCCTTCCTTGCCGGATGTGCTGATTGATGCCGACGGAATGGTGCAGGTACTGATTAACCTTCTGCAGAATGCGACAGACGCGCTGCAAGGACGAATGGACGGCGTTATAGGCATTTCAACGCGTTATGTGATGAGCGGTGCTCTGCGCGATGCTGATCTTGATCGGCGGTCGATTAAGCTTCCGGTTGAAATTGCTATTTCGGACAATGGCCCCGGTGTTCCCGACCATATTGCCGACGAATTATTCTCGCCCTTTGTGACGACAAAGCGCGATGGACAAGGGCTTGGCCTCGCCATTGTACGCAAGCTCGTGCAGCAGATGAATAGCCGCGTGTTGTTCGAGCGTGACGTGGTACAGGGGCAAACGACGTTCCGGCTGTTGTTGCCGGTTGCATCAGGGAAAACGAACGCATGACACTGCCACGGGTACTCATTGTTGAGGACGACGCATCCATCGGTCTTGTGGTAAGTGCTGCGCTCCAAGCCGAAAATATCGACACATTTCTGTGTGATTCCGTGGTGGCGCGCGACACGGCCTTGGCCAATGGACATTTTGATTTGATGCTGACGGATGTCCTGTTGAAGGACAGTGATGGGCTCGCTACCTTGAAAGACGCGATGGAAAGAGTGCCCGACATGCCGGTCATCATCATGTCTGCGCAAAACACGCTAGAAACTGCGGTGCGCGCCAGCGAAATTGATGCGTTTGAGTATTTTCCAAAGCCGTTTGACCTGAACGATCTTGTCTTGGCAGTGAAGCAAGGAATCGAAAGGAGGCGCTCCTCGGCGCAAGAGCCTTTTGTGTCGCTTACCGAGGCCAACATTCCGATGATCGGGCGAAGCGCTGCGATGCAGGATGTTTACCGCATGGTGGCCCGGCTTTTGCGCAATGACTTGTCCGTTTTGATTTCGGGCGAGAGTGGAACGGGCAAAGAATTGGTAGCCGAAGCCATTCACAATCTTGGCCATCGCAAGACTGGACCGTTCGTCGCCGTTAACATGGCCGCAATTCCAAGCGAGCTTATCGAGGCCGAGCTTTTTGGTCATGAAAAAGGCGCGTTTACAGGAGCCGTGGGCCAATCGATTGGCCGGTTTGAACAGGCACAAGGCGGCACGTTGTTCCTTGATGAAATTGGCGACATGCCCATGCACGCGCAGACCCGACTGCTGCGCGCATTACAAAGCGGCGTGATTAGCCGTATTGGTGGGAAAGCGAGCATTCGCTTGGATGTACGTATTGTTGCCGCGACCAACCAAAATTTGCCAGCATTGATTGCAAAAGGTGGCTTTCGTGAAGATCTATTCTATCGCTTGAACGTCGTCCCGATCGAAATGCCGCCATTGCGCGACAGGACGGAGGACATTGGCCTGCTTGCGCAACATTTCTTGAACATGGCGGCAAAAGACGGCCTGCCAATGCGAAAAATCGATGACAACGCCATCGGTCATTTGATGACGATGCCATGGCGCGGCAATATTCGCGAGCTCAAAAATCTAATCTACCGTCTCGCTTTATTGTGTCGCGAAGATACCATCACCGACGCGACGATCATGCAATTTGTGGAACCGGCGCAAGATACTGAGCCGCTTATGCAGGGGGCAAGTTTTGAAGCGGCGGTAGCGCAGTTCTTGAGGGATCAGCGTCAGCGCGGTGCAACGCGAGAAAAATTATATCCTCGCGCACTAGCGCAGCTCGAAATTCCGTTGCTTCAGCATGTGATGAAACAGGTGAAGGGCAATCAGTTAAAGGCGGCTGCTTTGCTGGGCATAAACCGCAATACCTTGCGTAAAAAATTGACCGATTATGGTATTGGCCCTTCAGGGAGCCGTTAGATCGAAGATTTAACGCGATACGTTGCATGATTGTCACTATTTTGTGCTTTTCAGGCAACGCAAGGAATGCCACAGTGTCTTAATGGCAACAATGGACCCTGCAGAAGAACCTACGTCTCCTTCCGCCGTCCGTCGTCTTTTTGAGCGAGGCAAAGATATCCTCGGCAAAAGTCAGTCGATAAAGTTTTTGGAAATTGCCAGCGCCGTGATGATAATCGTTATGGGCGTTATAACTGCCATGTTTTTGATCGGGCAGGGGCCGCAATCTGAGCCACTGGCGCCTGCGGCCTCTGCGACAATGCTTGTCAGCAACTTGCTGCCAGCTACCTTGCTACTTGTGCTGTTTGGCCGTCGCATCGCACTCAAGCGCGCAGAGAGCAGCAGTATTGGCAGTAAACAACTTTTGCACGTCCGTTTGGTCGCGATTTTTTCTGCCATCACTGCCGTACCTACGGTTCTTCTCGTCATCTTTGCATCATTGTTGTTTCAAAGCGGCGTCCAATTTTGGTTTTCAGGGTCTGCGCGCGGGATGCTTGAAAATGCGGGGGAATTGGCAAAAGGCTATTATGAAGTAAACGCGAGGGATGTTGGCGACGAAACGCTGACCATGGCGGGTGACTTTCGAAATGCATTAAGCCAAACCAACGCCGATGATCCTGCTTTTTTGAGTTATTATCTGGAGCAAGTGTTCCGCAGGCGGTTGAGCGAATCCGCTATTGTTTCTGTAGGTGCCGACGGAATTCAAAGGACAGAAGCCGTTGCGACTGAAAATGATGGACGGAAGCAGGATTGGATTGCCGCTGACATTCTGAAGAAGATGAATGCGGGCGAGGGGATGGTTATCGCCAACCGCGCCGACAGAATTGAAGCGGTGACAATATTGTTCGATACACCGCGAAGTTATTTATACGCCAGCCGCGCTTTATCGGTGCCATCCTTTGCACTGGGCGAGAAAGCGCAATCCGTGCTGCAAGACTATGACAATATGGTCAGCCGGTCGCGCGCGCTGCAAATCCAGTTCAATCTCGCGCTCTATTTTGTATCGCTGATGATTATTGGGATTACCTTGTGGGTAGCATTGCGGGTCGCCGATCGCCTCGTGCGCCCGGTCAACAATCTCGTGCATGCGGCACAATTGATTGCGGAGGGGGATTTATCCGCGCGCGTCGATATTGACCAATATAGCAACGATGAAGTTGCGTTCCTTTCACAATCGTTCAACCGGATGACAGAGCGCCTGCAGGACCAGACAAGCGCGTTATTAACAACCAATCATCAACTTGGTGAACGACGCCTGTTTATCGAAGCCGTTCTGGAATCTGTGTCCGCCGGCGTCGTGTCTGTTGATGGTAATGGCGTAGTGCAACTTGCCAACTCCACGGCTGAAAAGCTGCTGGGGAATGCAAATGACACGATCGTCGGCCAACATTTTGCAAGCGTTGCGCCCGCACTGGCTGCATTAGCTAATGAAAGCCCGCGCGGCGTGGTGCAATTGGGCGACGGACCTGAGCCGCTCACAGTCGCGGTCACAGTCTCCCCGCGTGAGCAAGGGCGTGTGGTGACCTTTGAAGATATTAGCCAGCAATTGGCAGATCAACGCAGGGCGGCATGGTCCGACGTGGCACGCAGAATTGCGCATGAAATCAAAAATCCGCTAACCCCGATACAATTGGCGGCAGAACGGCTGCAACGCCGGTTTGGCAAAAATATACCTCAAGATCAGGCGATTTTCGAACAGTTAACCAGCACTATTGTCCGACAGGTTGGGGATTTGCGGAATATTGTCGATGAATTCTCATCCTTTGCACGCATGCCAAAGCCATTGTTCCGTGCCGAGAATGTGCACGATATCGTCGGCCATGCGGTGTTTTTGTTTGAGGTCGCGCACCCCGACATCACATTCAATTATCGTCAAAGCGTCGCAGTTCCTACTTTGATTTCTGACAGGCGACAGCTTGGACAAGCGATTACAAACATCCTAAAAAATGCGGTTGAATCCATTGAAGAAAAGAGAAAAATAGGACCAATTGACGGCGTTATATCAGTAGATTTGATGATCGATCAGGAGGCGTTGGTTATCCGCATTGCAGATAATGGCATTGGCCTTCCGTCAGATCGCCAACGGATTATGGAACCCTATATCACGAACCGCGCCACCGGGTCGGGGCTTGGATTGGCGATTGTGAAGAAGATAATTGAAGAACATTTCGGGGAAATCTTCTTGTCAGACAATGATCCCGTCGGCGCGGTCGTCACGTTGAAATTCAATCCGCAGTTCGTGGCATCGAAGGTCGCGAAAGTATATTCTTCCCCACCGCTTTCCAATTCAGATGAGGCTAAAGGCTAATTATGGCACTCGACATACTGATTGTAGACGATGAACAAGACATTCGGGACTTGGTGTCCGGCGTGCTCAATGATGAAGGCTATGGCACAAGGACGGCTGCGTCGTCGGATGAGGCCTTAGCTGCGCTGGATGAACGTTTACCGTCGTTGATATTGCTTGATGTCTGGTTGCGTGGGTCATCGATGGACGGGATTGAATTATTGCGCGCCATCAAAATGCGCGATCCGCAGATTCCGGTGATTGTGTTCTCCGGTCATGGCAATATCGACACAGCGGTCGCTGCCATCGGACAAGGCGCGGCGGACTTCATCGAAAAGCCCTTTGAAGCCAGCAAATTGTTGCACCTCGTATCAAAGGCAACCGAAACGGAGCGGCTGCGCGCCGAAAATGCAGATCTTAAGGCGCGGGTAGGGCATTCCGAGGAACTGACGGGGTCATCGGTCGCAATAAACACCGTGCGCGCAACGCTTAAGAAGGTCGCTGGGACGGGTAGCCGAATGCTCATCACTGGGCCAGCAGGCGTTGGCAAAGAAGTCGCCGCGCGTTTGCTCCATAGCTGGAGTCCACGGGCAGGGGCCCCCTTTGTGTCCGTGAGCGCGGCACAATTATCTCCTGAGCGATTTGACGAAGTCTTGTTTGGTATCGAACAGGATGGGCATCTCGTGCAGGCGGGCATGTTAGAAAAAGCGCATGGCGGGACATTGTTTCTGGATGAAGTTGCGGACATGCCGCGTACAACTCAAGGAAAAATCCTGCGCGTGTTAACCGATCAAAGCTTTGTTCGCGTGGGCGGCGATCGGCAAATACGCGTTGACGTGCGCTTTGTTTCTGCAACGGCGCGCGATTTGGCAATCGAAATCGCCGAAGGTCGGTTCCGCGAAGATTTGTTTTACAGGTTAAATGTGGTTCCGGTCGAAATTCCACCCTTGTCGGGGCGACGCGAAGATATTCCAGACCTTGTGAACCATTATGCCGCGCGCTTTGCATCCGAACACCGAATTTCTCCGCCTCACTTCTCAGGCGACGCCATGGCCGCGCTGCAGGCCTGCGAATGGCCGGGCAATGTTCGGCAATTGCGCAATATCATTGAACGCACGATCATATTGGCGCCAGCAGAGGGGGTTGCGACCATTGAGGCGGATATGCTGCCGTCAGAGATTATTAACAGCTATGAAGGCGCAGAGCATAATGTGACGGCCCTTATGGGGGCGCCATTGCGCGAGGCGCGCGAGGCATTTGAGCGCGAATATTTGCGGGTGCAGATAAAACGTTTTTCCGGCAACATTTCAAAAACGGCCGCTTTTGTTGGCATGGAGCGCTCGGCACTGCACCGGAAGCTGAAGCTATTGGGCATTTCTGTCCGCAAAAACGCACAGGATTTTTCCGACGACACAGAGTTTTGAGTATAATTGCGACTTTTGCGGTATTCGTGTAATCGTAACATTGCTCAGATATAAGCTGGACGCCCAGCGTGCAGCGAGGCTGGCGTAACGATAAAAATAAACGGATAATTATAATGACTGAAAAAAATAACGGGCTTCAAGACCTGTTTCTGAACTCCCTCAGAAAATCGAAAACCCCTGTGACCATGTTTTTGGTTAAGGGCGTAAAACTCCAAGGTGTTGTAACATGGTTTGACAACTTTTCGGTGCTGTTGCGCCGCGATGGCATGTCGCAGCTTGTGTACAAACATTCGATATCAACAATCATGCCGTCTACATCGCCGGAACGCTCGTTATTTGATGAGATGATGTCGCGGGTTACGCACCGGCCTGGAATGCTGCAGGATGTTTTTCTGCACGCCATGTGTGATAAGAATGAATCGGTTACGACGTTTCTGGTTAATGGTGTAATGCTTCAGGGCATTATTGTTGCATATGATCTTTTCTCAGTCATGCTCGAACGTGATGGCACAACACAGCTTGTGTATAAGCATGCCATATCCACGATCCAGCCAGCAAATCCCGTGAACTTGGCGGATTATAATCAGGGCGTAGACGAGAGCGATATTTGAGCGGGTTTGAACGCAGCGAAACCGACGAGTTCGCGCGGGGTGCGCGCGCTTTAGTCATTTATCCCGAGCTGCCTGGGCGGGCCTCTGTGGGGCCGGATGCGCGCCTTGCCGAAGCCGAAGGGCTGGCGCTTGCTATTGGCCTGAACGTTGTCCGCAAAAAGCATTATCGTGTGCGTTCACCGCGCGCGGTAACGCTGCTTGGCGGCGGGCAAGTAGAAGAAATTGCCGAGATGGGACGCGACCTAGAGGCTGATCTCTTGATTGTGGATGCTGCGCTAACCGCCATTCAGCAGCGCAATCTTGAAGAACGCACTGGGCTTAAGACGATCGATAGGACAGGCTTGATCCTTGAAATTTTTGGCGAACGCGCTGCGACGGCCGAAGGGCGTTTGCAGGTCGAGTTGGCGCATCTGGACTATCAAGCGGGACGCTTGGTCCGTAGCTGGACACACTTAGAGCGGCAGCGCGGTGGTTTCGGTTTTCTCGGTGGTCCAGGTGAAACGCAGATTGAGGCCGATCGTCGTATGATCCGGGACCGCATGGCGCGGTTGCGGCGGGAGCTGGAAGAGGTGAAAAGGACGCGTTCTTTGCATCGCGCACGGCGTAAACGTGCACCTTGGCCCGTGATTGCTTTGGTTGGCTATACAAACGCAGGTAAATCGACGCTGTTCAATCGGTTGACGCGGGCAACCGTTCTTGCCGAGGATATGTTATTCGCAACCTTAGACCCCACGATGCGTCAAATCGCGCTGCCGGGGGTGGAAAAGGCTATATTGTCCGACACGGTTGGCTTTGTTTCCGACCTGCCCACGCAATTGATCGCTGCGTTTCGCGCGACACTCGAAGAAGTGATATCTGCTGACATTATCGTCCATGTACGCGATATTTCACATCCCGAAACCGATGCGCAGCGTGAGGATGTTTTGCAAATTTTGCGGGATTTGGGCGTTTTAGATGATGCACAAGGTGGGCATCAGCCACGAATGGTGGAAATCTGGAACAAGCTGGATCTTTTGGATGATGAACGGCGGGCGGAGTTAACCGGCATCGCGGCGCGCGACGATGATATTTTGATGATATCGGCTGAAACAGGTGAGGGCATTGAGGCTTTCAAGGCCCTCCTCACAGCGCGCATTGCGCAGGGAAATGATCTGCGCACGGTAACATTGCGCGCAGATAATGGCGCGGCCTTGGCATGGCTGCATGGTCGCGGCGTAGTGAGCAGCCAGCATGTTGAAGGCGACATTGTGTCGGTCGGTGTATCATTGAGTCGGCAATTATGGGGGCAGTTCGAAAAGCAGTTTGAGCAGGTCGACGCTTAAAACTGCGTCTTATTTTTTCTCTTTTGCTTTCGCTTGCTGCCAAAGTTCTTCTTTTTGTTCGAGTGATAGGTCCGCAAAAGCATCGCCGGCAGACAGCTCCATGTCGCGAAACCGTCGTTCAAATTTGGTGCTCGCTTGCTTCAACGCGTGTTCTGCGTCCACCTGATGAAAACGAGCCAAATTGACGACGGCAAAGATCAAATCTCCTATTTCTTCCGCAACATGCTCGGCGGTAGTTGCTTCGCTAACTTCATTTAATTCTTCAATTATTTTATCACGGGCGCCGGATTGATCTGGCCAATCGAAACCGGTGCGTGCAGCGCGTTTCTGAATTTTTTGAGCACGCAATAAGGCGGGAAGGGCGAGGGCGACGCCAGCTAACGCGCTGTTGTCTTCATAGTCGCTGCGTTCAGCGGCCTTAATGGTTTCCCAATTATCCGGGACTTCATGGCTTGCGGCTGAAATTTCCCCAAACACATGTGGATGCCGACGCACCATTTTATCACAAATGGCGTTAACGACGTCTTGTAAGTTGAACGCGCTTTGTTCGCTTGCCATCTGACTATGGAATACGACCTGCAGGAGAAGATCACCCAATTCGTCCTTTAGCGCGTCCAGATCATTACGCTCTATGGCGTCCGCGACCTCATAGGCTTCCTCAATCGTGTAAGGGGCAATCGTCGCAAAGTTTTGCTCAATGTCCCAAGGGCAGCCAGTATCACGATCCCGCAGACGCGCCATGATGTTCGTAAGGGGGGTAATATCTGCGCTCATCACTTCACCATATCAATAAGTTCGATAATATATATTATGTTAAATGATTTATATTATCAGCTTTACATCAGCGTCTATTGTCACGCGCTTAGTCACGGTATTAATATCATTTTATTAGCTTCCACACGCCAACTTTGCATGTCGTTAAGGAAATTCATCCCCAATAAATTGACGTCACCAAAGCTCTCCGACACCACCACCGGATGATTTTTAATTTTGTGCGGCCCGACAACCAATGATTGCACAGTTGCGCGCTTCGCCGCGACACGGCCGTTGGCGGTGCTGAGGATGATGGGATAGCCGTCTGCTTCAACGCCAGCTTCCTTGGCTGTGGTCGCATTGATTGCTGTCATCGTCGCGCCGCTGTCCACCATGAAGCGAACAGGTTTTCCGTTTATGTCGACCGTGATCCAATAATGGCCATCATCTTGTCGGCGTAACTCGATCGCTTCGCCGCTGATGCTTTGCCCGGCGGTCCCCGATATGTCTGCCTTTACGCGCTCCCAGATGCTGATAAATTCAAACCGGAAGCTGAAAATAGCGAACAACGCCGCAAATATGGCGATCCAAGCGAGCGCTGCCTTGGCAATATAGGTCAAGGGCAAGCGGCGGGCGGCCAATGAGCTAACCAGCAGCAATATGCATACAACGCCCCAAATCAGCGATGGGCCGTCTTCCATGATGTTCATCGACTTGCTTTCGTAAACAGGTCGTAGAAATTGTCTGAAGTTTGCTTTGCCAGCGTTTCCGGCGGAACGTCACGTAACTGCGCCACAAAGCGCGCGGTATCGGCCACAAAGGCCGGTTCGCCAGTTTTGCCTCGATGTGGGATCGGTGCAAGGAACGGCGCGTCGGTTTCCACCAGCAAACGATCCGCTGGCAACCATTTCGCCACATCCTGCAGGTCTTGGGCGTTCTTAAACGTTACAATGCCGGACAACGAAATATACAGACCCAAATTCAAAGCAATGCGGGCAAATTCTGCGCTGGCGGTAAAGCAATGAATAACGCCGGTGAACGCCCCTTCCCGCATTTCTTCGGTCAATATCGTCGCTGTGTCGGCCTCGGCATCGCGGGTGTGAATGATGATCGGCAGGCCCGTTTCGCGGGACGCCTTGATATGTTCGCGAAAGCCTGTGCATTGCTGCGCTCTATCGCTTTTGTCGTAATAATAATCGAGCCCCGTCTCACCGATGGCGATGACACGCGGATGGGCTGACTTTGCCACAAGTTTGGCACAGTCCATGCCAACATGCTGGTCCGCCTCATGCGGGTGAATACCAACGGATGCCCACACATCCTTTTCTTGCTCGGCAAGGCCAATGACATCATCCCACTCGCGCTCGCGCGTCGAAATGTTGAGCATCGCCGACACCCCGTTATCCCGCGCTCGCGTAAGTATATCCGCCTGATTTTCAACCAAGCCTTTATAATTGAGGTGGCAATGGGAATCGACGAACATTAGGTGTTAACCCCCTCCTCCGGCGGTAATTCTAACCGCGGGAATAGCCCTTGTGGCTGAGCAATCTGGAAACCGCCTTCGGCCAATGGCGAATACCAATGCGACCTTGCATTTGCAAAGTTGCGCACATTTTCTGGTACGCCCATTTGATCAAGCAGTTTCGTCGCTGACCCGGGAATGATTGGCTGCACGGCTATGGCGAGCTGCGCGATGCTGATGAATAAGGAGGCCAATACGGTCTCCA
Source organism: Sphingomonadales bacterium UBA656 (assembly GCA_002299895.1). GTDB lineage: Bacteria > Pseudomonadota > Alphaproteobacteria > Sphingomonadales > Sphingomonadaceae > Sphingorhabdus_B. Next base: position 231,919 of record DBOC01000014.1, on the reverse strand, counting down.
TCCGCTCAGGATCGGTTTTCTTGAGCGCCCATGGTGCCTGCACGTCGACATAGGCATTGCACGCAAAAACGGCCTGCATCCAAGCTTCCAAAGCCTGCGACATGGCGAGATCTTCAAAATGCGCCGGAATTTGGTTCGAAACAGCGTTTCCGACCAACTCCAGTAAGGCCTGGTCATCGGCATGATGGCCGTGAATGGCAGGCAGATAGCCTGCGCAGTTTTTGAAGATGAGCGACAATGTACGCTGCGCCAAATTGCCAAAGCTGTTCGCCAAATCGGCATTTACACGCGTTACTATGGCCTCTGGGCTGTAGCTTCCGTCTTGGCCAAAGCTCACTTCACGCAGCAGGAAGTATCGTAAGGCATCGACACCAAATAGCTCAGCCAGCGCCATAGGGTCGACGACATTGCCCAAGGATTTCGACATTTTCTCCCCGCGCGACAGCAAAAAGCCATGGCCAAACACCATTTTTGGTAAGGGCAAGCCTGCCGACATTAGGAATGCCGGCCAATATACGGTATGGAAGCGGACAATGTCCTTGCCGATGATATGGACGCTGGCAGGCCAGAATTTGCGCCATTCTTCGGTATCATCTGGAAAACCAATGGCGGAGATATAGGTAGTCAGCGCATCAAGCCAGACATACATGACATGGTTCTCGCTGCCCGGAACCTTGACGCCCCAGTCAAAGCTGGTGCGCGAGACGGACAAGTCTTTCAACCCGCCTTCTACAAATTTGACTGTTTCATTTTTACGGCTCTCGGGGCGCATGAATTCTGGGTTTGCCGCGTAATAATCCAACAAAGGCTTTTGATATTTGGACAGCCGGAAAAACCAGCTTTCTTCAACCGTCCACTCAACCGGTGTGCCTTGGGGGGACAGCTTCTGGCCCCCTTCCCCATCCGTTAACTCGGCTTCATCATAATAGGCTTCGTCGCGGACAGAATACCAACCTTCATAACGGTCGAGATAGAGATCGCCATTTGCCTCAAGCCGTTTCCAGATCGCTTGGCTTGCTTTGTGATGATTATCGGCTGTTGTACGGCAGAAATGATCAACGGAAATATCAAGTGTTGCACACATTTCTTTGAAATAGGACGACATTTCATCGGCAAGGTCGCGCGTCTCCCTACCGAGACTGCGTGCCGTTTGGTCCATTTTTAAGCCATGTTCATCTGTCCCCGTGACGAAACAGACGTCGCGACCATTTAATCGTTGGAACCGTGCGATCGCGTCGGTGGCAATGGCCTCATAAGCGTGGCCGATATGCGGCTTTCCATTGGGATAAGCGATGGCGGTGGTAATGTAGAAAGGTTCGGACATGGATACTCTTAATTTGGACTATGGGCGCGCTGTATGCGCTTGAATCGATGCCAGCAAGCTTCCCATTTGGAAGACGACACTTTGTTTATCTAAACTTAAGGCAATGGCCCGGGCGGCAAGCCCGCTTGCTGCCTCCCACGCGGTGACACCATGATGTACCTGCGTTGCATCAACTTTGCGCGTGTATTCCGCGATTAGGGTCGGCGCACGGCGCAAGAAAGCCTCATAACGCGGTTGCGCGGCCTTTAACGCTAATTTGTCTGCCAAATCGGTGCGCAGGGCGTTGTCGCGGTCGCCCGTACGCAGGATGGACAGCATGGCATCCTCAATTTCCTGAAGGTCAAGACCAAGAAAATCAAGCGCTTGCCCCGGTGTGCCATTGCCCAAGCGGACAAGTGCTTGCAGTTCATTCGCGCTGACCTCTGGTGCCGCGCGTTGCAGAACGTCTATCATGTCAGCATCGCTCAATGGTTCAAACCGCAAGATCTGACAACGCGACCTTATCGTGGGTAATAAGCGGTCACTTGCATGGCTGATAAGGAAGAAAAATGTACCAACGGGTGGCTCCTCCAGCGACTTGAGCAACGCGTTGGCCCCGCCCCGCTCCAAATCGTCTGCAGCATCGATGATGATTGCCCGCCGGTTGCTTAAACCTGGCCGCGTGGTCAGCGACTGCTGCAGCCCACGGATCTGATCCACGGTGATGCTGCGCTTGAACTCGGTAACATCATCAATGTCCTCATCTTCCTTCAACGGCTCCTTAGGTAGCCGCTTAACTGACAGGATATCGGGATGCGAACCGCGCGCAATCATACTGGCATAGGCGTTTTCTGGGTCTACCAGCATAGCCGCTGCTCGCAATGCAAAGGCAGACTTGCCGATGCCCCGGGGGCCAGCCAAAATCCAGCCATGGTGGATTTTATCGCTGTCGCAGGCGGTCGCAAACTGTCGCCATGCCTTATCATGTCCGACATAATCGTTCATGCAGGCTCCAACAGGTCGCTAATTTCGGTCAATAACCGTGCCGTTACCATATCCGCTGTGCCGGACGCATCAACAAGGCGCACGCGCGGTTCGCGCTCGGCAAAGTTTACAAAGGACATATCGACATCGGAATGGAATATCTCGGCGCGCCCTTGAATGCGGTCAGGCTGGTTGTGGTCACGCGCCGCAGCGCGGCTTGCGGCCTCTTTGGTATCCAGACGCAGTACCAAAGTTCGGTCTGGCAACATGCCCCGGCTGCCGATTTGGTGGAGCGCCATGATATCCGCATCAGACAGGCCAGAGCCTGCCCCTTGATATGCGCGGCTGCTGTCAACGAAACGATCGGAGATAACCCATTTTCCGCTCGCTAAAGCGGGTTCGATGAGGCGCTCAACATGGTCGCTGCGTGCGGCGGCGAATAGCAATGCTTCTGCGCGGGGCATCCACCGTTCCGCGGTTCCACCGAGCAGCAACTGCCGGATGGTTTCCGCGCCTTCGGTACCACCTGGCTCTCGGGTCAATACAACTTCAAAGCCTTTTTGTTCGATAAACGCGGCAAGCGCGGCAATCTGCGTCGATTTGCCAACGCCTTCCCCGCCCTCAATAGATATGAAACGGCCGCGCATGGTCACCGACGCGTCCAATCAATCGGGATGATTATGTTCTTCATACTTTGGGACATAGATCCAATTTATCCGTCATCGCATATTGATGTTGGCACGGCCGCGCATTTTCAATATCCGATAGGCGATTTTAACGGCTGCGTATAGCGCTCAGCAAGGGCAAGCGGAAACCTTAATTGCGCACTGCATCCGCCAATAATCCCACCGACAGCGCATAGAAATTCGAACAATTATAATCCAATATGACACGGTAGTTCCCGCCGAGTAGATAGGCCGTATTGCCGGCGCCATCGGGCTCAATCAAAGTGGCGATCATATTGTCTTGCGGCCAGGCACCCTGCTGCGGCGTTATACCCAATTGCCGCCATTCAGCGATTGTCCGCCACTGGCTGTGTCGCGCAAAGACGCGCGGGCATCGCGGCGACGTCAAACGCGTCCGCATGCCGCTGCGGTCGAAAGATGGCGGCACATTGACCGCAAAACCCCAATCCTCGCCACGCCGCCAGCCTGCATTGACGAAATAATTGGCGATAGACGTCATGGCATCAACTTCGCTGCGCCAAATGTCGGCATAGCCGTCACCATCGCCATCACGTGCAAGCCGCAGATATACCGACGGCAGAAATTGTGGCTTACCGAGCGCCCCTGCCCAGCTTCCGGTGATCGCATATTGCGGCACACCTTTGTCGACCATCTTGAGCGCCGCGATCAACTCGCCTTCAAACAACGCCCGGCGACGCCCTTCATATGCCAAAGAGGCTAATGCTTCGGGCGCGTTAAAATTGCCCATGAAGGCGCCGTAATTGGTTTCATGACCGTAAATGGCGATCATGATCTCTTCGGGTACGCCGGTCTCATCCTCGATGCGCTTCAGCAACGGACGAAGCTCTGCATATTTGGCGCGCCCTCGGCTGATACGGGATGCATCGACATGGCGCGCTTTATATGGCGCAAAATTTGGTACCGGCGCGCTGGACGCCCCTTCGGGTTGCTGGCGGTCAAGTCGAACCACACGATCATCATAGCTGAGCGTAGGCAGCACACGATCGAGTGTTGCAGGCGTCACGCCCTCCCGCAGGGCACGCTGCCGTACTGTCTCCAGATAAGCGCGAAAACCGGCCTGCTGTGTATTATTGGTTTCCTCAGAAACCACCGCAGCATCCTGCGCCAAGCACGCTGTACCGATCACCGAAGCACTCGCGCAAATCGCCATGGTCATCACAATTTTACGGTAAAAGCGCACTGCATCCCCTCATGTTTATCCGAGGCATAGTGCCACAACCGATCAAGACTGTGAATTGTTTTGGTCCCGAGAGGTAATCATTTCATCGCACGCTTTTACAAAAGCGCCCATCATCCGCGCTTGCCATCGCAAAGCGCACTGGCTAGGGGACGCATCGTAAGCGGACAGGTGGCCGAGTGGTTTAAGGCAACGGTCTTGAAAACCGTCGTGGGTGGAAGCTCACCGTGGGTTCGAATCCCACCCTGTCCGCCAGCTCCTTTGTCCGCGCGCCTTATTTTTCCGGCGTCAATTTTGCGCCGCTCTCAACATTTTCGTTGAAGCTTGTCACCACCGAGTCGACCAGCATCTGAATTTCTTCGTTAGCAAACTTCTCGGCTTCGGCTTGGCTTGAGCCAAAGGACCGTTCGGACTTCACCAATATTGCCTTATAGGTCGCGCGTTCGGTTGGGCATGCTTCATCAGATGTTTTGACGAAAGCGCTGGGAGCGGCTTTCTCCGCGACCGCGACATTATGGGCTTCAATCATGCAGTTGTTGAACGCCTTGCGTGCGTCGTCCATAGGGTCGCCCTTCATGGCGGCCATGCTGAGCAGTGTGGTTGCGATGATAGTGATCATATTTCCAAACCCCTGATGTTCATGCGCGGACGATTGTGCGCCCGCTTATAGGACAGTTTACACAAGCATCATGGCGCAATCAATGCGCTATGACAGATTGCTTACGCGCCTTTAGTCGACGATTTTGCCGCCCTTTACTACGGCGTCGACCGTCTCCAACTCGCGCACATTGGCTAAAGGATCGCCATCGACCGCGATGATATCGGCAAAGCGGCCAACGGCAATGGCGCCGACATCTTTTTCACGGCCAAGCGCTTGGGCGGCATTCCGGGTGGCGGCTTGAATGGCCTCCAGCGGTGTCATCCCATATTCGACCATGACCTTGAACTGACCGCCGACAAGACCGTGTGGCATCACGCCGGCGTCAGAGGCAAAGACCATCTTAACGCCCGCCTTGTGCGCTTTGCGAAAATTGTCGCGTTGTATCTGTGCGACTTCGCGGTCCTTGCGCAGATTATCTTCTAAAACGCCGTTTTTCGCGCCCTCGGCCTGCGTATAGTCGGTGTTGAAAATATCCATTGAGAACCACACCGGACGCACGCGCGTGGCGGCAAGCTTTATACCTTCATCGTCGACAAGGCTTGCATGTTCAATCGTGTCGATGCCGGCCTTGATTGCCGCTTTAATGCCGTCGCCGCCATGGGCATGGGCCGCAACGCGCAAGCCCCATTGGTGGGCTTCTTCTGCTATCACACGCAGTTCGCGTTCAGAAAGCTGCTGCTGCCCGGGCTCTGTATTGCGGGAAAACACGCCGCCAGTGGCACACACTTTGATGACTTCCGCGCCATATTTGCGCTGACGGCGCACCTGATAACGTAATTCGTCTTCGCTATCGGCAATGCCCTCTTCCTTGCCGGCTTTTTCAAGGCTTGGCGGCAGGAAGGTTGAGTCACAATGACCGCCGGTTGCCCCTAAAGCATAGCCTGCAGGAACAATGCGTGGGCCAGTTGCATATCCATTTTGTATGGCTTGTTTTAATCCAATGTCATTACGATTGCCTGAACCCACATTGCGCACAGTGGTAAAGCCAGCCTTCAACATGGCCTGCGCCGCGCCAACCGCGGTCATACCCCAAAAGCTGTCGGTAAATTCAAGGCCGCGATAGCCGCCAATGTCGGCGGGGCCATCCAAATGCACATGCATGTCAATCAGGCCGGGTAAGATGGTTTTGCCTGCCAATTTGATATGTGTGACATCGATGCCCCATTTGACCGTGCGTGCATCGGCGATGCTCGTGATGCGGCCATCTGCGCCAACGAAGACTGCTGGGTATTCGACTATTTTACCGGTTAACACATCGACCATCTTGTCTGCGGTTATAACCGTCGTCTGCGCCTGCGCCGTTGAAGACAAAATGGCGGCACCTGAAAGCGCCAAGACCCGCAGATTTTTCCGCAAGTTCACACTATAAGTCATACCCATATTCCCTACACATTCTTATCATTCCAAAGGATGGCAAAAAATCGACGTGTAGGACAGCGAAAACATCGCCGACAAAAGTTAAGGTGTAATACCCAGTCGCTATGGTTCCATTTATAGCGCCCGCTGCACTTACATATGCAGCATCTTGCCATAAGCGCCGAGCACACTTTCGTGCATCATCTCGCTCAAGGTCGGATGGGGGAATACGGTGTGCATGAAATCGGCCTCAACCAACTCTGCGGTTTTGCCGATGGTATAGCCTTGGATCAGTTCAGTCACCTCTGCACCCACCATATGCGCGCCTAGCAATTCACCGGTTTTGGCGTCAAACACGGTTTTGATGAAGCCCTCTGCCTCACCCAAAGCGATTGCCTTGCCATTGCCCAAGAATGGGAAATTGCCGACCTTAACATCATAGCCAGCCTCTTTGGCTTTTGCTTCGGTCAGGCCAACGCTTGCAACTTGCGGATGACAATACGTGCAGCCCGGAATGTTCTTAGGGTCCATCGCATGTGGATGACCACCCGCAATGGTTTCTGCGGCTATTACGCCCTCATGGCTCGCCTTATGCGCCAACCATGGCGGCGCAGTAACGTCACCAATCGCCCAAAGGCCGGGCACGTTAGTGCGGCAGTTGGCATCGGTTTTCAGGAACCCACGGTCCATCTCAACGCCCAGTGCCTCCAAGCCGATATTTTCGGTGTTTGGCACAATGCCGATCGCGACGATGCAATGGGTGAATTCCGACGCGATTACCTTGCCGTCCTTGCCCTTAATCGATGCCGACACGCCTGACGCGGTGGCCTTTAGGCTTTCGACCCCCGCCCCAGTCATGATGTTCATGCCCTGCTTGGTCAGCGCTTTTTCTAGAAAAGCAGATACATCGGCGTCCTCGACCGGCACGATGCGATGGAGCATTTCGACAACCGTGACCTCTGCGCCCATGTCATTGTAGAAGCTTGCAAATTCGATGCCAATGGCGCCAGAGCCAATGACGAGCAGCTTCTTTGGCATTTCGGATGGCACCATCGCGTGGCGATAGGTCCAGATTCGCTTTCCATCGGCAGGCGCAAAGGGCAAATCCCGCGCCCGTGCGCCGGTGGCGAGGATGATGTTTTTCGCGGTTAATTCCTCGGTCTTGCCGTCTTTGCTGACCGAAAGCCTATTGGCCGCCAGCAGCTTGCCATCGCCCATATGGACGGTGATCTTATTCTTCTTCATCAGATGCGTGACGCCCTGATTTAACTGCTTCGCCACGCCGCGTGAGCGTTTCACTACCGCGTCAATATCCGCACTTATATTTGCGGCGGTCAGACCATAGTCGCCCGCATGCTGCATATAATGATAGATTTCGGCCGAGCGCAGCAACGCCTTGGTCGGGATGCACCCCCAGTTGAGGCAAATACCGCCGAGATTTTCGCGTTCAACGATCGCGACTTTCAGCCCCAACTGCGCCGCGCGGATGGCCGCAACATAGCCACCCGGACCAGAACCGAGGACGATGAGGTCGTAATTAGACATACTACGCCACCAACCCCAAAGGCTTCTCCACGAGCTCTTTAAAGACCTTCATGAACATCGCGCCGTCTGCGCCGTCGATGGCGCGGTGATCGAACGATCCTGTGACGCTCATGACTGTGGCGATGGCGATAGCGTCATCGACGATATAGGGCCGCTTTTCCCCTGCCCCAACAGCGAGGATCATGGCCTGTGGCGGGTTGATGACGGCGTCGAATTGCTTGATGCCCATCATCCCCATGTTAGAAATCGACGCCGTGCCGCCTTGATATTCATGCGGCTGCAACTTGCCATCCTTGGCGCGGGCCGCAAGTTCGGCGACTTCGGTTGAAATTTTGGACAGCGGCTTGTTCGCAGCATCCACAATAATGGGCGTAATCAAGCCGGTTGGCACTGAAACAGCCACGCTGATGTCCGCGCGATTATATTGCAGCATATTGTCGCCTGCAAAGCTGACATTGCACTTGGGCACCTGCATCAATGTCAACGCTAGCGCCTTGATCAGCATGTCATTGACCGACAGCTTAATGCCGCGGCTTTCAAGGCTGACGTTCAATTCGCCGCGCAGTTTTAACAAGGCATCGAGGCGGACATCAACTGTCAGATAAATATGCGGCACTTGCTGCTTGCTCTCGGTCAAGCGGCGCGCGATGGTTTTGCGCATATTGCTGAGCTTGACGACCTCATGCGGGATGTCGGTGTCGATTGTCTGCGTTACAGCAGCTGTTACGGCGCGAAGGCCGCGATCCAGTTCCGCTGGCGCGACTGCCCGACGCTCTTCACCGGAAAGCGCCTCTACGTCCGCCTTCACGATACGGCCGTTCGGGCCAGTGCCGGCGACAGAAGTAAGGTCCAGACCTTTGTTCACGGCTATCCGCTTGGCGAGTGGGCTCGCTTTGACGCGGTCGTTTTCCGCCAAATCGGTCTTTTTCGGTTGCGCTGGAACATCGTTGACAGGGCTCGAAACGACCGGTGCTGGAATATCAGCGACAGGCGCAGGCGTCGGTGCCGCAACGGCCTTTGGTGCAGGTGCCGCATCATCCTCGCCTTGTATCATCGCGATAACCGCGCCGACCTTCACACCATCGGTCCCCTCGTCGACCAAAATCTGGGTTACAATACCTTCATCAACCGCTTCAAACTCCATCGTCGCCTTATCGGTCTCAATTTCCGCGAGCAAATCACCGGAAGAGACCTTGTCGCCTTCCTTGACAAGCCAGCGGGCTAATGTGCCTTCTTCCATCGTGGGCGAAAGGGCGGGCATTTTGAGTTCTATGGGCATCAGATACTGGCCTTTTAAAGACGTCGTTAAACGACTCCGAATAACCAAGCTTTCCCAAGCGTCAAGCGTGATAAGGTTGCCAATCGGTCAATTTTCGCGCAGGCTATACGAATTCATGAAATGCTGCGGGCAAAGTCTGCCCGGGGGGAAGCTATGCGGACATATTTGGTGGTTATCGACGAAACCGAGGAAGCGCGGCTTGCCTTGCGTTTTGCATCGCGCCGTGCCGCCAAAACTGCGGGCACTGTGCATATTTTGGCGCTTGTGGAACAAGCCGACTTTGTCGCATGGGGCGGCGTTCAGGCGACGATGGAAGAAGAGGCGCGCGATCGGGCTGAGCAATTAGTGACCACAGCGGCAGGTTCTATTTTTGACGAAATGGGCGTTCATCCCGCGATTACGGTCAAGCCGGGCGAGGCTATTGAAGTTGTAAAGGCTATGCTGGAAGAGCATCCCGAAATCGCCGCATTGGTGCTGGGCGCAGCCGCCCAAGGTGCACCAGGCCCGTTGATTAGCCACTTTACGGGTGTGAATGCGGGGACATTGCCCTGCCCGGTCATGGTTATTCCCGGATCGCTCAGTGATGCGCAACTCGATCAATTGAGTTAAGGTTAACGCATCTTTCCCTGATGCCGGATATTGCCCGGCCGCCCGCGCTTTCCTGTATCATATTTGCCGGCCTTGGCCTTGCCCTTATGCTTAAACCGATCTGGGGCATAGCTTCCGCCCTCCGGCAACTCAAAGCGTAGCGAGCCGGAAATCGGGTTGGCTTCAGCTAGTCGCAATTCAAGGCACATCCCCGGCCGATATTCCTGCCGTGTTTTTTCGCCAATTAACGTCTGGCTTGCCTCGTCATAATGGAAATAATCCTTACCCAAGGTTGAGACAGGAACTAAGCCATCACCGCCAATGCCTTGTACAGTTGCGAAAAATCCAAAATTTTGGACGCCAGTAATACGCGCTTGAACAATTTGCCCTACTTGGGCGGAAAGATAGGCCGCGATGTAGCGATCGGTTGTTTCCCGCTCGGCTTCCATCGCGCGGCGTTCAGTGCGGCTAATGGCTTCAGCTGTGGCGGCAAGCTTCACAATCGCAGCCTCGGTCAAGCCTGTTATTTGCTCAACGTCCTTGAGCTTTGGTTTTGGCATTTCAAGGCCATAAGCACTGACCAAAGCCCGATGGACGACAAGGTCCGCATACCGGCGGATTGGGGACGTGAAATGCGCATAGCTGCCCAATGACAAGCCGAAATGCCCCACATTATTGGGTCCATAATAAGCCTGTGTCTGGCTGCGCAAAACCGCTTCCATGATTTGCGGCCGCACTTCTTCGTCGATGATTTTTTCGAGTATGCCGTTGAATGTCGCAGGCTTGACCACTTGGCCAAGCGCAAATTCGATATCAAAGGTTTTCAAATATTCCTTGAGCGCCACAAGTTTTTCGCGGCTTGGCGGTTCATGTGCGCGGTAAATCAAGGACGATTTTTTGGCTTCCAGTGCCTTGGCTGCGGCGACATTGGCGGCAATCATAAAGTCTTCGACCAAACGATGCGCCTCAAGCTGCTCACGCTCGGCAACGCCCGTGACCCGCCCTTGATCGTCGAGCGTTATCCGCTTTTCAGGCAAATTGAGCTCCAATGGCCCACGCTTGTGCCGTGCCTTGGAAAGCAATCTCCAGCAGGCCCAAAGTGGCTTGAGCGCCGTTTCGAGCAAGGGATTTTCCATCTGCCCATCAATTGCGGCCTGCGCATCTGGATATGGGACATTGGCTGCAATTCGGGCGATAGCGCGCGTAAAGCGCCATGACGTCACTTGCCCGGTCTTGCCAATGGCAAGATGGCAGGCAATGACGGCGCGATCCTCCCCTGCCCGCAATGAACATTTGTCCGAAGACAAGGCGTGCGGAAGCATTGGCACCACGAGATCGGGAAAATAGACGCTGTTTCCGCGCTTAGATGCTTCATGGTCTAACGCGCTATTTGGGCGGACATAATAGCTCACATCGGCAATCGCGACGATCGCGTCAAAACCGCCCGTGTCGGCATTGGGGGTTGCCCAAATGGCGTCATCAAAATCTCGTGCGTCGCGTGGATCGATAGCGATGATGGGTAAATGGCGTAAGTCTTCCCGATGGTTTTCTGTGACGGGCAACGCGCGCACGCGCTCTGCTTCGCGCTCCGCTGCTTCGGGCATTTCGAAGGGAATGCCAAATTTGTGGATGGCAATGAGGCTGAAGCTTTTTGGTGCAAACGGGTCGCCAAGGACTTGGGTCACCCGCGCTGATTTTTTATGCGCATTTCCCGTCAATTCGGCGAGCACCAGTTCCCCGGCCTTTGCCGCACCTACATCGCCAATTTGCGTATCAAACCGTGCTTTTTTATCAACGGATTTTAGCCAGAAACGGCCATTCTCGCCGCCTTCGACCACGCCCAATATCTGTGCGCTGCCCTTGGCCAGCTTCTTCATAACATGCGCGATATGGCCACTGCCGCGCTCCTCGGTGCGCGCTAATATGCGGTCACCAATGCCCAAGGCACCCCGCTTGCCTTTGGCTTCTATGACCCGAATTTTGGGCAAAGGAATGCCTTCGGCCTCCCAATGCTCAGGCACAGCCACCGCATTATCGCCGTCAATGGCCACGATCTTGAGCACTGTAACCTTTGGCACACCCCCCATTTTGTGGAAGGCACGTCCCGGGGCCATGTCGATCAGCCCTTCATCGGTCATGTCCTTTAATAAGGCCTTCAGCGCAATTTTCTCATTACCGCGTAAGCCAAATTCTCGCGCAATTTCCCGCTTGCCCGCAGGATCCTTCGACGTCTTGATAAATTCAAGAATCTGATCTCTGTTGGGGAGCCCTTCAAATCGCGCATTTTTGGTCATATTCTAATATGTCCGCCCAATCAGTATTCGCTCCACGGCGGGTGCGCCTGTAAAGAAACAAGGGCCGTCGGCGGGTGCGGCATCGATTGGGCTATTGCGCATCGTGATCTTTAACGCCTTGAGCTGGGCCACAATAGCGTCAAGTTCCGTGCCGCTTGGTCGCGACCATTGCACTTCGACCCAGCCTGCAAAGCCTGCTTCGTCGCCAGCGAAATGTTGCGCGAGGTCGGTGACGTCGCGTCGGATATTGGCTTCTAGTCGGCCTTTTGCTTCGGCATATAGGCTCCTTTGGATGTCCTCCAACAAAGCGGGCGCGGACGCCACAAATTCGGTGCGCGGCGTGAATGCGGTCGCAAGCTTTCCGTCGTCTTTATACAGGCTATCACGGCGAATGACCGCTGCCTTGCCTTCGCCCATGTCGCGGGGGCCCACTTCAACGATAATCGGCGCACCTTTTTTGACCCAGGCCCAGCGCTTGTTTGATGCCTTTGTCGCTTTCGTATCCAGCAATACGCGCAAAGGTTCGCCAAAGGCGCTGAGCGCCAGCAATTCCGAGCGCAAGCTGCGGCAATAAGCGAGAACGGCCTCGTCCTCGTCATTATCCCGCAACATCGGAATGATGACGATTTGATGCGGCGCAATTTGCGGCGGGCAACGCAGGCCATCATCATCGCCATGCGTCATGATCACGCCGCCAATCATGCGGGTGGATACGCCCCAGCTGGTCGTATGCGCGAACTGCTGATTGCCTTCTTTATCCTGATATTTAATGCCCGACGCTTCGGCAAAGCCCGTGCCCAGATAATGCGACGTTCCAGCCTGTAGCGCTTTACCGTCCTGCATCATCGCCTCGATGCTATACGTAGCCACGGCGCCTGGAAAGCGTTCATTCTCCGGCTTCTCACCTGCCACAACGGGCATAGCCAGTGCACCTTCTGCAAAGGCTCGGTACATTTCCAGCGCGCGCATCGTTTCCTGCATCGCATCTGCGCGGTCGGCATGGGCGGTATGCCCTTCTTGCCACAAAAATTCGCTCGTGCGTAGGAACATCCGTGTGCGCATTTCCCAACGCACAACATTCGCCCATTGGTTGACCATCAAAGGCAAATCGCGCCAGCTTTGCACCCAGCGGCTCATCGCGGCGCCGATTACCGTTTCGGAGGTTGGACGTACAACGAGCGGTTCTTCTAATTTCGAGCCGGGATCGGGGATCAGCTTGCCATTGCCATCACTGACAAGGCGGTGATGCGTAACAACCGCCATCTCTTTGGCAAAGCCTTCGACATGGTCGGCCTCTTTTTCAAAGAAGGATAACGGGATGAACAAAGGAAAATAGCAGTTCTCAACGCCAGCGGCTTTAATCTCTGCATCCATAAGCTTTTGAATGCGTTCCCACATGCCATAGCCCCATGGCCGGATGACCATGCATCCACGCACACCGGATTCTTCGGCCAAATCGGCCTCCGAAATGACTTCCTGATACCAGCCAGCGAAATTTTGCGCACGGGTGACGCTTAAAGCATGTTTTATCAAAATCTTACCTGTGTTCTATGAGAAATTTATGAGGCGCGGTCGGCAGCCATTTTGTCAATTTGAGCTTGCAGCGCCGCGATTTGTTGTTTGAGCTCAGCCACGGTTTCGTCCCGTTCCGGTTTTTTTCCGGTAAGGTTGCCCAAATTTGGCATTAAGGCTTCCCGCGCAGAGCGCATGAATTCGATATTCTGCTTTGCCAAATGGCCAAAAGGACCAGAGGTGATTGCGGTCTCAATCACTTCTTGAACTTGCCGTTGGTTCTTGCGGAAATTGTCCATCGACGTTTCCAAAAACTGCGGCACCATGCCTTGCATGGAATCGCCATACATTGCGATCAACTGCTTCAGAAAGCCAACCGGCAACATTTGCTGCCCGCTATTTTCCTCATCCATAATGATCTGCGTCAGGACACCATGGGTGATATCCTCGTTGGTTTTGGCGTCGAGTACCTTAAAATCAATGTCCTTGCGTGTTAGTTCAGCAAGGAAATCGAGCGTAATATATTTCGACGACTGCGTGTTATACAGCCTGCGGTTGGCATATTTTTTAATGATGATCGGGCCGTCACCATTTTTATTGGCTGTGCGTGCCATATTTGGTCCTTCCGGGAAAGATGGGCCCCGTTAGCACTATGTCATAGTGCACTGCAACATTGGTGAATTGTTTCGTCTGTTACGGTTGTGATTTGCGCATGTAACTGGCCGCGCAGCACACGTTGAACGGCAACCAATCATGAGAGCGTCGATGAATGCTACATTAACACTGTGACAAAGCCGCAACATTTTACAATAATTTAGAATTATGTGACCGCAACAGTTGCACTTTTGATTTACCTTAGTTTACAGGACAATTCACGAAATTACGTTCGTTTTCCAAAGCGAATGTTCGGCCGTATGAAATGGGCTAAAATTAGCCGGGGAGCTTTTTATGAAGAAAACACGTTTGTTGATTGCAGGGTCTGCATTAAGTTTCGCTTTGTTTGCAGCGATGCCTTCTTTTGCGCAGAGTGCGCCCGCAAATGAACCAGCAAAGGCTGACGAGGAAGTCGCCACTGAGTCGGAAGAAGCCTTAGAGGAAGGCACAACGCAGCCTATTCTCGTTACCGGTTCGCGTATTGCCCGTCCAACATTGCAGTCGGCGGTTCCTTTGACATCGGTCACCATTGAAGATCTGACTGGCACCGGCGAGTTGTCGCTTGGCGACGCATTGAACGATCTTCCTTCGCTTCGTTCGACGTTCAGCTCGGGTAACTCGAGCCGCTTCATCGGTACTGCAGGTTTGAGCCTTCTCGATCTTCGTGGCTTGGGTACAGACCGCACGCTGGTTCTCGTAAACGGCCGTCGCCACGTTACATCAACGCCAGGCGATAACGGTTTCGACGTTAACACCATTCCTACTGACCTTGTGCAGCGTGTAGACATCGTGACCGGCGGCAACTCCGCAATTTACGGTTCGGACGCCGTTGCTGGTGTTGTTAACTTCATCTTGAAAAAGGATTTTGACGGTATCACACTTCGCTCGCAGGGCGGCATTTCTTCGCGCGGTGATCGTGGCACCTATTTTGTGAGCGGTATCGCCGGGCAGAATTTTGCAGATGGCCGTGGTAACGTGGCTGCTTCGCTTGAATATACCCGTCAAGAACCCCTTCTCATGTATCAGCGCGACAAATTGACCGGCGCTGCAAGCGGCCGTTGCCAATTCCAAACGACGGATTTGCAAGGTGCTGCAGGCGGTGAAGTAGGATTTAGTGCAACGGACGGTATCCCAGATAACACTTTTGTTTGCGGTATTCGCAACGGTACGATTTCGGATGCAGGGACCGTTGGCGGATTGAGCGGTGGACGCTTCCTTCGTTTTGACGACCTTGGCAATCTTTTCATTGATACGCCTACAATCAACTATGCAAGCGTTGGTTCCGGTAACACGCAAGGTGGTTTTGGCTCCACGCTCCGTAACACCGGCAGCCTTTTGGCTGCCGTAGACCGTTATGCTGCAAACTTTATGGCGCATTATGACGTGTCAGATGCGTTCAAGCCTTTCATTGAAGCTAAATATGTACGGACTGAAGTATCTGGCGAAGGCCAGCCAAGCTTCTTCACCAGCGTTCCTAGCACGCTAGGTGGACCTGCATTCAAGTGCAGCAACGGCTTTTTGAGCGCGCAGAATATTTCCGTTCTTCAACAAAATGGCCTCTGCACGAACTTGGCAACGGGCACTTTCCCACTTGCTCGGTTCAACATTGACTTTGGTGGTCGTCGTTTTGAAGGCACGCGTGAAACATATCGTGCGGTCGGTGGCGTAGAAGGTACGTTCAACGAAGATTGGAACTACGAACTCGCCGTCAACTATGGCCGTTTTGAAGCGGTAGGCTTCAACACCAACAACTTGGTCATCTTCAATCAAGCGGGAACGGCTTATGACGGCTTCAACCTTGCTGTTGATGCCGTTGTTGCACCATCTACCTTCACGGGCACAAACTTTGTAACAAATGCTGCTGGCCAGCGCGTTATTTGCGCCGTGAACGCTGTTTCGAACGTGAACACGGCTTGTGTTCCTGTGAACGTATTTGGTCAGGGTCGTTCAGACGCCCGCGCTTTGGACTTCATCAACACCGAAGGCCGGACTGACGAATTTGCAAGTCAGTTTGTTGCATCTGCCTTTGTTGGCGGTGACTTGTCGCAGCTATTTGAACTGCCAGGCGGACCAGTTGCGTTCGCACTGGGTGCTGAATATCGTCAAGAAAAGGCCAGCGTCGATTATGATGCATTGACATCAAGCGGTGCGACATTCCTCAACGCTTTGCAGGATTTCAGACCACCAGTATTTGCGGTACGGGAGGCCTATGGCGAAGTTCAGGTTCCGTTGTTTAAGGATGTACCTTTCGCAAAGGAATTGTCGCTGAACTTTGCGGGTCGCGTCTCGGATTACAATACGCGCACCGGTACGGTATATGCTTACAACGTGCAGGGCATTTACGCCCCGATTGAAGACGTTCGCTTCCGCGCTGCGTATGCAACATCGGTTCGTGCGCCAACGCAGGGAGATTTGTTCTCCGCAGCGTCTGAAAACTTTGCACAAATCTCTGACCCATGTGACCTTGTATCGCCAGGAAGCATTACGGCAGCTAACTGTGCTGCTGCAGGTGTTCCTACGACCGCTAATGCCGCATTGGTTACTGCATGTGCCTCCACCGCGTTTCCGGTTGCTTTGGGCGCGCCATTTGTAAACTGCACGGCACGTACTTCGTCGACTGGTTTCCTTTCAGGTGGTAACCCAACACTGATTGAGGAAAAAGGTAAGAGCTTGACTCTCGGCGTTGTAGTCGAGCCCAGCTTCGTTCCTGGCCTCAGCTTGACGGTCGACTATTACAAGATCGAAGTTGAAGATCTGATTGCGTCGTTGTCGGCGCAGTCGATCATCAGCCTGTGCTATTCAAACGCTAGCGGCATCAACAATCCGTTCTGCTCAACTGTTAAGCGCGACGCTACCACCGGCCTGTTTGTAAAGCCTGCCGTTATCTCGGGTGGTATCAACTTCGCTAAGCAAACCACAAAGGGTATCGATTTTGACATCGCTTACCGCAAGACGTTTGAAAACGGCGATCGTTTTACATCACGTCTTATCGCGACAAGGGCGTTGCGTTTGGATAACTATACCGATCCAACCAACCCGGCGAACCCAAATCGTCAGCTCAGCGAATTGGGCGACCCACAATGGGCTGCTAGCTTCTCGCTCGCTTATGATTTTGGAAATATCGACGTTCTGTATGCAGCACGTTACATCGGTAAGATGACAATTGGTTCCTATGAAGCGCAGAACAATTATATGGGCCAATGTCCGTTGACTGGTACATTCCGTGGCCAGACTGGACGTGAGGGTACAACCTGCGACCCAGTATTGGGTAACATTGTGGAATTGGCGCCAGCGAATGCTGACCAATTTCCGCAGATTTATTACCCCGCTGTTGTCTATCACGACATCCGCGTCGGTTTTGACATTGGCAACGACTTCCGTCTCACAGCTGGCGTCAACAACCTGTTGGACAAGCAGCCACCATTTGGCTTGCTCGGAACTGCCGGTGGCGATCCGTATGACAGCTTCGGTCGGAACTTCTTCTTGGGTATTAACGTAAACTTCTGAGACTTAGTGTCTTGAACAATAATAAGGGCGCCTTTCGGGGCGCCCTTTTTTTATCTGGTCAAGGCGCAAGTAAATCTTCAGCCTTCTATGCAATTACGCCTGACTACCGCAAAATAATCGTGTTCACACGATGATTGAAGGCGCCAACTGTCTTGCGTCTGGCGCTATCAAAACTATATCTTAATGTAACATAAGGTATCATGACGGACAGGTGGAGAGTATGATGAAAACGAAATTAGCAGTTTTGTTTCTAGGCGCTGCGGTAATATCCACTTTTACCACTGCCGCGGCTGCAAGTGAGGCACCTTTTGTGCATATGACTGCGCAGGCGGCTGATAGCGCAACGATTGTGGTCAACGCGCCACGCGGAAGGGTCGATACCGCCGTATTTGGGAAGCGCCCTTTCATGCGTTCCCCTCGCCTTTCCCCTGACGGAACCAAAATTGCCGTCATGATGACCAAAGACGGCGTTGATTTTCTTGGCTATATCGATGCGACCAAACCCGGATCAGCGCCTGTATTTTTCGCGCAAGCAGAAGAGTTTCGAGAGGCAGGTGACCGTACGATTGGTTCCTGGCGCTTTGTTGGTAATCGGACTATTGTTTTTACTGTTGCATCGCGCGAAATTCTGGGTGGTCGCCGGTCAGATGTGTTGCGTTTGGTTACCTATGATCTGGAATCCAAAAAAATAAGCCCACTGGCCTGGGATGGTGCTGGTGGTAGTGGCGCCGGGATTTTGTTCATCGACGATGAAAAGGAAACGATCCTTGTCTCACGCGATGTTTTAAAAGAGATGAACTACAGCGGAAATCCTGAAGTGATCGAAGTTGATGTTCGTTCAGGTAAATTTAAAACGGTAATGCGTCCCAATGTCGAAGTGAGAAGTTGGCTCGTCGACGGTAAAGGCGTAATTCGTGCAGGCGTAGGCAGCGATAGTGACAGCGGCAAACAACGCTTAATGTATAGGTCCGACGCAAGCGGAATAATGAAAACTATTTCCAATGAGGCAGACGCCACATTTACAGGAACGCAAATCGTCCCTGATATCTTTCTGGATGAGCCGGACATGGCTTATGCAACCAGCAACAAGGATGGGTTCCGCAAAGTTTACAAAGTAGATTTGAAGACGATGCAAATCGTTGGCGAGCCTGTATTCGGGGTTAAGGGTTATGATATTGATGGTGTTATTGCCAATGAATCTGGCAACGCATTAGCGGGGGTCTCCTACACCAGCACGAAACAGCGGACACGCTGGTTTGATCCCCGCCTTGCCGAGGTTCAGAAGCTAATGGATGAGGATTTTGGGCGTGGTAACGCGCAAATTCTATCGACCAATGATGGCGATACAAAAATTCTCATGCGGATTGCCAAGGTCAACGCTCCGGGCGGCTATTATCTTTTTGATACAGAAACGGGCAACTTGAACCTTGTGGGTTGGGCGCATCCGGTCATTAAGGATTTTGAGCTGAACCCAACCAACTCCGTCCGATACAAAGCGTCCGACGGTATGGAAATAGAAGCCGTTGTTACGTACCCCCGCAATCGGCCAACCCGTCGCAATCTCCCCGTAATTGTTATGCCGCATGGTGGACCTTATGGCGTGCGCGATCAGGAGGAATTTGGTTTCTTCCCGTGGCATCAGGCAATGGCTGAGCTCGGCTATGTTGTAATTCAGCCCAATTATCGGGGCTCTGGCGGCTATGGTAAGGAGTTTGTAAAGGAAGGCCATAAGCCCAATGGCTATGGCCTGCGGATGCAGGATGATTTGAACGATGTTCTGACATGGTTTGGTCAAACTGGGTTGATTGATCCCAAGCGCGCCTGCCTCATGGGCTGGTCTTATGGTGGATATGCTACTGCTCGTGGTGCGCAGCGCGATCCGGATAAATGGAAATGCGCGATTGCGGGAGCCGGTGTGTACGACTTTCCGATGATGAAAGCCTATGATACACGCGCCTTTGGTGACTTCGGTGCGAATTTTCAAGCGACGGCTGATGACTTGATCGGCATTTCCTCTGCACGCAATACCGATGGCCCCTGGTCTCCAATTTTGATTGTTGCAGGATTGAGGGACGCTCGAATTCCTATCGAACAATCGCGTACACTTGTGTCGCGGCTGAAAAGTTCAGGTAAGAAAGAAGGAACCGACTTTAGATATGTCGAGCAGCCAAAGGGCACGCACAATTTGCCCTATGAAGACGTACATATCGAATGGTTGAAAGAGGCAGAAGCATGGGCGGAACGTTTTAACCCAGCCTATATTGCAACTGATCCGGACAAGGCCCCACCTATTGGCGTCACTCTCGCCGCAAAATAGAAGGTAAACGATAACAGAAATGTGCCATTCTGAAAAAATGGCCATTTCGCATGATCTCTGTATCGCGTGTATCTTGATACAGACGGGGCATCAGGGCAGTCCAGAGCACACTGCCCTGTCATTTGCGTCGACAGCCTGTTACACTATCGCTTTAATCCTAGCCAAATAGGACGTAGTTGCCTTTCGCTTTGATGCCACTCGTCGCAATAGTTATTTAAGATTTAGGATGCTTCCATGCTGAAAACATTTCAACTGACTACAATGCTCTTAATTGCCGGCGTCAACAGTCAGGCGATTGCAAATGATGAAGCTCCAAGAGAAATCGTTGTCACTGCAAGGTCGTTAAAAGACACAGAGTCTGATTTAAAGGCGTGCCTGGCGCGCAAATGCCCACCTGATCAAGACATCAAGGCGTCACTGGCCCATGCCGAAAATCAATTTGTCGAAGGAAATTACCGTGATGCGCGCTCGACTTTGGCGGGCGCCCTTGGTCGCAACCGGAAGCATAAAGGACAATATCCCATCGAAGTGTCCGATTTACTGCGTGCCAATGGCAATGTTGCCGCGCATTTAGGGGAAGCCAATGTCTACCGGCTTTCCGTTCTTGATATGCGCGATACGCTGAAAAGCGCTCTTAAATCTAATGATTATCGTGTGTTTGGAGCAGAGATTGAGGTCGCGGACTCCCGCATGAAGCTTGGATATCTCGACGAGGCAAGTGACAAATATCTTGAGGTTGAAAAGCGAGCGCTCTCCGTCGGTTTGCCACAAGTAGCGGCCATTGCGCGGCTGCGCGATCTATCGCTTCGGGTGCAACGCGCCGAAACGGAAAAGACTGAATTCCGTAAAAAGGAAGCTTTGGACGGCATTGACGCTTTTCTGAATGCTCCGACGGGCGGATCAGAAGATATCAAAATTGCCGCAGAGATTCTCAAATCGCGTTTAGATAGAGCTAGCGGAAACAGTGAGACGGCGGACAGGTTGATAGCGCGCTACGCCTCGCTAGGGGGCACAAATCGACCTGTTTTGTTATATTCTACACCCATCAAAATGAACGAGGCACAAGCGGCTCGTGCCATGGCCGGTGGCAGCGACTTGAACCGTATTGGCACGCAAGTTGTCGAGAATCGTTGGGTGGATGTCGGTTTTTGGATTGGGGCTGACGGTAAAGTCGATGCACCCGAAATTTTACGGAATAAAGGGGATACCGATTGGGCAGATGTTGTTTTGAAAGCAATCAAAACCCGCATCTACGCGCCGTTAAAAATGGAAGGCGATGACGCGTCATTGGGGGTATATGCCATCGAGCGTTATTCTTTGACGGCACAATATGAAAATGACGTAACGGGCACACGTATTCGCCAACGTTCGCCGGTCGCTAGGATTGAACGTACAGATTTAACGGGTTAGCTTGCTCACACCGACAAAATGGGCGGATGAGCGCTCGAATCAGCGCCAGATGCGCGCGAATCTCGTCCCTAACCCCGTCAGCAGTTCATATTGCGAAAGGCCCGTCAGCACCGCAGCCGTGACAAGGTCATATTCGATATTGACCCAGTCGCCTTCGCGCAAGGCAGGTGCAGCATTGAGATCCAGCGTCACAAGGTCCATCGACACGCGGCCGATGACGGGTAGTTCATGTCCATCTACCCACGCCCTGCCCTTACCCGAAAAAGCACGCAGATAACCGTCGGCATAGCCCAATGATATCGTGCCCATACGCGTATCTTCGAGGCAGACATGGGTCGCATTATAACCCACCATAGCGCCAGCGGGTAACTCTCTTACCTGAAGAAGACGCGCCGAGAGGTGCACCACAGGTTTAATCCAGTCTGCCATTTCGGGGCGCGCAATGCCGCCATAAAGGCTCAATCCCGGGCGTGTCATGTCATGATGATACTCTGCGCCCAACATTATACCTGCGCTATTGGCCAAGCTGTATCTTTGCGCGCTTATGTGCGACCGCGCTTCGGCGAAAACTCCGAGCTGATAAGCATTTTGTGCAACATCTTCGTCAGCCGACGCCAAATGCGACAATAAAATATCGATATCTAGGTCCGCCAAAAGGCCGGCTTGATCGGGCGAAAACCCCAAGCGATTAATGCCACTATCCAGCATGACATGGCATCGTCCGCCACCTGCATTGCGCCAGTTCGCTACTTGCTCTGGCGTATTCAGAACTGGAATGGCGCCCAGAGCCCGCGCGGCGGGAATATCGGCTTGCGCGATACCATTGAGTACCGATATCCAATCGGGCGGAACCAAATCGGCAATAGTTTCGGCTTCCCCCCAATGGGCAACGAAATAATCACGACAACCAGCGTCGCGCAAACGGGTAACAACCTCGCGCGCGTCCAAGCCATAGCCATTGGCCTTTACCGCCGCCCCTGCCCGCGCTGCGCCGCTACGAGCGTCGAGCGCGCGCCAGTTGGAAACCAGCGCATCTCCATCAATGTGCAGACGCAAGGAGGACTCAAAATTAGTCATCGACTGCCTTTTGCCCCTGTGTGACGGGCTGTCAATCCAACTCCGTCTTGCCCGATGTTTCCGGTAGCCAAATCAATGCTACAACAAACGCAAGTGCCGTAACTCCAACGGTATACCAAAGCCCCGAGAAAGGCTGCCCTGTCTGCGCCACGATATATTGTGAAATATAGGGCAGAAATCCGCCAAAATAGCCTGCGCCAATATGATAAGGTATCGACATGGAGGTATATCTAATTTTAGCCGGAAACATTTCCACAAGGATGGCTGCAACTTGGCCATAGGTCATGCCGGACAGGGCCACCATTAAGAACACCGCCAAGACGATCTTCCAAGGCTCGCGCTGCGCGGGGTCTGATTTGTCAGGATACCCTGCTTCTTCCAACGCGGCGATATAAGCCTTTTCATCAAAACCCTGCAGATTCGCATCACCGACATTCAACGACACAGCGTCGCTTGCTTCTTTGCTATACGCAATGCCGCGCTTCGTTAAGAAATTGAGGGCTTGCGCGCACTCGCTTTCATGTACGCGGTTGAGCGCATTGAAATCACAATTGGGGATGGAAAGCGTAACAGGATTGCTCTGTGTCGCGCGCGCGAGGGCTGGGTTTGCGGCATCCGCCATCATCCAGAAAATCGGGAATACGCCAATGATGGAAAGGCCATAGCCAAGCAAAAGCAGGCGTTTGCGGCCCCATTTGTCTGATAGCCATCCGCAGGCCACATAAGTCGGTGCCGCCAACGCTGCGCCCACAGCCATATACATAAGCGCATCGGTCTCTGGAACGCGCGCGGTCCCCGTCAGGAAATATAATGTGCCGAATTGCGACGTGTAATAAATAACCGTCAATCCTGCTGCGACGCCGAATAAGGCAACGAAGAGACGGCCCACATTGCCCGGATATTGGAAGCTTTCCAGAAACGGATTTTTGGACGTCGTGCCTGCGGCCTTCATCGCCTTGAATACAGGACTTTCCGACAATTTAAGGCGCATGAAGAGCGAAATCGCAAGCAACAAAATTGAGGTCAAAAATGGGACACGCCAGCCCCATGCCTCAAACGCCTCAGTGCTCATCGACTGGCGCGTAATGAGCACGACAATCACCGCGAGCAGAAAACCGCCGGCGACCGATGCCTGAATCCAACTAGTATATTGGCCGCGCTTACCCTGTGGCGCATGTTCGGCAACATAAATAGCTGCCCCGCCATATTCGCCACCAAGCGCCAGTCCCTGAAGACAGCGCATAAGCAATAAGAGCGCCGCCGCCCAAATCCCTGCCGTTTCGAACGTTGGCAACAGGCCAATCGCGGCGGTTGCGACACCCATCAGCGTAATCGTCACGAGAAATGTATATTTCCGTCCAATCTTGTCACCGAAATAGCCGAACAATATTGCGCCGAATGGCCGCACGCCAAAGCCAGCACCAAAGATTGCAAGCGACGCCAAAGTCGCGGCGGTTGGATTGTCGGCAGGGAAAAACAGCTTCCCGATTAATGCCGCTAAAATGCCATAGACGAAAAAGTCATACCATTCGAAAACCGTGCCAAGCGACGATGCTGTAATGACCAAACGATCGCGCTTTGGATCCAGTACGACTTCAGATTCGGCAGCTTTTGCCATGACGTTCCCCTAAAAACCCTCTGCGCATGTTTTAATACCAATGTCGGCACTTACAAGCGGGTTCACTCCATCTCTAATATCACGGCGTCGACGGCTAGGCTGTCGCCAGCCTGCGCATTGACCAGCTTTACTGTTCCGGATTTCTCCGCGCGGAGAATATTTTCCATCTTCATCGCTTCTACAACCGCCAGTGGTTGCCCAGCCTCAACCGCGTCACCTACATTGACATGTAAAGTTGTGAGCAGGCCGGGCATCGGGCAAATGAGGAATTTGGATAAATCCGGCGGAATTTTTTCGATCATGTGCGTTGCCAGATGGGCAATGTGGCCGGGCAATACACGGGCAACATGTGTCGCGCCACGTGTCGTCAGATGAAACCCAGTGCGCGTTTTGGCGATCTTGACCGCCAGTTCATTGTCCCCAATTTCGGCTTCAATCAACCGATCGCCGGGATCATATTCCATCGAAAGGTCAAAAAGCGTCCCATCAACGTGCATGTCGCCATCGATCATTTCGATGTTGTGGACGGCGTCGCCAATCTTAACTTGCCAGCGCGCGGGCGGCTCAAGTGTATCGCCCAGCTGACCGTCAACATGGCGCGCGCGGTCGGCCTCGGCCGTCGCAACGAAACCTGCAATGGCTGCAAGTGATTTGACCAGTTCGGGCGTTGCTGCCGCGCCATGGAAGCCGTCAGGATATTCCTCTGCAATGAAGCCCGTCGTCAGTTCTCCCGAACGGAAACGCGGATGCTGCATGATGGCGCTAACAAAATCTATATTATGGCCAAGGCCTTCGATTTCGAAGCGATCAAGTGCGGCGATTTGCAAGTCGGCAGCTTCATCGCGGGTTTTACCCCAAGTGATGAGCTTGGCTATCATGGGATCGTAGAACATCGAAACTTCGCCGCCATCATAGACGCCGTCATCAACGCGGATGCCTTCGACGCCGCGACGGCCATTGGCATCCTCGTCTTCGGTCCAACCCAAGACTGGCGGACGATAACGCGTTAGCCTCCCGGTGCTTGGTAAAAAACCGCGATATGGGTCTTCTGCGTAAACGCGGTTTTCAATAGACCAACCGTCGATTTTGATATCGTCTTGCGTCATGGCGAGCTTCTCGCCCGCGGCCACGCGGATCATCTGTTCGACCAAATCAATACCGGTGATGCATTCGGTTACCGGATGCTCCACCTGTAGACGCGTGTTCATTTCGAGAAAGTAGAAGCTCTCGCCGCTTGGGTCTGCGCCCGATACGATGAGTTCTACGGTCCCTGCGGAATAATAGCCAACGGCGCGGGACAGCGCCACGCACTGCTCACCCATCGCCTTACGCATTTTTGGTGTGACGAAGGGCGAAGGTGCTTCTTCGACCACCTTCTGATGGCGACGCTGGATCGAACATTCGCGTTCATTCAAATATAAGATATTGCCATGTTGATCGCCCAATATCTGTATTTCGATATGGCGTGGGTTGAGGATGAATTTTTCGATAAACACGCGGTCGTCGCCGAATGAATTCAACCCCTCGCGCTTGGTCGCTTCAAAGCCTTCGCGGACATCTTGCTCATTATACGCAAGCCGCATGCCCTTGCCGCCGCCACCGGCGCTGGCCTTCATCATCACCGGATAGCCAATTTCTTCCGAAATCCGTACCGCATGTTCGGTATCGTCAATTTCGCCAACAAAGCCAGGAACAACGTTTACGCCCGCCGACATCGCCAGTTTCTTGGACTCTATCTTGTCGCCCATCGCGGCAATGGCGTTCACTGGCGGACCTATGAATGCAATATTCTCCTTGGCCAGTGCCTCTGCAAAGCTGGTGCGTTCGGACAGAAAACCATAGCCCGGATGTACCGCCTCTGCGCCGGTTTGCTTGCACGCGGCGATGATTTTGTCCGCAATCAAATAAGACTGTGCGGCTGGCGAAGGACCGATATGCACGGCCTCATCTGCCATCTGCACAAACGGCGCTCGCGCGTCGGCATCGGAATAGACCGCGACCGTCGCGATTCCCATGCGGCGCGCGGTTTTGATAATCCGGCAAGCGATTTCGCCACGGTTGGCGATCAAGATTTTCTTGAACATTAAGGAAGGGCTCCTTCAACAATCATAATTCGGGATATTGCTGCTTCATGTCTGATATCAGCGACAGGGCGGTATTCTTCTGAACGCAGAAATGCCTGAGCATCTGCAAAATGGGGAAATTCAATGACGACCATGCGGCCGCTGGGATCGCTGCCCTCAACACTTTCAATTCGCCCGCCACGAACGATGTAACGTCCACCATATTGGGCAACGATAGGGAGAACAGCTGATTTGTAATCTTCATATGCAGCGGTATCATGCACTTCAACTTCGGCAATGACGTAGGCCTTTGGAAGTTGCGCTGCGGTGGCGCTCGCTGAAAGCGGCTGCGGGCGGGTGCTACTTGTCATAGCTGATGGCAACAAGCTCTCATGCGACTTACTCTGCTGCCTCAAGCGCTTTACAAGCCCGCAATGGCTCCTCAGCCTCCATTGGCACAAGGCCCAGCTTCGCCAGCATTGCGGCGTCCTTATCGTCGCCTGCATTGGCCGCGGTCAATAGCTTGTCGCCAGTGAAGATGCTGTTCGCGCCCGTCATGAAGCATAGAGCCTGTGTGGCTTCCGACATGCTCTCACGCCCCGCGCTTAACCGCACCATGCTCATGGGCATCGTAATACGAGCCACGGCAATCGTCCGAACGAATTCTATGTCGTCAATTTTCGCCAGCGGCGTATCGGCGAGCATGTCACCTAGCACTGTGCCCTTTACGGGTACCAGTGCGTTGACCGGCACACTTTCGGGATGCTGTGGCAGGGTTGCCAAAGTATGGATGAAGCCCACACGGTCAGCGCGCGTCTCTCCCATGCCGACAATTCCCCCACTGCAGACATTGATGCCGGCGCGGCGGACCTCCGCGAGCGTGTCGAGCCTGTCCTCCATCGTCCGCGTGGTAATAATCTCATTATACCTCTCGGGCGACGTGTCGATATTATGGTTGTAATAATCGAGGCCAGCGTCGGCGAGCATATCGGCTTGGGCGGGCGACAACATGCCCAAAGTCATGCACGTTTCCATGCCCATGGCACGCACGCCCTCAACGATTTGTACAATCGCAGGCATGTCGCGGTCCTTTGGGTTGCGCCATGCCGCCCCCATGCAGAAACGGCGTGAGCCCGCATCTGCTGCCTCAGCGGCCTTTTGCAACACCGCTTGCACGTCCATCAATTTTGTTGCCTCAACGCCGCTGTCGGCCTTGACCGATTGCGAGCAATAGCCGCAATCTTCGGGGCAACCACCTGTTTTAATGGAGAGCAATGTGCACAATTGTATCTGCCCAACGGCGTGATGCGCCCGATGCACGGTCTGGGCTTGATATACCAGTTCGTCGAACGGCAGAGCGAACAACTCCGCGATTTCTGTACGGGTCCAGTCGGTGCGGACGGTCACGAAGCATCTCCCAACGGTGGCATATTATGCCCCAATAATGTTAAAACATCTGCCGCACATTCAACGACATTGCTACCGGGGCCGTAAATGCCCTGAACGCCGGCCTCCCGCAGAAAATCATAATCCTGCGGCGGAATAACACCGCCGGCGATAACCTTGATGTCGCCACGCCCGGCTTCACGCAGGCCTCTCACAAGCCCCGGGATCAACGTCTTATGACCAGCGGCAAGGCTGGATGCGCCAACGGCATCCACATCATGCTGCAATGCCAGCACGACGGTTTCTTCGGGTGTTTGGAACAATGGCCCGCTGATCACATCAAAGCCCATATCGGAGAAAGCAGACGCGATGATATTGGCGCCGCGATCATGCCCATCTTGCCCCATTTTGGCGACCAAGAGCTTTGGTTTACGACCCAAGCGGCGTTCTACAGAAGCCACGCCATCCAAGACTTGTGCCCAACGTGTGTCGAATTCATGCGCGCTGCCATAAATACCTTGGACGGGCACTGGCGTTGTTGCGTATCGGCCGAATACAGCTTCCATCGCGTCCGAAATTTCACCCAATGTTGCGCGGGCACGGGCCGCATCGACGGCAAGTGCAAGGAGGTTGGTACTGCCTTTCGCACCCTCGGTCAGCGCCATCAAAGCCGCCTGACAGGATGCCTCATCACGGGCGGCACGTGTGGCTGCAAGACGGGTTATTTGCCCTTGGCGGACGAAGTCATTGTCGACTTCGAGCGTGTCGAGTTGCTCTTCAGTGGCGAGCTTATATTTGTTGACGCCAACGATGACATCTTCACCTTTGTCCACCCGCGCTTGCCGTGCGGCGGCGGCTTCTTCGATCAGGCGCTTTGGCATGCCCGATGCGACAGCCTTGGTCATGCCGCCCAGCGCGTCTACCTCACCAATGATTTTCCACGCCTGGTCGACCAAATCAGCCGTAAGCGCTTCGACATAATAAGAACCACCCAAAGGATCGACGACCTTCGTAATGCCGCTTTCTTCGGCCAACACGATTTGCGTGTTGCGGGCGATGCGCGCCGAAAAATCAGTCGGTAGTGCAATGGCCTCATCCAGCGCATTGGTGTGCAGTGATTGCGTACCACCCAAGGTCGCGGCCATCGCCTCAATCGTCGTGCGGATGACGTTATTGTATGGATCCTGCTCCTGCAATGATACGCCCGATGTCTGGCAATGGGTACGCAGCATCTTGGAGCGTTCATCCTTTGCGCCAAGTTCATCCATCACCCGGTGCCACAAGGTCCGCGCGGCGCGCAGCTTTGATACTTCCATGAAGAAGTTCATACCGATACCGAAGAAGAAGGAAAGCCGCCCGGCAAAAGCGTCAATGTCCAAGCCCGAGGCCATGGCGCGCTGTACATATTCCTTGCCATCGGCAATGGTGAAGGCAAGTTCCTGTACAGCGGTCGCGCCCGCCTCATGCATATGATAGCCCGAGATCGAGATGCTGTTAAACTTGGGCATATGCGCGCTGGTGTACGCTATGATATCCGACACAATACGCATCGATGGTTCGGGCGGATAAATATAGGTATTACGGACCATGAACTCTTTGAGAATGTCATTTTGAATGGTGCCGTCCAATTGCGCTTGGTCGACGCCTTGTTCTTCGCCAGCAACGATGAAGAAGGCTAGGATGGGAATAACCGCGCCATTCATCGTCATTGATACGGACATTTGATCGAGCGGAATGCCGTCGAACAATATTTTCATATCCTCAACGCTATCAATCGCAACGCCAGCCTTGCCGACATCACCGACAACACGCGGATGGTCGCTGTCATAACCACGGTGTGTAGCAAGGTCGAAGGCGACCGATAGGCCCTTTTGCCCAGCGGCGAGATTGCGACGGTAAAATGCGTTGGATTCTTCTGCGGTTGAAAAGCCCGCATATTGGCGGATCGTCCATGGCCGGCCAGCATACATCGAAGCCCGCACGCCGCGCGTGAATGGCGCAAAACCGGGAAGGCCGGGCTCGGCTGAATCTTCGGCCGTATACAGCGGCTTTACGGCAATGCCCTCTGGCGTGTGCCAAGTCAGGTCCCTGCCCTTGACCTCTTTTTCAGCCGCTTTTTTCCACTGTTCGATATTCGTCATAAAACTTCCATTTTTTAATCCGTCACCCTGTATCAAATTCTGGGTGACGCCGAGATGTGCGGTCGCATTAATGCTCTGCTCCTACACGCACCTCCATAATTTCGGTCAAAACACCCTGCATATCCTTGGGATGCACAAAGAATATGAGTGTCCCATGCGCACCAATCCGTGGCTCGCCAAGCACGCGTTTGCCCATTGCCTCAAACGCCGCCTTTGCGACATGAATATCAGGTACTTCATAACAAACATGATGCTGCCCACCCGCCGGGTTCTTCTCCAGAAACGCCGTGATCGACGCATTGCCAGGCAGCGGTTCAATCAATTCAATCTGCGTACCATTCATCGCGCCATCCGCAGCGGGCGTATCGACAAAACACACCTTCACACCCTGTTCCGGCAAATCGAACGGCGCATGAATCTTGGTCGCGCCCATCACATCGCGATAAAAAACGATGCTATCCGCGATGGAGGGCGTTGCAACGCCGATATGGTTGAGGCGGCCGAGTTTCATGCTTCAACCTTACAACGGAATATTGTCATGCTTTTTCCAAGGATTTTCGAGACTTTTGTTCCGCAGCTTGCGTAAGCCCAAGGCGATCCGCTTCCGCGTCGAATGCGGGTAGATAACCTCGTCGATAAAGCCTTTGCTCGCCGCCACGAAAGGGTTGGCGAAGCGGTCTTCATATTCCGCGGTTTTTACGGCCTGCTCTTCCGCTGATAGCCCACGGAAGATGATCTCGAC
Organism: Sphingomonadales bacterium UBA656; assembly: GCA_002299895.1. Taxonomy (GTDB): domain Bacteria; phylum Pseudomonadota; class Alphaproteobacteria; order Sphingomonadales; family Sphingomonadaceae; genus Sphingorhabdus_B. The sequence continues at coordinate 201,598 of DBOC01000014.1, read as the reverse complement.
CGCGCCTTTTGCGCCCATCACTGCGATTTCTGCGGTGGGCCACGCATAATTGAGGTCGCCGCGCAGATGCTTGGATGCCATCACGTCATAAGCGCCACCATAAGCCTTGCGCGTGATGATGGTGATTTTGGGCACAGTCGCCTCGGCATAAGCGAACAGCAATTTTGCGCCATGCTTGATGATGCCACCATATTCCTGCGCCGTTCCGGGCAAGAAGCCGGGAACATCGACGAAGCTAACGATCGGAATGTCAAATGCATCGCAGAAGCGCACAAAACGCGCGGCTTTTTTGGAGCTGTTAATGTCGAGCACGCCGGCCAGCACCATCGGCTGATTGGCAACAATTCCCACGGTGCGGCCTTCGATACGGCCGAAGCCGATGATGACGTTCGCAGCATGGCCGGGTTGAACCTCAAAGAAATCCGCTTCGTCGACCGTTTTGCGGATCAGCTCATGCATATCATAAGGCTGGTTCGCGCTGGGCGGGATCAAGGTGTCGAGACTGGGCTCAATCCGGTCCCACGCGTCCTCGGTCGGCCGCTCTGGCGCCCCTGACCGGTTATTCTCTGGCAAATAATCAAAGAAATCGCGGACCGACAGCAGTGCCTCAATGTCATTTTCAAACGCATTGTCAGCCACGCCCGATTTGGTGGTGTGCGACATGGCACCGCCCAATTCTTCTTGTGTGACGACTTCGTTGGTCACGGTTTTCACAACATCGGGACCGGTGACGAACATATAAGACGAATCCTTCACCATGAAGATGAAGTCGGTGATGGCCGGCGAATATACTGCGCCGCCAGCACATGGGCCCATGATGAGCGAAATTTGCGGCACGACACCGCTGGCCAAAACGTTGCGTTGAAACACCTCGGCATAGCCACCAAGGCTCGCCACGCCCTCTTGAATGCGCGCGCCACCGCTGTCGTTCAGGCCAATGACTGGAGCGCCCACTTTCATCGCATTGTCGAGGACCTTGCAAATCTTCATGGCGTGCGCTTCGGATAAAGAGCCACCAAATACCGTAAAGTCCTGACTATAGACATAGACTAAGCGGCCATTGATCGTTCCGCTGCCGGTGACAACGCCGTCACCTGGTATTTTTTGCTCCGCCATCCCGAAATCGGTACAATTATGTGTGACATAAGCGTCCAGCTCCTCGAAGCTGCCTTCATCAAGCAGAATATCAATGCGTTCGCGCGCGGTCAGACGACCCTTGGCGTGCTGTGCATCTATGCGCTTTTGCCCGCCCCCCATTTTCGACGCCGCGCGGCGTGCTTCCAGTTCAGCAATATTGGCCGACATGCTAATCCCCATAAGCATTTTTGTTACCAAAAGCCTTGGCATCCTGTCGCAGCAATTGCAAATTAATCGTGCGATTAAATTCCGTTTAACTCGCGAAGAATTCGAGGCTGCAAAAAAGCAAAAAGCGGGTTATAGGGCCGCTACATGGACGAACAATTTCCCATCAAGGTGGCGGCGCTTTACCGCTTTGTCGCATTTGACGCGCCAGAGCAGTTGCAACCAAACATTCAGGCGCAATGCGCGGCGGGCTGTATCAAGGGCACGATATTACTCGCGCATGAGGGTATTAACGGAACAGTGGCGGGTGCGCCTGCTGCGATCGACGCCTTAATATCATTTTTGCGCAACATTCCAGGCTGTGATGATTTGGATGTGAAATACTCGCATGCCAAAGAAATGCCCTTTTACCGGATGAAAGTGCGCCTCAAAAAAGAAATTGTGACGCTCGGCGTAGAGGGCATTGATCCTAAGCGTGAGGTTGGCAATTATGTGCAACCGGAAGATTGGAACGCGCTGATTTCGGATCCTGACACTGTGTTGATCGATACACGCAATGATTATGAAGTGGCCATTGGTACCTTCGAAGGTGCGGTTGACCCACGGACCAAGTCCTTCAGCGAATTTCCCGAATGGTTTCGCACACATCGCGACGAACTAGCTACTGGCAAGACGAAGTTTGCGATGTTCTGCACCGGCGGCATCCGTTGTGAGAAATCAACCGCCTTTTTGAAGGCAGAGGGCATCGACGAGGTCTATCATCTGGAAGGCGGCATATTGCGCTATCTGGAGAATATTCCAGAGGCGCAGAGCAAATGGCAGGGTGAATGTTTTGTGTTCGATGAACGCGTATCGGTGAAGCATGGCTTGGCGCTTGGCGAAATGGAGCTTTGCCACGCCTGCCGCCGCCCAATATCACAAGCGGACAAGGCATCCGCACATTTCATCGAGGGGGTGTCTTGTCCGGCTTGCTATGGCGAGCGTAGCGACGATGACCGCGCCCGCTTCGCCGAACGACAAAGGCAGATTGCCTTAGCGAAGAAGCGCGGCAAGCAGCATATTGGCGTCAATCCGCGTATTGATGGCTAATATGCGCTTTAAACGCCGCTAAAGATAAATGACCACCCTGCCCGTCCTCTACAGCTTTCGCCGCTGCCCTTATGCTATGCGCGCACGGATGGCGGTTGCGGTGAGCGGCGTCCTAGTCGAACTGCGTGAGGTCGTGTTGCGGGACAAGCCTCCTGAAATGCTCGAGGCCTCACCCAAGGGCACTGTGCCTGTTCTGGTGTTGTCCGACGGCACGGCGTTGGAGGAAAGCCTCGATATCATGCACTGGGCGCTGTCACAGAATGATCCCGAGGGCTGGCTAGGGCATGAGGGCCAAAATCTTATTTCAGCCTCTGACGGGCCATTTAAACAAGCCCTGGACCGCTATAAATATCCGCATCGATATAATTTAACCGATGGCACCGTACATCGCGATGCCGCCTTGGGCCATCTTGCTACCCTGAACGCTTTGTTGACCGATGCGCCATATCTCGGCGGCGCAACGCCAGCTTTCACGGATATCGCCTTATTCCCCTTTGTGCGACAATTTGCCGCAACCGATGCCGCATGGTTCGCTGCTTTACCCCTACCCGCGCTGCAAAGCTGGCTTTCTGCGCTCGTAGGAAGCGAACTGTTCGCCGCTATCATGACCCGATATCCGCAATGGAAAGCGGGTGATGCGCCCGTTCACTTTCCCTAATTATTTCATCAACACCAATTCTTCGGACATGCTGGGGTGCAAAGCAACGGTATCGTCAAAATCCTGTTTGGTCAGCTTTGCCTTAACCGCAATCGCCGCCGCTTGGAGAATTTCGCCGCTATCGGGGCCAATGAGATGCAGGCCGACAACTTGCTCATGTGGACCTGCGACAATCATTTTATACAAAGCACGCTCATTACGGTCTGCAAGAACATTCTTCATCGCGCGGAAGTCGCTTTTGTACACCTTAATATCGTCAAACTGCGCACGCGCCTCTGCTTCGGTTAGACCAACGCTGGCAATCGGCGGATTGCTGAACACCGCTGTTGGAATGCAGTCATAATTGACGGTGCGTGGATTATTACCAAACACGCTATCGGCAAAGGCATGGCCTTCACGGATGGCAATCGGGGTGAGCTGCACGCGGTTGGTGACATCGCCCACGGCATAAATGCTGGGGATATTGGTGCGATTGTCGTCACCGACCTGCACTGACCCGTCTTTGCCGAGATCAACGCCGACCGCCTCTAATCCAAGCCCAATTGTGTGTGGCGTACGCCCGATGGCCCATAACAACAAATCGGTCTCTATCGTTTCGCCATTATTGCCTTCAATCAAAAGGGTGCCGTCATCCTGCTTGGTCACTGACTGAATGCCGAAATGGAAACGGATATCGATCCCTTTTTGGCGGTTCAGATCGACCAGCTTGTCGACAATCTCTTCGTCATAGCCACGCAATATACGGTCGCCATGAGTGACCAGCTTAACATCGACGCCCAATTCATTGAAGATACCTGCAAATTCATTTGCGATATAACCGCCACCCGCAATCACCGCGCGCTTGGGCAATTCAGGCAGACCAAAAACCTCGTTCGACGTGATACCATGGTCCGCGCCCGGAATTTCAGGAACAGATGGCCAAGCACCGGTGGCAATCAAGATATGCGCTGCAGTAATGTTCCGACCGCTGGTAAGCTGGACGCTGTTTGGCCCAGTCACTACCGCGCGTTCGCAAAATATCTCGACCTTGTTATTACCCAATGTCTGGCCATAGAGCCCTTCCAAGCGGTTGACTTCGGCAGCAACATTGTCGCGTAGGACGCTCCAGTTAAATGTTGCTCCTGCGGTGTTCCAGCCAAAACGCTGCGCGTCATGCAAATCTTCAGCGAAATGTGCCCCATAGACCAACAGCTTCTTTGGTACGCAGCCGCGAATAACACAGGTACCGCCGACCCGATGCTCTTCCGCTACCGCGACACGAGCGCCATGCGATGCCGCGATGCGTGAGGCGCGGACGCCACCAGAGCCTGCGCCAATGACGAAGAGATCATAATCAAAATCAGCCATAAATCATTCTTTCCTGTGTCCACGCGATATGGGGACGGGAGCATATATTTACCAATGGGAATTCGCAGCCCTCGTTATCGAACACATACTGCTCGTTCAGCTATCGCCAAGCGCTGCTGCAATCAGCGCCGTAGTAGATGGATCAAAACCGCTTGGGCCATGCTCGCTTATGCTTTTGGCGATTTGCTTGCCGAGCTCAACGCCAAATTGGTCAAACGGATTAATCCCCAACAATACCGCATTCACGAACGTCCTGTGCTCGTAAAAGGCAATCAACGCGCCGACCGTTGTAGGTGTAACCTCATCGAGCAATATCGTCGTAGACGGGCGGTTCCCAGCATAATGGCGGGCCAAATCATCCGATTGCTGACCTGCCATCAAGGCCGCGCCTTGCGCAAAGCAATTGACCAGCAAGGTTTCATGATGCGCCGTGTCAAAATCATGCCCCGGCGTTATGCTGGCGATGAATTCGACGGGGATCAGGTGCGTGCCCTGATGCAGTAATTGGAAAACCGCATGCTGTGCATCGGTGCCTACCCCACCCCATGTCACAGGCGCACTATTGCGTCCGAGCGGTGCGCCTTCGGCTGTCACCGACTTCCCGTTGGATTCCATCTCCAACTGCTGAAGATAATCGGGCAACAGGCGCAAACGTTCGTCATAGGCAAATACTGCGCGCGTCTGACAGGCCTTAGTTTGGGCATAATATAAATCTGCAAATGCCGCCATTGTCGGGGCGTTTTCCAAAATAGGCGCATCGCGAAAATGCGCGTCCATGACGGCGGCGCCATCCAACAGTTCCTGATATACCGCCCAACCCAGGCCAAGCGCCACGGGAAAGCCAATCGAGCACCATAAGGAATAGCGACCGCCTACCGATTCATTGAACGGCAGTATGCGGCTTTCGTCTATGCCCCATTCGATGGCTTTGTCTGGATACGCCGTCAGCGCCACAAACTGCGCATAAGGGTCGGTAACGCCGCCCTCGTGCATCCATTCCATGGCGCTGGTCGCGTTGAGCAAGGTTTCGGTGGTCGTGAAAGTTTTGGAAGCAACGGCGACAATTGTCTTGTGCGGGTCCATGTCCTTTACCGCCTCGGTCAGGGCAGCACCGTCAATATTGGAAACGACTTTCACGTCATAACGCCCGCCATCGCGGCCAAGCGCGTCGATGAGCAATATCGGACCAAGCGCCGAGCCGCCAATGCCGATATGCAATATATGGCGGATATCGGCCATCAGCCCTGCATCAATAGCCTCAACCAAGCCGCGCATACGTTGTTGAAGCGCATGGGCATAAGCAACCGAGTCCGCATCGCCTGTGCCACGCTCTGCGCTATGCTCTGCTGCACGTCCTTCGGTGACATTGATGGCTGCGCCCGAAAACAAAGCCGCCTTGGCGGTATCAAGCTGCATATCCGCAGCAAGCTTTACGAAATGCCCTAAAGCCGCATCATCTAGATGGGTTTTCGAGAGGTCAAACCGAAGGCCGCTTTGTTCCATAGTCATTTTGCGCACACGGTCTGGGTCTGATGCGAAGAGATCCAGAAGCGAATGCGGTTGATGTTGTTCAAGCGCAGTCCAGCGATTTTCGGTCATTTTCATTCTCTTGATTAGGGCGTTGCAACGCAGCGTGAATCTCGGCGCTGGCAAATAACGCGCCTTGACGGTAAAAGGCCAGTCAATCCGTCAGCCGACGACAATTTTTTGCGAGATTTTGTGACATCAACACCTGAAAAGCCGGACGATTCATCTGCACCTTCGCCTGCATCGTCTGAATGGCGCGAATATGGCGGTTTCTTGCTGAAGCTTGCAGTGTTCGTTTTCATTCTGCGTAGCTTCATTGTCTCGCCGTTCAATATTCCGTCGGAATCGATGCAACCACGCTTACTCATTGGCGATTATCTGCTCGTGGCGAAATGGCCTTATGGCTATTCCAAACACAGTCTGCCTTTTTCGATACCGCTAATCCCCGGACGGATTTTCGAGAGCCAACCTGCACGCGGCGATGTCGTCGTGTTCAAGGCTCCGATGTCGAACGGTGCGGATTATATCAAGCGCGTCATTGGCCTGCCCGGTGACGTCATTCAGATGCGCAATGGTGTCCTTGAAATCAACGGCGTCGCAGTAAAAAAGGAACGGATTGCCGACCTCGTTATACCCGTCACCCAAAACATGCGGGACGCTGCGGAGGTTGACCGTAACCCATTCCCTTGCTGGCGTCCCGATATGGAAGAGCCCGCGGCCGACGGCGGCACGCAATGTCGCTATCCCCGTTTTCGCGAAACTTTGCCCGAGGGCAAAAGCTACGAAATTCTCGATCTTGCAAATGGCTTGGAGGGCGACAACACTGAGGCATTTGTTGTGGGCGAAGGCGACATCTTCCTTATGGGCGATAATCGCGACCGAAGTGCGGATAGCCGGTGGTCGCCTATCGAAAAACCGGGTGCCATTGGCATGGTGCCGCAAGAAAATCTGGTCGGGCGTGCGTTGGTGTCGGTATTCTCAACAGACGGATCGTCGCATTGGTTGCTACCATGGACTTGGTTTACTGCGACGCGCGCTGAACGCATTGGACAAGGGTTTTGACCAGCGACGAACAAACGGCATGGCTCACGGAATTACTTCCGCAGCCGCCCAAGGATATCGCGTTGTATCAACGCGCACTGACGCATGGCAGTACGGGGCAACCGGACTATCAACGCCTTGAATTTCTCGGCGATCGCATCCTGGGACTGATCATCGCTGACATGCTATATCATCGGTATAAGGATGAAGCCGAAGGTCGCCTGTCACATCGCTTGAACGCACTTGTGTCGGGCGTAACATGCGCAGACATCGCGCGGCAAATTGGCCTTCCCCCATTTGTCCGTCTTGGCAAGCAAGCCCGTGATGATGGAGCACAACAGAGCGATAATGTGTTGGGCGACGTCATGGAGGCTATAATTGGCGCTGTGTATCTCGACCATGGCCTACTCGACACCCGCGATCTTGTAGAACGGCTCTGGAGGCCACTTCTTGAATCCGCAAACGGCGCCCCCAAACATCCCAAATCCGAGTTGCAAGAATGGTGCGCCGCCCATGGACGCAAAGTTCCTGAATATGTCATCACCAAAAAAGAAGGCCCTCCCCACGCCATGAGATTTGAAATCACTGTCACCGTGAAAGGTTTCGCGCCGATTTCCGCGACTGCCAACAGCAAACAGGCCGCTGAAACAGCCGCTGCGCTTGCATTTTTGGAAGCCAACGCATGACCAAAAGATGCGGACATGTGGCAATTATCGGCGCGCCAAATGCAGGTAAGTCGACCTTAGTTAACGCTCTCGTCGGGCAGAAAGTAGCCATTGTTAGCCCCAAGGCACAAACCACGCGCACGCGCATGTTAGGCGTAGCTTTGGCCGGCGAAACGCAAATAATTTTGGTCGACACACCCGGCATTTTTGCTGCGCAACGCCGTTTTGACCGCGCCATGGTGGCGGCGGCTTGGGACGGTGCGGGCGATGCTGATATGATCGCGTTGATTGTCGATGGCCGCGCGGGCGCTGGGCCAAAGGTTGAGAAAATCCTCGATAGCCTAAAAGATCGCCCAGAACGCAAATGGCTTGTGCTCAACAAGGTTGATATTGCGGCGAAGGACAAATTGCTCGCATTGACCACGAAATTGACGGACAAATGTGGGTTTGAGCAGATTTACTATATCAGCGCTGCGACGGGCGATGGTTTGGATGAGTTCAAAACTGCGCTTGCCGATAACATGCCAGAGGGCGAGTGGCATTTTCCAGAAGATCAGGTGTCTGATGCAACTGAACGCCTGATCGCGTCAGAAATAACGCGCGAACAACTCTATCTGCAACTGCATGAGGAGCTGCCTTATGCAAGCGCGGTAGAAACAGAAAAATACAGCGAGCGCGAGGATGGATCGTTAGAAATTCATCAGCAAATTTTGGTAGCGCGTCCGACACAGCGTGCCATCGTTTTGGGCAAAGGCGGGGCGCGGATTAAGGCTATTGGAGAGGCGGCACGTCTTGAGCTGGCGAAGCTCATGGGTGTTAAAGTCCACCTCTATCTGCATGTGAAAGTCCATGCCAAATGGGATGAGGACCGAAGCCTGTATCGCGATATTGGCCTTGAATGGGTCGAATAGACACGATTCGGTTTTACTCTGAACCACGTCGCCCCAGCGAAAACTGGGGCGACGATTAGTTTTATTTCTTTGCTTTAGCAGGCGTTTTCTTTGCTGTAGCTTTCTTCTTAGGCGCGGCTTTTTTCTTAACCTTGCCCTTAGGTGGCATCGCGGCGCGAGCATCAATCAACTGTGCAGCTTCTTCAAGTGTCAGCTCATTGGGTGAGATGGACTTCGGCACCGTGGCATTGGTTGTTCCATCGGTCACATAAGGACCAAAGCGCCCCTCCATAAGCTTGATTTCCGCATCTGTTCGAGGATGCTTGCCAAGCTCCTTTAACGGCGTGCGTGCGGCACCCCGACCACGGCCCGGGTTCGCCAATGCCTCGGCCAATTTCACAACCGCGCTGTTCATCCCGGTTTCGAACACCTCGTTCGTCGACTGCAACCGGGCATATTTACCGTTATGCGCAAGATAGGGGCCATAGCGCCCAATGCTCGCCGTAACTGGTTCGCCACTTTCGGGATGGACGCCGATGGTACGTGGCAAGGACAGCAATTTTACTGCCCATTCCAGGCCGATATCCTCCGCAGGAATATCCTTGGGGATGGAAGCACGTTTTGCGTCGGCGCCCTCACCCATTTCGAAATAAGGGCCAAAACGGCCCGACTTTCGGCTGACTTCCAATTGCGTTTCGGGATGTTGGCCAAGCACTTCTGGCCCCGTATCTTCGCCATTGTCGCCTCCAGGTTGCGCGAATTTGCGGGTATATTTGCAATCCGGATAGTTGGAGCAGGCCACAAAGGCGCCGAACTTTCCGCCCCGCAGTGCCAGCCTGCCAGCGCCACATTTCGGGCAAAGGCGCGGGTCGGTGCCATCTTCGCGTTCTGGAAACAGATAGGGCGACAGGAAGACGTCAAGCTCTGCCGTCACCTCAGATGGTTTCTGCTCCATGACTTCAGCGGTTTTTGGTTTGAAGTCGTGCCAAAAAGCCGCAAGAAAAGACTGCCAATCGGCACGGCCACCACTGATTTCATCTAATTGATCTTCAAGGCCTGCAGTGTAATCATAAGCAACATAACGTTCAAAAAAACGCTCTAGAAATGCTGTGAGAAGTCGGCCAGATTCCTCTGCAAAGAAACGATTTTTCTCAACACGGACATATAAGCGATCTTTCAAGACCTGAATAGTCGATGCATAAGTGGATGGGCGGCCAATGCCTAACTCTTCCAAGCGCTTAACCAATGTCGCTTCCGAAAAGCGCGGCGGTGGTTGTGTAAAATGCTGGGTCTTTTCGGCGTCATGCTTGGCTGGGGAGTCTCCAACCGCCATCGCTGGCAAAATTGCGCCATCTTCGCCGTCGCTATCATCGAGACCTTCTTCGTATACCGCCAGAAAACCAGGAAATTTCATCACTTGCCCGGTTGCGCGCAAGCCAGTCTGTCCGGTGCCGTCAAGTAGATCTACAGTTGTGCGTTCTAGGCGGGCAGAAGCCATTTGACTGGCCATCGCGCGCTTGAAAATTAGGTCGTACAAGCGGCCATGGTCGCCTGATCCTGCTCTGTCCTTGCTAAAGTCTGTTGGGCGGATAGCTTCATGCGCCTCTTGCGCGTTTTTCGCCTTGCTCTGATAAACCCGCGGCTTCTCCGGCAAATAACCATTGTCGAAGCGATCCGAGATGGATTTGCGCGCCGCGGCAATCGCGCTGTGATCCATTTGCACACCATCGGTTCGCATATAAGTTATGGCGCCATCTTCATATAAACCTTGGGCAATACGCATGGTGTGGCTGGCAGAAAAGCCCAGTTTACGCGCAGCTTCTTGTTGCAGGGTTGAGGTTGTAAAAGGTGGCTGCGGATTGCGCGTTACCGGCTTGGTTTCGACGGTTTCGACGCTGAATTTACCTGCCTGAACTGCAAGGCGCACTTGCTCAGCTTCGGCCTCGGTTTTCAAGTCCATTTTGTCGAGTTTCTTGCCAAGATATTGGATCAAGCGGGCATCAAATTTTTGCCCCTTATGTTCCAATCCGGCCTTTACGGACCAATATTCCTGCGCGCGGAACGCTTCAATTTCGCGTTCACGTTCCACTATCAAGCGCAGGGCAACGGATTGCACGCGGCCAGCAGATTTTGCGCCCGGCAATTTACGCCACAGCACGGGCGAAAGGGTGAAACCCACTAAATAATCCAGCGCGCGCCGGGCGCGATATGCGTCGATCAGGTCGACATCCAACGCGCGGGGTTGCTTCATTGCGTCGGTTACGGCTTGTTTAGTAATGGCGTTGAATGTGACGCGCCCAACATTAGCCGGTAGCGCCTTTTTCTTTGCAAGCACTTCTTGCACATGCCAGCTAATCGCTTCACCTTCCCGATCAGGGTCGGTCGCGAGGATCAAGCCATCAGCCTTTTTGGCCTCGTCAGTAATCGCCTTCAACTGCTTTGCCTTATCGGCGTAGTTATCCCATAACATCTCAAAGCCGTTATCTGGGTCGACCGAACCGTCCTTGGGCGGCAAATCCCGAATGTGGCCATATGACGCCAATACCTTAAAGCCAGGCCCCAGATACTTCTCGATTGTCTTGGCTTTTGCAGGTGATTCTACGATAACTAATTGCATGTTATTATGTGCTTTTCTAAGATCTCTCGCGTACGCGTATAGGCTGACGGGGTAAGATAGTACTCGTCAAGACGAAAAATGCTGGTGTTTCTTATGCCGTCAAACGGACCTTCCCACCTGCTCCGCGCTCTAATTTTCCAGACAGTTCGATTTCAAGCAGCACCAGCTGCACGATCGCTTGGCTGCATCCGGACTGCCGCACTAATTCATCAACTGAAACATATGTCATACCCATCAAATTGATGACGGCGCTGCGTTCGGCTTCGCTGCTGTTATCGGCCATTACGGTCATCGGTTTTACGGACTTAACCGTCGACACGGGCATCCGCATGTCTAACGGCGCGATAAGTTCGGCAATCTCTGATGCATTCTGCACCAAAGTGGCGCCGTCACGGATAAGCTGGTTGCAACCCCGCGACCGGGGATCCAGCGGTGAGCCCGGAATGGCCATAACCTCACGTCCTGCTTCTGCCGCAAGCCGCGCGGTAATGAGCGATCCCGACTTTGGCGCAGCTTCGATGACGATGGTACCGGCTGACGAACCCGCGATGATACGGTTGCGATAAGGAAAATGTCGCGCCCGTGGTTCAATACTCGGCGGTTGCTCAGCAATCAAAAGCCCGTTCGTGGCGATCGCATCCTGAAGCGCCCGGTTTTCGGGAGGATATACTACGTCGATACCGCCGGCTATCACGCCTACCGTTCCCCCCTCTAGTGAACCGATATGCGCGGCGGTATCAATACCGCGCGCCAGTCCCGACACCACAGACAATCCCATTTCACCAAGTTCAAACGCCAATTGTCGCGCAAATTGACAGGCGCCGGCTGATGCATTGCGCGCGCCAACGAGCGCGACAGCGGGACGTGCCAACAATCCAAGATTGCCCTTTACACAAATCACTGGCGGCGCGTTGTCGAGATGCGATAGTAAATAAGGATAGTCCGCATCGTCCATAAAAACATGGCGCGCGCCTAAGGTTTGAACCAACTGAACCTCTCGCGCAATGTCTGACGCATTGGCCAGCACCCCGTGCTTTCCATCGCCACGCCGTATGAGATCAGGCAAAGCGTCAAGCGCAGCGCGCGCGGTTCCAAAACGCGCCATAAGTTGCCGATAACTAACGGGGCCAATGTTAGGAGAACGGATCAGGCGGAGTTGATCCATTTCCTTTTGGCCGCCTACCATCGCAAAGATCAGCTTTTGCTTTTGCCGATGCGGGGTTCCGTGCCGTCAATGAGATTTTCGATATTGGTCCTATGTTTCCAAAAAACGAGCAATGTGCATGTGGTAAGCAGCGCTACCAATTCGTAATGTCCGAAAATGGCGGCAGCTAAGGGCGCACATACGGCGGCGACCAAGCCAGCCAGTGAAGATAGCCGTGATATCAGCAATACCCCGATCCAAGCGGCCGCGTAAACCAAGCCGCCCTGCCAAAACAGGCCAAACATGATGCCAGCATAGGTTGCAACGCCCTTGCCGCCTTTGAATTGGAGCCAGGCTGGAAAAAGATGGCCAAAAAACGCCCCTGCTGCGGCAAAAATCTCTTCTCCAGGAAGGTAACGCGCGGCGAGCCAGACGGCAAAAAAACCTTTCAGTAGATCAAGCAGCAATGTCAGTGCAGCAAGCCCTTTGCGACCGGTACGCAACACATTTGTCGCGCCAATATTGCCGGATCCAATAGATCTTATGTCGCCGCCACCAACAAATCGTGTGAGCAACAAACCGAAGGGAATGGAACCTAGCGCATAGCCCAGCAACAGACCAACGCCCATGTTGAACCAAAAATCACTCACTGCACGAATCCCCTAAATAATTGTATTACGTAGCTGTTTTGCTTCTTATCCTCAAGCTTGTCTGCGTTTCAGTTCAGCGGTCGGTGTTTATTTCTTCTGGGGGTAGATCACTGTAAGTGAAAATATCGCAATAGCGGAACGGGAATGACGCTTATTGCAAGTCATTCGCGCTGGATTTTTGCATTTCGCGCGATTATTGCGCGTCAACATATCGCGTCTGCGGTTCCAACCGGGGTTAACGTCCGTGAATTATAACGCTGTCTTTGAAAAAGCGATTGACCGACTTCACGCTGAAGGGCGCTATCGCGTGTTCATCGATATCCTTCGTAATAAGGGTAATTACCCCAGTGCGCGCTGCTTTGCAGGGCATAATGGTCCAAAGGATATCACAGTGTGGTGCTCCAATGACTATTTGTGCATGGGGCAGCATCCCGACGTTATTAGTGCGATGGAAAACGCCTTGCATGATGTGGGCGCCGGATCAGGCGGAACCCGCAACATCGGTGGGAACACGCATTATCATGTAGAACTTGAGCAAGAACTCGCAGACTTGCATGGAAAGGATGGCGCGCTGCTGTTCACGTCGGGCTATGTTTCGAACGACGCGACTTTGTCGACCCTGGCAAAAGTGCTGCCAGGCTGCATCATTTATTCGGACGAGTTGAACCACGCGTCGATGATCGCGGGCATCCGCAACGCAGGTTGTGAAAAGCGCGTTTGGCAGCACAACGACCTTGCGCATCTCGAAGAATTGCTCGCGGCTGATGATCCAGAGGTACCGAAACTCATTGCCTTTGAAAGCGTCTATTCAATGGACGGCGACGTTGCGCCAATTAGTGGGGTCTGCGATCTTGCCGATAAGTATAATGCGCTCACATATTGCGACGAGGTGCACGCAGTGGGTATGTATGGCGCTCGTGGCGGCGGCATTTCAGAGCGTGATGCCGTCGCGGACCGTGTAACTGTCATCGAAGGCACGCTCGGCAAAGCGTTCGGCGTGATGGGCGGCTATATCGCAGCTGATCAGAATATCATTGATGTTATCCGTTCTTATGCGCCGGGCTTTATCTTTACGACGTCCTTGTCACCCGTTCTGGTCGCTGGCGTATTGGCCGCTGTCCGTCACTTGAAGGCGTCCAGCGTAGAACGCGATGCACAGCAAACCAATGCTGCAATGCTCAAAAAACTGTTTGCCGATGCGGGTTTGCCCGTGATGTTAAGCAACACGCACATTGTGCCTTTGATGGTCGGCGACCCTGTAAAAGCAAAGAAAATCAGCGATATATTGCTTGCTGAATATGGGGTTTATGTTCAGCCAATCAATTACCCCACCGTGCCTCGCGGAACCGAGCGGTTACGCTTTACACCAGGTCCCCAACATGATGAGGGCATGATGCGCGATTTAACAGCGGCTTTGTTGGAAATATGGGGCCGGATGGACATGCGGGTCGCTCAGGCTGCCTGAGCAAGTAACTGCGCAAAAAGCTCTCGATCTACGTTTCCGCCTGACAAGGTTACGGCGGTAACAGCTTTTGTTTGAACCTTACCGGCAAGTACAGCAGCCAGCGCCACAGCGCCGCCGGGCTCTACCACGAGGTGTAGTTTTTCAAACACCACGCGCATTGCGGTTGCCACTTCGTCGGTCGTAACCGAAACAGCCTGTAACACGCGGCGACGCAAAATTTCAAAATTCACAGGATAGGTTTGCGGCGTCTGTAATGCATCGCAATAGGTCGGGTGCGTGAGATCTTTGACCGGCAGTATCTCACCTGCGTCCAGCGAGCGAATGATATCATCCCAGCCTTCCGGCTCAACAATGGCGATGTCGGCGTCAGGACATGCCAATGCAAGACCAGATGCCAAGCCACCTCCGCCGCAGCAGGCAACAATCAAATTTGGACCAGACAGGCCGAAATCATGAAGTTGTTGCGTGATTTCAATTCCAGCGGTCCCCTGCCCTTCAATGACCCAAGGATCACCAAAGGCGTGCACTAATGTCGCGCCGCTTTGCGCGATTAACCCCGCAGCGACTTCTTCGCGGGATTCAGTGGCACGGTCGTAGAGAACAACATCTGCGCCAAGAGCCTTAGTTGCCTCTAATTTCATGCGCGGCGCATTGGATGGCATCACAATAGTGGCAGATATTCCAAGCCTTTTGGCTGCCCAAGCAACACCCTGAGCATGGTTTCCACTAGAAACGCCGACAACACCGCGCGCGCTTTCGTCTTCGTTCAAGTCGGACAGGCGATGCCAGGCGCCTCGTATTTTGAAGGCACCAATGGGCTGAAGCATTTCAGCCTTGCACCATATGGTTACTCCGTCCACCTCAAGCGGCAACAAAGGCGTTTTTGGTAAAATGTCGGCAATTTTGGCCATCGCCCGTAGCACGCCCTTGTGCGTTGGTATTTGGTGAGCCGCAGCCAATTCTTGTTCTGTCATAAAACCCCCCTATATGCGTGCGCTGAACGAATCTCTGATAAGAGGAAACTGAAGATGAGCAAGATATTGGTAATTGGCGCAGGCGGCGTCGGTTCTGTTGCAGTCCACAAGATGGCCATGAATGCCGATATCTTTAGCCATATCAGTCTCGCGAGCCGCACCAAGTCGAAATGCGATGCGATTGCTAAATCGGTCAAGGAACGGACAGGCGTTGATATCGACACCTATGGTTTGGATGCAGATGATGTGCCTGCAACCACGGCTTTGCTGAACCATATCAAACCCAGCCTCGTGGTAAACCTTGCCTTGCCTTACCAAGACCTCAACATCATGGACGCGTGCCTTGCTGCTGGTGTGCATTATATGGACACAGCAAATTACGAGCCGTTGGATGTCGCAAAGTTCGAATATCATTGGCAGTGGGCTTATCAGGATCGTTACAAGGATGCAGGCCTCACTGCGTTATTGGGATCAGGTTTTGACCCCGGCGTCACAAGCGTCTTCACCACCTATTTGAAAAAGCACTATTTTGACCGCATCGATACGCTCGACATATTGGATTGCAATGGTGGCGATCATGGTCAGGCTTTTGCCACCAACTTCAA
Source organism: Sphingomonadales bacterium UBA656 (assembly GCA_002299895.1). Lineage (GTDB taxonomy): Bacteria > Pseudomonadota > Alphaproteobacteria > Sphingomonadales > Sphingomonadaceae > Sphingorhabdus_B. The sequence goes on along the minus strand of DBOC01000014.1, from coordinate 185,624 downwards.
CCCCGAAATCAACATCCGTGAAGTCACCGCCGTCGCGCGGCATTGGGAAAATGGCGACTGGGTTGAAACCCCGGCAATGTCGGTCAAGCAAAGTTTCGACTTTGAAGCCGTTGGCCCAAAGAATATGTATCTGATGTATCATGAGGAAATCGAAAGCCTCAAAACGCATCTACCTGAGATCAAGCGCATCCGTTTCTGGATGACCTTTGGTGATGCTTATATCACCCATCTCAACGTGCTTCAGGCCGTCGGTATGACGCGGATTGATCCTGTGATCTATGAGGGCAAGGAGATTATCCCACTCCAGTTTTTGAAAGCGGTATTGCCTGAACCTGCCTCACTTGGTCCGACAACCAAGGGTAAAACTAATATTGGCTGTATCGTTACCGGTCTTGGCAAGGATGGCAAAGAAAAGACGCTCTACATCTATAATATTTGCGACCATGAAGATGCTTATGCAGAAACCGGTAACCAAGCCGTCAGCTACACCACCGGTGTTCCCGCGATAATTGGCGCAGCGATGCTGGTCACCGGCCAATGGTCTGGCGCTGGCGTGTGGAATATAGAACAATTTGATCCCGACCCGTTCATGGACATGCTCAATGCGCATGGTCTGCCTTGGCAGATAAAGGAATTGGACGCTCCCTTGTCGTTTTGATTGCACTCGTCGCCCCAGCGAAGGTTGCGACCCATCACGTTTTTTGGCCACTCTCTGCGCAAGCTGCATAAGCGAGATAGACACCAGCCTCAGCTGGTGCGACGAACCATTTGGTAGGTGAATGATAATATGGAAACCAAAGCAGGCGATCCTGGGGCATTTGCCCATTTTAACCTTCACCGCGTTCCGTCGCCTGCATTTGTCGTGGATGAAATGGCATTGCGTCGCAATCTAGCTATTTTATCTGACGTAAAGCAACGATCTGGTGCCAAAATTTTATGCGCGATGAAGGCTTTTTCCATGTGGAAGGTCGCGCCAATCATTGGTGAGTATTTGGATGGTGTATGCAGTTCGGGACTGTGGGAATCGCGCCTTGCACGCGATTATTATACGGGCGAAATCGCCACTTATTGCGCCGGCTATAAAGAGGCCGACATGGCTGAAATCGTAGAAATTTCAGACCATGTCATTTTTAATAGTCCGCATCAGCATCGCCGTTTCGCATCGTTCCTCAATGACAGTGTCGATATCGGACTACGGATAAACCCAGAACATGCCGAGGGCGAAGTAGCGAAGTATGACCCTTGCTCACCCGGATCGCGTCTTGGGTTTCCAATTAGCCAGTTGAAAGCAGAACATCTCAAGGGTGTCTCAGGCCTGCACTTCCACACGCTTTGTGAACAGGATTTCGAGCCGCTTCAACGCACGTGGGAGGCTTTGAAACCACATATTGCGCCCTATTTTGAGCAACTACGTTGGCTGAACTTTGGTGGCGGGCACCATATCACCCGTGCTGATTATCAACGGGATGAGCTTGTTGCGTTTATTCAAGAGGTCCGGGCCGAAACGGGCTTGGATGTCTATCTCGAACCCGGCGAAGCGATAGCGCTCGATGCGGGAATATTGATCGGCGAGTTACTTGATGTGTTTGAAAACGGGATTCAGGTCGGAATTACGGACATCAGCGCTACCTGTCACATGCCTGACGTCATTGAAGCCCCCTATCGCCCAGCCATGCTCAAGGAACGCACAGAGGGCACTCCAGTGCGTCTGGGAGGGCCATCCTGCCTCGCCGGGGACATTATAGGCGATTATGTGTTGCCTGTTCCAGCAGAGCCCGGAGCGCGTTTTGCGTTCCTGGATCAAGCCCATTATTCCATGGTCAAGACCAACACCTTTAACGGCGTGCCGCTACCCTCACTTTGGCTGTGGAATAGCGATACCGACGCGCTTGAATGCGTACGTTCATTCGACTGGACCGAATTCCGGGATCGCCTGAGCTAAAAACTAAAACGAATCACTTTACATCTGCCCCAGCTTTTCATAATGCGCTCGTCCGCTGCCCCAGGGGGACTTCCAATAACCGCAAGGCAGCCTTGTTGTTTAATGTTATCTTTTGGGGGTCCCTTGAATTGTACGAGAACACTGACGCTCTTGCTGTAGTCCGCGCCCTCCGCCCGGACGAACCAATCACGCTACTCCGCCCACATGCTGCTGCGCGCGCGGCCCGTTTCTTCGTTGAGAAGTTTCAGGGTAAATCCTTGTATGCCGTGAAAGCGAACCCATCACCTGCTTTGCTTGAAACCCTGTGGGAAGCCGGCATCACGCATTATGATGTTGCATCCTTGGGGGAAGTTCGGTTGGTCCACAAATTCCTGCCAGACGCGAAGCTTTGCTTTATGCATCCGGTAAAGAGCGAGCGTGCTATTGCGCAGGCTTATCATAATCATAATGTTCGCACATTCAGCCTCGATAGCCATGAAGAGCTTGAGAAGATCGTGCGTGCAACAAATGGCGCGACTGATCTTGAATTGTGCGTGCGCATTCGCGTTTCGTCAGAACATGCAAAACTAAGCCTCGCATCGAAATTCGGCGCGGATCCATTGGAAGTGGCTGACCTGTTGGTTGCAACGCGTCAAGTTGCAGATAGTCTTGGGATTTGTTTCCATGTTGGCAGTCAAGCAATGACGCCAGCGGCTTATGCCGAAGCCATGGAGCATGTCCGCGCTGCAATTGTCGAGGCGTCAGTCACGGTGGACATCGTGGACATCGGTGGCGGCTTTCCCTCAGTTTATCCGGGCATGGAGCCGCCAGCGTTAGAAGGTTACTTCGACGTCATCCATGATTGTTTCGAGGATTTGCCGATCAGCTACTCTGCGGAGCTCTGGTGCGAACCTGGCCGTGCATTGTGCGCTGAATATGCATCCCTACTTGTGAAGGTGGAAAAGCGTCGCGGGAATGAGTTGTTTATTAATGATGGTGCTTATGGTTCGTTGTTCGACGCCGCACATATCGGCTGGCGCTTCCCTGTGACCCTGCAACGGTCGGAAACGTCAATTGGTACCCAGATGGCTGAATTCAGTTTCTACGGGCCTACCTGCGACGATATGGACCATATGGCGGGGCCTTTCATCTTGCCAGATGATGTGAAGGCTGGCGATTATATCGAAGTTGGCATGCTCGGCGCTTATGGCTGTGCAATGCGGACCGAGTTTAACGGTTTTGGCGAGACGGACACCGTGGTCGTTGAGGATGAGCCGATGGCAACGCTTTATGGTTGGGCTCCGGCTAATGATACGGGCGTTCGAGCAACGCGTTCGCAAAGCTCAAAAGTCTAAGTTACATTTGACATCTTAACTGAGGTGCATCACCCTCTCCTTCTACAAGGAGGGGGAGTAATTACATGAATATGCCTATTTTGGCGCCAGCGGCGGCATTGGTTCTGTGGTCCGTTTTCATGATGTATTGGCTGATGGCTGCACGGCTGCCCGCAATGGCGAAAATCGGTGTAGACCTTAAAAAGGCTACGCCCGGTGGACGGGGACAAGACATTGATCCAAATTTGCCGCCGCCTGTGGCTTGGAAGTCGCATAATTATGCGCATCTCATGGAGCAGCCTACGGTGTTCTACGCAGCGGTCGTAATCCTGGCTGTATCTGGCGGAGCTACTGAATTTTCGGTATATTTGGCGTGGGGTTACACCGTTTTGCGGGTGCTCCACAGTGTCTGGCAATCGACGATAAATATCGTCAGCGTCCGCTTTGTTTTATTTGTGTTGTCATCATTGTGCCTCACGGTTTTGGCGGTACAAGCATTGCTGGCAACAATTTAAAGGGGAGTAATATGGAAAGTGCAATTTTAGGGCCCGTCGTAGCGCTTGCGGCATGGACAATGATTATCTGGATTTGGATGTACGCGACACGTCTACCCGCGATGGGCCGTGCCGGCATTGACGGAACCAAGGTTGTCGGTTCAACGGGCGGAGCGTTACGCGATGCGCTCATCGCAAAGGGTGAGGAGAAAGCCTCATGGGTTGCAGATAATTACAACCACTTACACGAGGCACCTACGGTTTTTTATGCGGTGTGCTTGGTTTTGGCTATGATAGGGCAAGGCGATAATCTGAACGCGACTATTGCTTGGGCCTATGTTGGTCTGCGCGTGGCTCACAGCTTGGTTCAGATTTTTTCAAACCGCGTAATCATTCGCTTTTCGTTGTTTGCGTTATCGTCCATCGCACTCATGATGCTTGTTGCGCATTCGGTAATGGCGGTTTTACTGCACTAACGGCTGAAATGGCCAACTAGCTCGATATGGGTTGACCAGCGGAACTGCCCCACCGGCCAGATCCGCTGCAACCTATATCCAGCAGCGACCAAGGTTTTCGCATCCCGCGCAAAACTGGCGGGATTACAGCTTACATAAGCGATGTTTGGTACATTTGATGCAGCAAGTTGCGCGACTTGTTCTTTTGCCCCTGCGCGTGGTGGATCTAATACCACTGTTTGAAACTTGTTCAGTTCTTCGGCCGTGAGCGGGCGGCGGAAAAGATCGCGGTGTTCGGTAAATATCGTCCGACCAGTACGCCCCGCCGCAGATTTTAGGGCAAGACTTGCCTGTAGATCGGCTTCACCTGCATATATTTTGCGACCAGTCCCCATCGACAAGGCGAAAGTGCCGGAACCTGCAAACAAATCCGCTACTATACTATCATCTCCAACGATCGCATTTACCGCGCGCACCAGCGCCGCCTCACCATCGGTCGTGGCCTGCAGAAAGCCATAAGGTTGATAGCCCACAGCAATCCCGCCGAGCGTTACCGTTACAGGCTCAGGCTCATAAAAAGGCACAGGACCATAGCCTTCATCTAATGACAGGCGTGCTAGATTTTGGGTCTTGGCAAATTCGGACAATAGCTCATGCGTATCGAGATCATTAGCAATCCAATTCTCTATCATTACATCGACGCCTTGGTCTACCATCGCTAGTTTAATCTGGACCTGCCGCGCTCGATTGAGCCGTGGCTCAAGCAAAGCGCGTAAGGGCGTCAGCAAAGCGAATAGCTCTGGCGCCATAACGTCACACTGGCGCAAGTCGATAATCCGGTGGCTTTTCTCGGTACTAAAGCCCAGCTGAAACTGCTTTCCTGCCCATGCCGAACGCACCGCAATCCGCCTTCGGCTCTTAGGCGGTGACAAATGAACAGGCATAACTTCGCCAATTTCTACCTGCTGTGTGGCGAGCGCATGCGTTACGCGTTCAGCTATAAACAGGCGCAGGCTGTCTTCGTCCAAATGCTGTAATTGGCAACCACCACACAATGGAAAATGTTGACAGGGCGGCGCAGCATGATGCGGGCCGTGTATGAGCCCGCCCGATGGGTCCACAATGTCGCCTGGCGCTGCCAAGGCCACATACCGCCCATTTGCCGTAACGCCATCGCCGCGCGCGGCGACCCTGATAATCTCTTCAGCCATTTCCATACCGCCCCATGCCCGTGAAGCAGCAAGCAATCAACTGACGATTAAATGTCGGCGAATATGTGGGTTTCCTTCGCGCCGCCAGGATGTGTTACCGCACCCTTATAAGCGGGGCCAACATTTTGGGCATAACGCCAGATTGCGCCAGATTGATAGTCGGTTTGACGTGGTTTCCAGCTTTTACGACGTTCTTCAAGAACGTCCGCTGCAACATTGAGGTCGATTACGCCCGTTTCAGCGTCGATCATGATCTCGTCACCATCCTCGATCAATGCAATCGGTCCGCCTAATGCCGCCTCCGGCCCCACATGTCCGATGCAGAAACCACGGGTGGCGCCGGAGAACCGTCCATCAGTAATGAGCGCTACTTTTTCACCCATCCCCTGACCGTAAAGCGCTGCCGTCGTCGACAGCATTTCGCGCATGCCGGGGCCGCCCTTTGGTCCTTCATAACGGATCACAATGACCGAACCTTCCCGAATTTCCCGTGCCTCAACGGCAGCAAAGCAATCCTCTTCACAATCAAATACCTGCGCGGGGCCTGTAAAAGTTAACCGGTCCATGCCAGCTACTTTCACGATAGCTCCTTCTGGCGCTAGTGTTCCGCGGAGACCGACAACGCCGCCAGTTGGGGTTATGGGTGCCGTTGCGGGATAGATGACTTTTTGATCTGGGTTCCAAGTGATTTGGTCGATGTTTTCGCCAAGTGTTTTGCCGGTAACGGTCATGCAGTCGCCAAATAACAACCCTTCAGCCAGCAAAGATTTCATGAGCATATAGACGCCACCTGCATCATACATGTCGCGCGCAACAAATTGGCCGCCTGGCTGAAGATCGGCCATATATGGCGTGGTTTTAAAGGCATCAGCAACATCGAACAGGTCGAAATCAATTCCGGCCTCATGCGCCATGGCGGGCAAATGCAAGGCACCATTAGTGGATCCACCTGTCGCGGCAACAATCCGCGCTGCATTTACAAAGGCTTCGCGCGTACATATGTCACGGGGTCTTATATTACGCGCGAGCAATTCCATGACTTGTACGCCTGCCGCATGCGCGATTTGGTCGCGCGTTGAATAAGGTGCCGGCGCCATGTTGCTGTTGGGCAAGGACAGGCCAATCGCTTCCCCCACGCACGCCATAGTGTTCGCGGTATATTGACCACCACATGCGCCATGTCCGGGACATGCTACGCGCTCTAGTTCTTCCAGTTCGGATAAAGGGCAAGCGCCCGCCGCATATTTCCCAACGATTTCAAAAACGTCTTTCACGGTGACGTCTTTATTGTGGTGACGGCCGGGAAGAATGGAACCGCCATATACAAAAATTGAGGGTACGTTTAGGCGCAGCATCGCCATCATAATGCCGGGCAGCGACTTGTCGCATCCTGCAAATCCCACCAACGCATCATAACAATGACCGCGCACAGAAAGCTCGACCGAATCCGCTATCACTTCGCGGCTGACGAGTGAGGATTTCATCCCCTGATGCCCCATCGCAATGCCGTCAGTTACGGTAATAGTATTGAAACGGCGCGGCATGCCTCCACCCTGCTCCACGCCAACGCGCGCGATATCAGCTTGCGCATCCAATGTGGTATTACACGGTGCGCTGTCATTTCCTGCGGATACGACGCCCACGAAAGGCCGTGCGATTTCTTCGGCTGTCAGGCCCATTGCATAATAATAGCTGCGATGTGGGGCACGTTCTGGTCCAACGGACACGTGGCGGCTTGGCAATTTGGACTTGTCGAACTGGTTTGGCATACTGACCTCCGTTAGGCTGAGCGCTTTAAGCCATTTTATAGTAACAAGCCAAGTTGTTCCGAAACAAAATGACACATTTCTGCCAATGTGCGTGCGTATCTTGCTTGGCCATTTGGGTTGCTCGACAGATCCTGCCGCATCTCGATGCCGACATAGGGAATGTTATGCGCTTCGGCGTGTCGGTTCATCGTCGCGTTCAACAATTTACCGGAATAAGGTAGTTGGTCGCCAACGCAATAACCTGCATTCTCGAGAAACGGTATCGCCAGCTTAGATGCCGCTTCCTGTTCATTATACAAAACGCCCACCTCCCATGGCCTTGCCTCTTGAGGCTTGCTCTCGAGAACTGGCGTAAAGCTGTGCAGAGACAAGATTAACGCGGGACGATGTTCAAACAACAACGCCGCCAAATGGTCATGATAGGGCTTGTGAAACCGCTCATGCCTTGCCTCTATTTCCAATGGAGCAAGGTTGTTGCCGGGAACTGTAACACCGTCGCTTTGTAAGGGGATGACTGCTGCGTCATCTATGTCACGGTTTAAATCGACAACTAGGCGTGAATAACCCCCCAGATATGCTGCAAACCCAGTATCTTGAATGATTAAGCGCGTAACCTCTGCGACCCCAATGTCCCATGCAATATGGTCGCGCAGCAATGCTAGATCTATCCCAAGGTCAGTGTCATCGGGAATACGGTTCGAAGCGTGGTCGCCGATGATAAGGAAACCGCCTTGCCGCGGTGTGCCTAATATTTCGAACGGGGTATCAATCATCGCAGTGCGCTCGCCATGGACCACCACTCCGGATCAAGCGTCGCTCTCACTGTCTCTAGAGCTTCTGCATCGTTAAATAAAGCAAAGCATGTCGCCCCAGAACCGGACATGCGCACAAAAGCTGGATTTGCGTGCGAAAGGCGATCAAGAATATACGTAATAACAGGACAAATCGCCGCAGCAATCGGTTCCAGGTCGTTTTGACCTTTAATCGCGGCTTCCCAAATATCTCCGCTATGAACAGCTCCGCCATCAACGCCGCTCCATGCCTTGAATATCGACGCGGTAGAAACGGATTGCAGCGGGTTAACCAGTAAAACATGCCGCGCAACGATATTGCTATCGTCCAAAAAAGTCAGTGCGCTTCCGGTGCCGCTACCGAAACTCGGCCGGCTGAAGATACAAGCGGGAATGTCTGCACCTAAAGGGGCAAGAATATCTGCCAGTTCCTGTTCGGACGCTTCCAAGCCCCAAAGGCGGTTAAGCAGCCTTGCTGTGGCTGCCGCGTCGGCTGATCCTCCACCAATACCAGAAGCAATGGGTAAGTTTTTATTGAGCCGGATAGCCGCACCTTGCGTAACGCCGAAATGTGCCTTCAGCAACAAGGCCGTTTTAAACACTAAATTGCTCTCATCAGCCTCTAGCCCTTTAGCAAACGGGCCATCAATTTCCAATGCCAGCTCACTTGCAGGGCATGCCGTCAGAACATCGCCGTCCTGCACAAAGGCGAACAGCGTTTCTATGTCATGATAGCCATCGGCCCGCCGTTTCCGGACGTGTAAGGCAAGGTTTATCTTTGCAAAAGCAATTTCAGAATGTTCCACGGCGCTACCCTAACCCCGGACGGCGACTAAAGCGCCCCCCGAATTACATATTGGGGTAATTTGGCCCACCGCCACCTTCAGGCGTCACCCAATTGATATTCTGGTTCGGGTCCTTGATGTCGCAAGTCTTGCAATGGACGCAGTTTTGCGAATTGATTTGGAGATGGGCGTCCTTGCCCTCTTCTTCAATCCACTCATACACGCCTGCAGGGCAATAACGCGTTGATGGGCCCGCAAACTCCATAAACTCGCTGCTTTTCTGCAGATCTATATCTTTAACCTGCAAATGAACTGGCTGGTCTTCGGCGTGGTTGGTGTTTGACAGGAAAACCGAGGACAGACGGTCAAAGCTGAACACCCCATCGGGTTTTGGATACTCAATCCGTTTGGCTTCGCTTTTCTTTTTCAGCGCCTTATGGTCCGGGTGGTGCTTCATGGTGAACGGCATGCGTATGCCGAAATTCTCCAGCCACATGTTGACGCCAGCAAGCGCGCTACCCAGCAGGTTTCCATATTTCTCGACCAGCGGGAGGACATTGCGCACCATACGCAATTCTTTGTAAATCCAGCTATTTTCATAAGCCGTCTGATAGGAAGTAAGCGCGTCATGTTCGCGACCCGCAGCCAGCGCCTCAACAGCCGCTTCTGCCGCAAGCATGCCCGACTTCATCGCCGTATGCGTGCCTTTGATACGCGGAACGTTTACGAACCCGGCAGAACAGCCAATCAATGCACCGCCAGGGAATGTAAGTTCAGGTACCGATTGCCAACCACCGTCGCTAATCGCTCGTGCGCCGTAGGAAACACGGCGACCGCCAGCGAGTATCTTCTTTACCTCGGGATGGGTTTTCCAGCGCTGCAATTCTTCAAAAGGCGACAGATAGGGGTTTGAATAATTCAGCCACACAACAAAACCCAAGGCAACTTGGTTGTTCGCTTGATGATAAAGGAATGCGCCGCCATTGGCATCCGTCAATGGCCAGCCTTGGCTATGGATAACCCGGCCAGCAGAATGTTGCTCCGGCGGAATATCCCACAATTCCTTCAGGCCAATACCGTACACCTGCGGCTCACAATCCTTATCGAGCGCAAATTGTGGTTTGAGCAACTTCGTAAGATGACCACGCACGCCTTCGGCAAAGAATGTATATTTCGCATGCAGTTCCATGCCACGCATATAATCGTCTTTATGGCTGCCATCGCGCGCAATGCCCATGTCACCGATGGCGACCCCCCTAACTGAGCCGTCGCTGTTGTAGAGAATTTCTGCAGCCGAAAAGCCTGGGAAAATTTCGACACCTAGATTTTCCGCCTGCCCGGCCAACCAGCGGCATACATTGCCAAGCGAGCCGGTATATGTACCCTTATTGTGCATGAAACCGGGCGTCAGGAAATGCGGCATGTTGAACTTGCCGGTTTTAGTCATGATCCAATGTTGATTGTCATTCACGGGCGTGTCGGCCAGCGGACAACCCATATTGCGCCAATCAGGCAGCAGCTCATCTAGCGCTTTGGGATCAATGACCGCACCCGACAATATGTGCGCGCCCACTTCGGAACCTTTTTCAAGGATGCAAACGCTGGTATCAGGGGATAATTGTTTTATGCGAATTGCGGCCGAAAGTCCTGCTGGCCCGGCACCAACAATAACAACGTCATAGGGCATCGACTCACGTTCACTCATTGCCTTTATCCTTTACCCGGCATATAATTCCGACCGTCCCGTTATATGAACAGCCTGTGGGAATTGCCATGCCAAGCAATTGACCCTGCCGTCAACTGGTGACTGAAGGGTTTTATGGAGGATCAGGGGAAAAATACCACATTTGCTGTGGTTGAATCACTATCTGGTTGGTGGGAGCTAGCCGGGGTAGATTCCGCTGTGCAGGAAAAAACGTTGGATTTGCTTGCGCGCGATGCCGTCGATTCATCTCCTACAATGCCGATCCTTTCCAATACTGAAAAAAAGCAGGCTGAATTGGCCGCGGTGCCTGCAAATATGTGGCCCAGTGATATTGCCACTCTGCGTCAGATGGTTGCAAATGGTTCCCCCCTACCTGGCAATGTTTATGGTCCCATTCGCTTTCCGCCAAGTGGTCCCGACGTTTGCGATGTGATGGTCATTTCTGACTTACCAGACATATTGGATAGTAACGATATGCACATGTCAGCAAATGGCAGCCTCTTTCACCGGATGCTTGCAGCAATCGGGATAGAAACCGCGCAATGTTATTGTACATGGTTGGCGACGAGCATGCCATCAACAGGCGAAGTTCCCGATAACGACCTGCCTGACCTTTCTGCGTTTATGCTGCATCAGATAAAATTGATTAAGCCTAAATCGCTGGTGATACTCGGTTCGGCCGCATGCAAGGCTCTATTGGGCGAAGAACTCATGCATTCGCGTGCAGAATTACGTTATGTGCATGAAGATGGGTTCAACCTACCGACACTGGTGACGTTTCATCCACGAACCCTTATTGCGCGGCCTGCAATGAAAAAACAGGCGTGGCGGGATTTGCAAATGTTTGCAAAAGAGGTGCTTCAATGCCCCTGAGACTAAAAAAGGTGCGAATATTGGCTTTAGCCCTTGCATGCACCCCCATTGCGGCAGTGCATGCAAATTCGAGCGGTGGTTTTCGTATTATCGCAGCCACCCAGCCAGTTCCTAAAATTCTGAATGCCAAAGAAAAAGATGCATTTTCTGCCATTTTCGCCGCTATACAGTCAGGAAAATGGGAGGAAGCTGCAATCATGATTGATGCCGCTCCCCAAGGACCAATGTCTGCAATGGCGCGCGCCGAATTGTATCTTGCACCTAATAGCCCAATAGTGGAGGTCGCGCAGCTCGAAGCCCTATTGCAGGCGGCGCCTTATTTACCGCAGGCTGAACTATTGGCGACTATGGCACGGAAGCGCGGTCTAGAAATCATCCCCAGCCGGCCAGGCATACGCCGCTTTTCATGGCTAGGTGGCGCTCCAAAAAGAGATTTACCCGCAAATAAAGCCAGCGATAGCGTGCGAGCTGAATTGCAGGTGTTTATTAAAAATGACCAACCTTTTGCCGCCGAACAATTTTTGGAAAGCAAAGCATTGGAATTGTCACCCGAAGCGCTGACAGAGCTGCGCTATCGGGTTGCATGGTCTTATTATATCGAGAATGACGATGCATCGGCTCAACGTGTAGCCGCTGTGGCACAAGTTGCGGGCGGCGCGTGGGGCACGCAGGCTAGCTGGGTAGTGGGTCTTGCCGCTTGGCGGCTAGGCGACTACACCGCCGCCTATGATGCTTTTGACCATGTGGCCCGTTTTGCCGGCAACGATGACTTAAAGGCCGCAGGCCTGTTTTGGGGCGCCCGTGCAGCCATGGCCACGCAGCAGCCGCAACTTATGCAGCCCAAGATGCAAAAAGCGGCACAGCTATCGGAAACATTTTACGGCTTACTCGCTAGCGAAGCACTTGGAATGGAACCGATCGCACGCAAAGTCGCAAAAGTTGGCAAGTTTGATTGGACAAGTTTGCAAAGCCAACCAAACGCCATATTGGCAGTCTCGCTTGTCGAAATTGGCCAGAATAAACTAGCCGATACGGCATTGCGTCATCAGGCGAGGATTGGAGATGTGCGGCAGCACGCCAACCTTGCGTATTTGGCGGGCGCCCTGAACTTGGCATCAACACAATTCTGGTTCGGCCATTATGGTCCCTCGCGTGATCAAAGCACGGCCACAGCCCGTTATCCACTGCCTAATTGGGCACCCACTGGGGGTTGGCGCGTGACGCCTTCCTTAGTTTACGCCCATACGCTGCAAGAGTCCAATTTTCGCACAGACGTGATTAGCCCCGCTGGTGCACGCGGCCTGATGCAGGTGCGCCCTGGCACAGCGCAGGATCTGGCGCGTGCGCGCGGTTTGTCTTTTACAGCTGCAGATTTGGATCGACCGACTGTTAATCTGGAATATGGGCAATCCTATTTGGAAAAGCTGCGCGATCTCCCCATAACGGGTGGGTTTTTGCCCAAGGTTATCGCTGCGTATAATGCAGGACCTTCGCCTGTGGCCCGTTGGAACAGCGAGATACGCGACAATGGCGATCCATTGCTGTTCATTGAATCTATCCCGTATTGGGAAACGCGGGGTTATGTGGCCATCATCCTTCGTAATTACTGGATCTACGAGATGCGTGAAAACAAGCCCTCAGGAAGTTTGAAGGGGCTGGCTCAATATATGTGGCCAAAATTCCCGGATGCCAATGGCACCGTCACCACGCGAAGAATGACAGGAGGTACCATTGCCGCTCGATGAAAACAGACTATTCAGGCCAGTAAATATCGCGCTACTGACGGTGTCTGATACCCGCAGCTTAGACAATGATACCAGTGGTGATATTTTAGCCGAACGGATCGTCGCTGCCGGGCACAAACTTGCTGATCGCGCCATTTTGCGCGACGACACCGCGTTAATCACCGCACAGTTACAAAGCTGGATTGATGACCATCATATCGATGTGGTTATCTCAACTGGTGGAACAGGTTTGACCGGACGCGATGTAACCCCCGAAGCCCTTGATCGTGTAAAGACCAGAGATATTCCGGGTTTCGGCGAACTGTTCCGCTGGTTAAGCTTCGCGAGCATTGGCACATCCACCATACAGTCACGGGCTTGCGCCGTACTGGCCGGCGGAACCTATGTTTTTGCTCTTCCGGGATCAAATGGTGCCGTTAAGGATGGCTGGGACCAGATACTGGTCCATCAACTCGACAGCCGCCATCGTCCCTGCAATTTTGTGGAACTAATGCCGCGCTTGCGTGAGGTGTGATTTAGGCAGCCATGGCCACCTAAATTACATAAAGGCCGGTTAACCTTTTTAATCCTCCAGCACGAAATCCTTAAACTGCGCACGCAACGCTACCTTTTGGATTTTGCCGGTGCCTGTGTGTGGCAGTTCGTCCACAAATAGCACACGATCCGGCATCCACCATTTGACGATGCGTTCCGCTAAATAGGCCTTTACCCCCGCCTCATCAACCTGGGCGCCGGGTTTCTTTACGGCAATCAGGACAGGCCGCTCATCCCATCTGGGGTGCGGGATGCCAATCGCGCCGGCTTCTGCAATACCGGGGCAACCTACCGCTATATTTTCGAGTTCAACCGAACTAATCCACTCGCCGCCGGATTTAATAACATCTTTGACACGATCGGTGATCTGCATCGTGCCGTCGGGGTGGAGCACGGAAACATCTCCGGTATCAAACCACTGATCCGCGTCCACTGCGTCGGCATCTGCCTTGAAATAGCGTTTAATGACCCATGGCCCGCGGATTTGGAGCGCACCAGACGTCACACCATCGCGCGGTGCGACATTGCCATCCTTGTCTATCACGCGCAGTTCAACGCCGAAAGGGGTGCGGCCTTGCTTGCACACGATGTCAATTTGCTGCTCAAGCGTAAGATCGTCCCAATCGGGCGTCGGCGCCCCCATGGTACCAATAGGCGATGTTTCTGTCATGCCCCATGCGTGCGATACGCGGACGCCAGCCTTCATCAAACGCTCAATCATAGCGCGCGGGGCCGCCGATCCACCAATTGTTACCAAGCGCAATTTGCCAAGCGTAGCTTCACGTCCCGCTGCTGACTCTGCATCCAAATGTGCGAACATCGACAGCCATACTGTAGGCACTCCTGCGCTATGGGTAATACCTTCTTGCAGCATCAGGCCATGCAAGGTGGCAGCATCGTTGGTGGTTGAAAATACGAACTTCACACCCGCCGCAGCGCCTGCAAAGGGAAGGCCCCAGCTGGCCGCATGGAACATCGGTACGATGGGGAGCAGCGCCGATTGCGGGCTCAGGTCAAAAATGGCGGGTGCGATTTCGGCCATGGCATGCAACATCGTTGAGCGGTGTTGATATAAAACGCCCTTAGGATTGCCCGTTGTGCCGCTGGTATAACACAGCATACAAGCATCGCGCTCGTCGCCGGTTGCCCATTCATAATTCCCATCTTGGGCCGCGATGAAGGCGCCGTAGCTATCGTCGCGATCAAATATAACATAATGCTCAACGGTCTTCAGATGCGGTTTCAATCTATCGATGATGGTCTGAAACATTGCGTCATACATCAGCACCTTATCTTCAGCATGGTTCATGATGTAGATCAGGTCTTCGTCGAAGAGCCGCACATTCACAGTATGGATGACACCACCAAAGCCAATAGCCCCATACCAAGCTGCCAAGTGCCGGTGATGGTTCATTGCAAAGGTTGCAATCCGGTCGCCCTTTTGCAGGCCTAAACCTGCAAAGGCTTGTGACAATTTGCGCGCTTCGGTGGCAACACCAGACCAGCTTGTGCGCTCAATCGTCCCATCAGTCCAACGCGTCACAATTTCGCGCGTCCCATGTTCGCGGGCTGCATAGTCAATCAAATGCGGAACGCGGAGGTCCCAGTCTTGCATGGTGCCGTGCATCAAAATCTCTCCCTCTTACCACGCCGTAGGATACTACAGACGTAATTACTGTCTACGATCTTTGCCGCTCAGTGCACCAATGCCAAAAGTGGCCCCAATGGTGCAAGCTCTACATTTTCAATACCGTCGATTGTGCGCACTTGGTCGAGCAATGATGCATCAATCTGGAAGCGGCGACCCAGCACGATATGCACAAAGCGACCATCGTCCGCGCGGGTTTTTATGACCAATTCGCTACGGCCTCCATGTAATGGCGCGACCATTTCCGCGAGCCGCGACAAGGCTGCCTCATGGGTCACATCTAACTTCATTTTTAATCGCGACACGCTGGTTAACCCTGAAAGGGGTTTGGCGCTTTTTACTGTAAAGCTCGGCGTTTCATCGCCGGGACGCATGTCCATCTCGCAATGAAGCAAAAGGCACTCGGCCTCTTTTGCCCACTCGCCAAGTTGCGTACCAATCGCTTCGTCAAAACAACGTACCGAAAATTGACCGCTAATGTCCGAAAAATCCGCAATCATGAAACGCTTACCCTTGCGGGATTCGCGCCAACGCACACCTTCGATCAATGCTGACATGGTAGCTGCGCGGCGGACACCTTCGGGTATTGGTCCGCTATCGAGCCAAACCGCATAAGGTTTTGCGCCGTGGCTAATGGCCAATGCATCATATTGTGAGCAAGGATGCGCCGAAAAATAAAAGCCAAATGCGTCTTTTTCCTGATTCATTTGTTCGCCGGGTGCCCAGTGCAGCCTGTTGTCGATCCGCAGCGCCGCCATGTCAGACCCGCCCTCACCAAATAGCCCGCCCTGCCCGCTTTCGCGTGAATCCCGCGCCGATTGTGCTGCAGCTAAAAGCGTTTCTGCCGCCGCATATACTGCGCCACGGTTTGGTTCCAGCGCGTCAAATGCCCCTGCAGCAGCAAGATTTTCAAGGCTTCTGCGGTTAATTTGGCTTGGATCAACGCGATTGGCAAAGTCATCAAGGCTTTTAAACAAACCTGCTGTCGTGCGTTCAGTGACGAGTATTTCCATCGCCCGTTCGCCGACATTCTTTATGCCGCCCAATGCGTAGCGCACCGCGTGCTCTCCGTGCGCGTCGGTTTCAACGGAAAATTCAGCTTCGCTGCGGTTGATGTCCGGAGCCAGACAACTAACCTCAAGGCGCCGCATGTCGTCCATGAAAATCGCAAGCTTGTCGGTTTGATGCATGTCAAAACACATGGACGCAGCATAAAATTCTTCAGGGTGATGCGTTTTCAACCATGCGGTCTGATACGCCAAAACCGCATAAGCGGCAGCGTGGCTTTTGTTAAAACCATAGCCAGCGAATTTATCGATCAAGTCAAACAGCTCATTGGCGCGGGTGGGTAAAATCGCGTGCGTGGCGCAACCTGTGACGAAACGTTCGCGCTGGGCATCCATTTCAGCCTGAATCTTTTTACCCATGGCCCGCCGAAGCAAATCTGCTTCCCCAAGGCTGTACCCCGCCAAAATCTGTGCTGCCTGCATAACCTGTTCTTGGTAAACGAAAATCCCGTAAGTTTCGTTCAACACTGGCTCCAACAATGGGTGCGGATATTCAATGCTCTCCTCCCCATTTTTGCGTCGCCCAAACATCGGAATATTGTCCATTGGACCTGGACGGTACAGCGACACCAGAGCGATGATGTCTCCAAAGTTTGTCGGCTTCACCGCCGCAAGCGTCCGGCGCATGCCTTCGGATTCCAATTGAAAAACGCCAACGGTATCACCACGCTGCAGCAATTCATACACAGCGGGGTCATCATGCGGCAGAAGGTCGAGATTTATCTCTACGCCTCTTTTGGCAAGCATCTGGCTCGCCTTTTGCAGCACAGAGAGGGTTTTAAGACCCAGAAAGTCAAATTTAACCAGGCCAGCGCTCTCGACATATTTCATGTCGAATTGCGTGACCGGCATGTCCGAACGCGGATCCCGATATAATGGCGCCAATTCCGATAATGCGCGGTCGCCAATCACCACACCGGCGGCATGTGTCGAACTGTGACGTGGTAAGCCCTCCAACTTCATCGCAAGGTCAAACAATCGTTTAACCTGGGCATCACGCCGATATTCCTCTCGCAACTCCGACACGCCAGATAGAGCGCGCTTCAAATCCCATGGATCAGCCGGTAAATTTGGAACTTGTTTGCACAGCCTGTCCACTTGGCCATAGCTCATCTGCAGCACGCGTCCGGTGTCACGCAGGACGGCGCGTGCTTTCAACTTTCCAAAGGTTATAATCTGCGCAACTTGGCGCGAACCATATTTCTTCTGCACATAACGAATAACTTCGCCACGGCGCGTTTCGCAAAAATCGATGTCGAAGTCAGGCATCGACACACGGTCTGGGTTGAGGAAGCGTTCGAAGAGTAAACCAAGCTTAATCGGGTCAAGATCCGTAATTGTCAGCGCCCAAGCGACCAGTGAGCCTGCACCCGACCCACGGCCTGGGCCAACTGCAATATCCTGTTCCTTCGCCCATTTGATAAAATCGGCAACGATTAGGAAATATCCAGGAAAACCCATGGCGCAAATGACATCAGCCTCAAATTTCAACCGGTCAAAATAGATTTGTTGCTCATCAGGGTCGGTTATCCCTGCTATCTCAAGGCGTTTCTCTAGGCCAATTCGTGCATCTTCGCGCAGTTGTGCATCTTCGGCTGTTCGATCGCCGGCAAGGCTTGGCAAAATCGGGTTTCGATAGGGCGCGAGCGTTGCACAGCGTCGCGCGATGACTAAAGTATTTGCGAGCGCCTCAGGCAAATCTGCGAACAATTCCGCCATTTGCTTGCCCGATTTTATCCAAGTTTCGCGGCTGCTCCTGCGGCGATCCGCGCTTTCGATATAGGCACCATCTGAAATGCAAAGCATTGCATCATGTGCGTCAAAGAAATCCGGTTCAGCATAAAAAGCCGGATTTGTGGCGACTAATGGGATATTGCGCGCATATGCAAGGTCAATGAGCGCGTCTTCGGCGGCTTCTTCAACGGCGTCGTTGCGCCTGCTGAGTTCGATATACAAACTGTCGGAAAACAGCGCCTGTAGACGTGTCAGGTAGCTGGATACCGCATCATGTTGCCCCTCGCTCAATAACCGGGCGAGCGCACCCTCTGCACCACCTGTCAGGGCGATTAGGCCGTCCTTATGTTCTGCCAGTTGCTCCAACGTCACATGCGCATCAAGATCCTCCGGACGATCCAGATGCGCCATGGAAACCAATCGGCAAAGATTACTATAACCGCTTTCGTTTTGGGCAAATAAGGGCAACCAATCCCGGATGAATTTTCCGTCGTTTGTCGGTCGCCGGATGCCGAGCATCGTGCCAATAATAGGTTGAACGCCGTAAGATTTCGCGCCGTCCTGAAACGGCATAACGCCATAAAGACCATTGCGATCACAAATAGCGATGGCAGGAAAGGCTAATTTCTTTGCGGTATCGCCAATAGCCTTGGGCTCGATTGCGCCTTCTAATATGGTGTATGCAGAATACACGCGCAGCGGGACGAAGGGAACATAAGCCATGCCCTATCGTTAATTGACCTTACCGATTCGACAAAGCCTGATTCAGGCTAAACTGTGGACAATCAGGCTGGCTCTGCGAGCAATTTTTCAATGTCCTTTGCCAACGCCTCTGGTTTTACCTGAGGACCATGGCGTGCAACGACATTGCCTTTGCGATCGACCAAAAATTTGGTGAAGTTCCATTTGATGCCGCGTGAACCTAAAAGGCCGGCTTGCTGTTGTTTCAGATAATGCCACAATGGATCTTCATCCGTTCCGTTGACATCGATTTTGGCCGCCAATGGAAAGGAGATGTCATAGGTCAGCGAACAGAAATTCTTTATTTCTTGGGCATCGCCAGGTTCCTGCGCACCGAATTGGTTACATGGGAATGCCAAGATTTCTAACCCTTGGTCCTTATACTGGCGATAGAGCGCCTCTAAGCCCTTATACTGCGGTGTGAAGCCACATTTGGACGCGGTATTCACCACTAAAAGCACCTTGCCTTTATGGGCCGCCATCGCCTCGGTACCGCCGCCAGGCATTTTTACCGTAAAATCATAAACTGACATGCTGGTTCCCCTCTTTTAGCCCAATTTGCCATCATGCAAGCGCACGATGCGGTCCATCTTGGCTGCTAACCGCTCATTATGCGTTGCAACTATGGCAGAAGATCCCACTTCGCGCACCAGCGCCATAAATTCGCCGAGCACGATATCCGCCGTATGCTCATCCAAATTGCCGGTGGGTTCATCTGCCAACACCAACTTAGGTCGGTTCGCCAATGCCCGCGCTACGGCAACTCGCTGCTGCTCACCGCCGGACAGTTTTGATGGCCGATGGTGCAGCCGTTCGGATAGCCCCAATTGAGTGAGTAAATATGTCGCTCGGTCTAGTGCAACATCAGGCGCAACATCGGCAATCAGCTGAGGCAAAATTACATTTTCCAACGCGTCAAAGTCGGGCAGCAAATGGTGGAACTGATACACAAACCCCAGTTTTTGACGGCGTATCTCGGTCTGGCGGTCGACGCCCGCAGCGCTAACTTCTTCGCCGTCCAATTTTATGGACCCCGAAAATCCACCCTCCAACAGACCGATAGCCTGAAGCATCGTTGATTTTCCGGAACCTGACGGTCCAAGCAATGCCACAAGCTCACCCTTGCCAATGCGCAGATCAACACCGCGCAGGACCTCTATGGTCACATCGCCTTGGACAAATTTTCGCTTAACATCAATAAGTTCTAGGACATTATTCATAGCGCAGCACCTGAACTGGGTCGGTACTTGCGGCCTTTAACGCCGGGTACAAGGTTGCAAGGAAGCTGAACAACAAAGCCAGCCCACAGATCGCAAGAACTTCCAATGGGTCCGTGCGCGACGGCAGCTCGGTCAGGAAGCGGATCGAAGGGTCCCACAAATTCTGTCCAGTGACAAATTGAATGAAGTTCACGACCGACTGCCTAAAATATAGGAATATCGCCCCCAATATCATGCCCAAAACAATTCCGGACGCGCCAATTAACAAGCCGACCGTCATAAATATCTTCAGTAGTGATTTTCGCGAAGCGCCCATAGTCCGCAATATCGCAATATCGCGTGTTTTAGCACGCACCAGCATGATGAGGGACGACAATATGTTGAATACGGCAACCAGCACTATAATCGATAGCACGACAAACATGGCAACCCGTTCAACCGCCAAAGCTTCGAACAAGGATGCATTCATGCTTTTCCAATCGACAATCTGACCTCTGTTCTCAAGCTTTGGCAATAATGGCAGGAGAATCTCGTTCACCTTATCGGGGTTATCGGTCTTAATCTCGATCATGCCGATTTCATCCCCCATCAGCATCAGGATTTGCGCCCGTTCGATTGGCATGATGACAAACGCTTTGTCATAATCATACACGCCAACCTCAAAGATAGCCGCGACCTCATAGGAAATTTCACGCGGCACGGTGCCAAACGGCGTGGTGCGTCCTGCAGGGTTGATGATCGTAATGCTCTGCCCGACTTGCACGCCAAGATTTTGGGCAAGCCGCGAGCCAATCGCGACCTTATCCGCATTGGCGTTCAACCTGCGCAAATCGCCCGCGACAGTCTTTCCCTTCAACGTATCGTTTCTTAGGACATCATTCACGGACATGCCGCGCGCCAAAATGGCCTCAACCCGTCCATTGAAGGTTGTTAGCAAGGGTTGCTCAATCAATGCTGTAGCATCAGTTACACCGTCCGTTTGCTTCGTTTCACTGAGGATTTGCCGCCAATCTTGCAAGCGACCGCCATAGCCCTGAATAACGGCATGGCCGTTCAGGCCGACAATTTTGTCAAATAATTCGGCCCGAAAGCCGTTCATCACGCTCATTACGATAATCAACGCCGCGACACCCAATGCAACGGCAACCAGGCTGATGCTAGCGACGAGAAAAATAAAGCCCTCGCCCTTCCCTGGAAGTAGATATCGGCGAGCGACCATGCGTTCATATCGCGACAATATCATGTGCGGACACTCATCGAAAATTTTGGCATAGACTGTTCTTAGGTTCCGCCATGAAAACTTGCAACTATTGTTGCAGGGACGCCACAGCATTGGAAAAAATGTTGGCCGGAGTCTGGTTCTATTTGCAAAGCGCATACCAAAAGATGATGCAGGCAGAGAATGCATCGAAAGCCTTATATGGCCGATGGTTCAGGGAGAAAATCAGACCCGCCGATGGGGATCGGTTGTGGCCTGAAATCTTTCGGTGAAATGCCGCAGAGCGAGGCCGTTCGGAATATCCGAGCGGCCTTGTTTCTTATTGGGACCATATGACGGGACTATATTCTCCGCAATAATTTTACCCTTGCAATTTTTTTGCCGCATCCCATCTTGCTTCCCGGAGGCCGAAAGGCTCCAAAACGTAACATGCTGGCCGCTGCAACTGCGGGGTTAGCGAAGAACCAAATTGCTTGATGGAGAATTTGAAATGAACCGTTTTGATTTTACACCTTATCGCCGGAATACCGTTGGCTTTGACCGCCTTTTTGAGCTGCTCGAAACCACGGGGCGCGCCGCGCAAAATGAAAATTATCCACCTTTCAACATCGAACGCACGGGCGAAAATGACTATAAGATCACTGTTGCCGTTGCCGGATTTAAGATCGATGAGGTGGAAATCGTCGCGCAACAAAATTTGCTGATCGTTACCGGCAGCAAACAGTCCGAAAGCAATGATAATCGCGATTTTCTGCATATGGGCATCGCTAACCGGAATTTCGAACGCCGGTTCCAGCTTGCCGATCACATACATGTGACGGATGCAGACATGGCCGATGGTCTTCTTATCATCACCCTAGTGCGCGAAGTGCCTGAAGCGTTGAAGCCGCGCAAAATTGCGATTGGCGCGAAAACGGCGACCACTGTGATTGAACATGATGCTGCGCCCACGAAAAAAGGTCCGCAAGCAGCGTAAGCCATAAGATTAGGGGCGGACGATACAGACGTGCCGCCCCTTCACTTTCTGCATAAGCCTAGAGCAAAGCCGGCAGCGCGCGCCTTATACCAAGCGGCTCTGTTCCATTGCAGCTTTCACGAAGCTCGCGAACAAGGGGTGCGGCGCAAATGGCCGTGATTTCAACTCTGGGTGGAACTGAACACCGATAAACCATGGATGGTCGGGACGTTCGACTATCTCGGGCAGCTCCCCGTCGGGCGACATGCCGCTAAACACCAGACCACCCTGCTCCAACGCATATTTATAATGGACATTGACCTCATAACGATGGCGATGCCGCTCAGATATGTCCTGCGTGCCGTAAATCGACGCCACATGGCTGTTGCCGGCAAGCACAGCATCATAAGCACCAAGGCGCATCGTGCCCCCCATGTCACCGCCCGTTTCACGCTTTTGAAGCCCCTCCTGGCTCATCCACTCGGTGATGATGCCAACGACAGGTTCGTCTGTAGGGCCAAATTCGGTGCTGGATGCGTCTGATAACCCAGCAGTATTCCGTGCACCCTCAATACAGGCCATTTGCATGCCCAAGCAGATGCCGAAAAAGGGTACCTGACGTTCACGCGCGAATTTGACCGCAGCAATCTTACCTTCGGAGCCGCGCTCCCCAAACCCGCCTGGGACCAAAATAGCATTCATGGGTTCCAACGCGGTGGCAATGTCATCTTCGGACTGCTCGAACAATTCCGCATCAATCCATTTGATGTTAACCTTCACACGGTTTGACAAGCCGCCATGCGTTAAAGCTTCATTGAGGGACTTATATGCATCGGCAAGACCGACATATTTGCCGACAACGCCAATCGTAACCTCGCCCTCAGGGTTTGACTGCCGGTCGATAATATCATCCCAACGGCCAAGATCAGGCTCGCCACCCGATTCAAGACCAAATGCTCGCAAGACTTCGTTATCAAGCCCTTCGGCATGATATTGCAGGGGCACAGCATAAATGCTCTTTGCATCCAACGCAGGAATGACTGCCTCTTTACGCACGTTACAAAATGCTGCGATTTTCGCGCGCTCTGTTTCCGGCAGCGGATGTTCGCAACGGCACAATAGAACATCAGGTTGAATACCCAAGGATGTCAATTCGCGCACGCTGTGCTGGGTTGGTTTCGTTTTCAACTCACCTGCCGCCGCAATATAGGGCACCAAGGTTACATGAACGGACAAGGTCCGTTCACGGCCAAGTTCATTGCGCAACTGGCGAATGGCCTCAATAAACGGCAGCGATTCGATATCGCCTACCGTGCCGCCGATTTCGCAAAGAACGAAATCCAAATCCTGCGTATCTGCTTTAGCAAATTCTTTAATCGCGTCGGTAACATGCGGAATGACCTGCACTGTTGCGCCGAGATAATCCCCCCGACGTTCTTTTTGGATAATCGTCTGATAAATTCGGCCCGACGTAATATTGTCTGACTGACGCGCAGAAACGCCGGTAAAACGTTCATAATGGCCAAGATCGAGGTCGGTTTCCGCGCCGTCATCGGTCACATAAACTTCGCCATGTTGATACGGCGACATCGTGCCTGGATCGACGTTCAGATAAGGGTCGAACTTCCGGATGCGGACGCGATAGCCGCGCGCTTGCAAAAGGGCAGCAAGCGATGCCGCCATAAGACCTTTGCCAAGCGAGGAGACCACGCCACCGGTGATAAAAATGAACCGTGCCATGGGAGAAAAGGCTTAAGCTATCTTTTCACCAAAACACAAGCGCGCGAATCCGCCCGATGAAAATTAACTTGTGTAAAACGGGTTTTCCGACCCGAAGGTTATTTGTCGAGCGGCACTTCGGTTGCAGGCACAGGCACTGTTGGCGTTGCAGTCGCTGGTGCATTCGTCACGGGCGCTGTCGGCGCTGCGGGCACCTCGGTGCGTTGCAAGCTATTATCGATTTCAGCGCTACCACCCTTTTTCGCGGCAACAAAAGCCAGTGATATCGATAAAATGATAAACGCGGTCGCCAAAATGGTCGTGGTACGCGTCAAAAAGTCTGCTGCGCCGCGGGCGGACATGAGGCCCGATGGGCTTCCCCCCATGCCCAAGCCGCCGCCTTCGGAACGTTGCATCAAAATGACGCCAACGAGCGATGCCGCGATAATGGCCTGAACCACGATGAGAAAATGAAAGATACCCATGACAGAAAATCCGAATTTGAAAGGCAAAGCGCCAATGATTACCCCCGCCCACATAGCGAGCGTATAACAATTCTTCAATGCTATTCGCCGATGGCCTGCGCTGCGCCCAATATCGGTTGGAATTTAGCTGCCGTCAGGCTTGCGCCGCCAATCAATCCACCGTCAACATTTGGCACCGCCAGTAAGACGGCAGCATTGTCGCCGTTCATCGAGCCGCCGTATAGAATACGGATGTTGGAGCCCTCTGCGCCAAATCGCCCAACCAGGGCTGTACGGATGGCGGCGTGCATTTCTGCGACATCGGCAGGTTCCGCAACACGGCCCGTCCCGATCGCCCATACCGGTTCGTAAGCAACGCTGAGCCACCCGCCTGCTGCGGAGTCCGGCAAGGAATGCGCAACTTGGGCAAGTACGATGTCCAACGCCTTGCCAGCCTCTCGTTCTTCAAGCGTTTCGCCGACGCAAACAATGGCGTTTAAACCCGCGGCCTGCGCCGCTTCGGCCTTGGCACGGATATCGCTGTCCTGTTCCTGTTGCGCTGCGCGTCGTTCACTATGCCCAATGATGGTCAGTACTGCGCCTGCATCGGATAACATGTCGCCAGACACGCAGCCTGTATGCGCGCCGGATTTCTGCATGTGGCAATCTTGGCCGCCGATCGGAAACGCGCCAACGGCTTTTACGGCGCGTTCGATCAGCGTGGCCGGAACACATAAAGCCGAATCCACAGTAATATGATGCTGCGCCACAACAGAAATTGCGGCTATTTCGTCCAGATCACTGGACGTGCCGTTCATTTTCCAATTGCCGACAATGAATTTACGCATCTGACACCCCTGATATTGCTGCGGTACGAATCTATTTGGGCTATCCATGCTTTCCGCCCTTTGGGCAAGTCTATCCCTTGATTGCCAGCGCCTTGCCGCCTAAAGCGGCACGCAGAAGGCGTTTAGTGCCGTATACGCAGGAAATAACAGTTCATGATTAGCTCCATCCGTTCGCTCATTAATTCAAAGTTCGGCGCGCTTTTCGCGCTCATATTTGTTGGATTGATCGCCATTGCCTTTGCGCTTGGGGACGTCAGTGGTTCTGGCAATTTTGGCGCATTAAGTGGCGGTAACGTTGCCCGAGTAGGCGACAAGAATATCACTTTGAGTGAGTTGAATGACGCGCTTGAAAATCAATTGCGGGCAGAGCGTCAGAACACGCCAACGCTTGATATGAGCCAATTTGTCGATGGTGGTGGTCTGGATTCCACTTTGGAACAATTAATCAACCGCTATGCCATCACGGTTTTTGGTGAAGAATATGGCATGGCGGTGAGTAAGCGCCTGGTAGATTCTGAAATACGCAAAATCCCAGGAGCCATGGGGCTAGATGGCAAGTTCAGCGCTGAAGCGTTTCGCGCCTTTGCCCAGCAAATAGGCGTTAGCGAAAAAGCCATTCGCGACGATATAACTCAAAATTTATTCGCACAGCAGATTTTGCCCGCAGCCGCTAGCGGACCAGCTGCGCCTGACGGTATGGTGTTGCCTTATGCCTCGTTAATGCTGGAGCAGCGCACTGGACAGATTGCGTCCATTCCAGCAACAGCATTTTTGCCAACGCGCGCGCCAAACGAGGCTGTTTTAGCGAAGTTTTACGGCGCCAATGCCGTAAAGTTCACCATCCCCGAAAAGCGCGCTATCAGCTATGCTATTTTTGGTCGCGACATAATAACACAACGTGCCAAGCCTACCGAAGCGGACATTGCCGCTTATTATAAAGCAAATGCCGCGCAGTTTGCCGCCTCGCAAACGCGTAATATCAGCCAAATGATCGTGCCAACGGAGGCCGCGGCAAAATCTGTCGTTGCACAGGTAAACGCGGGTAAATCGCTATCGGCGGTGGCTGGTGAACTGGGTCTATCGGTAACGACATCGGCAAATGTTACCAAAGACAGCTTAACGAGTTCAACGACGCCAGCAGTCGCCAATGCGGTATTCGCCGCGGCGCAAGGCAGCGTTGCAAAACCAGCTCGTGGCAAGCTTGGTTGGACGGTGGCCCGTGTCGACGCCATCAATAATGTTGCGGCAAAGTCGCTGGCAGCCGCGCGCGCCGACATTGAGAAAACATTGCTCAAAACGCGCAGCGAGGAAATGCTGACCGAAATGACCGCCGAGATTGAAGATGCGTTCGCGGATGGTGCGACCATCTCCGATGTAGCGAAACAAAATGGTTTAAAGGTTAACACTTCGCCTAAATTGCTTGCGACCGGACAGGACATCAGCAACCCAAATTATAAGCCCATCCCAGAAATGGAGGCGATGTTGCCAGCGGCGTTCCAAATGGAAACCAGCGGCGAGGCGCAATTGATTGAGTTGGTGCCTGGTGAGAAATTCGCCATGATTGCAGTTGCGGATTTCGAAGAAGCAGCGCCACCGCCTTTGGATGACGTACGTAGCATTGTGCAACAACAATGGGCTTTGTCGGAAGGCGCAAAGTCGGCACGGGCCGCTGCGGATGCCTTGCGCAAAGCCGTAGATGCGGGGCAGCCCTTACAAGCCGCGCTTGCCGCTGCCGGTATCAAGGGCGCACAGTTTGAACGCCTTAACGGGACCCGCGCGGATATCTCAAGTGCGGGTAAACCTGCTCCACCACCGTTGTCGATGATGTTTGCCATGAAAAAGGGCACGGCAAAAATTCTATCGGCGAGTGGGGATCGCGGTTGGTATGTGGTGCATCTTACCGACGTTATAAAGGGTGATGCGGGCGGTAACGCGCCTATGCTGATGGCACGCAAACAGGAACTGACTGGCATCTTGCAGCAGGAATATGCCGCACAGATGATCGTATCTGCCGGTAAAAACGCTGGTATTGAAAAGAATGAAGGCGGGATTGAAGAACTCCGCACTCGCCTGACAAATCGTGACGGCAACTAAGCCGCAGCTCATTTGGCGAAAGCGCATCGCTGACACCGAAACTCCGGTGTCGGCTGCGCTAAAATTGTTCGAGGCAGAACGCGGCGATTTCATTTTGGAATCGGTCGAGGGCGGCGAAACACGCGGTCGCCACAGCCTTATTGGTATAGCGCCCGACCTCGTCTTCCGCGCCGCTGGCGACAAGGCCGAAATCAACAACAAATGGATGACAGATCGCGGGGCCTTTGTTCCCTCCCCGCTGCCATCACTCGATGCATTACGTGCTTTGGCGGCGGAATGCAGGATGGATGTTCCCGAAGAACTGCCACCTGCCCTAGCCTGCTTGGTTGGCTATTTCGGTTATGAAACTATTGGTTTGGTTGAGAAGCTTCCCCGAGCACCGCAGTCGGTTTTGAAATTGCCCGACATGCTGTTTGTGCGGCCAACGGTTATATTGCTATTCGACCGATTGAAGGATGAGATGTTCCTTGTGGCACCCGTTTGGACGGGCATGGAAGATACCCGTGCAGTTGCGTTGGCCCATGAACGCTTGGATGAGGTGGAACGGTTGCTCGATGACGGACATGTCGGCCAGGTAGAGCCAACGGCGCAGATTGATGGACAAGAGCTGAATCTGCAGCCAGTCCTTCCCGCCGGACGCTATGCAGGCATGGTCGCTGCAGCCAAGGATTACATACAAGCGGGCGACATTTTCCAAGTCGTGCTGGCGCAGCGGTTCACCGCACCCTTTGATTTACCCCCAGTACATCTGTACCGTGCATTACGGCGGATAAACCCTTCCCCATTTCTGTATTTCATCGACCTTCCCGGATTTGCGCTTATCGGCTCAAGCCCAGAAATATTGGTGCGTGCGCGTGGAGGCGAAGTGACAATCCGGCCAATTGCGGGAACGCGGCCGCGCGGTAAAAGCAGTATTGAAGATGCGGAAAATAAGGCGTCCCTGCTGGCCGACCCCAAAGAGCGCGCCGAGCATCTCATGCTGCTCGATTTGGGCCGCAACGATGTGGGCCGCGTGACCAAGGGTGGCAGCGTTACGGTTACAGACAGCTATATGGTCGAATTTTACAGCCATGTGATGCACATTGTGTCCAATGTAGTCGGCGAATTGGCCGATGATAAAGATGCAATTGATGCCTTGTTTGCTGGCTTTCCCGCTGGCACAGTTTCCGGCGCACCTAAGGTTCGGGCATGCGAAATCATAGCGGAGCTGGAACCTGAAACACGCGGGGCTTATGCCGGCGGTGTTGGCTATTTCTCACCCAATGGCGACATGGACAGCTGCATCGTTTTGCGCACTGCGGTGGTGAAAGACGGGGTAATGCATGTGCAGGCCGGCGCTGGTATCGTTGCAGACAGCAATCCCGAATATGAACAACGTGAATGTGAGGCCAAAGCCGGCGCACTCATTGCGGCGGCGCGCGAAGCCATTCGTGTGGCGGGTGAAGCAAAATTCGGTCAATAGTGCCTCTTCCACCCACGCGGCAAAGTCGCTAGGGACGCCGCATGATCTTAGTCATCGACAATTATGACAGCTTTACTTGGAACCTTGTCCATTATCTGATGGAGCTTGGCGCTGAGGTAGAAGTTGTCCGCAATGACGATATTTCCGCAGGGCAAGCTTTGTCATCGGGTGCGCAAGCGTTCCTGATTTCTCCTGGACCAAAAACACCAAATGAAGCGGGTGTGAGCCTTGATCTCGTTGCCGCTTGTGCCGAAGCAGGCAAGCCATTGCTCGGCGTCTGCCTAGGCCACCAGACCATTGGGCAGCATTTTGGCGGCACAGTCGCCCGTGGTGGCCTTATGCATGGAAAAACCTCGCCAGTTACGCATGATAATAGCGGCCTGTTCAAAGGTTTACCCTCCCCGTTTCAAGCGACGCGCTACCATTCCTTAATTGTAGAAAACGTCCCCTCAAGTTTGGTTGTAAACGCCACCAGCGATGACGGCCATGTCATGGGTTTCCGTCACGCAACATTGCCGATTCACAGTGTGCAGTTTCATCCTGAAAGTATTGCCACTGAACATGGGCACGCCATGTTGGCTAACTTCATGCATATTGCGGGAATAAAAGTAAGAGATCGCGCGTGACCCGTTTTGGCAGGCTACCCGACCCCCAAGCTTTGTTCGACCATGACGAGGCAGCACAGGCTTTTGCCGACATATTAGATGCCCGCGCGTCAGAGGAAGAAATTGAGGCTTTTCTAATTGCGCTCACCGCGCGCGGCGAAACGATGGTAGAAATTGCGGCTGCGGCGCAGGCGATGCGCGACCGTTTAATCCCCATAGACGCGCCAGAGGGTGCAATAGATGTTTGTGGCACGGGTGGTGATGGCCATCATACGTTAAATGTCTCCACCGCCGTGTCTTTGGTTGTTGCGGCTTGCGACGTGCCTGTCGCCAAGCATGGCAACCGCGCCGCTTCGTCCAAAGCAGGCGCAGCGGACACGTTGGAGGCACTTGGCCTGAACATGGAACGCGCGGGTCAGATGGCGCAAGAAACGCTCAAAGATTTGGGCATCTGCTTTCTGTTCGCGGCCAATCACCATCCCGCGATGAAGCGTATTCAGCCCATTCGCCTACGCATTGGCCAACGTACCATTTTCAATCTGATGGGGCCGCTGGCCAACCCGGCACGAGTTAAGCGGCAGCTTATCGGCATTGCGAACCCTGCTTATGTTCCTGTTTATGCAGAGGCGTTGCATCATTTGGGCACCGAACATGCGCGGGTCATTTCGGGCGACGAAGGCTTGGATGAATTGAGCCTCGCTGGCGGCAATGCAGTGGCGGTCGTTGTACCCAGCGGCGTTCGTTACCACCGTACGACGGCGGCGGATGCAGGCCTTCCCTCTTACCCTGTTGAAGCCATTCGTGGCGGTGATGCGCAGCATAACGCGCTTGCATTGCGCAAGCTGCTTCAGGGTGAGCATGGTGCTTATCGGGATGCTGTTTTGTTCAATGCAGCAGAGGCGTTGATGGTGGCAGGTGTCGTTGAAAATATGCCTGAGGGCGTGGAAGAGGCAGCGGAGGCCATCGATAAGGGTCTTGCCAATGCGCTGCTGAATTGTTGGGTGGCCTATTGATGACCGACAAGCTTGCAGAAATCTGCGCGACCAAACGCATCGAAGTATCGGAACGCAAACCGCAAGGTCTGGCGCATTGGCCAACGCCATCTGGCCCGCGCGGATTTGAGGCGGCGCTTCGCATTAAAAGCGAGAGCGGCATTGCGCTCATTGCAGAAATTAAGAAAGCCAGTCCCTCCAAAGGCCTTATCCGCGCCGATTTTAATCCTTCTGCGCACGCAGCCGCCTATCAGGCCGGCGGCGCCGCCTGTCTGTCCGTGTTGACCGATGCACCTTATTTTCAGGGGCATGAGGATTATTTGATTTCGGCGCGCGCGGCGTGTGACCTGCCCGTGATCCGCAAGGATTTCATGGTCGACCCATGGCAATGTTCGGAAGCGCGCGCCATGGGTGCTGATGCGATATTGATCATTGTAGCGGCACTGGACGATGTAATGATGGTCGAGATAGAGGACGCCGCGCGGCAAGAAGGGCTCGATGTGCTGGTCGAGGTCCATGACGAGGTTGAGCTGGAACGTGCGCTCAAACATCTGAAATCCAAACTTGTTGGCGTGAATAACCGCAATTTGAAAACGTTTGAGGTGAATTTGGCCACCACGGAGCGTTTGGCTAAATTGGTGCCGGATGACATTTTGCTCGTATGCGAAAGCGGGATATCGACGCATACCGATTGTCTGCGCATGGCAGAGTCCGGCGTTAACACTTTCCTTGTCGGGGAGAGCCTGATGCGGCAGGATGATGTTCAATCCGCAACAAAAAGGCTTTTAACGGGGCATGGCTGATCTCACGCATCTCAACGCCGATGGCGGCGCGCATATGGTCGATGTCTCGGCGAAGGCAGACACCGCGCGGGAGGCGGTTGCCGAAGGCCGGATATCCATGTCGGCCGAAGCACTGGCGGCGATACGCGCCGGTAATATGAAAAAAGGCGATGTGTTGGGCACGGCGCGCATCGCGGGCATATTGGCGGCCAAGAAGACGAGCGATCTTATTCCTTTGTGCCACCCCCTCATGCTGTCTAAAATTAGTGTAGATTTCGAATATGAAGCCACGTCCATCCGTGTCGAAACCCGTGTCCAATTGAACGGGCCAACGGGCGTGGAGATGGAGGCCTTGACTGCGGTCAGCGTCACCTTGCTGACCTTGTATGACATGGCCAAGGCGCTCGACAAATCGATGATCATTTCGGACATTCGCTTGCTGTCCAAAACAGGCGGCAAATCGGGCGATTATCGGGCATGATTTCGGTTGCAGAAGCGCAGGCCAGATTGCTGGATTTGGCTTCTCCTTTGCCCCCGGTTGAACGAGAATTGATTCAAGCCGTGTGGCATTATTTGCATGCGCCTTTGACGGCGATACGTACACAACCAGCAGCTGATCTATCTGCCATGGACGGGTATGCGGTTGCTGCAGGCGATTTTCCTGGTCCATGGCGCGTGATTGGCGAAAGCGCTGCGGGACATCCTTTTGCAGGCGCCTTGCAAAGTGGTGAGGCAGTACGCATTTTTACGGGCGCGCATGTGCCACGGAACGCGGATAGCGTCCTCATTCAAGAAAATGCATCGCGCGATGGCGACATTTTGCACGTTACCGAAAACCGCGCGCTTAAGATCGGCGCCAATATCCGCCGACTTGGTAGCGATTTTCAGGCAGGTGACCAAGTTCTACCCGCAGGTTCCTATCTCGACGCAGGCGCGATTGCCGTGGCTGCAATGGCAGGGCATGGAACGCTCGCTGTGGGCGGCCTCCCGCGAATTGCGATTGCCGCCACTGGCGATGAATTGGTCGCTGTGGGTGCGCCCGCTGGTCCAGCGCAAATCCCCTGCTCCAACAGCCCTATGTTGCAAGCCATGCTCGCTGGCCTACCCTGTGATGTTTTGGACGCAGGCATTTTAGGGGATGATTTGACGGTTCTAGAGACCGGCTTGCACGCGCTCTCCCAGCAAGTCGATATCATCGTCACAACCGGTGGCGCATCGGTTGGCGATCATGATCTGGTGCACACCGCGTTGCAGAATATCGGCGCGCAAATGGATTTCTGGAAGGTTGCGATGCGCCCCGGAAAGCCTTTGATGGCCGGCAAGATTGGAAACGCGTTAGTCCTCGGCCTGCCCGGCAACCCGTCATCTGCCTTTGTCACCGCATTTTTGTTCCTATTGCCTCTCATCCGGCACATGGCGGGCAGCCCATCACCCTTGCCTATATTGTTTGAGGCAGCGACCGCGAGTGACTTACCCGCAGGCGGAGATCGCGCCGAATATATGCGCGCATCGGTCGAGGGCAGGCATATCACCCCGCTCATGGCACAGGACAGCGGCCTAACGCGTACCTTATCCCAAGCTAATGCGCTGCTCATTCAACCGCCAAATGTTCCGCCAAGGCCGAAAGGCACTATGGTCCAATATATGCGCCTGCCGTAAAATCCGGCTCTATGTTGTACAATTGTTCTTGACTTAACCCCTTTTGTTCTCTAATCGTTCCATTCATGTTCAACAGGATGGAACCCTGAATATGCTCACGGCGAAACAGCACGAACTGCTTGTGTTCATTAACCAACGATTGGATGAAAGCGGCATTTCTCCTTCTTTTGAAGAGATGAAAGCGGCGCTTGATCTGAAGAGTAAATCCGGGGTGCACCGTTTGATCGGTGCGTTGGAAGAGCGCGGATTTATTCGGCGTTTGGCTAACCGTGCGCGGGCGCTTGAAGTGATGAAAATGCCCGATGGCGGGAATTTCAGCAGTAACAATGTGACGCGCCTTGCCCCACTAAAGGAGAGCAAGCCGCAAATTCAGATTCCGGTCGCCGCTAATGATGTGATGGAAATCCCACTCCACGGTAAGATTGCCGCGGGCGTGCCGATTGAGGCGCTTGAAGGTCAAAGTTCATTGTCCGTGCCCATGGCATTATTGGGTGCAGGAGAGCATTATGCGCTTGAGGTATCCGGTGACTCGATGATTGAGGCGGGGATATTGGATGGCGATTATGCCCTAATCCGTAAGGCAAATACGGCGCGCGATGGTGAAATTGTGGTGGCGTTGGTGCGCGGTGAGGAAGCAACGTTGAAATATCTGCGCCGTGAAGGTCAGCAGATCCGTCTTGATCCTGCCAATGGCAGCTATGAGCCACAATATTATGCGCAGCATGAGGTTGAGGTTCAGGGTAAGCTGGCTGGGTTGCTTCGCCGTTATCATTGATAGGATGGCTGCGCCGCGCGTGCAGCATGCGCAGCCTGCACCCAAGGTAAATGGCCGCTATTCTCATTTGCGGTAACCACACTTTGTGTATCCAGATAAAAAGCCAGGCCGCCCGTTTGTTCAAGCAACTGGCGGTCCGCCTTTATCCATTTTGGCCGACAGGATTTCGGTAACCATCGGTCGCTGACGACGATGTCTACACGTTTACATGCCGCGGCCATTTCCATAGACGGTATCGGGTTACGTGTTCTGGTGGCCAATAAAGTCCAATTACGGCTCTTGCCCTTCAGCGTAACGACGCAATTGTCGGCAGTGCACTGGGCGCCTAGCCAATCCTCAATCCGTATCGCCTCTCCATCGCTGCCGGCTTTTTCAGAAATCATGCCCCGCACAAATTCTCCTGCCTTACCGCGTAGCAATGCAACATCGCCATCTGCACTAACCAATGCCAAATGTTTGCCATCTCCAGTCACCAATATGTCCGGACGTGGCGCCATGACCATCGCAATGATACCAAGCGCAGACAGCGCTACACCGCAGTAACGGGAATGGCTCGTCAGCAAGCCAAATATCAACGCGCCCATGATGAAAGTGCCAAAGGCCCATATCGGCATCGCCGGCAGCATCGTGACCGCACCGGGCAAGTCACTGACATAATGCGCAAGTGTTAGTATCGCGGCAATACCCTGCCCCGCTAGCCACCAAAATGGCGCCCCCAAGCCAATCACATCAAAAACCAGCGCTAATGCTTCTGCTGGCATGATGATGAAGGTCGTCATCGGGATAGCCACGACATTGGCCATGGCACCATAGAGGCCTGCCTTATGGAAATGAAACAGGGCAATAGGGGTCAGGACAAGCTCAATGGCGACGCCGGTCAGGATGAGCGACACGACCGCCCGCGCCGCCTTTTTGAAAAGACTTTCGTCGCGCCTTTCGGTGAAGCGTTTAACAACGGGCAGATCGTGCACGACCACGATCGTCGCAACGGCGGCAAAGCTAAGCTGGAAACTGGGACCCGCCATCGCCTCCGGCCAGAATATCAGCACCACCATCGCACCAAAGGCCACCAATCGCAGGGTGAGCGCATCGCGCCCCATCGCCAGCGCAATCAGGATAAGGATTGCCGCAATGCAGGATCGGACGGTGGGCACTTCGCCCCCCGTCAGCAATGTATAGCCCAGCGCACCTAAAGCAGCCGTTGCTGCGGCAATCACGGGGATAGAAATGCGCAGGGCAAGCCATGGCGACAAGGAAAAAAAGCGGCTGACCGCGATGAAAATGAAGCCAACCACCGCAGTTACGTGCAGACCGCTAATCGATAGTAGATGCGCCAAACCGCTGTCGCGCATGGCTTGCGCATCTGCGGCGCTGATATGCCCCTGATCGCCGGTGACCAGTGCAGCGCCTATGGCGCCGCTCCCTTGTGGCATGGATGCCAATATATGCTCTGTCAGTGCGGTGCGCTGCGTCGCAAACCATGCGCCATTTTCTGCTTCTTGAAATAGCTGCAATTCTCCTAGAGCCGTTCCAGTCGCACCAATTTGTTGAAACCACGCGCGCCGGGCAAAGTCATATCCACCTGGCAAAGTTGGTCCAGCAGGCGGTAACAGACGCGCGCGCAACCGGATTATCGCACCGGGCTGGAAGTCATCTTGATATTGTTCCGGTGTCAGGTTGACCCGAACAAAGGGCGGCAAATCCGAACTGCCGCCCGTCGCGAGCCGCAGTCGATAGACATTGCGCGCGGAGATATTTTCGACAGCTTCAATCTGTCCATAAAATTCCCCAATCCATATCTTCCCTAAAACGGGCTCCGCGACAGTATGCGAACGAAAGGCGATGAGGGAAAAACCCAGCAATATCGCAACCGCCGCCATACGGGCCAACTGCCGGATGCGGCTATAGGGCGGTGCCAAGATCCCTAAAATCAACAAGGCCGCGCATGCCATGGCCAATCCTGCCCAAGCAGATGTGCCGAAAAACTGCCAAAAGGCGATACCGAATCCGACACCGACAGGAAACCACAAGGGTATTTGATCACGTTCGCAATCAAGCCAGTTTTCGATTACGACAAACAGCGTTCTTTGCGTCCCATGCCGACCATCATCTCCCGCAGCCAAACTGTAATATTCCTCATCTATCACAGATACTTAGTATCATAAGACGAAAGAACAATCTATCCACGCCGAAGAAGCTATTGTTTGCCTTGACGCCCGCTAAATTTCCTATCATTGGGCTAGGCAACGACATAGCCATTTTCTCCCCATGAAATAGTGGCACTTAAAGGGCCTTAGATTGTCGTCACGGGCGTCTCCCGCGTACCGTAAAATTAAAAGAACATGCCTTTCTAAAGGGCAGCCCGGTTAATAGCTTAGTAGATTTGGAGTTTGTAAATGGCCGATAAAAACGCAACGCTCACCGTTGGCGACAACAGCTATGACTTGCCCATCATGCAGGGTTCAGAAGGCCCTGACGTGATTGACATCCGCAAGCTCTACGCGGCTTCGGACCATTTCACTTTTGACCCTGGCTTCACCTCGACCGCAAGCTGTGAGTCTGCGCTGACCTTTATTGACGGCGACAAAGGCATCCTTTTGCATCGTGGTTATTCCATCGAAGAGCTCTCTGAAAAGTCCAGCTTCATGGAAGTGTCCTATCTGCTGCTTAACGGCGAGTTGCCGAACAAGGCCCAGCTCGACAAGTTCAGCCACACCATCTCGCGGCACACTATGTTGCACGAGCAATTGGCCACTTTTTACCGGGGCTTCCGTCGCGACGCGCATCCCATGGCTATCATGTGCGGTGTGGTCGGTGCGCTTTCGGCTTTTTACCACGACTCAACAGACATCAGCGACCCAACACATCGGATGATTTCAAGCCATCGCTTGATTGCAAAGATGCCGACAATTGCGGCGATGGCGTATAAATATTCGGTTGGTCAGCCGTTTGTATATCCCGACAACAACTTGTCTTACACCGGCAACTTCCTGCGCATGACCTTTGGTGTTCCCGCAGAAAAATATGTCGTAAACCCTGTCATTGAACGCGCAATGGATCGAATTTTTATCCTGCATGCCGACCATGAACAGAACGCGTCGACCTCGACTGTCCGTCTTGCTGGATCGTCCGGTGCCAATCCCTTTGCCTGCATCGCCGCCGGTATCGCGTGCCTTTGGGGCCCTGCCCATGGCGGTGCCAACGAAGCAGCATTGAACATGCTGCGCGAGATCGGTACACCTGATCGCATCCCACATTATATCGAACGCGCGAAAGACAAGAATGACCCCTTCCGTTTAATGGGCTTTGGACATCGCGTTTACAAAAATTATGATCCGCGCGCTTCGGTCATGCAACAAACCGTGCGTGAGGTTCTTGCCGAGCTGAAAATCAGCGATCCTATTTTCGACGTTGCGATGCAGTTGGAAGAAATGGCGTTGAATGACCCTTATTTCATCGAAAAGAAGCTGTTCCCGAATGTGGATTTCTATTCCGGCATCATCCTATCGGCCATTGGTTTCCCAACCGAAATGTTCACTGTGTTGTTTGCGCTATCGCGGACCGTGGGTTGGGTAGCACAGTGGAACGAAATGATTTCGGATCCAGCACAAAAAATTGGTCGCCCGCGTCAATTGTATACTGGACCAAATCACCGTCCTTATCCAAGCTTAGACGCGCGCTGAAGCATCGTGGCAGGCGGGGCGTAAAGATTGCGTCGCCGCCTTCTACATCCAAATCAGTCGAGATTTGGCGTTAATCACGCTTTCATCTTACTCGGATGCTTGCTCGTCTGTGTTGCGTTGCATGCTTGCGATGATCAGGACGGTTAATTGCAATACCATCAGCCATTGTAATGCCGCCGTTATTCCAGCTGTTGCGGATCCAATGACCGCAAGTAACGCCAAAGAAGCGGGCGAATGCAAAATTTGTTTCGACCAGCCCATAATCACCATTTTGTCGGCGAGATAAGCGAGCGCAGCAACCGCAAAAGCCGCAAATAAGCCATTGTCATTATAAGATGACGTCACATAAACGCTGCCGAACATGGCCAATATGATCAGCACCCAAGTGACAACAGACAGGCTTTGTAGGTGATCGCTACCATCTGGATCATCGGTCACAGTCAAACGTAACGCGTTCGCTGCGATAGATAACAATGCTGCAACACATGCGGCTGTGGCAAAGTTTCCAAAACCCAATGCAACGGCCAATAATGCTATGATTGAGCTTGAGCATTTGGTCACGGTCACCGCTGTCGGGCTTTGCCAGATAAGCGGCACGATGCGGGCAAAAATTGGTCCGAAGACATATGTCTCTATATAACCTGCCCTGTTGGCCACACGTCGCCGTAGTATCTGGCGATTGAGTTCCGAAAAATCCTGCGCGCCCGTCAACACTGTCAAAGTACCATTTTGAACATGTTGCTGTGAAAGTGGACGAAACGGAACTTTGGCCAATAACGATTGGCGCAGCAACGAGGATATGATGCTCCAATCTTCGGGTAGGTCCCGCAGCATAACAACAGCGTCATATCCAACAACCGAAACACCGGCCCAGCGTGTATTGATGTCAATTCGTTCAAACGCGTGATTTTCGTCGCGGCCATCGATTGTTGCGATGAAATTTTCGGTGCATTTGAGAAGTGTCTCAATCAGACCCAGCTGCACATATAATTGCCCCGATTGCACCAATATACGCTCTTCGGCATCCATATGCCGCAGAATATCCGCCCCTGTCCGGACAAAATCGACGGTCAGTTTGCGCAAACGGCAACGGTCGGCGAGCGCAATTAAAGAGCCGTCTATGTTTTCTACTTCAATCAGGAACCTTTGTATCCCGGCACGTGCAAGCATCATTATCTGATACTCAATCAAGGACAAGCCGGCCAAGTCTGGGCTTCGGACAGCATTAAGCGCATATTGTTCAATGCTAATATCGCCCGCGACCGAGAGCAAAGCGAGTGTTGGGAAAGTCGGATTTCGAACGGAGATCATGCTCCCGATATGAATGTTGGGGCGGTTTTGCCAACAGAAATATGAGATGCTGGACGGATATCTGGCGATTCATATGGTGATTTCGGTCATCATCTTATCCCGCCAAAGCCAAATAAAGCATGATAGCCCCTCATTTCATTCCGGTTTCGTAATTTGATAAGTTTGCGTTTCTCTCGCCGAATAATGTGTTAAATAAGACTCTATGACTACACGCTCCAAAATCGTCGGCCTGAACCGCGAAATCAATGAAACCGATCCAGAAACGGCGGTAGCGCCCATCAGCAGCCATGCGGAAGGCGCTGTTGACGATGAATACGCCCTGGAAAATCATGTTATTGCCGACGAAGCGTCGCACCGCGCGGGTACAGGGCGATATATAACCCCTGCCCTATTGCTGACAGCGTTTGCAGGATGGTCGACATTTTTTGGCATGACTTATTGGTCAGAAGCGCAATTCAGTATGACCAATGATCGTATAGTCAGTTTGGTCGTGACATGGGCCATTCCCACGCTTTTAATCGCGGTGCTGTGGTTACTTTCCATGCGCAACAGTAGCCAAGAGGCCGTACGTTTTGGCAAAATAGCGCAATTGTTGCGAACCGAGAGCGACGCATTGGCAATCCGGATGCGGACAGTGAACGAAGAAATATCGCTCGCACGTCAATTTCTATCGCAAAATGCGCGCGAATTAGAAACTTTGGGTCGCCAGTCTTCTAAAAATATAGAGAACTCGGCGCAAATTTTGTCGGCGGCTCTTGCTGATAGCGACAAAAAGGCAAAGACACTGGAATCAGTGAGCAACGCCGCCAATGCAAACTTGGAACAGCTCCGCAAACATTTACCGGTTGTGACCAGCGCAGCGAAAGATGTGAGCAACCAAATTGGAAGCGCCGGTAATGATGCGCAGGTGCAGATTAAGGCTCTAATTGCCGCCCTTGAGCGGGTAAGCGATGCGGGCAAGTCAGTCAGCGAGTATATCGACAATGTTGAAACACGCGCAGATGCTTTGTCCGTCCGGCTCGAGCAATCATTAGGCAATAGTGTGCAGCTGCTTGACGACAAAAGTGCCGATGCGCTTGGCCGAAGCACTGAAATGGCCACACTTATGGACAAGGCCGCGCAGACGATTTCCAATGGCATCACGCAGTCATCAAATGATATCGACGCGCTGATTACCCGCAGCAACGCGAAAATCCTATCCAACCTTGCCGATCTACGTCGTGCCTTGGGCAATATTGAAGCCCAATCGAGCCAGGAAGAGGCCCGTATTCAGGCCATGATCGCAAATATTAACGCGCATATTCAGAGCAGTGCAGCGCACATTTCAGAAATTGACCGAGCAGCCGCCGACCAAACGGCAAAGCTCGCTATTGCGGTATCGGCTTTGGGCGAAAGCACCCGTTCAGTGGGAATCGCCCTTTCCGATAACCAATTGACCACTGCTAACTTACTGGAACAATCACAGCTCTTAATCGGATCGCTCAGCACTGCAAATCTGGAGATTGGTCATAAGATTCCCGCCGCCATGGACAGCGTGAACGCGCGCATGACGCAAGGAATAGAGCAAGTGAACGCAGCACTTGCTGCCGCGGAATCGCTCAATAATATCAGCGATGGAACGCTGGAAAAGCTTAATATAATTGAGCAAGTAATCGCGACGCAACATGACGCAGTTGGCGCGCTGATGGCTGAGAGCGATACTCATTTTGCCGCGCGGCATGAGCAAGCCGACGCCCTAGGTGCGGCGTTGAAACAGACGCAAGCTTTGTTGCGGGAAATGTCCGATGAGGCAAATGGCAACTTGGTCACATCCCTGCTCCGCGTTCGGGAAACAACGCGCGCTGCCGCAGAAAACAGCCGTAGAATCCTCGACGAGGAGTTGGCGCATATCGCTGATCAATTGACCGAGCAAAACCGTTTGGCATTGGCCAACGCATTGGACGCACAGGTCGCGTCGATGAATGAGGCGGTGCAAGAGGCAATAACGCGCAACATTACTTTGTCCGAAACCGCCTCTTCCTTGGTGGCCAAGCAACTCGGCGAACTTAACGAAATGACGACGACGCTTGAAGGTCGGATTACTGACACGATGAACAGCCTTGAATCGGTGCAGGATGAGAGCTTTGCCCGCCGTATGGTGATTTTGACCGAATCTTTGAATTCGACCGCCATCGACGTCACAAAGATATTGTCCAACGATGTGACCGATACGGCTTGGGCCGCTTATTTAAAAGGCGACCGCGGCGTGTTTACCCGTCGCGCGGTGCGCTTATTGGATTCGCGTGAAGCGAAGATTATCGCCAAGCATTATGGCGATGACGAAGCGTTCCGTGAACATGTAAACCGTTATGTGCACGACTTTGAAGGCATCATGCGCCTGTTACTCAGCACACGTGATGGCAATGCGATTGGCGTTACTTTGCTATCGTCCGATATTGGCAAGCTCTACGTCGCATTGGCACAAGCCATTGAACGGCTTCGGAAATAAGCTCCGAAGTTAAACGGGCGGGTTAAATAGCCCATCAAAACTGTGCCGCGTTATCCAGCCATTTGTGTAATTGGCATAATATAAAGCGAATAAAGCTGCCGAGAGCAGCGTCGTTCGCAGCAATATTTTCCGCGGCTGAAAGTTACCCGGTGCGCTATCTGCTTGGCCGGGTATTTTGGGAAGGCCAAGTTCGTCATGGGTGCGCACTCCGATGGGCAGAATGACGAATGCTGTCATCACCCAAAACAGCACGTAAATGGCAATGATTGAGGTCCAGGTCATGCGGTCTCCACTATTAAAACATCGACGATCGGTTTTTTACCCGTCCAGCTCACCGCCACGCGGCGCACAGCCAATCGCACAGTTTCACGTAACTTATCATAATCACCGCGATGGTCCTTTACCGCTTTAACCGCGGCAGCGGATGCTTCTTCCAGAAAATCTTCGATATCTTCCTCAATCGGCACACCGTGCAGACGTATCTCAGGATTACCCAACATCCGGTCTTTAGCGTCGAGCGCGAAGGCGACGGAAATCAGGCCATACCATGAAAGGCGACGGCGTTCGTTCAATGTCGCGCCGTCCGCAGCGATGATTGTGTCTCCATCGAGTATCAAGCGGCCAGTGCGTTCCTTGCCGATGATTTTCGGCTCTCCCGGCGCAAGCCGCACCACATCGCCATTGGATTGAACGACAGCCTTGGGAACGCCATGCGCCCGCGCAAATCGCGCTTGCTCTGCCATGTGGCGACGCTCACCGTGAACGGGGATAAGGATTTCAGGCCGGACCCAGTCATAAAGCGCGGCAAGTTCGGGCTGCCCAGGATGTCCGGAGACATGCACATGCGCCTGTTTTTCAGTTACGGTTAGGATATTGCGTTCCGCAAGCTTGTTCATGATCACGCCGATGGCGATTTCATTGCCCGGTATCTGTTTGGACGAGAAGATAACCGTGTCACCTTCTTGCAGCTTCACGGGGTGATTGCCCTCGGATATGCGAGCCAAAGCAGCACGCGCCTCGCCCTGCCCGCCCGTCGCAACCACCATGACATCCTGCCGTGGAAGGTTATCGACGCTTTCCATATCCACGGTCTTCGGCATGTCTTTTAAATAGCCATTGGCCTGCGCGGCTTCAATAATTCGGTGCAGTGAGCGACCTGCAAAGCACAAGGTGCGACCGCTCTCGCGCGCGACTTCCGCCAAAGTCTGCAACCGCGCGGCATTGGACGCAAAAGTTGTGACAACAACCCTGCCCTTGGCGGCCTTAACCGATTTGAGCAAATCATCCTTTACGCTGCCTTCACTGCCGCTGGGTTCAGGATTGAACACATTGGTGGAATCGCACACCATCGCCAACACATTGCTGTCGCCAATCGCGCTCAGCGTCTCTTGCGTCGACGGGGTACCTAAAACGGGGCTTGGGTCCAGTTTCCAGTCGCCTGTATGGAAAATCTTTCCATAAGGCGTGGTAATGAGGCAGGCACTCATTTCCAATATGGAGTGCGCCAAGGTGACGAGTTTGAAATCAAACGGACCTAAGGAAAACGCACCTTCCATTGGGATCACATTTAGCTCGACAATGTCGGCAATGCCTTCTTCTTCTAGCTTACCGCGAATAAGCGTTGCCGTGAACGGCGTCGCATATAGTGGAACACCCAAGTCAGCGGCGAAATAAGCAACTGCGCCAATATGATCTTCATGGCCATGGGTCAGCACAATACCTAACAGGTCATCTTTGCGCTTTTCGATAAATTCGAGATCAGGCAATACAAGGTCAATTCCGGGATATTCGGAATTTGCGAATGTCAGGCCCAAGTCGACCATGACCCATTTGCCCTCGCAACCGTATAAATTGACGTTCATGCCAATTTCGTTGGACCCGCCAAGGGCGAGGAAAAGCAGTTCATTTTTTGGGGTCGTCATGAATTAATGTCTCTATTCCTGTATAAAAGCGCCAGACCCCGCAGCGTCAAATCGGGCTCTACCCGGTCAAACAAATGGCCATGCTGCTGAAACAAAATGGCCAAGCCACCGGTTGCAATGACCGACACTGGTTCGACAATTTCAGCTTTCATCCGTGCGAGGATCCCTTCGATCATCGCCACATAACCCCAATAGATGCCAATCTGCATTTGTCCAACTGTCGTTGTACCAATAACGCTATCATTTGGTGGTGGTTCGATTGCAATTCGCGGCAACATCGCTGCGGCGGCATAGAGCGCATCGAGTGACAAGTTAACGCCCGGCGCAATGCTGCCGCCGCGATAGGAGCCATCAGGTCCAATATAATCAAACGTTGTTGCTGTACCGAAGCTGATGACGACCTT
Organism: Sphingomonadales bacterium UBA656; assembly: GCA_002299895.1. Lineage (GTDB taxonomy): Bacteria > Pseudomonadota > Alphaproteobacteria > Sphingomonadales > Sphingomonadaceae > Sphingorhabdus_B. Next base: position 142,215 of record DBOC01000014.1, on the reverse strand, counting down.
GTGTCCTTCGGCCAATGCATGTGCCCCAATAGCATTCACCGCACGATCAGCGCCCACCGCGTGCGGTTCGGCCACACGCAATGGAATGCCCCATCCAACGCTGCCGCGTCCGGCAACCAAGGCTTCGGTTCCAAAATAGCGCGTCGCCAACAACTGCAAGTTATGTAAAGCGCGCGGCACAACCGTGGCAATGATAACCGCTTTTATATCTGTACGACGAAAGCCCGCCATTTGAATCAATTGATCCAACCATACGGCATATTCGTCTGCCGTGCGCCGTGCATCGGTCGCAATGCGCCATCGCTGCACAATTTCGCCAGCGCCATTAACCAATGCAAACTTCACATTGGTATTTCCTGTATCAATTGCGAGCAGCATAGCCGTTCCCTTTTAGATTAGAAAAACATCAGCTGCGTGAATGGCACGAATTGTACCATCCGCCAAGCGAAGCTGCAACGCGCCGTCCGCATCAAGACCAGCGTAAAGACCATCGACCTGCGCGCCATCAGGCAGCTTTGCAGATAAGGCTGTGCCGCGAGGATGGGCCTGCGCTTCCCAATATCGTACGATGCTATCCAGTCCCGACTGCCGCCAGATATTGAGATGGCGGGCGAACGCCTCTGCCAGGATCTCCAGTGCCGCTTGGGCATCAGGCGGGGCAGCACCGAGCGTCCTTAGATCAGATACCTTACGATCTAGATTTTGTGGGTGCCAGACGAGATTCAGGCCAATGCCCACCACCACCGCGTCTGAAGCGCGTTCCAACAGCATCCCGCATATCTTTGAACCGTCATGCGCTAAAATGTCATTGGGCCATTTGAGGAAGACATCCACGTGCGGGGCCATCTGTCGGATTGCGTCATATGCCGCAACGGCAGTTACAAAAGCCAAACCCGCGGGCGCAGGATCCGTATCGCGTAACCGCACAATAACGCTGGCAAAGAGGTTACCCTTTGGGCTTTCCCAAATACGGCCAAGACGCCCTCTGCCGCCATCTTGCGCATCGGCGCGAAGCCAAAGCCCTTCGGGAGCGCCTTGCGCCGCCCGTATCAAGAGATCCGCGTTCGTAGATCCAGTAAGAGCGACTTCTTCAAAAATGGGCGTCAGAACAGCGCCCTCGCGGCATAAGCCGTCCAGATACCAAGCGCAGGTATTGCCAAATAGCCGATAGGTGAATTCGCAGCGGCCAAAACCCCACCTGTCCAGACGAGAACCTTATCATCGCTTTCGACAATCACATCAGCCGCATCATCAAAATACATGACTTTGACGACCTTCAGATAATAAAACGCGCCAATGACCGATGCTGTGATGCCGATGACAGCCAGAGGCAATAAACCAGCAGCAACCGCGGCATTAAACACCACGAGCTTACCCCAGAAACCGAATAATGGCGGAATGCCGGCAAGGCTGAACATGAAAATCGCCAAAGCAGCCGCAAGCGCAGGCCGCGTCTTTGATAAGCCCGAAATGTCGGCAAACTCTTCCCGATAACCGCCGTCTTTATCCTTCAACTGCATCAAGCAGATAAAGCTGCCTAAGGTCATGGCTACATAGATTACCAGATAGACCAGCATGGCGGAAATACCCTGCTCGGTGCCCGTAGCGAGGCCAATGAGAATGAAGCCGACATTGTTGATGGAGCTGTAGGCCATCAGGCGCTTCAAATTTTGCTGACCAATGGCACCAACCGCGCCGATGATGATCGACATTAAAGCGACCGCAATAATGATTTGCTGCCATACCAATATTTGCGAACCAAATGCCTCCAGCACGATACGGATGGTCAACGCAATAGCCGCAACTTTTGGCGCACTAGCGAAGAAAGCAGTGACCGGTGTAGGTGCCCCTTCATACACGTCAGGCGTCCACATGTGGAATGGCGCAGCGCTTATCTTGAACGCCAGACCTGAGAGAATGAACACAATGCCGAAAATCAAGCCCAAGCCAACCTCAGCATCCATCGCCGTTCCGATAGCCGCAAAGCTTGTCGATCCTACAAAGCCATACACCAAAGACGCGCCGAATAAGAGCATGCCGCTGGCCAATGCGCCTAAGACAAAATATTTAAGCCCGGCTTCGGCAGAGCGCCCATCCGATCGCACAAAGCTTGCAAGAACATAAGCTGACAAGCTCTGCAATTCTAATCCGATATAAAGAGTTACCAAATCGGTTGCCGAAACCATTACGCCCATACCGATGCAGGACAGCAAGATGAGCACGGGATATTCGGCACGCATAGCGCCCGCATTTTCCAAGAAGCGTGGCGCAATCATCAATGAGATCGCCGCGGCAAGGAAGATTAATATCTTGGAGAAATTGCCGAATGCATCATTGATTAAAAGACCATCGAAGGCGGATAAATTTGTGCCATTCAGCATGAAGTTGATGACGAATGCGGCAGCGGCACTGAGGGCCCCGATGGCCAATATGCTGATCAGGCGTCCGGCCTGTTCACGCCATGCAGCCAAAAGTAGCAACGCGAGTGCCGAAAAGCTCAAAATAATTTCTGGGTGGACCAGAGAAAGAGAGGCGTTCAGTTCCATTATCAATGGCTCCCCTCAGCCAATTTTTTTTCCGCATGATGCACGACGCGGTACCGCGCGGTGGTTGGATCGACTAGTTTCAGCTTACTGTCCCCCGCTGGTGCAGCGCGTTCGATACGAGCTACAATCGTTGCTACATCGCGGCGGATGGGTGCGAGGAATGTTTCAGGGTAAACACCCATCCACAAAACCACGACTGCAATGGGCGCGAGCAGCCACATTTCACGGCCATTCACATCCGACATTGCAGCGGCATCAGCATTGACCTGCGGCCCAAATGCAATGCGCCGGTAGAGATACAGCATATAGCCAGCGCCCAAGATAATCCCCGTGGTGGCGATGAGTGTTGCCCAGGTGGAAACCTTATACACACCAGCAAGGCTCAAAAACTCACCGACAAATCCGCTGGTACCCGGCAAACCAACACTCGCCATGGTGAACAGCATGAACAATAAAGCATATTTGGGCATGTTGACGCTGAGGCCGCCATAACGGCTGATCTCACGGGTATGCAGGCGGTCATAGATGACGCCGACGCATAAGAAGAGCGCGCCGGACACAAGGCCGTGGCTCAACATCACGATGATCGCGCCTTCGATACCTTGTTGATTGAAGGTGAACAGGCCCACAGTCACAATCGCCATATGCGCGACCGAGGAATAAGCGATCAGCTTTTTCATATCCTGCTGCACCAAAGCAATAAGCGAGGTGTAGACCACTGCGACCATCGACAGGCCAAAGACCAAAGGAATGAAGTCCGCGCTTGCCTCCGGGAACATCGGCAAAGAGAAGCGCAAGAAGCCATAGCCGCCCATTTTAAGCAGCACGCCTGCCAAAATTACCGAACCCGCGGTTGGGGCCTGCACGTGGGCGTCAGGCAGCCAGGTGTGCACTGGCCACATCGGCATCTTTACGGCAAAGGATGCAAAGAATGCGAGCCACAGCCACATCTGCGCTTCTGCTGGGAAGTCTGTGTTCAACAAAGATGGGATGTCCGCCGTTCCCGCAAACTGGATCATCCACAGCATCGCGATCAGCATCACCAATGAGCCAAGCAAAGTGTAGAGGAAAAATTTGTACGATGCGTAAATGCGGTCCTGTCCACCCCAGATACCGATGATGAGATACATCGGGATCAAGCCAGCTTCAAAGAACACATAGAAAAGCAACAAATCCTGCGCCGCAAAAACGCCAATCATCAGCGTTTCCATCAGCAGAAACGCCGCCATATATTCGCCAACGCGTTTCTGGATAGATGTCAAACTTGCACCAATGCAGATTGGCATCAAGAAGACCGACAGCATGATCAACGTCAGCGAAATGCCGTCAATGCCGAGGCGCCAACCAATGGGACCAAAGAGGTTCGCGCTTTCGGTAAACTGCCACTGCGCGCCCGCTGGGTCATAATTGAGCCAGAGCAGGACACCAAAAACCAGATTCAATAATGTCGCTGATAGCGCGATGATACGCGCAAGATCTGCGCGGACATACAAGCACAAGGCTGCCGCGACCACCGGTATGGCCAGCATGATCGAAAGAACAGGAATATCTGCGGCGTTCATCATGCTCTCACCATCATCCAGCTAACCGCGATGACTAAGCCAAGAAGCATCACAAGCGCATATGTATAAAGATAACCCGACTGCATCCGCACAGCCATTTTGCTGCCAAATGACACCAGAGCTGCCGAGCCATTGGGGCCAAAACGGTCAATAATCCCGATATCACCTTGTTTCCAAAACAGGCGACCGAACCAGAATGCTGGGCGTACGAACAAGAAGTTGTAAAGCTCGTCAAAATACCATTTGTTCAGGAAGAAACGATAAATCGGCGCAAAGGTCGTGGCCAGACGCTGTGGCGCATCCTTTGACAATTGATACATGAAATAGGCCGTCGTTAGGCCAATAACCATGGCCACAGTCGACGACAGTTTCACCCACAAGGGCACTTCGTGCATCGCATGCATCAAATGCGCGTTGAAATAGAGCGTGCTGTTTGCCCAAAACGCCGCGCCAGCCTCTGCATCGATGAAAGCATTGTGGAAGACAAAGCCTGCAAAAACAGCTCCGACAGTCAACAATGCCAATGGCGTTAACATCGACCACGGACTTTCATGTGGGTGATAGCCAGCCGTTCCATCACTGGACGTATCATGGGCATGGGTGTCATGGTCATGATGTTCATGCACTGCGTGTTGGATATGCTCGGATTGTTCCCAGCGCGGCTTTCCGAAAAAGGTCAGGAACATTAAGCGCCAGCTGTAGAAGCTGGTGAGCAACGCAGCGATAACGCCGATAGCAAAACCATACATATGATAGGTTGATTCACTCGCGAACGCAGCCTCGATGATGGCATCCTTGGAATAAAAGCCCGCAAAGCCTCCAACGCCCAATATGCCAACGCCGGTAATCGCCAAAGTCCCCGCCATCATGGCCCAGAATGTCAGCGGGATATGTTTCCGCAAGCCACCATAATAACGCATATCTTGTTCATGGTGCATCGCATGGATCACCGAACCAGCGCCCAAGAACAACAACGCCTTAAAAAAGGCGTGCGTGAACAAGTGGAACATTGCCGCGCCATAAGCACCGGTGCCGGCTGCGAAGAACATGTAGCCGAGCTGCGAACAGGTCGAATAAGCAATGACGCGTTTGATGTCAGTCTGCACAAGGCCAACCGTTGCTGCAAAAATGGCCGTCGTTGCGCCAACAATCATGACGACATCGAGCGCAAACTGGCTGGTTTCGAACAAGGGCGACAGACGGCACACCATGAACACGCCTGCGGTAACCATGGTCGCCGCATGGATGAGCGCCGATACAGGCGTTGGCCCTTCCATCGCGTCCGGCAACCATGTGTGCAGGCCCAACTGCGCCGATTTACCCATCGCACCGATGAACAACAAAATGCACAATAAGCTCATTGTATCAACGCGCATCCCTAGGAAGCCGATGCTTGAGCCAACCTTATCGGGTGCAGCAGCCAAGATTTCCGGAATGGAAACGGTGCCAAACAACCAGAAGATGCCGAAGATACCGAGCATGAAGCCAAGGTCACCAACGCGGTTGACGACAAACGCCTTAATCGCCGCCGCATTCGCGCTGGGTTTCTTGTACCAGAAACCAATCAGCAAATAAGACGCAAGGCCGACGCCTTCCCATCCAAAGAACATTTGCACCAAATTATTGGCCGTCACCAACATCAACATCGCAAAGGTGAACAGCGACAGATACGCAAAAAAGCGAGGCTGATCAGGGTCTTCCTCCATATAGCCCCAGCTATACAGATGGACGAGCGCCGACACGCTGGTGATTACCACGAGCATGACCGCCGTCAGCGCATCGACGCGCAATTCCCAGTCAAAGCTCAGCTCGCCCGACTGCACCCAAGTCATCACCGGTTGGACATAAGCTGTCTCGCTGCCATTCAAGAAACCGATAAAGATCGGCCAGCTCAAGAACGCGGCGATAAACAGTCCTAAGGTCGTAACTGTCTTGGCAGCCAACGCCCCAATGAACCGCTGCCCCAAGCCAGCGACCAGCGAAGCCAAAAGTGGAAGGAAAACGATGAAATGGATTGCAGTCACTGGATGTTATCCCTTCATCCGGTTGACATCATCAACCGCAATTGTGCCGCGGCCACGGAAGTAGATAACCAGTATCGCAAGGCCAATCGCGGCCTCACTTGCCGCAACGGTCAATACGAACATGGCGAAAATCTGGCCCGTCAGATCGCCCAAAAACACGCTGAACGCCACCAGGTTGATATTCACCGCAAGCAGGATGAGTTCAATCGCCATCAGGATGATGATCACATTTTTGCGGTTCAAGAAAATGCCAAGCACGCCCATCACAAATAGGATGCTGCTGACGACAAGATAATGTTCGATACCAATCACAGCTCAACCCCCTGCCCGCTGGGCTGATTAACATTGCGCGTTGCGTCTTGCGGACGGCGTTGCACTTGGCTGCTGATACTTTGACCGCGCGTGCCATGGCTGCGGCGGTGCGTCAAGACGATGGCGCCGACCATCGCAACCAATAGGATCAGGCCTGCCGTTTCGAACAAAAAGACATATTTACTATACAATAAGGCGCCAACCGCCTCGATATTTGGCACGGTTGCAGATATAGAAGCCACCCCAACTGCTGCTGTACCCAGCTTCACCGCACCTGCCTGATACGCGCCGATACCCAGCACAAGCTCTGCCACCAATACGATTGCCAGTAGCAACCCAAGCGGTACATTTTTGATGAACCCTGCGCGCAATTCGGCGAAATCAATGTCGAGCATCATGACGACGAATAGGAACAACACGGCAACCGCGCCGACATAGACTATGACCAACAACATCGCGATGAACTCTGCACCGATCAAGACCATAAGACCTGCCGCGTTAAAGAAGGCCACGATAAGCCAGAGGACGCTATGCACGGGATTGCGCGCAAAAATGACCATTGCGGCGGACGCAATGACGATGCTTGCGAAAACATAGAAAGAAACAAGTTGGATCACGACGGGTCGCCCTTAACGATAGGGTGCATCGGCGGCAAGGTTCGCGGCAATTGCCCGTTCCCACTTCGCACCGTTTTCGAGGAGCTTGGTCTTGTCATAGAGCAGTTCCTCACGCGTTTCTGTTGCGAATTCGAGGTTCGGACCTTCGACAATCGCATCAACCGGGCAAGCCTCCTGGCAAAATCCGCAGTAAATGCACTTAGTCATGTCGATGTCATAGCGCGTGGTCCGGCGGCTGCCGTCATCGCGTGGTTCAGATTCGATGGTAATGGCCAAGGCAGGACAGACCGCCTCACATAGTTTACACGCGATGCAGCGCTCTTCGCCATTGGGATAACGACGCAGCGCATGCTCACCACGAAAACGCGGGCTCAGCGGGTTCTTTTCAAACGGGTAGTTGATCGTCGCCTTCCGTTTGAAGAAATATTTCAAGGTCAGCAAATGCGCCTTGATGAATTCCCACAAAGTGAAGGTTTTGATGAGATGCGTGATCGTGGTCATGCGAAATGTCCTGTGAACATAAGATAGCCGCTCACCAGAAACACCCAGAAGAGCGAAATCGGCAGGAAGACTTTCCAACCCAGACGCATCAACTGATCATAACGATAACGCGGAACTGTCGCCTTTACCCATGCGAAGATGAAGAACATCAGCAGGATTTTAGCAAAGAACCAGATAATCCCTGGCACAACGTATAATGGCGCCCAGTCCACCGGTGGCAAATATCCACCCCAGAACAGGATCGCGTTTAGCGCGCACATCAAGAGCACATTGGCATATTCACCTAACCAGAACAAAGCGAATGCCATGGAGGAATATTCGGTCTGATAACCGGCAACCAGTTCACTCTCCGCTTCGGTCAAGTCAAACGGCGCACGTGCCGTTTCTGCCATCGAGCTGATGAGGAACATCACCGCAATTGGGAATAACAAGGGATTTAAGGCATAAGCGTTAATGAAGCCAAAAACATGACTGCGCTGCCCCTCGATTATGCCGCCGACGTTGAATGTACCGGCCCACAAGACCACGCAGATCAAGATAAAGCCAATCGATACTTCATAGGAAATCATCTGCGCAGCGGCGCGCATTGCAGAATAAAATGGATATTTGGAGTTGGATGCCCAACCCGCAATAACCACGCCATATACGCCCAGGCTGCTGATCGCGAGGATGTAGAGCAAGCCGACATTGATGTTCGAGAGCACCACGCCATCCGCGAAGGGAATGACTGCCCAAGCCATCAATGCAACGGTGAAGGTGATGATCGGCGCGATTAAGAACAAGCCGCGGTTGGACGCGCTTGGAATGATGGTTTCCTGCAAGAACACCTTCAAACCATCAGCAAAGGACTGCAATATACCAAAAGGTCCGACCACATTGGGTCCACGGCGCAGAGCGAATGCAGCCCATAATTTACGTTCCGCGTAAATGATCAGCGCCACGGCGAGCATCAGCGGTAGGGCAATCAACAAAATTCCTGCAATGGTCGCTGTGAACCATGCAGCTTCATAGTTCATGCCGAGATTTTGGAAGAAGGATGTCATTCCGCCGCCTCCAAGAAATGCGTGCCATGCACCAGTTCGGCCGAGCATTTCTGCATCGTTTCAGACGCGCGGCAAATCGCGTTGGTCAGGTAGAAATCCTTGATCGGATAATCGGCAATTTTGCCACTTACGTCGGCCGAAAGCGAAGGTTCCGACCAGCCATAATCTACCAAGCCTTCAACGCCGAGTGCAGGCACGGCTTTCGCCATTTCGGCCCGCAAAGCATCGAGGCTATCAAATGGTAGGCGCTGGCCCAGCACATCCGACAGAGCGCGGAATATAGCCCAATCTTCACGCGCATCGCCCGGCGGGAATACCGCACGCTCACCACGTTGCACGCGGCCTTCCAAGTTTACATATGTACCGGATTTTTCAGAATAAGCTGCGCCTGGCAAAATTACATCGGCATGATGCGCGCCATTGTCCCCATGGTGGCCAACATAGACTTTGAAACTATCCGCAAACAGGCCGTAATCCACTTCATCCGCGCCAAGGAAAAACGCCAAGCCTGCTTTGGCTGTGGCCAGCTTCTTGATGCCGCCTTCATGTGCATATCCAAGCATGAGGCCACCCATACGCGCTGCTGCAAAATGCAATATGTTAAAGCCATTCCAGCCATCACGGACCAATTTATATTTCTTCGCAAACGCCAAGGCCGCCCCATGGAGGCCTTCATAACGAAGTGCACCGCCGCCGACGATGATGGCTGGACGTTCTGCGGCCTTCAATGCATCTGCTAGAGCCTTCGGCGCCTTTGCCAACGCGCTCAAATCGTCGCCGAGCCATTCAACCTTATAGGTCAAATCCGTTACTGGCCCGATTGCAAACACCTTAGCACCGCGCTTACGGACGGCTTTTTGAATGCGCGTGTTCACCAAAGGTGCTTCGCGGCGAAGGTCGCTACCGACCAATAATATCACGTCGGCATTTTCGATGCCGGCAATAGTCGTGTTGAAATTCACCGCCGAAAGCGAGGATGTATCATATGCTAGACCAGTTTGACGGCCCTCAAGCATCGATACGCCAGCCAATTCACGCGCGGCGAACATGGTCTCACAATCGACCTGATCCCCCGCGACAACAGCCGCCTTGCCGGTCCAATGTGGCTTGATAGCGTCAAACGCTTCGGCCCAACTTGCCGGCACCAGCTTTCCATCCTTACGGATATAGGGCTTGTCCAAACGGCGATGGGTCAGGCCATCAACGGCATGGCGCGTCTTGTCCGACGCCCATTCTTCGTTCACATCGTCATTGATGCGCGGCAAGGCGCGCAAAACCGCCCTACCCCGGCTGTCGAGACGGATATTGGTCCCCACGGCGTCCATCACATCGATGCTCGGTGTCTTTTTCAATTCCCACGGCCGCGCCTCAAAAGCATAAGGTTTCGCGGTCAATGCGCCCACAGGACATAGATCAACGACATTGCCTGAAAGCTCGCTCTGCATGGCGTGCTCAAGATAGGTCGTGATTTGCATATTTTCGCCGCGCCCAATCGCGCCAACCTCTTCTATGCCGGCCACTTCCTCGGCAAAGCGGACGCAGCGTGTGCACTGAATGCAACGTGTCATCGCCGTTTTAACCAGCGGGCCCATATATTTTTCGGTAACCGCGCGCTTGTTTTCCTCAAACCGCGAAGTTCCACGACCATAAGCAACGCTTTGGTCCTGCAAGTCGCATTCGCCGCCTTGGTCGCAGATCGGGCAATCGAGCGGGTGATTGATGAGCAAAAACTCCATCACGCCTTCACGCGCGTTTTTAACCATCGGCGTATCTGTGCGGATGATCTGACCTTCCGTCGCCGGCAGCGCGCAAGACGCCTGTGGCTTTGGCGGACCGGGCGCAACCTCGACCAAGCACATGCGGCAATTGCCCGCGATGGACAGCCGCTCATGATAGCAAAAGCGTGGAATTTCCTTCCCGGCCATCTCACACGCCTGCAACACAGTTGCGCCTGCAGGGACTTCGAGTTCTAATCCGTCTACGGTGACTTTAGGCATGTTTACTCCGCAGCCTCCAGCATATTGTCGCCCTTGGCGTCGTGGATACGGCGCTCCATCTCTGGGCGGAAATGCTTGATCAAACCCTGAATCGGCCAAGCAGCCGCATCACCAAGCGCGCAGATGGTGTGACCTTCAACCTGTTTGGTCACATCATATAATGTATCGATGTCGCCAATGTCGGCATCGCCGGTGCGCATCTTTTCCATAACGCGCCACATCCATCCTGTACCTTCACGGCACGGCGTGCATTGGCCGCAGCTTTCATGCTTGTAGAAATAGCTCAATCGCGAAATAGCGCGCACAATGTCAGTGGACTTGTCCATCACAATCACCGCCGCCGTGCCAAGGCCGGAGCCCACAGCCTTGCAGCCATCAAAATCCATCGGAACGTCCATCATCATCGCGGCAGGCACCAAAGGCACCGACGAACCGCCAGGAATAACCGCGAGGAGATTATCCCAGCCACCTCTTATGCCGCCGCAATGCTTTTCGATCAGTTCGCGAAACGGGATACCCATTTCTTCTTCAACAACGCATGGTTTTTCCACATGGCCGGAGATTTGGAACAGCTTTGTACCGTGGTTGTTTTCACGGCCAAAGCTTTTGAACCAAGTCGCACCGCGCCGCAGGATGGTCGGCACAACCGCAATGCTTTCAACATTATTGACCGTCGTTGGACAACCATAGAGGCCAGCACCTGCCGGAAATGGCGGTTTCAGGCGCGGCTGCCCCTTTTTGCCCTCTAGGCTTTCAATCATCGCGGTCTCTTCGCCGCAAATATAGGCGCCCGCGCCACGATGGACAAAAACGTCAAAGTCATAACCTGACTTCGCAGCATTTTTGCCGAGCAAGCCAGCGGCATAAGCCTCGGCAACGGCCGTTTCGAGTATCTTCGCCTCAAAAATATACTCGCCGCGAATGTAGATATAGGCCGCACGCGCGCGCATCGCGAAACCAGCAATCAACGCGCCTTCAATTAGCTTATGTGGGTCGTGCCGGATGATCTCACGATCCTTGCACGAACCCGGTTCGGATTCATCGGCATTGATGACGAGAAAATTCGGACGCTCGGGTGTTGGCGCCTTGGGCATGAAGCTCCACTTCATCCCCGTCGGAAAACCTGCGCCGCCACGACCACGCAAGCCGGACGCCTTCACTTCCTCAATAATCGCGTCCTGCCCGATCTTCATCAGGGCAGCAGTCTTGTCCCAATCACCGCGTTTTTGCGCCGCCTTCAGGGCAAAGTCCTGATAGCCGTATAGATTGGTAAAAATGCGATCTTTGTCAGCGAGCATCAGCCCAAACCTCCAAGAAAAAACCAAGCTGCTCCGGCAATCAACAAACCAATAACGGCGAGCTTAATGATGCCCTTGAGCAATTTCCACGCGATGAAAGCCGCGATGAGAATGCCAATGAGAGGAATAAAGTCCATTACCATTCCCCCCGATAGTCATGGTTTTTATCTACCATCGCATGCAGGGTCGTTGCGCCGCCAAAAGGCTCTACTGTGTGACGTCCCGGTAATTGCGTGCCGATCTTAGGCTGCTTGCCCGCGGCCAAATCGTCGAGGATGGCGGTCATGCTGCCATAATCAAGATCTTCATAATTATCGTCGTTGATCTGAACCATCGGTGCAGACGCGCAATTGCCCATGCATTCAACTTCGTTCAGCGTAAACATCCCGTCAGGTGTCGTCGCACCTTTCACCAGACCCCGCTTCTTACAGGCCGCTATAATATCATCCGACCCACGCAACATGCATGGCGTCGTGCCACACACTTGCACATGATAGCGGCCAACGGGCGCCAGATTATACATCGTGTAGAAAGTAGCAACTTCATAAGTCCGCATATAAGGCATGCCGAGATAGCTTGAGACATATTCAATCACAGGCACTGGTAACCAACCTTGGGTCTGTGTCTCTTCGCCAACCTGACGCTGTGCCAAGTCAAGCAATGCCATTACAGCCGATTGCTGACGTCCTGCCGGATAACGGCCAATATACATATCGGCCTTTGCTTTATATTCCGGCGAAAAGGCAAAGCTGCCCCATTTGGCGCGTGTTTCAGCTTCATCCGGGATTTGTATTGCGTCAGCCATATGCTTCTTTCCGTCCCCAAATCCGGCCGATATATGCGCCAAACATCATGGCTGCGGCGGTCGAACCTACTTCTTTTGCCGAGACCTCGGCATGAAACAAATAGAGATAGGCCGCGACCAACGCGACCGAACCAAATACCGCAGATGCCAAAAACATAAGCTCGCGGGTCATTAGCGATCACACTCCCCAAACACGATGTCGAGCGCGCCCAGTATCGCTGTCGTATCCGCAAGCATGTGACCACGGCTCATAAAATCCATCGCTTGCAAATGCGAAAAGGCCGTCGGACGGATTTTGCAACGATAAGGCTTGTTGCTGCCGTCGGCGACCAGATACACGCCGAACTCACCCTTGGGGCTCTCTGTCGCCACGTACACGCTGCCTGCCGGCACTTTGAAGCCTTCGGTGTAGAGCTTGAAGTGATGGATCAACGCTTCCATCGATTGCTTCATTTCGGCGCGCTTGGGCGGTGCAACCTTGCGGTCATCGCTACAAACCGGGCCTTCGGGCATTTGTTGCAAGCATTGCTTCATGATGCGGACCGATTGGCGCACTTCTTCAACGCGGACCATGAAGCGGTCATAGCAATCGCCACGCGTGCCAACAGGAATGTCGAATTCCATCCGGTCATAGACGTCATAGGGTTGGCTTTTACGGATATCCCAAGGGATGCCTGCGCCACGGATCATCGGGCCGGAAAAGCCCCACTTAATTGCGTCTTCTTTTGAAACAATCGCAATATCGACATTGCGTTGTTTGAAAATACGGTTGTCGACGACCAAAGACATCGCGTCCTCAAACAAGCGCGGCATGCGATCATCGAGCCACTCGGCGATATCGGTCAACAACTTCAGCGGCACATCCTGATGCACGCCACCGGGACGGAACCACGCCGCATGCATGCGTGCCCCGCTTGCTCGTTCGTAAAAAGCCATGATATCTTCACGGATTTCATACAACCACAATGGCGGTGTCATCGCGCCGACATCAATAATGTGGTGTGCAATGTTCAACGTGTGGTTTTTTATCCGCGTCATTTCGGCAAACAATACCCGCAGATATTGCGCGCGAAGGGGCACTTCCAAATCCAACAATTTTTCAACCGCAAGCACATAGCTGTGCTCCATCGCCATCGGCGAAGCATAATCCAACCGGTCGAAATAAGGCAAAGCCTGCAAATAGGTTTTATATTCAATCAGCTTTTCAGTGCCACGGTGCAAAAGGCCGATATGCGGATCAAGCCGCTCGACGATTTCACCGTCTAACTCCATCACCAAACGCAATACGCCGTGCGCCGCAGGGTGCTGTGGCCCGAAGTTAATCGTGTAATTCTGGATCACTTCGTCGCCGGTGGTCGGGGCGAGATCTTGTTGCATGCTCATGCCTTGTCTCCCGTCGCCTTTGGCTTGCGGACAGAGCGCTTGGCTGTTTCTTTGGCCGCAGGCTGCTGTGCGGCATTTTCGCCGGTTTTCTCATCGCCAGGCAGCACATAATCTGCGCCTTCCCATGGGCTCAAAAAGTCGAAATTGCGGAAATCCTGCGCCAATTGCACAGGCTCATATTTCACGCGCTTTTCTTCTTCGGAATAGCGCAATTCAACATAGCCCGACAATGGGAAGTCCTTACGCTGCGGATGCCCTGAAAAGCCATAATCGGTTAATATGCGGCGTAAATCGGCATTGCCGGAGAATAATACACCATACATATCAAAAACTTCACGTTCCAACCATCCTGCAACAGGCCATATGCCGGTGACGGATGGAACAGGCTGATCGTCATTGGTGGTCAAATGCACACGAATACGGTGGTTTTTGGTAAGACTCAGCAGGCAATAGACAATCTCAAAACGCGGATCACGTTCGGGCCAGTCTACGCCCGCGATTTCCATGAGTTGCTGATACTCGCAATCATCACGCAAGCGGAACATACATTCGACTAACGCATCACGTTGAATATGCACGGCAACTTCATGATTGGTTTCCTCAATAGAAACCAGATGTTTACCAAGCGCTTTTGAGATCGCTTTTACGGCGCCTTTGGGCGTTTGGATAAGGGGTGCGGAGTGGCTCACCGTTCGATTGTCCCTGTCCGACGGATTTTACGCTGCAACTGCATAATGCCGTAAAGCAAAGCTTCAGCGGTTGGCGGGCATCCGGGTACATAAATGTCGACGGGCACAACGCGATCGCAACCGCGCACAACACTATAGCTATAATGATAATAGCCACCGCCATTGGCGCAGCTACCCATGGAAATAACATATTTAGGCTCAGACATTTGGTCATAAACCTTGCGCAGCGCAGGCGCCATTTTATTGCAAAGCGTGCCCGCCACAATCATCACGTCCGACTGACGCGGTGACGCGCGCGGAGCAATGCCAAAGCGTTCAAAATCGTAACGTGGCATATAGCCGTGAATCATTTCCACCGCACAACAGGCCAGACCGAAGGTCATTGGCCATAAAGAGCCCGTACGTGCCCAATTGAATAGATCTTCCGTCGACGACACAACAAAACCCTTGTCGTTCACTTCGCTTTCAATATCCTTGAAGAACGCCGTATCCGGCGCTTGCACGTCCGACAGTGATGGCGTGATTACTCCCATTCGAGTGCTCCCACTTTCCATGCATAGATAAATCCGATGACCAATTCGAAAAGGAACAACATCATAGTGCCCCAACCGATCCAGCCTGTTTCACCCAAGCTAACCGCCCATGGGAATAAAAAGGCCGCTTCAAGGTCAAAAATGATAAACAAAATCGCAACGAGATAAAAACGAACATCAAATTGGCTGCGCGAATCTTCGAATGCTGGAAAGCCGCACTCATATTCGGTTAGTTTTGCTTCGGTGGGCTTGTGCGTACCCGTCAGTCGCGACACACCCATGGGCAAAAACACAAATGCCGACGACAATGCAAGCGCCACCACCAGAAAAAGCAGTATGGGTAAATATTGCGACAAATCAGTCATATCAGACTCGTTTTCCGAAACCCCGTCAGTTGCGGCGCTTTTAGGCAGAAGAGTCCCGACCTGCAAGGCCAAGAATCGGCATTTTTTCTGGCATTTTCGATGATTATTTTAAGGCGCCAACCAGCAACTTATGCAACTTGCTATGCAATATGTCATTTGCCGCCAAAACTTGTGCATCTGCGATATGTGGACTGCGTCCCCGATAATCGGTTATAAAGCCGCCAGCTTCGCGCACGAGCAAACAGCCAGCAGCGGTATCCCAAGGAGATAGGCTGCTTTCCCAGAAGCCATCATAGCGGCCAGCTGCCAACCATGCGAGATCAAGACTTGCCGCACCAAATCGCCGGATGCCCGAAACGGAAGGTCCGATAGCACCAAAAATCTTGGCCCATTCTTCAAAATCGCCATGGCCCTTATATGGCGTACCAGTGGCAATAAGCGCCTCATTTAGCTGACGGCGCGCAGACACCCGCAAACGCCGGTTGCCGAGCCAAGCGCCCTTGCCACGCTCAGCCCAGAAGCTTTCATCCGTAATCGGGTTGTATACCAAGCCTGCAAATATATCGCCCCAGCCAGAACCATCCGGCTTCGGATCTTGCACCGCAATAGAAATTGCAAAATGCGGAATGCCATGGAGGAAGTTGCTGGTTCCATCGAGCGGATCAACAATGAACCGCGGCTTTCCCTCAGCGCCAGCGATCTCGCCGCCTTCTTCCATCAAAAAGCCCCAGTCGGGACGTGCGATTTCGAGTTCGCGAAAAATCGTGTCTTCAGCACGCTCATCAGCTTTAGAAACGAAATCCGCTGGGCCCTTTTGCGAAACCTGCAAATGTTCGATCTCACCAAAATCGCGGCGAAGCTTGCCACCCGCCTTACGGGCAGCTTTTTCCATGATGGTCAATAGACCGGTTAATGCGGGCATTAATCAGCCTTCCGAACATATTCCCGTTCGTAGACATCTACCACGATCCGCGTACCCGCGCTGATGAATGGCGGCACCATTACACGCACGCCATTGTCCAGAATTGCAGGCTTATAGCTGGATGACGCTGTCTGCCCTTTTACCACGGCATCGGCTTCCACAATCGTAGCCTCAATCTGATCCGGTAAAGCAACTGAAAGTGCTTCATCATCATACATTTCCATGACAACGTCCATGCCGTCCTGCAGGAAAGCCGCCGCATCACCAAGGAGGTCGCTCGGCAAAGTCACCTGATCATAGGTTTCCTTGTCCATGAAGACCAGATTATCGCCCTCGGCATAGAGAAACTGAAAATCTTTCTGATCAAGGCGCACTTTTTCGACGCTTTCGGCCGAGCGGAAACGGATGTTGTTCTTGCGGCCATCACGGAGATTTTTGAGCTCAACTTGCATATATGCACCGCCCTTACCCGGTTGGGTATGCGCAGTCTTTACGACACGCCACAGGCCGCCTTCATATTCCAATATATTACCCGGCTTGATTTCAACCGCGTTGATTTTCATGAGTATACTCGCTTGACAGATGGAAAGAGCAGGCACGCAAAAACGTGCCGATAGACGCGGCCTTTAACGATGGCAGCGTCATTAGGCAAGTAATGCGTTAAACGCCTTTACTGCTTCGGCGGGGCCGTGCGGATGGTTCCAAACGGCGCCACTCACCGCTATAAAATCTGCGCCCGCATCGATTAATGGTTTGGCATTGTTGGGCGTAATGCCGCCAATGGCAACACAAGGCACCTCTGTCACAAACGACCATTTCTGCAATGTATCGAGTTCAGCAACATGGTCCACCGATTTGGTTGCAGTTGGGTAGAAAGCACCAAAGGCTACATAATCTGCGCCGGCCTCCGCTGCCTCCATCGCGAGATGGCGGCTATTGTGACAGGTAACGCCAATTTGTGCGTCCCGGCCAAGCAGTTCCCGGGCTTCACCAACATCGCCATCCGCCTGCCCCAAATGCACACCGTCTGCTTTCAACCGCTTAGCCAGAGCAACGCTGTCGTTCACGATAAACGCGACGTCATGCGCCGCGCAAATGGCCTGCAACGGCTCCGCAAGCGCCGCTGCCTCATGCTGATCCAGTTCTTTAACCCGAAACTGGAACGCAGCTACGGGACCAGCGGTCAAAGCCGCCTCTAGATGGGCCGGAAAATTACCACCTACATCAAGCGGCGAAATCAAATATAATTGGCAGGGAAATTCTCTCATGCCGCGCTCAATAGCGGGGGTTTAGGCCGGCGGCAAACATCTTAGATATTTACCGCCGCAACTCTCCCAACATTAGGTAGCAGACGCAGCAAAAATTTCATCAATGGCGCTAGAAAGCGCCGCGTCAAATTCCTCAGCGGTCATCTGATGACGCAAATCTTCCAACAATGCGCGAGAGAAACTAGCAATCATGCCCTTATTTTTAGCAAGTTCAGCGCAGGCCTCCGGACGGGCATAGCCCCCAGAGAGCGCAACAACGCGCAGCACGCGCGGATGGTTGATAAGCGCGTCAAAAGTCCCTGCTTCTGCTGGAATGGATAGCTTCAACATGACCTTGTGATCCGCCGATACGCTTTCGAGCGCTTTCAAGATTTCATCGCGCAATATGACGTCGCTTTGCGCGCGGTCCGCGCTTTTGATGTTCACCTCAGGCTCGATAATCGGCATCAATCCCGCGGCGAGAATTTGCTCGGCCACGTCAAATTGCTGTTTTACGATCGCGGCAATGCCCGTTGGCGAAGCTTGGTTAATAACTGAACGCTTTTTCGTGCCAAATATACCTTTAGCCTTGGCGCGATGGAGCAACGCTTCAAGGTCTGGCATTGGCTTCATCATTTGAACGCCATCCGCTTCGTCCTCAAGGCCTTTGTCTACCTTAAGGAACGGCACAACACCTCGGTCTTGCAATGCCGTCGGCACTGGCTTGCCGCCTGCTTCGCCGTCCATAGTACGTTCGAACAATATCGCGCCTAATACCTTCTCACCAGAAAAGCTGGGCGCGGTAATGATCCGTGCACGCATGTTGTGGATGAGGCCAAACATCTCTTCTTCGCTGGTGTAAGCGTCTTCCTGTATGCCATATCCCTTGAGAGCTTTCGGCGTTGAACCGCCGCTCTGATCCAGAGCCGCAATAAAGCCCGAGGCAGTGGCCACTTTTGCAAGCATTTCAGAGTAATTCATCTTTGGCATCCCATAAATTGGCCCTGCATACGTATGCATCGGCAATTGACAAAAAAAAGGGCAAAGCCCCGCAGGTTTAAGCAATATTCAACGCATCAACTCCAGGTAATAGCTTGCCTTCCATCCACTCTAGGAAAGCGCCACCCGCTGTCGAAACAAAGGTAAAATCATCAGTCACACCGGCATGGGCCAGTGCGGCAACAGTATCGCCGCCCCCTGCAACCGACACCAAGGATCCTTCCCGGGTCAGAGCCGCCGCGGTCCGCGCTAATGAAACCGTTGCAGCATCAAAAGGCTCTATCTCAAAAGCACCCAAAGGCCCGTTCCACACCAACGTGCGGCAGTTTTTCAAAACATCAGCTAACGCCTCAACAGCGGCGGGGCCGACATCCAAGATCATTTCATCTGCTGCAACTTCATGCACATTTACTGTCCGGACTGGCGGATTGGTTCGGAATTCGCGTGACGTCACAACATCATAGGGTAGATGGATAGTGCAGCCTGCCGAATCCGCCGCGTCCATAATGGCATTGGCTTGATCCGCCAGATCATGTTCGCATAAGGACTTACCTACATCGACACCGCGCGCCGCCAAAAAGGTGTTGGCCATACCGCCGCCTATAATCAAATGGTCGACCTGCTTCACCAGATTGTTCAGCACGTCGAGCTTAGTCGAAACCTTTGCCCCGCCGACGACAGCCGCGACAGGGTGTTCAGGCGCGCCCAAAGCCGCTTGAAGCGCCTTCAATTCGGCCTCCATTGCACGACCGGCATAAGCAGGCAGGATATGCGCCAAACCTTCGGTGGACATATGCGCACGATGTGCCGCCGAAAAGGCATCGTTAACGTAGAAATCACCATTAGCAGCAACGGCATGCGCGAGCTCAGGATCGTTCTTTTCCTCACCCGGCCAAAAGCGCGTGTTTTCTAGGAGGGCGATATCCCCATCCGCCAATATACCAACCGATTGTGTAACCACGTCGCCCGCTATTTCGGGCACGAACATAATCTCGCGGCCAAGCACCTCTTGCAAGGCATCGAGGACCATCGACACGGACATTTCGCTATGCTTTGCGCCCTTGGGGCGTCCAAAATGTGCGAGCAGTAGGACCTTGGCTCCTTTATCAGCCAGTTCCAACACTGTCGGCACCAATGCCCGCATACGCGTTTCGTCGGTCACGCGTCCGTCGCCCATGGGCACGTTCAGGTCAACGCGTACTAAAGCACGTTTGCCTTTGATATCGCCAAGGTCATCGAGCGTGCGGAATGCCATGGGTTAATCCTTAGAGAAATTTACCAATGACGCCGGCGGTATCAACCATGCGGTTGGAGAAGCCCCATTCATTGTCATACCAGCTCAATACGCGCACAAGTTTTCCGTCGATAACGGCGGTTTCCAAGCTGTCGATCGTCGAACTTGCGGGACAATGGTTATAATCGATCGAGACCAGCGGCTCATCAGAATATGCCAACACGCCTTTCAGTGTACCCTCTGAGGCCGCTTTCAACAGAGCGTTGACTTCGTCTATGCTGGTGTCACGCTTTGGCGTGAAGGTCAGATCAACGATGCTTACATTTGGCGTAGGCACCCGGATTGCAGAACCGTCCAACTTGCCCTTCAGCTCGGGCATCACTTCGCCCACAGCGCGCGCCGCACCGGTGGTGGTTGGAATCATCGACATCCCAGCTGCCCGCGCACGGCGCATGTCATCGTGGATTTGGTCCAAGATCTTTTGATCGTTAGTGTAGCTGTGAATGGTGGTCATCAGACCGCGCTCGATACCAATGGCATCGTTCAGGACCTTCGCCATGGGCGCCAAGCAGTTGGTGGTGCAGCTTGCGTTTGAAACGATTATGTCGGCCGCACTTAGAACATCATGATTGACGCCAAAAACAACAGTCTTGTCTACATTCTTGCCCGGTGCGGAAATCAGTACCCGTTTTGCGCCTGCCGCGAGATGCTTTTCGGCACTGACGCGGTCAGTAAAAAATCCGGTGCACTCCAGCGCAATGTCAACGCCATTGGCTGCGTGCGGCAAATTGGCCGGATCACGCTCTGCGGTCACATGAATACGCTTCCCGTTAACGATGATATCATTGCCATCGGCTTCAACCGTGCCTGGGAATGGGCCGTGGACGCTGTCGCGTTTGAACAAAAGAGCATTGGCCTTGGCTGGTGCAAGATCGTTAATCGCGACCAGTTCCAGATCATGGTCGTCACGCTCTAGAATAGCACGTGCGACCAAACGGCCGATGCGACCAAAACCGTTAATTGCTACTTTCACTGTCATATCTGCTCCTATCGGCCCAAGCGGGCGACAATTTGCGGGGTGATTTTGTCAGCCGTCAGGCCAAAATGATCGTAAAGCGCGTCAATCGGCGCCGATGCGCCAAAGCTGTCGATACCGATCCGAAGACCATCGCCGACATAACGTTCCCAACCCATGGTTGTGCCAGCCTCTATCGACACGCGCAGCGTATCCGTCGGGAGCAGTTCCGCTTTATAAGAGGCAGACTGTGCGTCGAACCGTTCCCAGCTTGGCATTGACACTACGTCCGCGCCAATGCCATCAGCTTCCAGCTTTTCCGCAACAGCGATAGCAATCTCGACTTCGGAACCCGTCGAAATAAGAACGACTTTGCGTCCGGCATTTGCAGCACGCAGTTTATAAGCGCCCTTGGCGGAGAAATTCTCGCTAATGTCGGTGCGCAGTTGCGGCAGGTTTTGACGCGATAGTGCCAATACCGACGGCGTGGACGCACTTTCAATAGCCAAGGCCCAGCATTCGGCGGTCTCAATCGTGTCACAAGGCCGATACACATCCAAATTGGGGATCAGGCGCATCGACATGATTTGCTCAATGGGCTGATGCGTAGGACCATCTTCCCCAACACCAATCGAGTCATGCGTCAGGACGTAAATGACGCGCGTTTCTTGCAGTGCGGACAAGCGAATTGCGGCACGGCAATAATCCGAGAAGATCAAGAATGTTCCGCCATAAGGGATGATGCCACCATGTAGCGCCATGCCATTCATCGCTGCTGCCATCCCGAATTCGCGAATGCCATAATTGACATAACGCCCAGAATAATCGTTTTTATCGAGTGTGTTAGTCGACGCTGTGCGGGTGAAGTTGGAACCCGTCAAATCCGCAGAACCACCCAATAATTCCGCTATAGCCGCTGTCGCCGCCGTCAGCGCGATTTCGGATGCCTTTCGCGTCGCAATCTTTTGCGGTGAAGCGATCAAGCTTTCCAGATGCGGCTTAAGCCATGCGTCACTTGGTTCGCCTTCCATAACTGCTGTAAATGCGCTCTTATTGCCGGACGCCGCGAGCCTAGACTTCCAATCTGCATGCGCGGCTGCGCCTGCCCTTCCCGTTGCACGCCATGCCTCAAGAATATCCTCGGGTATTTCAAATGCAGGATAGGGCCAATTAAGCGCCGCACGCGTCGCGACAATTTCCTCGGCGCCTAGCGGGCTACCATGCGGCGCTTTCGTGCCCTCTTTATTGGGCGATCCCTTGCCGATGAGCGTTCGACAGGCAATTAAGGAGGGGCGATTATCCGCCAAAGCCGACTTAATAGCGCGTTCTATATCATTGAAATCATGCCCATCGCAGGCTTCAACATGCCATCCACTGGCCAGATACCGTCCTGCAATGTCTTCGCTAGTGGAAAGGTCGGTTGCACCATCAATTGTGATGCGGTTGTCGTCCCAGAAAACAATCAAGCGTCCCAGCCCCAGATGTCCGGCAAGGCCCACAGCTTCATGGTTAATGCCTTCCATCAAGCAACCATCACCCGCCACAACCCAAGTGCGGTGATCGACCAAATCATCACCAAAACGGGCATTCAAATGCCGTTCCGCCATCGCCATGCCCACAGCCATCGCCAAGCCCTGCCCCAATGGACCCGTGGTGCATTCAACGCCGTCGATCAGAAAATTTTCAGGATGCCCGGCACATGGACTGCCCAATTGACGGAAATTGCGGATATCGTCGATGGTCGGGCTTGCATAGCCAGTCAGATATAAGGTTGCATAAGCAAACATCGAACCATGGCCAGCGGACAAAACAAAACGGTCGCGGTCCGCCCAATCAGGCGCCTGTGGGTCGAATTTTAAAAATTTGGAATAGAGAACAGTGGCGACATCGGCCATGCCCATGGGCATTCCGGGGTGCCCACTATTTGCAGCCTGCACAGCATCCATAGCCAGTGCCCGAATTGCATTGGCCATTTGCTGGTTACTAACGGTCATGTCCTTATCCCCATATTTCACTCCCAGGCGGGAGCGGGTGACGGAGCACATCTATTTTTGTGCATTACCGCCGAATCGTTGGCTGGAACCCTTGCGGATGCAAGCGCAAAGCGTCAAGGGAGCGAGGGCGCTTTTCCCCATGAATTTGTGCATAGAATAACGATCGCACATTTGCATTGGGCATTGTCTCTGCTAAGATTCCTAAGCAAAGGATTTTAACCCATGGTAGACCAACGATTTATTGTGGCAATCAGCCGTATCGAAAGCGCTTTGGCCCGTATAGAAAAATCGGCAACATCGCCGGTACCAAAGGGTGATAATGATCTTTCTGAACGGCATGAAAAGCTAAAGTCCGAAACGCGTATTGCTCTACAAGCTTTGGACAAGATTTTGGCGGGTGCGCGCTGATGCCTGACGTGAAGCTATCTATCGCCGGTCGTGACTATTTTGTCGCGTGTAACGCCGGAGAAGAGCAGCGCTTGTTAGAACTCGGCGCAATGGTGGACGCCACCGCGAAACAAGTCGCTGGCGGTGCGCGAGGCCTGACGGAAACGCGTATATTGTTGTTTTCGGCCTTACTGCTAGCGGATAAGCTCCATGACTCAGGCGGCACAGTGACCGCCGATAAGACCGAACCCTCGGCCGCAATGCTGCAATCCGCCGATAGATTAGAGGCGCTGGCGAGCCGGTTGGAAAATCTGGCGCTAAGGCTTGAGAATTAACCTAAGTGGCTTATATTGGTATTGGCGGAACTGTCCGGCACGAACTGATGAGAACATCCCTGAGGCGATTATCTATCTAAGGGAGCTGTCCCTGCCTGGGCCGTTTGGGAAACCTTAAGGTCCAGATCACACGGTGCCCACCTGACGTGCTGGCGTCAGAGGATATTCCGGGAAACGACCCATGATGGTTCCGCCAACATTTATCAGGAAAAGCTGTGCAACCAAATTTTGACAAGCAGTCGCAGCGATCGGAATTCCGCCAAAAGCGTGAACAATTTGTCGACGCCCTGTCGCCGCAGGATCGCGCGTTGGCTTTCTCCAAAATTCCAAGCCCGCTGGCGCAATATCTTGTGCCTGGAAAAATCGTAGCCGGATACATTGCCATAGGGTCTGAGGTAGATCCTGCAGCTTTAATGGTACAGGCGCATAAAATGGGCTGCGACATTGCCCTGCCACATGTCACGAGCAAGACCGCACCGATGCGCTTCCTGCGTTGGGCGCCTGGCGATATTTTAGTTCCCGGCCCCTTTGGGTTGCAGCAGCCTGCCGAGAATGCCCCCTTATGCACGCCAGACATTGTTCTAGCGCCCTTGGTGGCCTTTGATGACCGTTTGATGCGGCTTGGACAGGGAGCCGGACATTATGACCGCGCTTTAAGCCTACTAGACCAAGCCGTTGCCATTGGCCTTGCATGGTCCGTGCAACATGCCCCTGCCGTTGCGTCGGACATTTGGGACATGCCACTTGACGCTATACTCACTGAAAAATCATGGATGACCTTATGACAACACCACTTAAACAACCGACTTGGCGGAAACCTGCCGGAATGTTGGCGATATTACTGATTATTTTGGTCTGGTCGGGAATAATTGTCAGTGCATCCGATTTTATCGGGAAGCTGAACATCGCCATTCAGAGCATCATCTATCTAGTCGCAGGCATCGTCTGGATAGCACCGATGCGCCCATTGATGATTTGGATGGAGACGGGATCTTTCCGCGCGCCACCTCAAGCCTAGAACTTGAGAGAAGTGGCGCGAGTGACGGGGCTCGAACCCGCGACCTCCGGCGTGACAGGCCGGCGCTCTAACCAACTGAGCTACACCCGCTAACTTGCGGTGGGGGCGCACTATAAGCGGCGCAAGATTCTGTCAACGCCAATTGTCATAAAAGGACATATTCGGTGATATCACATTGCAACACCTTAAAGTCAGATCATTGGGAATGCTGTCATATTGCGAGGGCGCATGCATTTAAATATCTGTTTATAAATTATTTTTGTTGAATTTATCTGCACCAAGATCGCTCCGCTCCGTGCCGGGCGTCCTGCATCCTTTGATGTTGTGGTTTATTTCCACTGGGCGTGGGACCGGGAGCGCCTGCCTCGTTAAAAATTAGTCGGCGAACAAAAGGACGGGTGTCTCAATAAGTTTTTTGAGCGCCTGAACATAGCTCGCGGCGTCCCAACCGTCGACGACACGGTGGTCGCAACTGATCGACAGGTTCATCAACTTTCGGGCTTCGATAGTGTCGCCAACAAACATAGGACGTTCGACAATCTTATTCGGGCCGATAATCGCCACCTCTGGGCGATTAATCACCGGCGTTGTCGCAATCCCGCCGAGCGGGCCAAGCGACGTGATCGTCAAGGTTGAACCCGAAAGCTCCTCGCTTTTGACAGAGCTGCTGCGCGCCGCATCGGCCAACCGCGCAATTTCGGTCGCCAATTGCCAAATATTCAGGTCTTGCGCGTCACGGATGACCGGCACCATCAAGCCGGCATCAGTCTGCGTTGCCATGCCCAAATGCACGGCGCCATGACGCGTGACGACGCCTGCTTCATCATCGAAACGCGCGTTCATCATCGGAAATTGCGGAATAGTCTTACAAATCGCGACAATCAGCATCGGCAATAACGTAAGCTTAGGCTTGGCCCCTCGATTGGCATTTAGGTCTGCGCGCATCGCTTCGATGGCGGTGACATCGATTTCTTCGACATAAGTGAAATGCGGGATGTGCCGTTTCGATGCCGACATATTGTCAGCAATCCGTCGGCGCATGCCTATAACCTTTACGGCCTCATCGGCGCGGCGCGCTTTCATTTGCGCGGGGCGATAGCCCAATTTTGATCCATAGGTTAAAAACGCATCGAGATCAGCATGGCGAATGTGCCCGCCGGCGGCCTTGACGTCCACCAAATCGACCCCAAGGTCTTTGGCGCGTTGCCGCACCGCTGGCGACGCCGTAATTTTCTCTGAGGTGCTCGCGACAAACGGTTCTGCTGCTGGCGCCACAGGTGACGTGATGGCTTCTGTCATGGCGACAGGCTCAGGCATAAGCGGATCTTCGTCCTGGACCACAGCCGATTTTGGTTCTGCCTCTTTTGTCTTGCTCACAGCCGCATTCCCGACCGCGCTATCGAGTTCAATTTCCACGAGCATCGCGCCTATAGCAATCACATCTCCAGCGTCGCCAGCGATCTTGGTGACAACGCCGGAAACAGGACTCTCCATTTCGACCGTTGCCTTGTCGGTCATCATATCCGCCAAGGGCTGGTCTTCGGTGACTTTGTCACCCACTTGCACATGCCAAGCGACGATTTCGGCTTCGGCAATACCTTCACCAATATCAGGCAGATTGAATGTAAATTTCGGCATCGCGTCAGTCCTTCATGATCTTGTCAAAGGCGCGGGCAAGGCGCACGGGTCCTGGGAAATAAGCCCATTCAAGGCTGTGCGGATATGGCGTGTCAAAGCCAGTGACACGCTCGACTGGCGCTTCAAGATGATAGAAGCAACGCTCTTGCACTTGCGCTGCCAACTCCGCGCCAAAACCACTGGTTCGCGTGGCTTCATGCACGACCATGCAGCGACCTGTTTTCTTCACTGACGCTTCGATGGTTTCAATGTCGAGCGGCAGCAATGTCCGTAGGTCAATGATCTCCGCATCTATACCATGTTCGGCGACAACCGCCTTCACGACATGTACCATAGTGCCATAGGTTAAAACGGTAACCGCCTCGCCTTCCCGCACAACCGCAGCCTTGCCAAGTTCAATGCGATAATATGCATCGGGAACAGCACTGCCTTCATGCTTTGACCATGGCTCCACGGGGCGGTCATAATAGCCGCTAAAAGGGCCATTATAGATGCGCTTGGGTTCAAAAAAGACAACGGGGTCATTGTCCTCAATCGCCGCGATCAATAGTCCCTTGGCATCATATGGCGTGGCCGGAATTACGGTCTTAATACCACAGACATGGGTGAAGAGGCTCTCCGGACTTTGGCTGTGTGTTTGCCCGCCGAAGATGCCGCCACCAAAAGGCGAACGCACCGTCATAGGGCAGATGAAATCATTGGCAGAACGGTAGCGCAAGCGCGCTGCCTCGCTTACCAATTGGTCAAGGCCGGGATAGATATAATCTGCAAACTGGATTTCAGGCACGGGCCGCAAACCATAAGCCGCCATGCCAACGCCAACGCCGATAATGCCGCATTCGCTGATCGGGGTATCGAATACGCGCGTCTTGCCATGCTTGGCTTGCAAACCCGCCGTCGCGCGGAATACGCCGCCAAAATAGCCAACATCCTCGCCCATGATGACGACATCCGGGTCTTTGGCTAGCATGATATCGAGCGCGCTATTAATAGCCTCGATCATATTCATAGTTTTCATGGCAGGGCCTGACATCAACGCGCCTCCCAATTGGAACCGAATTTGTCCTGCTGCTCCTCAAGCATTTGCGCGCATTGCTCTTTCAAATGCCAGGGCATTTCTTCGAACACATCTTCAAACATGGTCTCAAATGGATGGTGCAAGCCATGCCCAAGAATACCATTTTGTTCGGCTTCTTTCTGAATAGTCTTCACATTTTCGGAAAGCTCAATGATGAGGGCATCATGCGCCGCATCGCTCCACGCGCCTATGGCAATAAGGTGGTCCTTCAACCGCGTCACAGGGTCGCCCAAGGGCCACGATGCATATTCCTCAGCCGCCCGATAGGCTCCGGGGTCATCTGACGTAGAATGCCCTTCCCCGCGATAGGTAAAATATTCGATTAATGTGGGCCCGCCATTTTTACGTGCGCGGTTCGCGGCCCATTGCATCGCGGCATAGACCGCGAGCGCGTCATTGCCGTCAACGCGTAAGCCTGCGATGCCGTAACCAATGGCGCGCGCGGCGAAGGTTGTCCGTTCGCTTCCCGCAAAACCGGAGAAGGAGGAAATCGCCCATTGGTTGTTCACAACCTGGAAAATAACGGGGGCATTATAGACGGCGGCAAAAGTCAGGGCATTGTGGAAGTCGCCCTCCGCCGTTGACCCGTCACCACACCAAACCGCAGAAATACGGGTGTCTCCGCGTGAAGCAGAGGCCATCGCCCACCCCACGGCTTGCGGATATTGCGTCGTCAAATTGCCCGATAGGCTGAAAAATC
This sequence comes from Sphingomonadales bacterium UBA656, assembly GCA_002299895.1. Taxonomy (GTDB): domain Bacteria; phylum Pseudomonadota; class Alphaproteobacteria; order Sphingomonadales; family Sphingomonadaceae; genus Sphingorhabdus_B. Next base: position 113,973 of record DBOC01000014.1, on the reverse strand, counting down.
CATAGTCCTTGGCCGAGTACATGATCGGCAGTTGGCGGCCCTTCAGCCGGTCTCCGCGGTTCGAGTAAATCTGGTTCATCATATCAACCAGTGGATAATCGCGCGTAATCAATATGCCTTGCTGGCGATAGCTCGGGAAACACATGTCATTGAAATCCAATGTCATTGTCGCTGCAACCGATGTTGCTTCCTCGCCAAAGGACTTCATGTAGAAGCTTGTTTTGCCCTGTCGCTGTGCCCGAAACATACGATCATCAAAAGCACGCAAAAGCAGCATCTTTCGGAGCATGACCTGTAGAGTAGCGACATCAAGGCCCGGGTTCCAACTCCCCGTTGCCTGATGATTTTCGTCCAGCACGCGGATAAGACCATAGGCCAATGGATGAATATCGGCCGGCAAAACATGCTCATCGGGACGCGGATGGGCATCCACAGACGGTATAATGATATCGCTAAAGTCCGCGACATCGCCGGGACGAAATTTGGGTTCGGGAATGTGCAGATGCAGCGGAGCGAGATTATCTTTCTTCGATTTCTCCATGTCCGCCTCCGCCAAAGACTACCTGAACGACTCAGGCAGTTTATTATCCATGTTTGTTATAATATTTCAAACATGGTTTTAGGTCAATATAGCTGACCTAAATGACGCTTACACCGCAACCGGTGCGGAAATATGGGCTTGTGGATGATAATCTAAAACATCGAAATCTTCGATACGGAAATCAAAAATGCTAGCCGGAGTCCGCAACAGTTTTAGCTTGGGAGCGCCAGATGGCGTGCGCGACAATTGCTCTTCCACCAAAGGCGCATGATTGAGATATAAATGCACATCGCCACCCTGCCAAATGAGTTCACCCGCTTGATATCCACAGACTGCGGCAAGCATCCGCGTCAGCAATGCAGCGGAAAATGCATTAAAGGCAAAGCCGAGACCCAAATCACAGGATCGCTGAAATAAGATGCAGCTCAAAACTCCATCGGCAACATGAAATTGATAAGTTTTATGGCAGGGCGGCAGCGCCATCTGGTCCAATTCCGAGACATTCCAGCCTTCGATGATATGCCGTCGTGAACCTGGGGTGTTCTTCAGGCTGTCAACTAGCAAGCTGACCTGATCTATCCCCTTTTCTGCACGCCGGAATAGGCCGCCTTCTGCGGCTTCGTAACGCGGCCAATTTACCCATTGCGCCCCATATACAGGACCAAGATCGCCCCATTTTTCCGCAAAATCAGCGTCTTCTATTATGCGCTGTTCAAAATCCTCTTGAGCGATTTCTGCGCCCGTTTCGCGGCGGTAGCGGTCCAATGGCCAATCGGTCCATATCTTGACCTTTTGTTCCACCAATGGCCGGATATTCGTGTTGCCCGTAAGGAACCACAGCATCTCGCGCGCCGCCGTCTTCCAGTATACCCGCTTTGTCGTCAGCAACGGAACCGCATCATCGGCAAGCGAAAAACGCATATGTGCGCCGAACAATGCCTTGGTCCCTACCCCCGTCCGGTCACGCTGGACGGTGCCCTCGTCCCAGATACGGCGCATCAACGACAAATATTGTTCTTCATAATGTGGCAGAGTGTCCATGCGCCATCGCTAAGCGCCGCGTGACGTTTTTGCAACCTTGCCCGTGCGTAATATTGGGACGTGATTTCTCTATTTCGCTTCACACAAACTCCGGGCACGACAATGCAATTTGATTATGTGCCTGTGAAATGGAGGATAGGAGCAAGCACCAACGGTTCGCATTAAATTAACTATGTATTAAGTTATATTACTTTAGTTATAATATTAATAAAATTTTAACCAATAAATATAAAATTATCAAATAATGCTATTTTTCCGATATTTATGTTATTCGTTATTTTCGAATCCTATAAACGTAAATAACTGGCAAAATGCTCTTCCGATTAAATACCGCCTTCATTTTATGGCCGTGGCCAGTCGCGAGAGTCTTGTTATGTGTTATCATATTTCTGGGTTTTTCTGCATATCCATCCAATTTGGCATTTAGCACGCCGCTCCAATATCATTATTATAGCTGGCTTGGCTGGACTGCTGCAGCGACCCTCATGACCGTTGGCGGTCAACTGCTGCAGCCCGGGGTGTTGCGCGCGCAGGTTGTTGGCGACATGATTATGCTCTTGCTTGCAGTCATCGTGCTTCATGGCGCAGTCGAGGCAATAATTGGACTTGCTGTCTGCGTTGGCGTGATCGCGACTACCATCGGCATGAAGGGCAAGAATATACTTGCTGCGGTCGCTGCTGGTGCGAGCCTGTTCCTTCTTCGTGACTTCATGGTGCAGATTTCAGGAAACCGCGCCCTCCAGATTACAGCCATTTCGGAGCTATCAACCGTCATATCGCACGTGATTGTGCTACTTGCCATGTTCATGGGCGTAACATCAGCAAGTCGAAAATATCGCTTAAACCTTTTCAGCCATGAATTTTCATCGCTCCGCACCCGCGCCCTAGAAAAATCATTTCAATTTGATCTGCAGTCTTGGACAAATGCATCAGCGGCCTTGTTTGGACCCCGAAAAGCAGCCTGCATTTTACAGGGCCGCACGAAGCAGGCATTGGATCAATATCACGAGTGCAACCTACCGATGTTGCAAAAGGAGCATGAGCGCCAGAATTTAATGGACGCACTTTTGAGCTTGCAAATCGGCTACAGACTTTTCGACACATATTTGAACCGCGTCATCTTCCCCGATACCGGGCATTACAGGCCATTTGATGATCACGAGCAACGCGTTGCGCTTGTGCTTCGACGCGCGGGGATCCGAGCAGCCTTAGTTCAACCTCTGCAAATTGACCGTGCGCGCGGTGGATTTATCTGCGCTGTAAATAGCCGCATTGACGCCATAATAATGGCTGAGGCAACTTTCCTGGGCCGTCATGTGACCGAAATGACTGCATATTTGGGAAAAGTCGCGGTTGCCCAACGGAATTTTATCGCAGATGCACACGAAGTGGCGCGCCGTGATTTGCACGATGGCGTATTACAAACGCTCGCCGCATTACGGATGCGCTTGTTGCTACTCACGAAAAGGCAGGATGTCGTTCAACACCCGATCGAATTGGAAATTCGAAAAGCGGTGGATATTGTCACGCTAGAACAATCACGACTACGCGGTTTTTTAGAAAGCAGCCCAACAGCAGTCGATAAGGTTGATCTGGTGTCCCAACTCGACGTCTGCGCCCGGACCATTTCGTTACAATGGGGCATCGAAGTTACGTTAAAATCAGAAGAACCCACCATTCAGGCCGATATAGGGATTTCATTCAATATCGAGCATTTACTGCGTGAGGTTGTCACCAACGCCGTACGACACGCCAAAAGCAAGTCATTGAGGGTCACACTTTCGCTTAAGCACGAGGCCCTCCTGATGACGGTTAGTGACGAACGTCAACCGTTTCAGGATGCTCAGGTGCATGCGAAACCTGCATTAACATTAAAATCAGCTTCATTACGCGATCGACTAAGGCTCTTGAGCGGAGAAGCATATGTGGAGGGGCTTGGGAAAGGAGCGTTGTTATCAATCCGTATCCCCATGCAGCAGATAGAGAATGACTAGCATTCTTGTAGTAGACGACCATCCGTTCTTCTTGCATGGCTTTAGCCAGTATTTAGCAAACGGCTATGACTTCACGGTTGAAACCGCGCTGTCTGTTGATGAGGCGATTGCAAAATTAGATATTGTGCGTCCTGACCTTGCCATGTTGGATGTCTCGATGCAGGGCGGCGGAGGACTGCGCGTATTGGGACATATGCGGCTGCACTACCCAGATATTCCAGCGATGTTCTTAACGGTCCATGTTGAACCTGAACAGACTATCGAGGCCATGCGCCTCGGCATCAAGGGCATCGCATTGAAAGACAGCGATCCTGAAATCATCATTAATGGCATGAAAGCCATTTTGGCGGGCGGAAAGTGGTTCGAGCACAGCGTAACTGAACCCGCATTGCAATATTCGGTTGATAAACCAAGCCGTACTGTGCGCTCTGACGATCTTTTGACCAAAAGAGAGATGGAGATTGTGGAGCTTGTTTGCCTGGGATTACGCAACCGTCAAATCGCAGATCGGTGCGCATTAACCGAAGGCACGGTAAAAATTCACCTGAACAGTGTATACCGAAAACTTGGTGTTGCCTCTCGCGCGGAGTTAATCGTTAAACGCGAGGGCATGCGGTCTACGCAGAGTTAAGTTTTAAACCCAATTTGCCGGATTTTTCGCCCAGCTGATAAAAACAGAATTTATAACGCCACCCGCTTGTGTCGATTTGCGTATGCATTTCTATCGATGGCTTAACGCCGAATAGAAAAAAATCACAGTGAGCTGAGGCGCCTAAAACGCATTTATCAATGCAATCGATTATTCTGACAAATCAATCTCATTGGGTTCCCGACGGCGTGACGCATATGACCTAATCAACCTTTGGACATTCCGAGGTGTATTGGGAGATTTTTACATCATGAAAATACGCAACATCCTCACTGTCGCCTTGCTGGCCGCCACATCATCGATGGCGCTCACCACAGCAGCAGCTGCCGAAACCGCAGAAACAAAAACCGAATGGTGGCCAAAGAAGGTCGATCTGACTGCATTGCGTCAGAATGAAGCGCGCGCCAATCCCTATGGCGATGATTTCAACTATGCAGCAGAATTTGCAACGCTCGATTTGGACGCGGTAAAAGCAGACATCCGCAAGACGTTGACGACTTCGCAACCTTGGTGGCCGTCGGATTATGGGCATTACGGCCCATTCTTCATCCGTATGGCTTGGCACAGCGCAGGCACGTATCGCACAGGCGACGGACGCGGCGGCTCTGATGGTGGCGAGCTTCGCTTTGAACCATTAAATTCATGGCCGGATAACGTCAATTTGGACAAGGCACGTCGCCTCGTTTGGCCCATCAAGCAAAAATATGGCCGCAAGCTCTCATGGGGTGACCTCATGGTTCTCACGGGCAATGTCGCCATGGAAGATATGGGCTTCAAAACCCTTGGCTTTGCCGGCGGTCGCGTCGATTCATGGCAGCCTGACCTTGTCTTCTGGGGCCCTGAAGCGGAGCTTTTGGCTGACCGCCGCCGTGACGCAAAGGGCAACCTCAAGGGGCCATTGGCGGCATCACAAATGGGCCTGATCTACGTAAACCCAGAGGGTCCCAATGGCGTTCCCGATCCACTTGCTGCGGCCGCGGAAATTCGTCGCGCCTTCGGCTCCATGGCAATGAATGATGCTGAAACCGCCGCACTGATCGCAGGAGGCCACACTTTTGGCAAAGCGCATGGTGCCCGCAAGCCCGAAGAGTGCGTTGCCGGAGACCCTGGCGTATCGCCGATTGAGCAGCAGGGCCTCGGCTGGAAAAATAAATGTGGCAAGGGTCACTCGGAAGACACGATTACCAGCGGATTAGAAGGTGCATGGACGTCCAATCCAATCGCTTTCACGACCCAATATCTGGACAATCTGTACAATTTCGAATGGGTAAAAACCAAAAGCCCAGCAGGTGCCACGCAGTGGATCCCAAGTGATCCAGCTGCTGCCAATATGGTACCTGATGCGTTTCGTGCGGACGTTCGCCACGCGCCCATCATGTTCACAACCGATATCGCTTTGCGTGAAGACCCCGGTTTCCGGAAAATCACAAAGCGTTGGCAGAAAAATCCGCAAGAATTTGCCGACGCCTTTGCACAAGCTTGGTTCAAGCTTACCCACCGCGATATGGGGCCACAGGCCCGCTATTTGGGTAAGGATGCGCCAAAGGTTACTTTGACGTGGCAGGACCCGCTTCCCAAGGCGAATTATGCGCCCGTCGACGCTGGCGATATCAGCCAGTTGAAGGCCAATATATTAGCCAGCGGTCTGACAACGGCAGAACTCGTGCGGACCGCATGGGCTTCGGCGTCGTCCTTCCGTGCAACTGACATGCGCGGCGGCGCAAACGGTGCGCGTTTGCGGCTTGCCCCGCAAAAGGATTGGGCAGTCAATGATCCCGCAGAAGTAGCGGCGGTCTTGGCTAAGCTCGAAACCGTACGCACCGCGTTCAACAAGAGCGCAACAGGTGGCAAGCAAGTGAGCCTGGCTGATCTGATCGTGCTCGGCGGAAACGCAGCTATTGAACAGGCGGCCAAGGCCGCTGGCCAGGATATCATCGTTCCGTTCAGCGCAGGACGTGTTGATGCGACGCAAAGCCAAACAGATGTTGAATCCTTCAACCAGCTTCAGCCCAAGGCCGACGGCTTCCGCAATTATTTTGCATCGGACGCCTTTTATGGACCGACTGAAGCATTGATCGATAAAGCGGACTTGCTTGGCCTTACTGTTACCGAAACAACGGTATTGGTTGGCGGTATGCGCGTCTTGGGTGCAAATGCCGGTGGTTCAACCGCAGGCGTCTTCACCAATAAGCCAGGCACGTTGACCAACGACTTCTTTACCAATTTGTTGTCGATGGACACTGTTTGGGCGAAGTCGGCGACCAACGCAGGCTTGTATGAAGGTAAGGACCGGGCAACCGGTGCGCCCAAATGGACTGCAACGCCAGTTGATTTGGTTTTTGGATCCAATGCCGAATTGCGGGCCGTCGCTGAAGTCTACGCCTCGGATGACGCGAAGCAGAAGTTCGTGACCGACTTTGTTGCGGCATGGACAAAGGTAATGAACGCAGATCGCTTCTAATAACCTCCAATGTGGCGGCGGCGGGTCATACCGCCGCCGCTTATTCATTCTTACATGTGAGTTATCTTGTGCCTTTCACTTTGCGCCTGCCTGCATGTATGTCGCTCATGGCGATTGTATTGACGGTCACACCCATTGATCCCGCAACAGCACAGCCGGCACGCCCTCCTGCTTTTGCACAATGTGCGGGATGTCATTCGACCCAGGCTGGCAAAACTCTATTCGGCCCAAGCCTTGCGGGTGTCAGCGGTAGACGCGCGGGAACGCTTCCCGGTTATGCCTATAGCCCTGCCCTCAAGGCATCAGGTCTAACGTGGAACGCAAAGACACTAGACCGCTGGCTTACATCGCCCAAAAAGACGGTGCCCGGCACGAAAATGCCCTTTAACGGGCTTCAGGACCCAAAATCACGCGCGCAAGTCATTGCCTATTTGCTGACGCTCTAATGGGCCCGTACGGCGCGCAACATCGCAGCTACCATGTCGTGCACGGCACGTCAGATATCGTTACCAATGCGTGGGAGCGTTTTTCGGGTTGGTAGAATGAACATCGGATATCAGTAATATAACCGGGGCTTTGCTCAGCCATCATCGGAAGCCATGAGAAGCGCGGCTGACAACATCAACTAGCTTGCGCTTTTGTTCCTGTTATGTTCTTTTACATATCCCTCTCCGATTCGGCACTCCATGCGCAAACCAGACACAATCGAACACCTCTATTTGGACTTTGACGGCTTTTTTGCGAGCGTTGAACAGCTGCGAAACCCTGCCTTACGCGGGCGTCCAATCGGCATTGTGCCCTATGAGGGGGGACGTTCGTGCATCATCGCCTGTTCACGTGAAGCGAAGGCGCGCGGCGTCAAAAACATAATGATGGTGGATGAAGCCAAGCGGATATGTCGCGATCTAGTTTTGGTGCCGCAAAAACCGGATTTATACAGGCGGGCGCATAACGCGCTTATCTCGCAAATTGGTTCCATAATCCCCGTCGATCAGGTCAAGTCGATTGACGAATTAAGTTGCAAACTTGACGAAAGGCAAAGAGCCGATCCAGCTGGCGTGGCGGCGGCCATCAAACGGGCGATCCGCTATAACATCGGCGCAAGCATCACATGCTCTATCGGCTTTGCCGCCAATCGCCATTTGGCCAAGATTGCAAGCGGGACGCAAAAGCCGGATGGCCTTTCTATCTGGCGACCTGAGGCCATGCCCGCCCCTTTATTGAAGCTCCCTCTAGATGATATACCGGGCATCGGGAAGCGGATGGAAATTCGGCTCGCAAAAGCTGGAATAACGACAATGGCGGCCTTGCTGGCAACCCAACCTAAACAACTTCGCGCTTTATGGAATAATGTTACCGGCGAGCGGCTTTGGTATGCGCTACACGGCTATGCGATAGAAGCACCGCCGACCGAACGCGGCATGTTCGGCCATGCCAGGGTCTTGCCGCCCGATGCGCGCATGTTGACGGACGCCAAAACAATATCGCGCCTGTTGCTCGTGAAATCAGCTAGGCGGGTGCGCAGGGCCGGATATTACACAAAGTCGATTAGCCTATGGATGCAATATTATGAGGGCAGCGGGTTCGCTAGCCTGACACTACCACAAGTGAATGACGATCAAGCGCTGCTCACCGCACTCGCTTCGCTTTGGGAACGCCTTACTAGCCGCTTGACTAGCAAAACGAGGGTGTTGCGTGTCGGTGTTACCCTTGGCGATCTAACCACCACCAACAATCGTCAGCTCGATTTTTTGTTGGATGATGATTCCGAACGGCAAAAATGGGAACGGCTGGGGTCTGCGCTTGACCGGCTTAATATCAAATATGGCAAAACGGTTGCCAGTGTCGGTTTTTGGGAACCGCCACCCGGTGGCAATGTTGGTGGCAAAATATCATTTACGCGAATTCCCAGTGCAGAGGATTTTTGGTGAGTTGGCGAAACAATATCCAAATACTCGATTTGGAGGCAAGCGACCGGCTGGAACTGACTTGCAGGAAATGCGGAACGTTCCGGTGGCTGACAGGTACAGAGTTGCAAGCTCGGAAGGGGAAAGAACGGTTAACCTTAGGCGAAGTCGAAAGTCGCGCGCGTTGTCGGCAGCGCGGGTGCGGTGGCGCCATGCGGATGGCTATGCCTGCGCCTCATGACACGGCCGGATTTGTTGGCGGAATTGCTTAAAAATTGGCGGAGAGATAGGGATTCGAACCCTAGGTACCGTCACCGGCACGCCGCATTTCGAGTGCGGTGCTTTCGACCACTCAGCCATCTCTCCGCAATTCATAGGGACTGGTCATTGCCGCAAAAACGGCGCATCTCTATGACAGAGCGGGGCCATTAACTGAAGTTTTTGGCTTTGCCAAGCCACAAGGTTGATTTGTCGGCGACAAGATATGATATTGCAGCGATGAATGATGAAATAGCTCCTCCTGACATTGTTGAAACGGCGTTTTCCATAGGGGATGTCGTGCGCCATCGCATATTCGACTTTCGCGGGGTGGTGTTCGATATTGACCCTGTTTTCGCCAATAGCGAGGAATGGTATCAGTCGATACCAGAGCCGATACGGCCTGCAAAAGAGCAGCCATTTTACCATCTGTTCGCCGAAAATGGGGAGAGCAGCTATATCGCTTATGTGAGCCAGCAAAATTTACTTGCGGACCATCAGCAAGGGCCAATCAACCACCCAGGCATTGATGCAGTTTTTGAAGGCTGGAACGGCGACCAATATCAATTGAAGCGGATCATGCGGCAGTAAGTAGCATGTCGCCCCAGGCTCCGCTGGAGCGACGTGCTAAGTTATCAGCCCCTTAATGCTGCAAGGCTTTGACGATGTCTTCGCACATCTTCTTTGCATCGGCGAGAAGCATCATCGTTTGATCCATGTAGAATACGTCATTGTCGACACCAGCATAGCCGACGCCGCCCATGGACCGCTTTACAAAGAATACTGTCTTTGCCTTGTCCACGTCGAAAACGGGCATTCCATAAATGGGCGAAGTCTTGTCGGTTTTCGCCGCAGGGTTCACAACATCGTTAGCGCCAATGATGAAAGCGACATCCGCTTGCGCAAATTCGCTGTTGATGTCCTCAAGTTCGAACACTTCATCATAAGGCACAGAGGCCTCAGCCAGCAACACGTTCATATGGCCAGGCATACGTCCGGCAACAGGGTGGATGGCATATTTTACGCTAACGCCCTGTTTTTTCAGAACATCGGCCATTTCGCGCAAAATGTGCTGCGCCTGCGCAACCGCCATGCCGTATCCGGGTACGATGATGACGCTTTCGGCCTGTTGCATCATATAAGCAGCGTCTTCCGCGGAGCCGCGCTTCCATGGACGCTGCTCTTTGGCTGCGCCACCCGATACGGCCGCCTCAGCGCCAAAGCCGCCCGCGATAACACTGATGAAGCTGCGGTTCATGGCCTTGCACATGATGTAGGAAAGAATGGCGCCAGAAGAGCCCACAAGCGCGCCTGTGATAATCATAGCAGTATTATGGAGCGTAAAGCCCATGGCGGCGGCAGCCCAACCGGAATAGCTGTTTAGCATAGACACAACGACGGGCATGTCCGCGCCGCCGATGGGGATAATCAGCAAGAAGCCAATAAGGAAAGCAAGCGCCGTAACGGTCCAGAAAATCCAAGGACTTTGGTTCACAGTGAAATAACCAATGAGACCAAGGATTGCCGCTAAAGTGCCTAAGTTGATGACATGGCGCAGCGGCAGCAGGATTGGTGCACCCGACATTTTGCCCGCCAGCTTAAGAAACGCGATAACGGAGCCTGAGAAGGTGATTGCACCAATAGCGATACCCAAGCCCATCTCAATGCGGCTGACAGGGTTGATGAGGCCGTCTTCGCCGAGAATTCCGAAGGCACCGGGGTTAAGAAAGGCGGCTGCAGCCACAAGCACTGCGGCCATGCCGACGAGCGAGTGGAACGCCGCGACAAGCTGCGGCATGTCGGTCATGGCAATCTTACGCGCCGTTACCCAACCAATACCGCCGCCAATGGCGATAGCACCAATGATTTCGGGCAGCGATGCAACTTCATGCGTAACCAAGGTTGTGACCACGGCGATCAACATACCGGCCATGCCATAGCGGTTACCGCTTTGTGATGTGGCAGGCGAAGACAATCCACGCAGTGCCAAAATGAAGAATACGCCCGAAATCAAATAAGCGAGCATGACCCATGCGGAAGGAGCAGTATGATCCAACTTAACGCTCCTTTTTCTTGTACATGGCAAGCATGCGTGCGGTAACCGCAAAGCCGCCGAAGATATTGACGCTGGCCAATGCAACCGCAATCAGACCAAGCCATTTCGCAGTTGGCGAACCACCTGCCGCCGACGCAATCAACGCACCGACGATAATGACCGAAGAAATCGCGTTCGTGACCGCCATCAAAGGCGTGTGCAACGCAGGGGTGACAGACCAAACAACATAATAGCCCACGAAACAGGCCATCACGAAGATGGATAAGATTGAAATAAAGTCCATTATGCCCCCTTACGCCAACAGGCGATCATTCACGACCTTGCCATCTTTGGTCAGGCGAATTGCTGCGGTAATTTCATCTTCATCCGGCAACACAGGCTTGCCAGCTTCCTTGTCCCAAAATGCGGACAAGAAATTGAAAAGGTTGCGCGCAAAGAGCGCCGATGCGTCCGCCGCTAAATGCGCTGGCGTATTGCTGTAGCCGACTATTTTGACACCATGTTTAATGACGATTTCATCAGCCTTGGAACCTTCCACATTGCCGCCCTGCGCAACAGCAAGGTCGAAAATGACCGAGCCAGGTTTCATGCTCGCGATTTGTGCGTCGGATACCAGACGTGGTGCCGGACGGCCCGGGATCAATGCCGTTGTAATGACGATATCTTGCTTGGCGATATGCGAAGATACTAATTCAGCTTGCGCCGCCTTATACTCATCCGACATTTCGGTCGCATATCCGCCAGCGCCCTCGCCTTCGATACCGGCGACATTTTCAACGAAAATCGCCTTGGCACCCAAGGATTCAATTTGTTCCTTCGTTGCGGAACGAACGTCGGTTGCCGATACTTGCGCGCCTAAACGGCGTGCGGTTGCAATCGCCTGAAGCCCGGCAACGCCGACGCCCATGACAAAAGCCTTGGCGGCGCTCACGGTACCAGCGGCCGTCATCATCATCGGGAAGGCACGGCCATAGACCGAAGCTGCCTCAATGACCGCTTTATAGCCGGAGAGGTTGGACTGCGACGACAATATGTCCATCGACTGGGCCCGTGTTATCCGCGGCATGAATTCCATTGCCAGCGCTTCCACGCCAGCCTTGGCATAGGCATCCACCCGCGCACGCTGTCCGAATGGATCAAGCCCCGCAACCAACCATGCGCCGGACTTCATGCCGGTCAGCGCCTTCGGATCTGGCCCTTGTACGCCAAGGACAATGTCGGCGTCTTTTAGAACCGAAGCAAGACTGCCGACTGAAGCGCCCGCAGTTTCATAATCGCTATCACCAATGGATGCCCCTGCGCCCGCGCCCTTTTCAATCGAAATGGTCGCACCTAATGCGATGAACTTCTTCACCGTTTCTGGGGACGCAGAAACGCGGGTTTCGCCTTGGGCAGTTTCCCTCAGGACAGCGATTTTAACCATTTAAGCCGCGCGACTTGCGATGATTAGAACCACGATGGCGGTTACAACCGCCGACACTATTGTGCCCCATTTAAAAAGCGCAATGAAACCCGCATAGGTTTCTTTTGCGGGTCCTAGGTCATGATTGTTTGCCAAAACAGCCTCCGTGTAAAAAATATTATCCTTAGGCTTTAACTGTTGATTTTCTAATGCTCAAGCGCGTTGAACAAAGAAAATGTCATCGCGCCCAAATCGGCACTTTCAGGCTATGTTTTGACAATTTGAAGCATAGCCATCAAAAAAAACCGCAAATCTTGACCAGCAAACTAGACGTTCTTGCCCAATAAAGCCTGCGTGATCCAAAATCCCACCAGCGAGGCCGAGCCTGTCAGGAATGTTCCCCAAATAATATCTAGGACGGTTACTTTGGTGCTCCACACTTTCAACGTGGCATAATTGGTCAAATCATAAGTCATATAGCAAAAGAAGCCCATCAACGCCCCCCAGATGAGTGCGGTTTGCCACTTTCCGGTCAGTAACGCAGGCCCGACCGCGAAGATCATCATGCCCAAAATATACAGCAGATAGAAGATAATCGCCGGCCCCATACGAAAGCCGCCCTTCATTAACAATTCGCCAATTTCTGGTTGATATAAGCGCGTGTACATGTTCCGTAACCAGACGCTATCGATGGCCGCAAACGCGACGCCTGTTGCAATGTACCCGATGATATATTTCATAAGCATGTCAGATCCCCCTCAATATTGGCCGGAGCCTGCCAAACGATGAGCGCGGGGTCAAGGCAATCACATAGGTGGGTAAATAGGCTCTACCTCTGCTGCATCGCGCAGGCCACGCCAGACCTGAATGGCCTGCACGGTTTCCGCGGCATCGTGGACGCGAACGATATGCGCGCCCTGCTCCACCGCTTTCATGGCAAGGAGGATTGAACCGCCAAGGCGATCTTTTGCATCTTCCGCATTGGATAGCGCACCAATCAGCCTTTTGCGGCTTGCGCCAAATAATAAGGCACAACCCAGTCCATGATAGATTGCCAGATTGTTAATGATCGCAAGATTATCGGCGAGTGTCTTTCCAAACCCGATACCCGGATCGACCAATATTTTATCTCGCGACATTCCGGCGGCCTCAACCTCGGAAACGCGCTGCTCAAGCCAGTCGAACACATCATAGACAACATCATCATAAATGCCGTCTTTATGCGGGTCAGCACCTTGGCTTGGGGCGTGCATGAGAACGACGGGAGCATTGCTATTGCGGGCAACCTTTAAGGCAAGTTCATCATATAACAGCGCCGAGATGTCATTGATCATCGTTGCGCCAGCTTGCAACGCGCCCTCCATTACCAACGCCTTGCGCGTGTCGATAGAGATCGCTGCGCCCGCCATCGCCAGCTTGCGGATCAATGGCACAACCCGGTCTAGCTCCTCGCTTTCTCCAATAAGCGGCGCATTGGGCCGCGTAGATTCACCGCCAATATCAATGATGCTCGCGCCAGCCCGCAACATGGCGGCGGCTGCTTCGGTCGCAATTTCTGGATCTAAATTCTTGCCGCCATCTGAAAAACTATCTGGGGTCGTATTGATTATTGCCATGACCTGCGGCGCATCAAGGCGAATGATATGCGCACCCATTTGTAGTTCAGCGCGTGCGACAGTTATGCGTTGAAGCAACAACGCGCACCGTGCGCGTCCGGTCTGCGGGAGTGCTGACGCAAAAGCATCCCATTCCCGTACCGGGACCAAATGCCGCTGCGTCGATGTTCCATCGCGAGCGACATACTCAATTTGTGAGAACCACAGCATGGTTCCCGCCAAACGCAGACACTCTCCTTCTTGCCGCTGAGGGTTTTCTACAAAACCAGTGGGGCGAAGGTAGATTTTTGTCACGGCTCGGTTGCGAGTAAATAGGTTTGGCGCAGGTCATCAATCGGCTTCATCGCGCCGTCGGGCGCAGCATAATGCCAATAGGTCCAACCATTGCAGCTTGGCGCGTTTTGAATGGTCGAACCGACTTTATGGATCGAACCATCGACCACGCCGCACATGATTGAGCCATCGGCACGCACGGTGGCTTCAAACTGACGTTTGCGGTCAAACAGTTTCGTGCCGGGGTTGAGATAACCCGCCTCAACCAATTGGCCAAAGGCGACCTTTGGCGCGGACTTTGGAGATTGCATGGTTTTGATGGCGCTTTCGTCCAAAGGCAATGCCGCCGCAATGCGCTCTTCGGCAACTTCGCAATAGACAGCTTCACGCTCGCATCCAATCCAGTCACGGCCAAGACGGCGAGCAACCGCACCTGTCGTTCCTGTTCCAAAAAACGGATCAAGCACAACGTCACCTGGCTTCGTACAGGCCAGCAATATGCGATATAGCAACGCTTCCGGCTTTTGCGTCGGGTGCGCCTTCATGCCATTACGCTTCAACCGCTCCTGCCCGCCACAAATGGGGATTAACCAATCGGAACGCATTTGCAGCTCGTCATTCAGGGTCTTCATCGCCCGATAGTTGAAGGTGTATTTCGACTTTTCGCTTTTCGATGCCCAGATCAGCGTCTCATGCGCATTGGTAAAACGTGTGCCCTTGAAATTAGGCATCGGGTTCGACTTGCGCCAGACGATGTCGTTGAGGATCCAATAGCCCGCATCCTGCACCGCCGTACCGACGCGGAAAATATTGTGATAGCTACCAATGACCCAAAGCGAGCCGTTGGGCTTCAAGATACGACGCGCCTCGGCCAGCCATTCGCGCGTAAATTTGTCATAAATGGCGAAACTTGCGAATTTGTCCCACTCATCGTCGACGGCATCAACCTTGCTATTGTCGGGACGCAACAAATCGCCGCCAAGCTGCAAATTATAGGGTGGGTCGGCAAAGACCATGTCGATGGAGCAATCGGGCAATGAGCGCATCGCCTCAATGCAGTCCATCCGCAAAATCTGATTACGCGGCAGGTCGGATGCCGGTGCCAGCTTCGCTTTTGTTGCTGGTCTAATTTTTTCAATAACACCCATTGCCTGCTCCTTTTGGCGCTTACCAAGCTGCGATGAGTCAGCGCGGCCCTTGGGTCAAGGTCATTGATGCTTATAGAATCCAAGGTTTTGCGGGCATAGAGCCATCATATAAGCGGAACGAAACGAGTCCGGCACAATATATGGAGTCTCGCGAATCTGGGCAGTCTCAACCCCTAGTGGTGTTACCCGAAGGACTCACTGCCCAAAAAAAGTTACAACAAAAGCATTTGTGCGACCGGGGCAAAGCTTTTCCGGTGCAAAGGCGTCGGACCATGGGCCTGCAGCGCAGCCATATGGTCGGGCGTGCCATAGCCTTTATTCTTTTCCCAACCATAATGTGGGTGCTGCTGCGCGGCTGCATTCATCATCCGGTCGCGATGCTCTTTGGCAATGATAGAGGCCGCTGAAATGCAAGGTTCAATTGCATCGCCACCGACGATAGCTCGCGCTGGCCAGCGCCATTCGGGGCGTCGGCCAGCAGGCGTCATGTTTCCGTCGATCAACACCTCCATCGGCTCACTGCCAAGCTTCGCGCACAAGGCATCTACCGCCAAGGTCATGGCCAGCATTGTTGCGCCGAATATGTTTAGGCGGTCAATGTCTTCAACTTCGACCACGCCAACCGCCCATTCGCAGCGGCGCTTAATCACAGCCTCCAACTCCGCACGACGCGCGGCGTTTAG
Source organism: Sphingomonadales bacterium UBA656 (assembly GCA_002299895.1). Taxonomy (GTDB): domain Bacteria; phylum Pseudomonadota; class Alphaproteobacteria; order Sphingomonadales; family Sphingomonadaceae; genus Sphingorhabdus_B. The sequence continues at coordinate 97,944 of DBOC01000014.1, read as the reverse complement.
TTTCTTGCTATCATCCAACCCCGATGGACGAGGCTTACACAGCAGCACCGCGGCCGCGACCACCGGCCCTGCAAGCGGCCCACGTCCTGCCTCATCTACACCGAAGATCATATCCGCCAATCAGGAAAACGGCGGTTTTCGCCAGCATTATACAAGCACACAATATTCCCAGCGGGATCCAGTAAACGCGCTTCACGCCAGCCCCAGCTTTCATCCTGCGGCAACTGTTCAAACGCAAAACCCTGGCTGGCTAGCTCTGTCACCCAGGCATCGAGGCGTTTGCTTTCAAAATAAACTATGATCGATGACGCGATGTTATCACTGTGATGTACGGAAAAGGTGACTCCATTCGGCGCTTCAAATCGGGCGTAACCGTTCGATGGGCTATCGACTATCAACTCCAGCCCTAGCGCCTTATAAAAATTTACGGACGCAACATAATCGCGGCATCCAACGGTTACATGGTTCAGAGACGGGCCAGCATCCATCGCGTCCTCACGCACCGATTGATGCCCCATCGGGCCATGCCCTTGTCCAAACCCCGGCGCCTCGCGCAAAGCAAGCCGCACGAACAGGCGCGCGCGCTCTATCGCGGGCACAAGCTCCATCCCCTGCCCTAGTCCCGTTGCAATGGCCGAAGCCAATGTACAGCCCGTGCCATGGGTGTTACGCGTCTGTATGCGCACATCGCTCCAGCTTTCGTTCTGACCCGGCGCAAGATGCAGCCTATCGACAATATCATCCCCGTCCGCGTGACCGCCCTTGATCAACAAAGGAAAGCTTTGTGCGAGCAATGCATCCTTACCGCCCAAAGCCTCCAATTCCGGCAAGTTAGGCGTAGTTAGCATGGCAAGCCGCATCAGCCGCTCGAAAGCCTCTATGCTATCCGCATCCGCCAGAACCGCGCCGCTGGTCGCAACCATGACCGGGTCAAAGATGATCGGGCAGGATAATTCCGCCAAAGAGTCCGCTACTGCATGCGCTGTGGCAGCATTGCCAATCATCCCGATTTTGACAGCATCGACGCCAATGTCGCTGACGACAGCACTAATCTGATTAATCACCACCTGCGTTGGAACCATGTGTACCGCATCAACGCCCAGCGTATTTTGCGCAGTAATCGCAGTTACCGCCGTCATGGCATGGCCACCTAGCATGGTCACCGTTTTGATATCCGCTTGTATTCCTGCGCCGCCACCGCTGTCGGAGCCAGCGATAATCAATATGCGGGCGGGCGGGCCTTTGGACATTAGGATGCAGCGATCCTGACCGCGTCGCAAATGCTGTCAACGATACGCTCAATCTGCGCGGCGTCATCGCCTTCCGCCATTACACGGATGACCGGTTCAGTGCCCGACGGGCGAATGACCAAACGGCCATTGCCGACTAGCTCCGCCTCGGCCTTTGCAATGACAGCATGAACATCAGGATTATCAAGCGGCTTTCCACCTGAGAAACGCACATTTTTGAGCAATTGAGGCAAGGGGTCGAATAAATGCAGCAGTTCACTTGCTGGCTTGCCGCTGTCAACAAGCTGGGTCAGCACCTGCAACGCCGCGATGGTGCCATCACCCGTGGTTGCATGGTCCAGCATAATCATATGGCCCGATTGCTCCCCGCCGACATTGATGCCGTGTTTGCGCATTTCTTCCAGCACATAGCGGTCCCCGACTTTGGCGCGAATGAGGCGCAAATCCTGCGCCTCCAGATACCGTTCAAGGCCCAAATTGGACATTACCGTAGCGACGATTCCCCCGCCCGTCAGCTTGCCGCTGCGGTTCATTGCGGAACCAAGCAATGCCATTATCTGGTCACCGTCAACTACGCGGCCATGTTCGTCGACGACGATCAGGCGGTCGGCGTCACCATCAAGGGCAATGCCAATGTCGGCGCCCGCAGCAACCACAGTTTCCTGCAAAGTTACAACATGCGTGGAGCCGACCTTATGGTTAATATTCTTACCATTGGGCTCAATACCGATCGACGTTACTTTTGCCCCCAGCTCCCAGATTGCGGTCGGCGCGACCTGATAAGCTGCGCCATTGGCGCAATCGAGAACTACATGTAGACCATCGAAACGAATATGTTCTGGCACGGATGCCTTTATCGCATGAATATAACGGCCCCGGCTGTCTTCAATCCTTCGCGCCCGCCCTAAATCAGCCGCGTCCGCCAATGGAAGCGGCCCATCCAGCAAAGCCTCAATCGCCAGTTCGTCCGCGTCAGACAGTTTAAAGCCGTCAGGACCGAACAACTTGATACCATTATCCTCATAGGGGTTGTGGCTGGCTGAAATCATCACGCCCAAATCTGCGCGCATGGAACGGGTTAGTAGGGCAACGGCTGGCGTTGGGATCGGACCAAATTGAACAACATCCATACCGACGCTAGTAAACCCGGCGACAAGTGCATTTTCAATCATATAGCCGGACAGGCGCGTGTCTTTGCCGATAACAACGCGATGCTTATGACCGCCACGAAGAAAATGCGTGCCCGCTGCTTGACCGACTTTCATTGCCATTTCCGGCGTCATGGCACCCGTGTTGCTACGCCCCCTGATACCGTCTGTTCCGAAATATTTGCGCGCCATTTGCGTTCCTGCCCTTATGCGGTCGCTATTAGATTTTTTCGTGCCGCTATGCCTCTCCCTTGCATAGGGAGCGACAGGCTGGCAAGACCCGATGCTATGTCAAACGCTACACGTATTCTCCTCGCGCTCGTCATTGGGCTTGCCCTTGGTATCTTCGCCGCCGCACAAGTGCCCGTCGTTGGTACGCAAATCGCTTATTGGCTCGATATTGTCGGCTCCTTGTGGTTGAACGGCCTTCGGATGACCGTGGTGCCGCTGGTGGTTGCGCTACTGATTACCGGCATAGTTAAAAGCGCCGAAGCGGCGCGCGCCGGTCCCATGGCAGCGCTAACTGTCACCTGGATTGTTGTCATGATGGGGCTTTCAGCAGCCATGGGCGCCCTTCTAACGCCGACAGTGCTGTCGTTATGGCCCATGCCATCAGAAAGCGCGGCTGCGTTACGTGCGGCACTTACAGGCGTCCCTGCGGTAGCAGAGCAGCCTCCGTTACGTGACTTTCTCGTCGCATTAGTGCCGACCAATCCCATTGCCTCAGCAGCCAATGATTCGATTTTGCCTCTTCTGATCTTCACATTGGTATTCGCCTTTGCCGTCACACGCCTGGCGCAGGGCCCAAGGGCGCAAATGGCTGGACTTTTCAGCGCGCTCGCCGATGCCATGGTCATTGTCATTGAATGGGTGCTCAAACTTGCACCGATCGGCGTGTTTGCCTTAGCCTTTGTCGTTGGTGCCCGGTCCGGTCTTGCGGCACTGGGCGCAGTGGCCCATTATATCGTCACGGTTTCCATCGTCGGCATCATTGTTGGCGGCTTCGCCTATTTGGTCGCCGTCTTTGCCGGTAAGGTGCGCTTGCGCGAATATGCCCGGCAGATCGCTCCCGTGCAGGCCTTTGCCGTATCGACACAATCGTCGCTCGCTAGCTTGCCACTGATGTTGAAAAAGGCCGAAGCGTTGGGCGTACGGGAATCGACCGCTGGATTGGTCTTACCTATGGCCGTCGCTTTGCTGCGCGTCACGGGCCCCGCCATGAACTTGGCGGTCGCGCTATATGTTGCAAACTGGTTTGGGGTAGAACTCAGCGGCTTCGATTATGGCTTTGCAATTTTTATCGCTGCGTTGACCTCGATGGGCGCCGTTAGCCTGCCAGGATCGGTGAGCTTCGTGACGTCCATCGCGCCAATCTGCTTAGCGCTAGGTATTCCAATTGAACCTTTGGCTCTGCTGATTGCGGTCGAAACCCTGCCCGATATTTTCCGCACCACAGGTAATGTGCAAATGGACGTGGCGCTTGCGACGGCCATAGAGGCATCTGAAAAGGAAAAAACCAATGCAATATCGTGAACTTGGCCATGGTTTAAAAATATCTGCGCTCGGCGTTGGCTGTATGCCTATGATCAAGGGCGGCAACATCACTTATGGCCAAGATGCCGATCCAGATGAGGCGATTAAGACCATCCACCGCGCAATCGACCTTGGTATTAACTTTTTCGATACCGCCCAAATTTATGGCCCTTTCCAGAATGAGGAATTGGTCGGTGAAGCGATCAAGGGGAAGCGTGACGGCCTCATTATCGCCAGCAAATTCGGCTTTAAATTTGATAGCAGCAATATTGTCGGCGTGGATGGCTCAGCTGTGAATGCCAAGACTGCAGTTGAAGGCACGTTGAAACGCCTCGGCATCGATTGCCTTGACCTTTATTATCAACATCGTGTCGATCCCAATGTGCCGATTGAAGAGACCGTGGGCGCGATGGCTGACCTGATAACCGAAGGCAAAATCAAGCATATCGGCCTGTCCGAAGCTGGCCCAGAAACATTACGTCGGGCAGCGGCAGTTGCGCCGATTTCTGCGTTGCAGAGCGAATATTCGCTGTGGGAACGCGATATTGAGGATGAGATCCTGCCAACGTGCCGCGCGCTTGGCATTGGTTTTGTGCCTTACTCGCCACTGGGTCGCGGATTTCTCACAGGTGCTTTCCGGAGCCTTGATGCATTGCCCGAAAATGATTGGCGACGGCAAGACCCCCGTTTTCAAGGCGACAATTTTGCCGCGAACTTGGCCATTGTCGACATTGTGGGAGAGATTGCTGCCAAGCATGATGCGTCACATGCACAAATCGCTTTGGCATGGATATTAAAGCAAGGCAGTGACATTGTGCCCATCCCCGGGTTCAAACGGCGCGTGACGATGGAAGACAGCGCAAGAGCCAGCGATATTGTCCTCGACACGGATGATCTTGCCAAGCTGGAGGCAGCCGCCCCACGCGGAGGTACCTCGGGTCCGCGTTATAGCGAGCGCGGCATGAAGATGGTTCGGCTTTAAAGACCCAAATAACGGAACAGGCCAGCGCCGCTTACGCCCCAAAAAGGGTGCGCCCATGTGGCGATGATCCAGATCAAAATGCCGGCGCCCCATGGACCAATGCCTGCACGCAACAGCGCCGCGGGACGGAAAAAGAAATGCGTGCTGCGCAGCCACTTTGCCCACTGACCACCCATCAGGTTGCGTTTCTTAATCTCTTGGGCTTTGGAACCTACCAACGCCAAGAAGATAAGACTGCCTGAGAAAATGAAGTTATCGATGCGGGGTGCAACGATAATATGTCCCGCCCCCCATAAAGCAAAGCCCCACATCATGGGATGCCGGGTTGCCTTAAACACACCCGAAGGCGTTTGTGCGGCCAGTGCGTTAGGCACTCCCGGAAGTGATGGGTTGCGAATGAACGAACCGGCAAATAACACCGCCGCTAGCAGCGTAAGCAGACTTGCTACTATCCAGACAAGGTCACCGACGGGCCAAAGACCAGCTGCCTTAGGCGCGCGTCCGAATGCGATGATCATCCACCCGAATGTGAGTAGCGACATGGCCGAATAGACGGCCATAAACCCATTCGCCCCAAGACGGCCAACAAGGGTGGCGCGCAACGGATGTGACATCAGGAAATGGCTACCCACGAAAGATAGACTTGCAACAATCAACGTTAGATAATCGATCACAGCCATCTCCCAACCCGGCCACATCCAGTTGTTATAGCATCATTTTATCAACGATCATACGCCTTTGGCAAATCACCTTCCGTTGGGCGCGCATAACGGTCACGCAGACGATTTTGACGATTGCCGAGCGGCTGCTCGACACCATCGATGATAACCATAGTCGCTGCACTGGAAAGCTCGAGCGGGTCGCCATCCCAGACAACGACATCTGCCGCCCTACCCGCCTTCAAGCTGCCAAGACGGTCGCCAACGCCCATGATATCGGCAGGAACCGAGCTGATAGCAGCAAAAGCTTCATCCCAAGTCAGTCCTGTTGCACCAGGCACATATTGAAGGCTGACAATATTACCCGCATATTGCGTTGTGTAGCGCAATTGGTGGGAATCGCGGTCGTTGATCATACCAATGGCAACTTGAACACCGGCATCCTTCATACGGCCAATATTGCTTTGCGTCGCACCCAGCATTTCGAAGGTTGCTGGCAAATCATTAAGTGCGGACGCAATAACAGGTATCCCCGCCTTTGCGAGTTCACTGGCGACCCGCCATCCCTCGCTCACGCCCACAAACACCATTTTGATTGCCGGAAATTCCCGCTTCAATTCCATAAGGCGCAGCATGTCATTTGCACCTTCCACATGAATGAGCAAACGGGTGTCGCCGCGAAGAACCGACAACAACGCTTTCGCATCTTCGGCCTTCAACAAATCGTCATCAAAAGTACCACGTCCTGCGGCATAATCCTGGGCCTCACGCAGCATGGCGCGGAAGTGCAGATGCGTTCCAGCACGGCTGCCACCAGCAGATGCAGCGCCCTCTTCACCGAATTCGGCAAATTGGAACGCGCGGGCTTTTGTGACTGGGTTACTATCCGCACCGAGATCCGCAATGGCGCCTTGACCTGCAAAGATACTGTCTGCAGACTCTGGTGCAACCACTGCGCGCGTGACACCCGCAGAACGGTTTACAGCAAAGGGGGACCGAAACGGATCGATGGCTGGTGCAACGTCGATAGCAGCGGAGAAACCACTTCGTCCGCCACTCTTGTCATTGGTCCCGTTGACGGCATCTACTTCAGCTAGTCCCAGACGAGAGAAACCGGCAAATACACCCGGCGTTACCCATTTGCCTGCGGCGTTAATCTGACGTGCGCCGGACGGTATGGCAACAGTGGCACCCGCAGCAACGATTTTGCCGTCGCGGATAACCACGGTACCGCCTTCAATCGGCGCACTGCCGTCTCCGACAACTAAGCGGCCACCCGTTATGGCAATGGTTTCGGCAGCAACTGGCGTTGCAAAGGCTGCCACAGCAGCGGCGGCATAAAGGAAATGCCTCATTTCACATCTCCTTCACCAGGTTGGCCAAGCTCAAAATCGCTGACCGGACGTATTTTGGGATTGCTTGCGTCAAACATCAGGGCACCATCGATCCATACCTTGTAAGGACGGGCGTAGACGCTCAACGGATTGCCGTTCCAAAGCACGAGATCGGCCATTTTGCCAGCCTTCAAGCTGCCCGTTTTATCGCTGATGCCGAGCGCCTTGGCAGGATTGTAAGTCAGCCATTTGATAACTTCTGCATCGCTTATATTGAAACCCATGCGCCGGCCATCGGCTTGCGCCTTTGCGGCTTCTTGGTTCAAACGCTGTATCTGGTTTTCATCATCGGAATGGATGATGACGCAAGCACCCGTATTATGCAGGATAGCGGCGTTTTCAGGAATGGCGTCATATGCCTCCATCTTGAAGCCCCACCAATCGGCCCACACGGCGGAACAGACCCCATTGTCGCGCAACAAATCAGCGATTTTGTAGCTTTCTACCGCATGGTGGAATGTAGATACCTTATAGCCAAATTCCTTGGCCATATCGAGGACGAGTGCCATTTCGTCGGCACGGTAGCAGTGGTTCTGGATTGAGATATCGCCATCCAGCACACCAGCCAATGTTTCCATGCCAAGGTCGCGGGTATATTCTTTGCCGCTATCGCGCCTTTTCTTATAATCCTGGGCTTTAATCCATGTTTGCCGGTTTACGGCGAGGTTGCCCATGCGTGTCGAGGGCATCCGGCCCTTGCTTCCGTAAACGCGCTTCGGATTTTCCCCGCAGGCCATTTTCATGCCATAAGGTGCGTCGGGAAATTTCATGCCCTGTATCGTGCGGGCATAGACGTTTTTCAGCACGACAGAACGGCCACCCATCAGGTTTGCTGAACCTGGCAACACCTGCAACGCCGTCACGCCACCATTGGCGAGCGCGCGGCTGAAACCTGGGTCTTGCGGCCATACGCTATGTTCGGCCCATACTTCGGGCGTTGTGGGCGATGTCGCTTCGTTGCCGTCGCTATGCGCCTCAACCGATGGTGTGGGATAGTCACCCAAATGGGAATGGATATCAATAATGCCGGGAGTCACAAATTTGCCGGAACCATCAATGATTGTTGTACCCTCAGGAATAGCGGTATCTGCTCCCCCAACGCCGCTAACCTTGCCATTGGCGAAAAAGACTATCCCATTTTCGATACGCCCACCTTCGCCATCAAAGATAGTGACGTTGCGGATTGCCGTCGCAACACCGGGATACGCCTTATAGGTCGAAGGGTAAGGGTTCTTATCAACTGTACGCGGCTTTTCCGCCGGCACAGCAGAGGCGCTTTGCGGCGCATCGCTGATGTTGGAACAGGCGGCCAGCGCCAGCGGAGCGGCCAGAAGCGACCAACGCAATTTGCTCTTCATATGCTTATGCTGCCTTTTCTTCTGCAGTGTCTTCGTCCTTGAGCGTGTCAAGGTGCATCAGGCGTTTCACCAGAGGTGATACCAGAAGCACCACCGCGCCGATGGCGATGGTGATATAGCCGATTTGTTCATAGACGCTGATCAGGCCTTCACGGGTCATTTCACCATCATGGCCACCCGTTGCAGCGCCGATGACGCCAGCAAGGAAGTTGCCGCCCGCAGTCGCGAAGAACCAAGCCCCCATAATCAACGACGCCATGGTCGCGGGTGCAAGCCGGTTCATAGCCGATAGCCCAACTGGTGAGAGGCAAAGCTCTGCTGTTGTGGCGAACAGGTAAAAGGCGAAGATGAACAACACCGGCACAAGAGTATCGGAACCAACGCTGTTCGCACCCCAGACCAGAACGAGGTTGGCAAAGCCAATTTGTGCAAGCGCAATGCCGAATTTAGCAGGTGTCGAAGGCTCCAGTCCGCGTCGGCCGAGCCACACCCAAAGGCCCGCAAAGATCGGCCCAAGTAGGATTATGTATATCGGATTTATCGACTGGAAGATTGACGCCGGCACGCCCTGACGATCCACAAAGCGGTCAGTGAACAAGTTCATACTGCCACCGGCTTGTTCGAACAGCGCCCAAAATAGCGGCTGCAACGCCAACAGGAAGAGGATGGCATAGATGCGGTGCCGCGCCTCTACATCCAGCTTGAACGACTGCAAAAGCACATAGCCGAGCAACAGCACACCAAGGCCAAGCAGCAGCCAGCCATAAAAGCCCTGATACTGGATCAGTAGCCAGATAGCGCCAACAGCAGCAAGGCCAACACCATAAATGCCATATTCGGTCGACTTGGTCATGGGTGCCGGCGCTTCGCCGCGGCCCATTAGCAAAGGCTTGCCGAACACAAACACGATCAAGCCGAGCAACATGCCGAGACCGGCTGCACCAAAACCATAAGACCAGCCATAGGTTTCACCCAGATAACCAGCAAAGATCGTACCGATTGCAGCACCTACGTTAATGCCCATGTAGAAGATGGTATAAGCGCCGTCACGACGCACATCTGTGCGCGGATAGAGTTGGCCAACAATCACCGAGATATTGGCCTTAAGGAAGCCCGAGCCAACAATGATGAAGGCCAGCGCCAGCCAGAATATGTTGATCGCGGGATCCGCTTGCTTCACCAATGGGTCGGTAACGCCCGCCAAACCTTCAAATGCCATCAAGACATGGCCAAAGGTTAACAGGACTGCACCGAAAGCCACCGCCTTACGTTGGCCTAAATACCGGTCAGCAAGCCACCCGCCGAGTACCGGCGTGATGTACACAAGGCTCGTATAAGCGCCATAAATCAGGTTCGATTGGCCGTCGGAAAAGAGCCAGTGCTTTGTAAGATAAAGAATAAGAAGTGCGCGCATCCCGTAATAAGAAAAACGCTCCCACATCTCAGCAAAAAAGAGCACATATAGACCGCGTGGATGGCCAGCAAATTCAGGCTCCTTACGCGTCGCAATATATGCCCCGCCAAGCAGGAAGAAACCCAGAACCGCTGCCGCGATAGCTGTAATCCAGTCCTGCTCCTGCCAAAGCGCAATGTCTTTCAGACCCATGTGCAATCCCCTCAATAATCTTTAACTGGGCGGTCTACGCCGCCTGTTTCTCTGATGTGTCATCTAACTGAAAAATCGGGTCTGTGAAGAATTTTGTTGCGCTTGTTACAGCTTTTCGACGAACAGCAGGGTCATGTTTAACGATCTTTCTTCTGTCGCTGCCTATCTGAAAACCCGCCGCTCTGGAAAACCACGCGATATGATCGCGCCTGGTCCCGATAGAGCGCAGCTCGACCTGATCCTTCAAACAGCCATGCGCACGCCCGACCATGGGAAATTATTCCCGTGGCGTTTTGTTGAAGTCACGGATCGCTCTGCATTTGCCGATTTGTTGAACAAGGCATTCTGCGCCGCCAACCCAGATGCCCGCCCAGTGCAAATCGAAGCGGCGATTGCCCCAGCGCATATGGCTCCGACGCTCATCATACTTTTATTCGCCCCACAAGAGAGCTCGAAAATCCCTCTATGTGAGCAGGAAATGAGCGTGGGCGCAGTGGGCATGAATCTGCTCCATGCGGCACATGCCCATGGCTTTGTAGGTAGTTGGATCACGGGATGGGCCAGCTATGATCCTCTGGTGCGCGCCGCTATTTGTCAGAGCGAGGAACGGATCGCGGGCATGTTCTTCATCGGCACCCCGGCGCTTGGCTTGGAAGAGCGCCCACGCCCCGTGCCAAACGACATCATCCGTCAATGGCCATAACTACATAGATTCACCCATGCTTGACGCGCCCTACTGTATTATGGCAGTAAGCATGTGATGAAAAATGACGTAAAACCGGTTTACCTAAAATTACGTGATGTGATCGCTGCGGCTATCTTGGACGGCAAATATAAGGAGGGTGAAATGCTCCCCTCTGTGCGCGCATTTGCCGCAATTCAGGGTGCAAATCCGCTGACCGTGGCCAAGGCGTACCAGTTATTTCAGGACAGTGGCTTGGTGGATGTCAAACGTGGCGTGGGCTTGTTTGTGGCCCGAGGAGCCACTGCAAAGCTCCGCAGTTTTGAGCGTGACAATTTCGTGGAAAATGTCTGGCCCGAAGTAAAGGCACAGATGCAGCGCGCCGTTATCGATCCTGCAGAGTTGCTCGCACTGTCTTAGGGTCGATTGATTTTAGGCTAGCTTATCGAAATTAAAGGGCGACATACCTCTTTCGCGTTCATTGAATACGAGTACGCGTCCAGTGGGTGGCGCACTTCTTTGGGGGCATTCTGATCGCGTACAGGCCGAACATCCAAGCCCGATGCCCGTCGCGCTACCATTTTTCAGGTCCATACCACGGGCAGATGCCAAAGGTGCGGCGAGCTTTGCGTCCAAGCCAAGGCAAATCGCGAACTCCGCCTCCACGCCGCCGCTCACCGCAGTTTGGGGGTGCACTGCGCGGGACAAAGTGAACCAGCGACTGCCGTCTTCTAATTCAACCAAATGCGGAAGCAGCGTTCCGGGCCGCGCAAATACATTATGCACATGCCACAATGGGCAACGCCGATCGGTCGCAACCAATGGCGACCCGCTGGCGCCAGCATAGCGTTTGCTGCTTTGTCCTGCCTTATCTATACGCAGCATGAAAAAGGGCAGCCCGCGTTGGCCAACACGCTGCAACGTCGTCAAGCGATGGGCGACTTGTTCAAAGCCTGCACCAAAGCGTCGCTGCAAAAGCATGATGTCATAGCCTGTGGCTTCGCAAGCGCGCAGAAAACGGTCATAAGGCATCATAACCGCCGCAGCGAAATAGCTGCTTAAATGGCGGCGATAGAGCCTTTCAGCAGCGCGCTCTGTAAAGGATGCACCAGCGACAAGTGCATCAATCTCTGCCTTGGCCTCCAACATGCCAAGCTGCAAAGCGGCGGCGAAGGTGCGGCTTGCAGGGTCAAGAAGCTCGGACAATTGCAGCTGCCGTGCGTGTAGGTCGAGGCGGCGTAGCCTGTCGGGCATAACGTCAAACGGTAGAATGCGTATCGAAAGCTGATGCTTTACGCGGAGCCGTTCAGTAATCGCGCCATATAGGTCGGCATTAGCGAGCCGCAATTCATCCGCAAGGGTCTCTGCCTGCGCATCCAAATCGGCAAAATGGTTGCGCCAACGTTCAATCTCGCGCCGTGCCGATGCAATGGCTTCAGGCTCAATCTGTGCGCCTCCTGCTGCCACGCTCGCTTCGCCGTGCGAGCCGCCGGAAAGACGGTCAAACGCGCGCGCAAACGCCTCAGCAGCATCGGGGCTAGCCGCAATCCATTCTTCAACCTGTGCACGGTCAACCGCCAGATCTGCAAACATCGGGTCACTTAAACGGCGCCGGATAGCTTCAACCCCGCCTCCGGGCGTCGTGCCAGTCAACGTCCGCGGGTCAAAGTCATAGGACTGCGCCAGTTTCAGCAACAAGGTCGCGGTCAATGGCCTTTGATTGCGTTCAATCAAGTTGAGATATGAGGGTGAAATCGCAAGCGTCTCGGCCATTATCCCTTGGGTAAGGCCGTAAGCGCGGCGGATCCTGCGCACGGCATGTCCTGCGAATAGTTTTTCTTCTGCCATCGTTCACTTGTCAATAAAATTACAACATTACAAAAAATCGATAAAGATTTATGACTATAACACAACAAATATTACAAAATTGACTCGGCTTTTTCGCGCGAACGGCGGAATATTAAGGAATTAGATACAAAAAACGAAGGAATAGCACATGTCATATCAGACACTGATCGCCGCAAACAGCGCGCAAATTGCCGCGCATAACGGAACGTGGGATTCCATCAGCGCTGAGTCCGTCGCGCGTATGCAGTTGCAAAACCGTTTTCAGACTGGTCTCGATATTGCCCGCTATACGGCGAAGATTATGCGTGATGACATGGCTGCTTATGACGCGGATCCAGCGCAATACACGCAGTCACTCGGCTGCTGGCATGGGTTTATCGCGCAACAAAAAATCATTTCCATTAAGAAGCATTTTGGCACGACCAAGAAGCGCTATCTATATCTGTCAGGTTGGATGATCGCCGCATTGCGGAGCGAATTTGGCCCCCTGCCCGACCAATCCATGCATGAAAAGACAAGCGTTCCTGCACTCATCGAAGAATTATACACATTCCTGCGTCAAGCCGACAGCCGTGAACTTAACTTGTTGTTCCGCGATCTCGATGACGCCCGCGAAAAGAATGACACGGCGCGGGCGTCGGCGATCATGGAAAAGATTGAAAAGCATGAAACTCATATCGTTCCGATCATCGCAGACATCGACGCCGGGTTCGGCAATGCAGAAGCAACCTATTTGCTTGCAAAGAAGATGATTGAGGCAGGTGCCTGCGCGCTCCAAATCGAAAACCAAGTGTCGGACGAGAAACAGTGCGGTCACCAAGACGGCAAAGTTACCGTGCCACATGAGGATTTCCTTCAGAAAATCCGCGCTTGCCGTTATGCATTCCTCGAACTTGGCGTGCCGGATGGCATCATTGTTGCCCGCACGGACTCGCTTGGCGCTGGACTGACCAAGCAGATTGCGGTGTCTACCGCGTCCGGCGACTTGGGTGATTTGTATAACAGCTTCCTCGACTGCGAAGAAATCGACCCCGCAACGGCGCAAAATGGCGATGTCATTTTGAACCGCAATGGAAAGTTGCTGCGTCCAAAGCGCTTGCCTTCCAACCTATTCCAGTTCCGCCCCGGTACCGGCGAGGACCGTTGCGTGCTCGATTGCATTACGTCGCTTCAAAATGGTGCCGACTTAATCTGGATCGAAACCGAAAAGCCGCACATTGAACAGATTGCCGGCATGGTTGACCGCATCCGTGAGGTCGTTCCCAATGCAAAGCTTGCTTATAACAACTCACCAAGCTTCAATTGGACTCTGAACTTCCGCCAGCAAGTCTTTGATGCATGGACCGCACAAGGCCAAGATGTGTCTGCATATGACCGCGCAAACCTCATGAGCGCATCTTATGACGAAACACCTTTGGGTATTGAAGCGGATGTCCGTATCCAGAATTTCCAGCGCGATTCCGCGCAACGCGCAGGGATTTTCCATCACCTTATCACGCTGCCAACCTACCACACGGCGGCGCTGAGCACCGATAATCTCGCAAAGGATTATTTCGGTGAAATGGGCATGCTTGGGTATGTTGCCGGTGTTCAACGCAAGGAAATCCGCCAAGGCATCGCCTGCGTCAAGCACCAGAATATGTCGGGTTCCGACATTGGTGATGATCATAAGGAATATTTTGCCGGCGAAGCCGCTTTAAAGGCGGGTGGCAAAGACAATACCATGAACCAATTTAACCAGGCCGCATAAGGAGCGAACGACATGGGTGAGCCAGCACGCGCACGCGCCGTCCTTTCGACTGAGGACCTAACGCTGTTGAGGCAAGCATTGCTGCATTATCTCGAGGCCATTCAGGACAAGCCTGAATCGGTGAAGTTCGCGCGGCTATATCACCGCCTTGGAAGCGCTGGCGGGAAATAAGCCAGCTTATGTATTAGAGTTTTCCTGGGGAGGAAAAGCACCTAACCGCCGACAGCAATGTCGGCGGTTTTTTTTCGGCCCCATCGGACTAAACCTTACCCTTTATTGCGCGGTCCAACCGCCATCAACCGAGAGATTTGCGCCAGTAATCGCGCTTGCCTCTTCTCGGCACAAAAACACCGCAAGCGCGGCCAATTGCTCCACTTGCACAAATTTCTTCTGCGGCTGATTGGCGAGTAACACATCGTTGATCACTTGATCCCGCGTGAGACCGCGGGCTTTCATTGTATCGGGAATTTGGTTCTCAACCAAAGATGTCCAGACATAGCCCGGGCAGATATTGTTCACTGTGATACCTTGCGTGGCCACTTCAAGTGCAACGGTCTTGGTAAAGCCGGCAAGGCCATGTTTTGCGGCATTATAGGCTGATTTGAAGGGCGATGCGACGAGGCTGTGCATCGACCCGGTGTTGATGATGCGGCCCCATCCTTTGGCCTTCATCGCAGGCAAGGCGGCCTTGGTAGTGTGGAATGCGGAGGACAGGATGATCGACATAATCGCATCCCATTTATCGTCCGGAAATTCGTCCACCGGCGCAACATGCTGTATTCCGGCGTTATTGATCAAAATATCCGGTGATCCCAATATGTTGGTGCATTCAGAGACCATTGCTCGGATGCTGTCGGGTACGGTCATGTCAGCCTCGGAATAATGCGCCTTTCCACCGCTCACCTTGCTGAGTTCGGCGACATAGCTTTGGATCAGGTCAGCGTCGCCAAAACCGTTTATCATCACATTTGCACCCTGCGCAGCCAAAGCCCGAGCATAGCCCAAGCCGATGCCAGAGGTTGAACCCGTTATCAGTGCCGTTTTGCCTTCGAGGAACATAAGAGCGCGCCTTTGCATTTAGGATAAGAGTATCTTGCGGAATGCGCCGCTAAACGCAATGTTGCATCTCGATAATCTGCCGCGGAACGACCAATGACCGGACGTCATGCCAGCGCATTATCCAAATAGATGCAATTATGCGCAAGGTCTGTCATAAGTCCAAAATGCGTTTACAAGATTGTCACAATGTCGCAGATTTTCGCCGCTTAGCAAAATCGCGCCTGCCCTCACCTATCTTTAACTATATCGACGGCGCTGCCGACGATGAACGCACCAAGATGCGCAACACGTCAGCATTTGACGATTGCGATATGGTGCCCAATGTCTTGGCGGGCGTGTCAGAAATCGACATGGGCGTGACCGTAATGGGGAAACGGATTGATATGCCGCTGATGCTGTCGCCCACCGCCTTGCAGCGCCTGTTCCACTGGCAAGGCGAACGTGCCGTTGCATCGGTCGCGCAGCAGCATAACACCTGGTTCGGTATTTCTTCACTTGCAACCGTCAGCATCGAGGAAATCGGCGCGACCATCAAAACGCCAAAAATGTTTCAACTCTACATCCATAAGGACAAGGGACTGAACACATCGATGATCGAACGCTGTAAAGCGGCAAAGTTCGACGCCATCGCGTTGACGGTCGACACCATCGTTTCGGGTAACCGCGAACGATGCTTACGCAGCGGATTTACCTCTCCCCCGCGCTTCACTCCTGCGTCGGTGTTAAGCTATGCGATCCATCCGTTATGGGCGTTGAACTATATGTTCCGCGAGAAATTTGCGTTGCCCAATTTGCAGACGCATGTCGATGCAGGCACCAATGTCGCGGTATCCGTGGCGGAATATTTCAATACCATGCTCGACACATCAATGGACTGGAAAATGGCCGAAAAGGTTCGGTCAGATTGGGGTGGTGCATTTTGCCTCAAAGGCATCATGTCCGTCGACGATGCGAAGCGCGCCGTCGACATTGGCGCGACCGCAATCATGGTATCCAACCATGGCGGACGGCAATTGGACGGCTCGCGCTCTCCATTTGATCAAATTGCCGAAATTGCCGATGCTGTGGGCGGTAAGATCGATATCATATGCGATGGCGGCGTGCAGCGCGGAAGCCATGTATTGAAGGCGCTTGCCGCAGGCGCCACTGCTTGCTCGGGCGGGCGACTGTATTTGTACGCCTTGGCAGCAGCTGGGCAACCCGGCGTCGAACGCATAGTCGGCAAATTGCGAGACGAAATCGCGCGGGATATGCGCCTGATGGGCGTGACATCACCGGCGCAACTTGATCGATCGATGCTGCGCTGGCGCTAAGCTGAACTCTTCAGGAACCAGATAGCGATTGATGCAAAAATAGCCATGCCGACATAGTCGATTGCGCTTGGCTTTGGCGCGATAAGCCATCATCTACGCATCATGACATGTTTCTCGTTCCTTGATCTCGTGCCGGTTGTGGAAGGCGGATCGGTCGCAAGCGCGCTTGCCAATGCGGCTGACCTTGCGGCGCATGCCGAAGACCTTGGCTTTACACGTTATTGGGTTGCCGAACATCATGGCATGCGCGGCATTGCCAGCGCCGCCACCAGCGTCGTCATCGGGCATATTGCGGCGGCAACCAAGACCATCCGCGTTGGTTCCGGCGGCATCATGCTGCCTAACCATGCGCCCTTGGTCATTGCGGAACAGTTTGGCACGCTGGACGCGCTCTTTCCGGGACGGATTGATCTCGGGCTCGGCCGGGCCCCCGGTAGCGACCAGCGCGTGGCCGCCGCGATCCGGCGGACGCTCGACAGCGACCCCAATGCATTTCCGCGCGACGTAATGGAATTACAAAGCTATTTCGCCGATGATGGCCAAACCGGCATCGTCGCAACACCTGGCGCGGGCGCACGACCGCAACTCTATATCTTGGGCAGCAGTCTCTATGGCGCGCAGGTGGCAGCAGCTTTGGGGCTACCCTTTGCGTTTGCCAGCCATTTTGCGCCACAAATGCTGGATGAGGCGCTGCACATCTACCGCAGCCATTTCCGCCCAAGCGCCGCGCTAGATAAGCCGCACGCGATGGCGGCATTCAACATCATCGCTGCCGATACCGATACGGAAGCCGAGTTTTTGGCAAGTTCATTGATGCAAAGCTTCGTTGCACTGCGCACCGGCAACCCGCGCCAATTGCCACCACCCGTAGAAGGCTATGTCGCGTCCCTGCCCCCACATTTTGCATCAGCGTTGCATGACGTCCTATCCGCCAGCGCCATAGGTGCGGCGGACACCGTTACGTCAGCGGTGCAGGCATTTCAGGCACGAACGCAGGCCGATGAAATCATCGTCGCCTGCTCGGTTTTCGATCATGCAAAGCGGAAACGGAGTTTGCGTATCACAGCCTCCGTTTTCGCAGACATCAATACACGCGTGGTTTCGGCTTAATATACTCTGCCTCGTCGGTCAGCGTATAATCATGGACCGGACGGTAGTCGATTTTGACCTTACCACCGGAACCGCCCCAACCGTCAAACCAGGACGCCGTGTGCTTCATCCAATTGGCGTCGTCGCGCTCAGGGAAGTCTTCGTGCGCATGGGCGCCCCGGCTTTCCTTGCGATTGTTTGCGCTTTCGATTGTGCAAACCGCCTGCCCCATTAGGTTATCGAGCTCAAGCGTTTCGATAAGGTCGGTGTTCCAGATCAAGCTTCGGTCGGTCACATGGACATCGGCGAGGCGTTTATTGACCTTTTGCATTTCGGCCACGCCTTCTTCCAACAATGCAGTGTCGCGGAATACGGCAGCATGCTTTTGCATCGTCCGCTGCATTTGCAAACGGATCTCGGCCGTCGGTGATCCGCCCTTTGCATTGCGGAACTTGTCGACGCGGGCCAGTGCAAGGTCTGCGGCATCCGCTGGCAATGACTTGTGCGGCGCGCCCGGGGTGAGTGACGACTTCAAATGCAAGCCCGTTGCACGGCCGAACACGACAAGGTCGATCAACGAGTTGGAACCCAAACGGTTGGCGCCATGCACCGAAACGCAGGCGGCTTCACCAACGGCATAGAGCCCCTGAACGATCACTTCGGGATCATTGCCAACCTTGTTGACGACCTGACCATGATAATTACACGGTATGCCGCCCATATTATAGTGGACGGTTGGCGTCACAGGCAAAGGTTGCCGCGTCAGATCTACGCCCGCAAAAATCTTGCCGCTTTCGGTGATCCCGGGCAAACGCTGCGCCAATACCGCAGGGTCGATATGGTCGAGGTGCAGGTAAATATGGTCCTTATGTTCACCAACGCCGCGTCCTTCGCGCATTTCAAGCGCCATCGAACGGCTGACCACGTCGCGTGAGGCCAAGTCCTTCGCCGATGGGGCATAACGCTCCATAAAGCGTTCGCCTTCGCTATTGGTCAGATAACCACCCTCGCCGCGCGCGCCTTCGGTGATGAGAACGCCAGCGCCGTAAATACCCGTCGGGTGGAACTGAACAAATTCCATATCCTGCAATGGCAGGCCAGCGCGTAAAACCATACCGCCGCCGTCACCGGTGCAGGTATGCGCAGACGTTGCGGAGAAATAAGCGCGTCCATAGCCACCGGTTGCCAGTACAACAGCGTGACTCTTAAACCGGTGAATGCTGCCATCTTCCATACACATGGCGATAACGCCACGGCATTCGCCATTTTCCATGATCAGATCGAGCGCGAAATATTCAATGAAGAAGTCCGCGTCATATTTCAGGCTCTGTTGATACAAAGCATGCAACATAGCATGACCAGTACGGTCAGCCGCAGCCGCAGTACGTTGCACCGGGGGGCCTTCGCCCATATTCTGCATATGTCCGCCAAAGGGCCGTTGATAGATGGTGCCATCGGCATTGCGCGAGAATGGCACGCCCGCATGCTCAAGCTCATAAACCGCAGCAGGTGCCTCACGCACCATATATTCGATGGCATCTTGGTCGCCGAGCCAATCGGAGCCCTTGACCGTGTCATACATATGCCAGGTCCAATGGTCGGGTGAATTGTTACCCAAGGATGCGGCAATTCCGCCCTGCGCCGCGACAGTGTGCGAACGCGTGGGGAAAACTTTGGTAATGCAGGCTGTTTTTAGACCGGCTTCCGCACTGCCCATGGTGGCGCGCAGACCAGACCCGCCAGCGCCGACAACGACGGTGTCATAGGTATGGTCGATAATCTTGTAAGCGTCTGACATCAGGCGGGAGCTCCGGTAAATGCGAGTTTTGCGACGACGAAAATGCCGAATACGGCGCTGGCGATGACGTAAAAATTAAGGAGTGTCATGGCCGCGAACTTTAGGCCATCATCATGCACATAATCTTCAATCAACACCTGCAGGCCCAAGCGGGCATGTGCAAAGATATTGGCGATCATCAAGATCATCGGGACAGCAACCAAAGGCTGCGCCAGCCATTGCGCGAGCGCCGCTTGATCAAAGCTTGGGATCAACAACAACGACGCTGCAAACCACGTGGTCAGCAATATATTGCCAATCGCGGTCAAGCGCTGCTTCAACCAATGTTCGCCGCCATGTTTGGCCGAACCGAGGCCGCGTACGCAACCGATATTTGTTCTACTGTCCATCACAAAACTCCCAGAAAGCGTGATGCCACAATCAGGGCGACCAATGCAGTTGCAAAAATGGCTGCGATAAATGCAACCGATGCCCACAAGCGGTTCGACTTCAATTCATAACCAGCGCCAATATCGAGCACAAGGTGGCGGAGACCAGAGGCCAGATGTTGAAAGAAGCTGAAAGTCACGGCCAAAGCCACCAGACGGAAGAACCAGTTGCTCGCGACTTGAAAACCTGTGCCGTCTGCGCCTGCCGAAACGACATAGGTTTGGAATGTGGCATAGCTTTCTGCCCCACCACCAATGGCCGACAGCCACCACAATAATGTCATCATTCCAGCAGTCGCCAGAACAAAGCCTGTGGCGCGATGGAAGATCGAAATGGCCATCTGCGGCGACCAACGATACACCTGCAAATGCGGTGACAAGGGTCGGTTGGGGTTTTTCGCCATGTTTTCAGCGTCCTTCAAAATTGCTAACGGTCGACGTTGCGTAGCTCTTTAATCAATTCATGCGGTCGTGCAAGACCCGCGCAGTGCGAAACGCGCAATCGGTTCACCAATTTAGGGAATAACTTTAGTTGAAATTTTATCTGCGCTGTGAAAGGCAACGCCCATGAAAACGCATATTCTTATTACCGGCGCCTCGCGCGGAATTGGCGCGGCAATTGCCGCAAGCTTTGATCCCGCCACAACAAAATGGGTGGCTCTGTCCAGTCAGGATGGTGACCTGCATGATCCAGCTGTTCCCGCGCAGCTTTGGGCAAAGGCGCTTGCGGACCTCGACGGTCGCATTGATGTCCTCATTAACAATGCTGGCATCTTCGAAGCAAACCCCGTTGCGCGACCAGATGACGCATGGTTGGAAAGCTGGAACCGTACGATGCAGGTTAACCTCACCGCCAGTGCAGATTTATGCCGCCGTGCGGTGCTGCATTGGCAAGAAAATGGCGCGTCGGGCCGCATTGTCAATATCGCCAGTCGGGCCGCGCATCGCGGCGATAGCCCGGCGCATTGGCATTATGCCGCATCAAAGGCGGGCATGGTCGCGATGACTAAAACTATTGCCCGCGCTTATGCCAAAGAGGGCATTTATGCCTTTGCCATCTGCCCCGGATTTACAATGACAGGTATGGCCGAAGACTATCTGGAAAGCCGCGGCGGCGACAAATTGCTGGCCGACATCCCCTTGGGCAAAGTCGCCGATCCTGACGAAGTCGCGATCATGGCTAAATTTTGCGCTTTGGAAGCGCCACCATCGATGACCGGCGCGATACTCGACGTAAATGGTGCAAGCTATGTCCGGTAACTGGAAAGTGCAGTTTCCCTGCACCCGTGCCGAGGCCGAGGCCCTGCATGAGGATGATGAATGGTTCGCGTTGCTGGACCCAATGCCCACTATTGTGGCGGAAGAAGTAGAGGCCTTTAACGACGATAAATGGCAATTAAATGCCTATTTCGCAGCTAAGCCTAAAAAGGCGGTTATCAAAGCCATACAAAGTCGCTTGAGCAGCACCGTAAAGGCAAAGCCAGTCGTTGAAAAGCTCCCCGACGCAGACTGGGTGGTGATGAGCCAACAAGGGTTAGAGCCCGTATATGCGGGGCGTTTTTATGTTCATACCAGTTCCAACAAAGGAACCGTGCCTGATGGCGCGACGCCGTTCCTGATTGAGGCAAGCCGCGCCTTTGGCACGGGCGGCCATGAAACCACCAGCGGTTGCCTGATGATGCTCGATACTATGAAACGGGCCGGCAAACGGTTCGAGGTAATCGCCGACATTGGCACGGGCACGGGCCTGCTTGCTTTTGCCGCACATAGCCTTTGGCCAAAGGCCTATTTGACGGCGTCGGACATTGATCCGGTCAGCGTCGATGTCACCGCAGACAATGCAAGGGTCAATAACGTGCCCTGTGGCGTCGCTCAGGGGCAACTCGCATTGTGCGCAGCGGAGGGCACCGCGCACCCGCTTATCGTCTCACGGGCGCCCTACGACCTTGTAACGGCCAATATTCTGGCCGGTCCTTTAATCGAGCTTGCACCCTCGATCGCTCAGATCATGGATGAGGGAGGCGCGCTGATATTGGCGGGGCTTTTGAATACACAGGCAGAAGCGGTGTTAGGTGCTTATCGGCGGCACGGCTTCCGGCTTCAAAAGCGCGTTGATTGCGGTGACTGGCCATGTCTATGGCTCGTGAAGCGCCGCGTTTATGGATGGAAACGTCCCGTCCGCGCCAATGGGCGCACCAGCCAACCACCGGGCGATTTCGGGACATGGTAGAAAGGCCGGATTAGGCGTTCTGGACGATATTTGCCCATTCGGCTTCGTCAATAACCTGAATACCGAGCGCGGTGGCCTGTTTCAGCTTTGAACCGGCACCGGGACCCGCGACGACAAGATCGGTTTTTGCACTCACCGAGCCAGCAGCTTTTGCGCCAAGTGCTTCGGCCTGTGCTTTGGCTTCATCGCGGCTCATCGTTTCCAACTTTCCAGTGAAGACAATCGTTTTGCCCGTCCATGCGCTGTCACGGATGTTAGAAACATAAACGGGCGGACTGACTTCGTTCAAAAGATCGGTCCACACCGAAATATTATGTGGTTCATGGAAGAAGTCACCCAATGCCTCGGCCACCGCACCCCCGACCCCGTCGATGGCAGTGACATCCGCAATCGCCGCTTCATCCGCCTGCGCAAGCCTTAACCCGACCGCGCCGATTTCTTCGACGGATCCGAATGCCTTAAACAAATCCCGTGCGGTAACCGTTCCGATGTGGCGGATACCCAGGCCAAAGAGCAGCTTTGCGCCATCGGGCGCACGCTTTGCCTCAATAGCCGCCAACAGGTTATCCACAGACTTATCCTGCCACCCATCGCGCGCCAAAATCTCGGCGCGGCGATTGCGAAGCCGGTATATATCCGCGGGGCTTTCCAGCCACCCCAGATCAAAAAACTCTTGTATGGTCTTCTCGCCCAGCCCCTCAATATCGAGCGCACCGCGGCTAACAAAATGAATGAGCCGCTGCACCCGCTGCGCAGGGCAAATCAGGCCGGCGGTGCAACGCACGTCGACTTCGCCTTCTTCGGCTACTGCTTCGGAACCGCATTCCGGGCAGTTTGCAGGAAAGTCATATGGTGGGCGCGCAGTTTCACGAGATAAGTTCTCGACAATCTGTGGGATTACATCCCCTGCCCTTTGCACAACCACACGGTCGCCGGGACGGACGGCAAGACGCGCAATTTCGTCGCGATTGTGCAGCGTTACGTTGGACACCACCACACCGCCAACGGTGACCGGCGTAAGGCGGCCAACCGGCGTGAGCTTGCCCGTCCTACCAACCTGTATATCGATCTGCTCCAGCGTCGTTTCTGCAAGCTCGGCGGGGAATTTATGCGCAATCGCCCAGCGCGGCGATTTGGCTACAAAGCCTAGCCTCTCCTGCCATTCCAAACGGTCAACCTTGTAGACGACGCCATCAATATCATAAGGCAAATCGGCGCGGCGGCGTTCGATATCGGCATAATGCGCAAGGACATCTGCGGTACGGCTGAAACGACCTAGTAAGGGCGAAATCGGCACGCCCCAAGCCGCAATCGCCGCCATCACCTCACTTTGCGTATCGGCAGGCAAAGCGCTTACTTCACCCCAGCCATGCGCCAGAAAGCGCAAGGGACGCGATGCGGTAACTTTCGCATCCTTTTGCCGCAAAGACCCCGCCGCCGCGTTGCGCGGGTTGGCGAATAGCTTTCCACCCTTTGCCAGTTGCGCTTCGTTGATCGCCACAAAATCGGATTTTGCCATATAGACTTCGCCGCGTATCTCGAAGATAGCAGGCACATCGCCGTTCAGTTTTTGTGGAATATCGGCGATAAAAGCGACATTGGCGGTGACATCCTCCCCCACGCTGCCGTCACCGCGCGTGGCGGCCTGTTTAAGCACCCCATGTTCATAACGCAGTGAAAGCGAAAGCCCGTCAATCTTGTCCTCCGCCGTCAAGGCGACCTCGGCGTCCGCCGCCAAGTTTAAGAACCGCCGCACTCTTGCTACAAAGTCGTGGACATCCTGAGCCGCAAAAGCGTTGTCGAGGCTCATCATCCTTTTGGCGTGGGTAATCTTTTTGAGACCCGACCCATCCACAGCAGCGCCCACTTGGCTGTTGGGGCTATCGGCGCGGATGAGATGCGGAAAGGCCGCTTCTAATTCATTGTTACGGCGCACCAGCGCATCATATTCCGCGTCGGAAATTTCAGGCGCATCTTCCGCATGATAGCGCTTATTGTGGTACGCAATCTGTTTCGCCAAGCGCATCAGCTCATTGGCGGCATATGCCTCAGATGTCACTCAACCCCTCCCGTAATAGGATTAGCCACATCAAAAGCCACGCGGAACAGTCGGTTGGGTCGCGCCAACTCATAGGTTAATGTCTGGCCCGGAGCGACTTCAAATGCCCAAATGTTCGTGTTCGACACCGTACGGCCTTCTTTGGTGAACATCGCCTTGGAAAAAGCATCAACGGGAAACTCCTGACGCGTCGTCGTCCCCGGCTGCGCCGTGTCGCCGCCATATTGCGACACAGGGTCTTCAGTACCGTCTTTCAACATATGGCGATGTTTCAGGCGCAAGCCGCTGTCCGTGCGCGTGATAATCCATGTGCGCGAGCGGTCTTCGCCAACGTCAAAGGATATCTGAATTTCGCGATCGGTGCAGGTGCGGACATGGGCCTGCATCTTGGCTGTGGCAAAGCTCGCATCGCTATCATCGCCAGCGACTAGCTTGCCATGGAAACTTTTCCCGCACAATTTGGACATTTCTGCGAAAAACCTGTCCGCCGGCTCTGCAGCAACTTGCGTCGATGCAAAGGCGTTGGCGGATAAAGCCATCAAAATCCCAAATTTCTTCATATGGTCTCCAAAAGCCGCACGGCCTGCGCCCTTGCCTCATCTGTCACCTCTGCGCCGGACAGCATACGGGCGATTTCTTGGCGGCGGGCTTCGGCGTCCAGCAAGGTGACGCCAGTGCGCGTCACCGTGCCTTGGCTCGATTTCGCAATGAAATAATGCGCCTTTCCTTTGGCAGCGACCTGCGGGCTGTGCGTCACAGCCAGTAATTGTGTGCGGGTCGCAAGGCGCGCCAAGCGTTCGCCAATCGCCGCAGCAACGGCGCCACCAACGCCGCGGTCAATTTCGTCGAAGATGATCGTCGCGGCCCCGCCCTCTTCGGCCAAGGCAACTTTCAGTGCGAGGATGAAACGCGACAATTCCCCGCCCGACGCAATCTTCGCCAAAGGTGCAAATGGTGCGCCGGGGTTGGTCGAAATCAGAAACTCGACGCGATCCATGCCATAGGCCGTCCAGCGGTCTTCAGGCAATTTCTCCAACGCGGTCTGAAACTGCGCTGCATCGAGCTTCAATGGCGCAAGTTCATTTTTCACCGCGGCGTCCAACTTGACCGCAGCTGACGATCGGACCGCCGACAATGCGCTTGCGGACTCTACATAGGCGGCGTGCTTGGCCGCCACCTCCGCCTCCAAAACGGCAAGCCCCTCGCCGCCTGCCTGTATCGACTGTAACTGCGCCGTCAGCTTTTCCTGTAACGCAATAATGCCGTCGGGCGCGATATTATGTTTACGGGCCAACGCCCTTAACTCAAACAAGCGTTCCTCAATTTCATCAAGCCGTGCCGGTTCATATTCAATCGCACGCGCGGCCGCGTTTAGCTTATCCTCTGCCTCACTTGCCTCAATAACCGCGCGGTCCAATGCGGTCAGCGCCTCAGCCAGCAAAGGGTGGGCGTCGGCGAGTCGGTCCAATTTGCGCGCCGCGCCTCGGATAAGCGACAGGCCGCTCTTCGGGCCGTCAAAGCTCTCCAAAACAGCTTTTAGGTCTTCGGCAATGCGTTCGCCTTTTTGCATGTCGGACCGCTCGCCCGCGAGTTGCTCTTCCTCGCCAGCTTGTGGGTTGAATGCAGCTAGCTCGGCCACCGCATGTTCCAACCACTCCCGGTCGCGCGCTGCGTTTTCGAGCGCTTCACGGGCAATATCCAAACGCGATTTAGCATCCTGCCATGCGGCAAAATTGGCGGATACCGTTGCGGTATCGCTGCGGCCGAAGGCGTCCAAAAGCCCGCGATGCCCGCGTGGGTTTAACATGCCGCGATCATCATGCTGGCCGTGTATCTCAACCAATGCCGCGCCAAGTTCTCGCAACAATGCGGCCGAACAAGGCTGGTCGTTGATAAATGCCTTGCTGCCACCATCGGCCTTTACCGAGCGCCGGATGATTAAAGGCTCATGGGGATCGATATCAATGTCATTGTCGGCAAGGAACGCAGCGACATGGGCCGAAGCCTCAAAACTCGCGGTCACCTGCGCCTTGTCGGAACCTGAGCGCACCAAACCACTATCGGCGCGCGCGCCAAGAGCAAGGCCAAGCGCATCCAGCAAAATCGATTTACCGGCCCCAGTCTCACCCGTGAGCACGCCAAGACCGCCTGCGAATTCCAAGTCCAGTGCCTCGATCAGCACGACATCGCGGATCGAAAGCCCCGTTAGCATGGCATTACGCGGCGGGCGCGTTCTTCTGTATCAAATCATAGGCACGGGCATACCATTCACTACCGGGGTAATTGGCGCCCAAAACGGCCGCGGCCTTTTTCGCCTCTTCCGGCACGCCCATCGCAAGATAGCTCTCGGTCAAACGATACAGCGCCTCTGGTGCGTGCGTGGTCGTGTCATATTTGTCGACCACTTCGCGGAAGCGTACCGATGACGCCAGCCACAAGGCACGGCGTTGGTAGAAACGACCAATTTCCATTTCCTTGCCAGCAAGATGGTCACGGACAAGGTCAATCTTCAACGTGGCGTCCGACGCATAACGCGATGTCGGATAACGGCGTTGCACTTCGCCCAAGGCGGCCAATGCTTGCTCTGAAATTTTTTGATCGCGCGTTACGTCGCTGATTTGCTCATAATAAGACAGAGCGATCAAATAATATGCGTATGACGCGTCCTTGTTGCCCGGATGGATCGACAGGAAACGGCGCGACGATTGGATCGACTCATTATATTTCTGCGCCATATAATAGCTAAAGGCGCTCATAAGCTGCGCACGGCGGGCCCATGGCGAATAAGGGTGCTGACGCTCCACTTCGTCAAACAAGGCCGCAGCTACCTCATATTGCTTGTTATCGAGCTTATCCTTGGCAGCCGCATACAAAGTATTGACGTCACGCGCGACATAACGGGTGTTGCTACCCGGCTTTGCCCCGCCGCCGCCAAGACCGAGCGCAGCGCAACCGGAAAGCAAGGAAGATGCGGCCAATACCGCGATGGGCAGAAGGAATTTTTTGTTCATGAATGTTCCCTAGATAATCTTGCCCGCGCCGCCAAGCCTTTTGCTTTGCACGGCACATAAACACGCATGCAGCGTGGCCGAGATATTCTGTATCGGTGATGAATTGCAGCGCCAAGGGCCAAAAAAAGGGGCCGCCGAAGCAGCCCCTTTTCCTCATTTATCCTTTACGGATTTAATCTTTCAAAAAAGCTGGAACATGGTCGGGATCGCCCCCGCCATTGTTGCCACCCTCTGACCGGTCTTGGCGTGGGCCACGATCGCCGCGACCTTCGCCGCGTCCGCCATCACGACGGGGACCACGGCCTTCACCGCGTCCACCTTCACGACGAGGACCACGATCGCTGCGCTCGCTCTTTTCGCGCGGCGGGCGTGTGTCTTCGAGCTCTTCTCCAGTTTCCTGGTCAACAACGCGCATCGACAAGCGAACCTTGCCGCGTGGGTCGATTTCGAGAACCTTGACCTTGACGTCCATGCCTTCGCTGACGACGTCCGTAACCTTCTCAACGCGCTCATTGCGCATTTCGCTGACATGGACGAGACCATCCTTGCCACCCATGAAGTTTACGAAAGCACCGAAATCGACCAGATTGACGACCTTACCGTCATAAATCTTGCCGACTTCTGCTTCTTCAACGATGCCCGAAATCCACTTACGAGCGGCTTCGATTTGCGACAGGTCCGACGACGAAATCTTGATGAGACCTTCGTCATCAATGTCGACTTTCGCACCGGTGGTCGCAACGATTTCACGAATGACCTTGCCGCCGGTACCGATGATGTCGCGGATCTTCGCTTTGTCGATCTGCATCGTTTCGATACGTGGAGCATGTGCAGACAGTTCGCCGCGTGCTTCGCCCAATGCCTTGGCCATTTCACCAAGGATGTGCGCGCGGCCTTCCTTGGCTTGGTGCAATGCAGTTTCAAAGATTTCGCGGGTAATACCGGCAATCTTAATATCCATCTGCATCGTTGTGATGCCTTCGGAGGTACCAGCTACCTTGAAATCCATATCGCCGAGATGATCTTCGTCACCCAAGATATCTGACAGAACTGCGAAATCCTTGCCTTCAAGGATCAAGCCCATTGCGATACCCGAAACCGGACGCTTGATGGGAACGCCGGCGTCCATCATCGCAAGACTTCCACCGCAAACCGATGCCATCGACGATGAGCCGTTCGACTCTGTGATATCGCTGGTCAGACGGATTGTATACGGGAACTCTTCCTTGCTGGGCAGCACTGGGTGCAGCGCACGCCATGCAAGCTTACCGTGACCAACTTCGCGGCGACCAGGCGCACCGAAACGGCCAACTTCACCGACGCTGTAGGGCGGGAAGTTATAATGCAGCATGAAGCTTTCATAATGCAGGCCGCCAAGACCGTCGATCATCTGCTCTGCGTCTTTGGTGCCCAAAGTGCAGGTCGCGATGGTTTGCGTTTCGCCGCGTGTGAACAAGGCAGAGCCATGTGCGCGTGGCAAGAAATGCGTTTCTGAAACGATTGGACGGATTTGCGTGGTGGTGCGTCCATCGATACGTGTGCCATCTTTAAGAATGGCGCCACGCACGATTTCTGCTTCCAGCTTCTTCATCAACTTGCCAGCGGCCATTTGGTCCTGCGGGCTTGCATCTGCGAAAGCTTCCTTTGCCGTTGCGCGTGCAACATTCAGCGCGTTCGATCGGGCTGACTTGTCGGTCAACTTGTACGCAGCGGCAATATCCTTGCCGATAAGCTTCTTCAGCTTATCTTTCGCAGCGGAAAGATCAGCCTGCTCTGGCATAGACCAAGGCTCTTTCGCAGCTTGCTCAGCAAGCTTGATGATGGCCTTGACGACTTCCTTACATGCGTCATGCGCAAACAAAACGGCGCCAAGCATGATTTCTTCCGAAAGCTCATTGGCTTCGGATTCAACCATCATCACCGCGTCATAGGTTGCGGCCACAACCAGGTCGAGATCGCCTTCGGCAACCTGCGCATCGGTTGGGTTGAGGATATATTCGCCGTTCAGATAGCCCACACGGGCTGCGCCGATGGGGCCCATGAATGGAACGCCCGAAATGGTCATCGCAGCCGATGCGGCTACAATCGCCAGAATATCAGGCTCATTTTCACCATCATAGCTAAGAACCTGCGCAATCGCATTGATTTCGTTGTAGAAACCTTCTGGGAACAGCGGACGAAGTGGACGGTCGATCAGACGCGAAACCAAGGTTTCCTTTTCAGTCGCCCCACGTTCACGCTTGAAAAAGCCACCGGGAATACGGCCAGCTGCTGAATATTTTTCTTGATAGTGAACGGTGAGCGGGAAGAAATCCTGGCCATCCTTCACGGACTTTGCGGCGGTAACCGCGCAAAGCACAACAGTTTCACCGAGCGATGCCATAACAGCGCCGTCAGCTTGACGGGCAACTTTGCCCGTTTCGAGTGTCAGGGTTTGTCCGCCCCACTCGATTGATACAGTCTTCGTATTAAACATATATTTTCCTTTGACCCGCATGCCCAATGCGATGCGGGGCCTCTTGAGTTGCGGAAATACCGATCCGCCGCGGATGGGGCATTTTCGAGCCCCGATGGCAGTCCAGCCTCATTGCTGAAATGCCCTTTTTCATGCGCATTCGAAGTTTTTCTTGAAGGCGCAAAACGCAAACGGCCCGCCGAGGCGGGCCGAGAGTGGATTTATTTGCGAAGGCCGAGCTTCGCGATGAGGGCTGCATAACGCGAACCATCAATTTTTTTCAGATAGTCGAGAAGCGAACGACGCTTGTTCACCATTTGAAGAAGGCCACGACGCGAGTGATTGTCTTTGTGGTGGTCTTTGAAATGGCCAGTCAGGGTATTGATACGGTCAGTCAGGATTGCAACCTGCACTTCTGGTGATCCGGTATCGTTTGGCTCGCGTGCGTGCTCTTTAATAACCTGGGCTTTACGTTCTGCAGTAATAGACATAGTTTTCCTTCGAACATCATGGAGTTAGGTTAAAGCCACGCACGGTCTTTAAAATCCCGTCGACGTTCTCCACCAGCGCTATAGGCCGCAAATCTGCGCCCCTCGCCCAATGTAGCCCATCTTTCATGGCAATCCCGGTCAAGACGCGGCCCTGTTGGATCGCCCTTGCCTGTTCCGGGGAGAGATTAAGAGCCGGGATGTCGACCAGCCCTGCCTCTATCGGCAAGATAATGTCTTCTTGGGCGGCTCCTTGGCCGAATGCATTCAGTTTGTCCAGCGAAATCGCGCTTTCCAAGTTGAACGGCCCAGCGCGTGTACGGCGTAGCATCGCCACATGACCAACGGTGCCGACCGCATATGCGATATCCCGCGCCAGGCTTCGAATATATGTGCCTTTTGAGACATTGGCGGTGAGTGTGATCGAATCCAACCCGTCAATGGCCGTATCCTTATGAATATACAGCTCATGCACCGTCACGGCCCGCGATTGCATCGCAACGGCCGCACCTGCCCGCGCCAAGTCATAGGCACGCTGGCCGTCTATCTTTATCGCTGAATAAGCCGGCGGGATTTGTTCAATGGGCCCTGTAAATTGAGCCAGCGCCGCTTCGACTTGCGCCAAGCTCGGACGATATTCAGATGTTGCGACCGTCTCCCCTTCGGCATCCAATCCGCTGGTTTCTGTCCCAAAGCAAATCGTAAAGTCATAGGTTTTGGATGCGTCGAGCATACGCCCGCATAATTTGGTCGCTTCGCCCAGAGCAATGGGTAGAACCCCCGTGGCCAAAGGATCAAGCGTGCCACCATGGCCAACCTTGACCTTGCCAAAGCCTGCTTCACGCAAATTGCGCTTTACCGCGGCCACCGCCTGTGTTGAACCCAAGCCAAGCGGTTTATCGAGGATGATCCAGCCATGCATGCGGGGCTATCGTCCTGCCCGCGCCTCATTAAAATGCTTACGGCACATGGCAATATAGAGGTCGTCGCCGCCAATTTCGGTTTGCGCGCCGTCAACAACCGCCTTGCCAAATTCGTCGACCCGCAAGTTCATCGTCGCTTTGCGCCCGCAATCGCAGACGCCCTTTAGCTCAACCAGACTGTCCGCTATGCCAAGCAAAGCGGCGGAACCGGGAAACAGCTCGCCCTGAAAATCTGTACGTAGTCCGTAACACACAACCGGAATTCCGGCTTTGTCGGCAAGGCTTGCCGCTTGCCAGACCTGTTCCTTGCTCAAAAACTGCGCCTCATCGACCAATACGCAAGCCAATGGCGTTTTGGTGTGCTGGGCAAGCACCGCTTTTTCGATATCTGTTGTCGCGTCAAAGCGGCTGGCATCGCCTGCAAGGCCGATACGCGAACTAATCGCGCCAAAACCAGGCCTGTCATCAATGGCTGCCGTCCACAGCATGACATGCATGCCCCGTTCGCCATAATTGAATGCCGCTTGTAGCAAAGTCGACGACTTGCCTGCATTCATTGATGCATAATAAAAATACAGCTTTGCCATTACACCGCGTCGCCAGTTGGTGTTTCTGCTTCATCTTCAGTCAAGTCCTGCTGGACCTTGGGCGCGCTTAATAAGGTTTCGATATGGGTTGCTTGGTCAAAACTGTCATCTGCAAGGAACTTCAGCTTTGCAGCATATTTCATGCTGACCCGCGCGGCGACTTCCTTTTGGAAAAACGCCGTATTCGTGCGCAGCGCCTTTAATACCACAGCTTCATTCACCCCAAGCAACGGCTTAATGAATGCCGTCGCATGGCGCAAATCCGGGGACATGCGCACTTCAGTAACGCTAACGCTGTGGCTATTAAGAACATCGTCATGCACCTCACCACGCGCGAGCAGCTCCGACAATATATGCCGGAATTGCTCCCCTACACGTAGCAGGCGGACCGAACGGCCTTCGGGACCTGTGTCGTTATGTCTAGCCATGATATTCCCCGTTCAGGATCGAGCTAAAATCACAACGTCCGTTCACGCTCCTCGATCTCAAAGACTTCAAGCATATCGCCTGCTTTGACATCGTTGGTATCCGCCAAGACGACACCACATTCAAGGCCAGCACGGACTTCGTCGATATTGTCCTTGAAACGGCGCAGCGACGCAATGGTGGTTTTCGACACAATAACGTCTTCGCGGGTAAGACGCGCGTGCAGACCCTTTCTGATGATACCCTCGGTGACCAAAAGACCAGCGGCCTTGTCGCGCTTGCCGGACTTGAACACGTCCTTGACCTCGGCGCGTCCAACAACGGTTTCGATAATTTCTGGCCCCAATTCGCCCGCCATTTCTTTGGCGATGTCGGCGGTCAGATGATAGATCACATCGAAATATTTCAAACGCACACGGTCACGCTTTGCCAACGCAGCTGCCTTGGCGTTAGGACGCACGTTGAAGCCGATAAGCGGCGCATTTGATGCAGCCGCCAGCAACATGTCGGACTCGGTGATACCGCCGACACCCGCCAGCAAAACGCGGACCTTGATATCGTCGGTCGAGATGTTGTTGAGCGCGGTGACGATTGCTTCAACCGAGCCTTGGACATCGCCTTTGATAACCACTGGATATTCCTTCGCGCGCGTGGCGGACAGATTATCAAATAGATTTTCAAGATTTGGCGTGACTTGCGCGGTGCGAACCTTGGTCGATTGCTCCTTACGATATAGAGCAACTTCGCGGGCGCGGGCTTCGTTTTCCACAACGGTCAGAACGTCGCCTGCCGAAGGCACACCCGTAAGGCCAAGCACTTCAACGGGTGTTGCAGGGCCGGCTTCGGATACTTGCTGTCCCTTTTCATTAACCAAAGCGCGCACTTTACCGCTTTGGGCACCAACGACGAAAATATCGCCGCGCTTCAGCGTTCCGCGCTTCACCAGCACGGTTGCCACAGCACCGCGGCCCTTATCGAGCTGCGCTTCGACCACAACGGCTTCCGCCGCGCGGTCTGGATTGGCTTTCAGCTCCATAAGCTCGGCCTGCAAAGCAAGCTTTTCAAGCAATGTGTCGAGGCCGGTCTTCTTCAAGGCGGAAACTTCAACATCTTGCACGTCGCCGCCCATGGCTTCGACCACAACCTCATGCTCCAGCAAACGCTCGCGGACTCTTTGTGGATTTGCGCCGTCCTTATCGATCTTATTGATCGCAACAATCATCGGCACATTTGCAGCCTTAGCATGCTTAATGGCTTCAATCGTCTGCGGCATGAGGCCATCATCAGCGGCGACCACCAAAATGACAATGTCGGTCACCGAAGCGCCGCGCTGACGCATTTGCGTAAATGCTTCATGGCCTGGCGTATCGAGGAAGGTGATGACTGCGCCATCCTTTGTCTTCACCTGATAGGCGCCGATATGTTGCGTAATACCGCCCGCTTCGCCAGATACGACATTTGCGCCGCGCAAAGCATCCAGCAAGGACGTCTTTCCATGGTCGACATGCCCCATGACAGTTACAACCGGTGGCCGCGGCTTCAATGTGTCCGCGCTATCGACATCGTCATCATGGAAGATATCGACGTCGGCATCCGAGACGCGTGTGATATTGTGGCCAAATTCTTCGACCAACAATTCTGCCGTGTCTTGGTCAATGGTCTCGTTGATCGTGATCGGCATGCCCATTTTGAACAGGGCTTTGACAAGATCACTGCCCTTTTCCGCCATACGGTTGGCAAGTTCCTGCACCGTTATGGTTTCCGGCACGACCACGTCACGGGTTTGCTTAACCTGTGCCTGACGATTACCGCCGCCATGCAGACGCTTTTCCTTTTCACGCGCACGTTTCAGCGCGGCAAGTGAACGTGCGCGTGCGCCGTCATCACCTTCAAGCGCACGGGTAACAGTAAGCTTACCAGACTGGCGGCGATCATCAGCTGCACCGCGGGTTGGACGGTGCGGCGCCTTTTTGATTTCTTCACGCTCACGCTCTGGGCGCTTGGGTGCTTCTACGGGTGTAAAGCGACGCGGTGCAGGCGTTGCATCTTCTTTGTTGAATTCTTCAATGGCGGGCTCGTCCCGATCAGCAGCGACAGGTGCGACTGCTTCAGCAGCGACGGGAGCCGGCGATGCAGCAGCCTCCTCACGGTTGGCTTGGGCGCGCTGACGCTCTTCTTCGGCGCGCTGCGCACGTTGCTCCGCTTCACGGCGGCTGCTTTCCTCCAACATTGCCAAGCGCGCCTCTTCGGCTTCGCGCAGCAGCTTTGCCTGACGCTCCTGACGGCTGAGCATGTCATTGCTTGTGGGGCGTGCCTTGGGCGCCGGTTCGGCCACAGGGGCAGGCGCGGCCGTTACGGGTGCGGCAGCAGGCGGTGGAGGTGGCGGGGGTGCCGCGACTTCGGGCTCAGGCGCATAACCGGGCTTACCGACGAGTTTTTTGCGCTTCACCTCAACCACAACCTTGTTGGTACGGCCATGGCTAAAGGTCTGTTTCACTTCGCCGGACTCTAGCGAGCGGCTCAAAGTGAGCGGCTTGCGCGTCAAAGTCGGCTTATCATTATTTTCATCACTCATCGAAACAGAACCCGTCCTTACTCAGTCAATTGCGGAGATGTCAGTATCATGGCCCCGCAAGTCCGCAGCCAAAGCAGCGGAATCGAATGGCGCATTACTGCATCCTTTGAAATTTAGCCAGCGTCCAAGATGATGCATCACCCGCTCCGCCGCTTTTTGGTTAATCAATGCAACATGCACAGCATTTTGCCGTCCAAGCGCGGCCGACAATGCATCTCGATCCACAGGCAGCTTCACACCGCCCTTTCCAGTACCTTCGGCGTCTTCGCCCACCCGCCATGCTTGGTCGCGTTTGCCGCTACCATCGGCACTGGCATCCGATGCATGCAATAACAGCTTAACCTGCCCACTGCGCGATGCGGAATCGATCTTCTCTGCACCCAAGATGAGGTGCCCTGCCCGCGCTTCCAAACCGAGCCGGTCCAGAAAAGCCTGTTCCAAACCGCGATCAATGCGGCCCGTCAGGTCATCGATAATCTCAATCTTGTCCGTTTTGAACGCCCGGCGCAGCAATCCGGCGAGCTTACCCTTGGCAATTGCCTTGGACAATTCCTCACCGGAAACGCCAATCCACGCACCACGGCCGGGTGCCTTTGCGAACAGGTCAGGTGCGATACTGCCATCAGGGCCGAGGGCAAGCCTGATGAGCTGGGCACGAGTCCCATGCTCACCTGACAATATGCACTTCCTTATTGGGGAGTGTCGGTTCTCATTGAGAGTTGTCCGCTGCAACCGCGTCCTCCTCTTCGAACCAATGCGCGCGAGCAGCCATGATGATTTCATTGCCCTGCTCTTCAGACAGACCAAAGGTCGCCAATATGCCTGCCTTATCTTCGGTACGGTTCCGCCGCACTTCGCGATCACTCCGCTCATTGCGACGTGGCTCGCGCGCTTTCTGGATCAGCTCATCGGTGGCAAGGTCCGCCAAATCGTCAAGCGTCTTGATGCCAGCCTTGCCCAGAACGACCAACATCGCTTCGGTCAGGATAGGCAGTTCGGCGACGGCGTCTTCTACACCCAATGCACGGCGTTCGGCGCGGTTTGCTTCTTCGCGGCGATCCAGCGCTTCTTGCGCACGGCTTTGCAATTCTTCGGCCAAACCGTCGTCAAAGCCTTCAATCGCAGCGATTTCAGCGGCATCGACATAAGCGACTTCTTCCAATTCGCTAAAGCCTTCGGCAACCAGCAATTGCGCCAGCGTTTCGTCCACATCCAACTCTTGCTGGAACATTTCGGAACGCTCGACAAATTCCTTCTGCCGTTTCTCGCTCGATTCCGCTTCAGTCATGATGTCGATGCCACGGCCGGTAAGCTGCGACGCCAGACGAACATTCTGTCCGCGACGGCCAATGGCAAGGCTCAATTGATCGTCAGGAACGACAACTTCGATACGGCCTTCTTCTTCATCGATGACAACGCGGCTGACCGTTGCGGGCTGCAGCGCGTTCACGATGAATGTTGCGGTGTCTTCCGACCATGGAATGATGTCGATTTTTTCGCCCTGCATTTCCTGCACGACGGCCTGAACGCGGCTACCCTTCATGCCGACGCAGGCGCCGACGGGGTCAATGCTGCTGTCATAGCTGATGACGCCAATCTTGGCGCGGCTACCGGGGTCACGGGCCGCGGCCTTGATTTCGATGACACCGTCATAGATTTCAGGCACTTCTTGCGCGAACAATTTCTTCATGAAATCAGGATGCGCACGGCTCAACAGAATCTGTGGACCGCGATTTTCACGCTGCACCTTCATGATCAGCGCGCGGACGCGATCGCCACCGCGAACGACTTCGCGTGGGATTTGCTGATCGCGGCGGATAACACCTTCTGCACGGCCAAGGTCAACAACGACATGGCCAAATTCAACCGACTTCACGACGCCGGTGATGATTTCGCCGGTGCGGTCCTTAAACTCTTCAAACTGGCGCTCGCGCTCTGCGTCGCGCACCTTTTGGAAGATAACCTGCTTAGCCGACTGCGCATCAATACGGCCCAAATCCACAGCGGGCAGCGGATCGACGATGAAGTCGCCAACGACGGCGCCCTTTTGCAACTTGTCCGCCTGCTTCAGGTCGACTTGCTTAAAATAATCCTCGACCTCTTCGACGACTTCCACAACGCGCCACAGACGCAAGTCACCGGTTTGGGTGTCCAGCTTCGCACGGATGTCATTTTCGGCCCCATAACGCGCCCTAGCAGCACGCTGGATAGCTTCTTCAAGCGCTTCGATAACGATCGCCTTGTCGATCATCTTTTCGCTGGCAACCGCATTGGCAATTGCAAGCAATTCAGCCTTGTTGGCGGCAATACTACTGGCCATGTTCTTAGTCTTCCTGTGCTTCGTCGTGAATGGGTTCAGCCTCTACATCGTCCACCCCATCGCTGTTGATGGGGGCAGTCGACGCAATCAGGCGGTCTGTCAAGAGCAGCTTGGCATGGCCAAGTGCAGAAAATGCGAAGGTTAGGCGTCCTGCCTTGCGGTCATCGACATGAATATTTTCACCATCGACCCCGGCGAGATCACCGCGAATATTCTTGCGGCCATCCATCGGCTCGCTCAGTTCAATCTTTGCCTCATGTCCGACCCAATCGGAGAAATCGGCAAGACGCGTCAACGGCCGGTCAATACCGGGCGAGCTCACTTCAAGACGATACGCCTCGACAATAGGGTCCAACTCGTCAAAAAGATCGGAGATACGATGCGAAAGCGCCGCACAATCATCGATGTTGAGCTGACGTGTTTCAGGACGCTCGGCCATCACTTGCAAGGTAGGTTCGTCACTGCCCTGCGCGCCGTTGGAAAACCACGCCACGCGCACCAAGGCAAAGCCAAGCGCTTCCGCCTCAGGCGCAATC
Organism: Sphingomonadales bacterium UBA656; assembly: GCA_002299895.1. Taxonomy (GTDB): domain Bacteria; phylum Pseudomonadota; class Alphaproteobacteria; order Sphingomonadales; family Sphingomonadaceae; genus Sphingorhabdus_B. The sequence continues at coordinate 60,437 of DBOC01000014.1, read as the reverse complement.
AAACTGCTCAGCTTATCCAAATCAGGCAAAATCAGACTTTCTTAATCGACGTGCAATAACAATTCGCGCCGGCCCCAGTGGCGCCAGCCCTTCCAAGTTCTCACAATGTAAGGATGAAGGCCGTATAGCCCCGAAAACTTTCATATGCAAGTGTCTTGCACATCATGCCCTCACCCACCAATTGGGAACGGCGTAAATAAAATGGAGCTTTGCAACATGTCCAAATTGTCTTTCCTAATCAGCGCATCATTTCTGGCCGCTGCCTGCCAGCCTTCGGTAAGTGACGCCGCCCCTGCGGACAGCAACGGCGCGCCTTTTGATGTCACAGTCGTGGCTGATTTCGACGAACCTTGGGCCATGACATTCGTCCCCGGAACGCCTTATGCGCTCGTGACCGAGAAAAAGGGTAAGTTGAAGCTTTGGCAAAATGATGGTGCCGTTGTCGATGTCGAAGGCGTCCCTGCGGTTGCTTATGGCGGACAAGGTGGCCTTGGCGATGTTGTCCTGCACCCTCAATTTGCCAAAAACAAATTGGTCTATCTCAGCTTTGCCGAAGCCGGCGAAGGTGGATTTGGCGCGGCTGTTGTCCGCGGTAAGTTGGATATGGCCAGCGCAAAGCCGGCTCTAACCGACATTCAAATCATCTGGCGTCAAGCACCCAAGGTCATGGGGCAAGGCCATTATGGCCATCGCCTCGCCTTCGGTCCGGACGGCATGTTATATATAAGCAGCGGCGAGCGGCAGAAATTTGACCCCGCACAGGATCTCAACCAAAATCTTGGAAAGATTGTCCGCTTGACCGACAGCGGCTTAGCCCCGTCGGACAACCCCTTTTACGGCCAAGGCAGTGTAAAATCGCAAATCTGGTCTTACGGACATCGCAATCCGCTGGGTATTGCCTTTGATGCAAAGGGCCGTTTGTGGAACCAAGAAATGGGCCCCGCTGGCGGCGATGAATTAAACCTGGTCAAAAAGGCAGCCAATTACGGCTATCCCACGGTGTCGAATGGCGACCATTATGACGGCCGAAAAATTCCTGACCACGCCGCAGGCGATGGCTTTGAAGCGCCCAAGGTTTCATGGAACCCAGCCATTTCACCCGGTGGCTTGATGATTTATTCTGGCGACATGTTCAAAGCATGGAAGGGCAGCGCATTTATCGGCGGCCTTGGTGCAAAGGCCTTGGTTCGGGTGCAGCTCGACGGCGAAAATGCGGCAAAAGCAGACCAATGGAACATGGGCGCGCGTATCCGCGAAGTCGAACAGGGTCCCGATGGCGCTATATGGTTGCTGGAAGACGAACGTGCTGGCTCGCAGGGTCGCTTGTTGAAGCTGACCCCGAAAAAATAAGCAATTAGCGGCGGCGCTTTATTGCGCCGCCGTCACCGTTCCCGTTAGATCAGCCAGAAAAGTCCGGACGCGTTTGGCGTTCACCCCCAAGTCGCTTTGCCCGACACGGCTAACGGAGCGCATATCAACAATGCTACCTTCGCCGGTGTCTAATGGGCGAACGCGCAGCACGACATCATCCTTGAATTGGAAAAATGCGCTGGTTTCGGTTGCCTCCAAGCGGCCTTCTTCAGGCAAGGAAACAGCGACATCCCAACCACGTGCCTTGGCCAGACGCTCTGCCTTGGCAATCACGACCGGCACCGTTTCGTTCACGCGAACCGAGCGAATGTCGCCATAATCCTTTTGATGCACCATCGCCCAGCGTTGTTCCGGCGTTAGGCCGCGCATCTTTGAATCGTCCGCACCCGGAACATTATCAAGATTATCGGTACGCAATTGCAGTGTCTTAAAGACCGGTAGGTCAGCGAGATCTGTCGACACATCATGAATCGCAGGCACGGTCAGCGCCTTGACAAAAAACGTACCTATCCAACCGACATAGACCAAAGCGACCAGCATCCCAACCGAGCACCTTATGCGCGATGAGCGGGTGTAGGATTTACGAACGCGCCACATTTGCAGAAGGCCAAGCAAAATGGCGGCTATTCCTAACAGAAACGCACCAGCGACACCCTTCAGCCCCGATGTATAGGCCCAAAAACCCCAACCGGTGCCAACGGCGGCAACCGCGCCCCAAAACAGGGCACCAACGCCGGCAATAAGCACCAGATACCCAAGAATATCTTTTTGAGCCCGCGGCTCCTGTGAGGATTTCGCGTTTACTGTCGCTTGGGGCGCTTGCTGATCGGTCAAACTCTCTCTCCTACGTGACGAAACCGTCTAAGCCCCGCATGCTAATGGATGTTCCGTCGAAAGGCAATTTACGGCGACTTTATTGTCGGCGACATGATATTCGATTGGACAAACATCGTCCGCAATGACAGGGGGCGCCGTTAATGTGTCCCTTATTTTCAGCAAGTGTCCTATGCACATCACGCCCCTTTTAGGCATATCCGCAGATGCGTTGAACGCTTTACTCGATGATGCCTTCGGGACGGACCGGCATGCTCGAACGGCCTATTTGCTGCGCAAAGGCATGGCCGCCATCGAGCATCTCTCCTTTGCAATTCTGGACGATGGAGAGCTTTTGGCGAGCATTCAGTGTTGGCCCGTGCGTGTTGGAAAGGCGAATCTTATCTTGGTCGGGCCAGTGGCTGTCGCCAGTAATCGCCAGAATGAAGGTCTTGGAACACAATTGATGCAATTGATGCTCAAAGTCGCAACACCACAAGACGCCCCAATGGTGATGATTGGAGATCCAGAATATTATGGCCGTTTTGGATTTTCGTCCGACGACACGTCGGGTTGGACCTTACCTGGACCGTGGGAGCCTCGGCGTTTGCTTCTGCGCAATAACAATAAGGTTGTTTTGCCAACACACGGTTTGCTTGGGCCTGCCGACTAAGCTTTGACGATTGGTCTGATTAGACGTATCGCCTTTCCATGCCGTATGAAGCCCCCGATCTAGCAAAGCTTACCCTGTCCGATATTGCGGAACTTGTGGCAGCGCGAAAATTGCCGCCAGTGGAAAGCTGGGAACCCGCCAATATAGGCGACAGCGAAATGCGGATCGCATCAGATGGCAAATGGTTTCATCAGGGCGGCGAAATTACCCGGCCGGCGATGGTCCGTGCCTTTTCCAGCCTATTACGCCGCGATATCGATGGACGATATTGGCTGGTTACGCCGCAGCAGAAGCTGTCGATCATTGTCGAAGATACGCCATTCATTGCCGTCGAACTACAAAGCGAAGGCGAAGGTTCAAAACGCAGCTTGGCGTTCCGGCTCAACAGCGACGATCTAATTTTTGCCGATGCCGACCACGCGATTGAGATGCGTGCGGACCTGCTATATGTGCATGTGCGTGGTGGCATGTGGGCAAAGCTTTCACGCCCCGTTTATTATGAGCTCGCCAATTTGGCGCTCGCCGAGAATCCGGAAAACCCAAGTATCTGGAGTAAAGGCACACAATTCACGCTGGCTTCGTCGGCATGAACTGGCGGCAGCAACTGCAAATCGCGCTTGATCCAGCGCGCAGCATAGAGATTGAAGACGAACGGCATTTTGCCGTGAATACCCACCGCGCCGCGGCGGTCTTGATCCCCATAACGGACCGCGCCGAACCTGGCGTTATCTTAACGCAGCGCCCGACATGGTTGCGCAGCCATGCAGGCCAAGTGGCTTTTCCTGGTGGCAAGGTCGATGAAGGCGACGAAAACGCAATCGCAGCAGCCTTGCGTGAGGCACATGAAGAATTGAGCATTCCGCCTGCGATGGTCGAGGTCATCGGTGTGGCGGACACCTATTTTTCCGGCAGCGGATACCGCATCGCGCCCGTAATTGGCGTGATCCCGCCCGACCTTGCGCTTCAACCCAATCCGGAAGAAGTCGAAGACTATTTTGAAGTGCCGCTTGCCTTCTTGCTTGACCCCGCCAATTCGGTTCGGAAAGAGGCACCTTGGAATGGGCAACAACGTAGCTATTATGACATGCAGTGGGGCGAACGACGGATATGGGGCGTGACGGCGGGGATCATCGCCAATCTCGTGCGGCGGCTGGCATGACACCAGCGCGCCTTCCCGATGCCGCATGGCAGCATACCGAGGGCCTGAAAAAGCTATTGGCTGCGCTGGATGATGCTTATGGCGGCCCGCGTTATGTGGGCGGTGCGGTGCGCGACACGCTGCTTGGCTTACCGGTTTCTGATGTTGATATCGCCACAGCCTTGTTACCAAATGAAGTCATGAAACGTTTGCAAGATACTGGAATCAAAGCCATTCCAACCGGCATTGAACATGGCACGGTCACCGCCGTTGTGGATGGCAAGAACTACGAAATCACGACATTGCGGCGCGATGTGGCCACCGATGGCCGTCGCGCAACGGTTGCTTTTGCCACCGATTGGCAAGAAGATGCCGCCCGCCGCGATTTTACAATCAACGCATTATATGCGGACCCCAAAAGCGGGGAAGTTTTCGATTATTTTGATGGGATAAGCGATCTGGAAGCCCGCAGATTGCGGTTCATCGGCGATGCCAATCAACGGATCGCTGAAGATTACCTGCGCATATTGCGCTATTTCCGGTTCCTTGCCCGATATGGTGGCGGTCAAATCGACGACGACGCCATTCAAGCCTGCGCCAATGGCGCGCACGGGCTAACCGCCTTGTCACGCGAACGCATCGCACAGGAACTTACCCGCATATTAGCCTTGAAGGATCCGGTCGCATCGGTGACCCTGATGATCGCTAATGGAATCTTTACACCATTTTTGCCCGAACTATCGGCCAGCGCCGCCAATGACCTGCTGCGCCTAGTAAAGCGCGAGGCACAATGTGCGCAGCCTGTTTTGCTCCCTGCACGCTTTTTGGCCTTGTTGACCCGCGACCTTGTTGCAGTTGATAAGGTGGCGGCGCGGTTAAAGCTGTCCAACAAAATGCGCGGAGGCTTTGCCCAAAGGTTGCATGCAGATGCCCCAACACCTGCCAATATCCGCGCTATCGCCTATTGCGCAGATATCGACACCGCGCGTGATGCCGCAATGCTATATGCCAGCGATACTGAACTGCCGGAATGTGTCGCCCGGCTGGAACAATGGAACGTTCCAACGCTGTCGATCAAGGGCGGCGAACTTATTGCAATGGGCCTGCCCGCTGGACCTTTGGTTGCAAAAACACTGCAAGCGATTGAAGCGGCTTGGATACAAGAAGGCTTCCCCGATGCAGCCCGCCAACGCGCGCTGGCAGTTGAAATGGTCGATGCTGCTTTGCCCAAAAAGGCATAGGCAAATTAATCAATCAAATTGATTGTTCCGGGGAAATCCCTGCGGCGGCAATCGGCCTGCGGCACCGCGTGCCACTCGCCATAATGACATGTCATTTTCAGTCCGCATCCGCCCACTGTCGCCACCCATAGCCCAGCTGAGCCCCTCGCTCATGCGAAAACACACCGCATCAGCAAGCCCGCCATCTTTATATCGCTGCAAGGTGACGCCCTGCCCTTTGGACATTTCGGGGATTTCGGTCATTGGGAACACGACCAATTTCCGGTTATCGCCCACCACGGCAACATATTGATCGCGCAAGGCGTTCTCGTCCGCAGTTTCCGGCGGCGCTAGCCGGACCACTTTCAGCCGGGTACCGGGCTTCAATGTCACAACGCCGCGTCCTTTGCGTGTCTCAGCGATAACTTCGCTCATACGCGCAATAAAGCCTTTGCCAGTGGTGGCCGCCAGCAACATCCGGCCATCGGCAACTGCAGGCAGAACGGCGACAATATCGTTCCCCGCTTCAATGTCGATCATAGTGCTCACAGGCTCACCAAAACCGCGCGCACCGGGAAGTTTTTCAGCGCCCAAGGTGTAAAAACGGCCATTTGCTGTGGCAATAAGGATCTTGTCCGTCGTCTGCGCATGGAAAGCAAAGGCTGGTCCATCGCCTTCTTTGAACTTGAAGTCCGCGCGGGCCGAAAGGTCAGCATGCCCCTTCATCGCCTTGATCCAGCCGCGCTTCGACATGATGACGGTCACGGGTTCGCGTTCCACAAAGGCCTCGAGCGAAATTTCGCGCGCCTGCCCTGCTTCTTCCAAACTTGTCCGGCGGCGACCGAGTTCGGTTTCTTCGGCGTAATTCTTTCGCAGCGCCGACAGGTCTTTTTTCAAACGCTTCTTTTGGAGCGCAGGGCTATCGATCAGCTTTACCAAATCTTCGCGTTCGGCTTCTAAGGCTTCAAGCTCGCGCCGCAGCTCCATTTCCTCAAGCCTGCGTAGCGACCGCAAGCGCATGTTCAAGATGGCCTCAGCCTGACGGTCATTCAATTGAAATTCCGCCATCATGACGGGCTTGGGCTCGTCCTCGGTCCGGATAATCTCAATAATGCGGTCAAGATTAAGGAAGGCAATGATATAGCCTTGAAGCAGCTCCAGCCGCGCGTCGATCTTCTCAAGCCGATGCTGAGACTTGCGGACAAGCACTTCAATCTGGTGCCGCAACCAGTGCCGCAAAACTTCGCCTAAGCCCATAACCTTGGGCGTGCGGTCGGCATCCAACACGTTCATGTTCAAGGAGAACCGCGTTTCCAAATCGGTCAGGCGGAACAAAGCGTTTTTCAGATCTTCAGGATCAACATTGCGGCTTTTCGGCACAAGCACAATGCGCACATGCTCGTCGCTTTCATCGCGAATATCATCCAAAATAGGCAGCTTCTTATCGGCAATGAGCTGTGCAACCTGTTCAATCAGCTTGCCCTTTTGGACCTGATAGGGAATTTCAGACACGACCAACTGCCATGTCCCGCCGGGCAGTTTTTCAACGCCGGTTGGTTCCCATCCTGTGTCATCCTGCCAGCCATTCGAGAAACGCGCGCGCACACGCATCGCCCCGCGGCCCGAAGCATAAGCAGCGCTGATCACCGATGGACTATCCACCAGCACACCGCCGGTCGCAAAATCAGGGCCCCGGACAATCTCCATCAATTGGTCATGGCTGGCCTGCGGATTTTCAATCAACAGCATCGCGGCGTCAATAATTTCAGCGGCATTATGTGATGGAATGCTTGTCGCCATCCCCACAGCAATCCCGCTGGCGCCATTGGCCAATAAGTTCGGGAACAAGCCGGGCATTACCTCTGGCTCTTCATCTTCGCCATTATAGGTTGGCCGAAAATCGGTCGCGTTTTCGTCGAGCCCGTTCATCAGCTCAATCGCCGTCTTTGTCAGCCGCGCTTCGGTATAACGGTAGGCGGCCGCATTATCGCCGTCGATATTGCCGAAATTGCCTTGTCCATCGACCAATGGGTAACGCAGCGAGAAGGTCTGCGCGAGACGCACCATCGCATCATAAACCGACTGGTCGCCGTGCGGGTGATATTTACCAATAACGTCACCGACAACCCGCGCGCATTTCTTATACCCGCTAGCCGGATCAAGCTTTAACAGACGCATCGCCCACAATAAACGCCGGTGCACGGGCTTAAGCCCGTCACGCAAGTCCGGCAGCGACCGCGCGGTAATCGTCGACATTGCATAGATCAGGTAGCGCTCCGACAAAGCCGCATCAAACGGCGCATCGACAATCGCGTCAAACGGATCTTCTGCTGGAGCATCAACAATATCAGACATACATAAGCCGATAGCGGGCCAGCCCGCAGTCGCAAAGCAACGATTTCAGCAATCCACAGCTAAATGCAGTTTTTAGAATAATACGAACATAAGCGCGTTGCTACAAAGCCACACACACATGGTAAAATATTTCAAATTTATGTCTTTACTGGACTTTGCGCGGCAAAGTGCCAGATTCCCCTCAGTCTTTCAAAATATGCATAAATCGGGGAAATCAAATGAAGACGCATAAGCTTATTTCAGCATTGGCAGTGACGGTTTCGACCACTGCTCTTTTTGTAGCATCGGCAAATCCAGCCTTTGCGCAAGACAGCGCACCGCAAGATACGGCTACCGAAGAAGCCACTGGTGTAGATGCTATCATCGTTACCGGTACACGCCGTACCGACCGCACCGTTGCCGATAGTACCGTTCCTGTTGACGTAATTTCGGCAGAAGCTTTGTTGAACAGCGGCCAGACCGAAACCAACAAATTGCTGAACCAGCTGGTGCCATCGTTCAACTTTCCGCAACCGTCGCTGACGGATGGAACGGACTCGTTGCGCCCTGCAACACTGCGTGGCCTTGCACCTGATCAGGTTCTGGTGCTGGTCAATGGCAAGCGCCGTCACCAGTCCGCCCTCGTCAACCTAAACGGCTCTGTTGGCCGTGGTTCGACCGCAGTTGACCTTAACACCATTCCGCCACTGGCCATTGAACGCCTCGAAGTGCTGCGCGATGGTGCCGCTTCGCAATATGGTTCCGATGCCATTGCCGGCGTCATCAACGTACAATTGAAAAAAGGCATGGGCGGCCGTGCGCAGGCAACATTTGGTAAGTACATCACTAAAATGGAAGATGTGGGCCAAGTTAACACCGTGTCGCTGACAACTGGCCTGTCTGACAACCCAACGATCACCTACACCGGCGAAGACCGTAAACGGAACGACGGTGACACATATACATTCGCTTCGAACTTCGGCCTTCCATTGGGTGAAAGCGGTTATTTAAACCTGACAGCGGAATATAAGGACCGCTCACCCACCAACCGTTCCGGACCAGACATCCGCCGCAACTATTTCGCAGCGGGCGATCCACGCGAAGCAACCTTTGACCGTTATGCCCACCGTTATGGCGATGGTGTATCCAAAGACCTGAATTTCTTCGTCAACGCGGGCTATGAGTTTTCCGATACTGCCGAATTCTATACATTCGGCAGCTATGGCGTGCGCGACGGTAATGGCGCCGGTTTCTACCGCCGTTCTTCCGACGTACGCAACCGCGACTGGGCAGCGTCGACAACCACCTTTGTTCCAATCTATGCCGACGGTTTCTTGCCGTTGATTGCTAGTAACATTGTCGATATTTCTGCTGCAGCCGGCCTTCGTGGCGTATTGAGCGGATGGGATTATGATCTTTCGGCGGTCTACGGATCGAACCGTTTGGATTACACGATCGAAAACACGATCAACACCTCGTTGGGCGGTATAGCCAGTGCGCGCCGTTTCGATTCAGGTGGTCTTCGGTCGGGTCAGACCTCGATTAACCTCGATATGCGCCGTGATTTAGACATTGGCATCGGCAAGAGCGTTTCTTTCGCTTTTGGTGGTGAATATCGCAATGAAAACTACAAGATTGTTGCGGGCGAATTGCAAAGCTACGTCAACGGTCCGTTTTCAGCAGCGCCATTCAACGCCGCTGGCGGCGCGCAGGTGTTCCCTGGCTTCCGTCCCGCTAACGAAACCGACGTTTCGCGTGACAGCTATGCGGGCTACGCCGAACTCGATGCGGACCTTACGGACCAACTAACGCTTCAATTGGCTGGCCGTTACGAGCATTTCAGCGACTTTGGCGATACCGTTAATGGTAAAGCTGCTGCGCGTTTCGAAGTGATTGATGGCGTTGCTTTGCGCGGATCGGTGTCCACAGGATTCCGTGCGCCAAGCCTTGCGCAACAGTCATTTGCGGCCACCTCCACTAACAATGTCGGTGGTGTGTTGATTGAAATCGGAACATTCCCGGTTTCGTCTCCGGTCGCCGTCGCTTTGGGTGCGCAGCCTCTGAAACCAGAAAAGTCCATCAATCTGGGCGCAGGTGTTACTTTTACACCTATAAGCGGGCTGAGCATTACTGCGGATTACTATAACATCCAGATTGATGACCGCATCACGCTGACGGAAAACCTACAAGGTTCAGATGTTCTGGCATTGCTAACAGCAGCAAGCGTTACCGGCGTGAGCTCGGCACGCTTCTTCATTAACGGTATCAATACCAAGACGACCGGCCTTGATGTTGTCGCAAGCTACCGTATTCCAGACTTTGGCCTCGGCCAGTTCCGCGTGAGCGTTGGGTATAACCTGAATGACACTGAAATCACGGATCGTCGGGTATTTTCTGGTTTCACCGCGCAACGATTGTTCGCACGTCAAGAAAGCTTCCGCCTCACCGAGGGGCAGCCTAAGAACAAGCTCAACGTTGGACTTGACTGGGATTATGATAATTTCGGTGTAACATTGCGCACCAACCGTTATGGCGAAGTATTCTTGCCAAGCGGCTTTACAACTGTGACTGGAACTAACCCCACAAGCGATATCACAAAAGCACCGGGCACTGTTCCAGGTGACATTTTCTTGTCGCCAAAATGGGTCACAGATCTTGAGTTCCGCTTTAAGCCGGTTGAGTCTGTCTCCGTCGCAATTGGTGCAAACAACCTTCTCGACACATATCCAGATCGCTTGCCCTTTGGCACAGTGGATGGCGTGAACTATGGCTTTAACAACTCGTTCTTGCCCTATAGCTCACAATCGCCATTCGGCTTCAGCGGACGGTTTCTTTACGGACGCGTGTCGATCGATTTCTAAACGCTTCAGAACTTGAACAAGTAGGGCGCGGCGTAATACCCGCGCCCTTCTTTTTTGCCATGCGTTTTGACGCCCAACGGTGCGCCTGCTAACGGAACCACGACTCCCGTAGCCAGCAGAAAGCGTTTCTTATGATCCCACGTTATTCCCGCCCCGATATGGTCAAGATTTGGGAGCCGGAAAACCGTTTCCGCATTTGGTTTGAAATTGAGGCGCATGCCACGGACGCGCTGGCCCAACGCGGCGTTGTGCCCGCATCTGCCGCCCAAGCCTTGTGGAAGTGGTGGGATACAAACCCGACCATCGACGTCGCGGCAATCGACGCCATCGAAGCGGTGACCAAGCATGACGTGATCGCGTTCCTGACCTGGGTTGCTGAACAGGTCGGCGATGAAGCGCGCTTCATGCATCAAGGCATGACATCTTCAGATGTGCTTGATACCTGCCTTGCTGTCCAGTTGACGCAAGCCACCGACCTTTTGCTGGCTGACATGGATGCGCTACTCGTGGCCATTAAAACACGCGCGATGGAACATAAGTTCACACCCACCATTGGCCGCAGCCATGGGATACATGCCGAGCCCGTCACCTTTGGCATGAAACTGGCGCAGGCTTATGCCGAATTTGCCCGTGGTCGCGAACGATTGGTCGCAGCACGCGCCGAAATCGCGACTTGTGCTATTTCGGGCGCCGTTGGCACATTCGCCAATATCGACCCCGAAGTTGAGGCGCATGTTGCGGCCAAGCTTGGCCTTGCTGTTGAGCCAGTCTCGACCCAAGTCATTCCGCGCGACCGTCACGCGATGTATTTTGCCACTTTGGGTGTCATCGCCTCTTCGATTGAGCGTCTGGCGACCGAAGTCCGCCATTTGCAGCGCACCGAAGTGCTGGAGGCAGAGGAATATTTCTCGCCGGGTCAAAAGGGTAGCTCAGCTATGCCGCATAAACGCAACCCTGTGTTCACCGAAAACCTAACAGGCCTTGCCCGCATGGTGCGTGGCTATGTCACACCTGCGCTCGAAAATGTCGCGTTATGGCATGAACGCGACATCAGCCATTCGAGTGTTGAGCGTTATATCGGTCCTGATGCCACCATCACGCTCGATTTCGCATTGGGCCGCCTGACGGGCGTCATAGACAAATTGCTGATCTATCCCGAGCGGATGCAAAAGAATCTTGATCGCATGGGCGGGCTTGTCCATTCGCAACGTGTCCTGCTGGCACTGACGCAAGCAGGCATCAGCCGCGAAGACAGCTACCGCATCGTACAACGCAATGCGATGAAGGTGTGGGAGTCAGATGGCGCGGAATCGCTGATGGAATTGCTAAAGGCGGACGCGGACGTCACCGCAAAAATGACCGCAGCGGAAATCGAAGAACGCTTCAATCTTGATTATCATTTCAAGCATATCGATACAATTTTCGATCGCGTATTTGGCTAAAAATTCTTCATTGTTCGAAGCATATGAGATGAAGTGTCACTAACCCCTACCCAAAAGGGGAAAGTTTCCATAAGATATGCATCAGAAGGAGAAGCCGCACGATGCGATTTCTAAAAACGCTGATTTGGGTGACGATCATTATCGGGTTGATTGTGTTCGCAACCAACAATTGGGCGCCTGTATCGGTCATCCTTTGGGGCAGTCTTCGTTTAGATACGAAATTGCCTGCTTTAATGATCGTCGCATTCCTGCTTGGATTTTTGCCTTTATACCTTTTGCACCGGACACAGATGTGGCGGCTAAAACGGCGCATATTGACGCTTGAGAGTAACCAGCAGACATCGACTTTCCCGCCACCTGCAGCCCCGCCCCCTGCTTACACTGCTATGGATACGATATGACCAACCCGATCTTCGTCGCCATCGACACACCCTATCTCGAAGACGCGTTGGAATTGACACGCCGTATCAAGGGACAAGTTGGCGGGATAAAGCTTGGTCTCGAATTTTTCTGCGCCAATGGCCACCATGGCGTGCATGAAGTACAGAAGCTGGGCCTGCCCATTTTCCTCGACCTGAAATTGCACGACATTCCCAATACGGTTGCCAAGGCAATGCAGGCAATAAACACGCTTGAACCCGCCATCGTAACCATCCACGCCACAGGTGGCCGCGCGATGATGGAGGATGCTAAAGCCGCCGCAGGCTTGCATACCAAAGTGGTCGCCGTAACCGTGCTGACCAGCCTGGACGATCATGACCTGAACCGAGTTGGCGTAGCAGACAGCGCCGATTTGCAGGTCGCCCGTTTGGCAGCACTCGCGCAGGAAGCTGGTCTGGATGGCATTGTGTGTTCGGGACATGAAGTTAAAGCGGCGAAAAAAGCGTGGAACGATGGTTTCTTCGTCGTCCCCGGCCTTCGCCCCGCTGGCGGAACCGCTGCCGACCAAAAACGCACTGTGACGCCCAGACAGGCCCGTGACGATGGTGCAAGCGTTTTGGTCATCGGACGCCCCATCACCCAGGCCGAGAGCCCCGACGAGGCCGCACGGGCGATTATGGCTACATTATAAGCATTCACATTCCCCTTCATGCTGAATCTGTTTCCGCATGACGGGAGCGCAAGGTTTGGCTATTGGCCGAATATGCACACACAAATCAAAATTTGCGGACTTAAGGACGAGAATGCCGTCGATGCCGCGGCCAAAGCGGGCGCATCGCATATCGGTCTCGTCCATTTCGAGAAAAGCCCGCGCCATGTTGAATTGGAACGAGCCGCAGCGTTGCGGATGCGCGCGCCAGCCTCGCTGAAAGTTGTCCTATTGCTGGTGAACGCTGAGCCAGGCCTTACCGCCAAGGCTATTGAAGTCGTCAAACCCCATATTGTGCAATTCCATGGATCTGAAACCGCACAATGGCTCCGCACCGTGAAAAGCACCGCGAACGTCGAAATCTGGAAGGCCTTTGGCGTTCGGGATGCCGCATCGCTCAAAAATGCCGATGAATATGTTGATGCAGCGAATTTCATCTTGTTCGATGCGCCCGCGCAGGCCTTGCCGGGCGGCACAGGCACGCGCTTTGACTGGTCTTTGCTGACCGAGCACAAACACAAGCTGCCTTGGGGTCTTGCAGGCGGACTGAACACCGACAACGTAAAAGACGCTTTGATGCAAACACGGGCCCAATTGGTCGACACATCGTCGGGCGTAGAATCCGCGCCGGGCATCAAGGATGTGGACAAGATTGCGGCCTTCTGCCAAGCGGTGCGCGACTATGACAATCACTGACCCTACCCCGAACTCCTTCCGCAACCAACCCGACGAGCGTGGCCATTTTGGTCAATTCGGCGGGCGCTATGTTGCCGAAACGCTCATGCCGCTCGTGCTCGATTTGGAACGCGAATATAGGGCCGCGCAGCAAGACCCGGCTTTTGCCGCGCAGTTCGACGATCTGCTGGAACATTATGTCGGCCGCCCGTCACCGCTTTATTATGCTGAACGCCTGACCGAAGAAGTCCGCAAGAACGCGCCAGCAGGCAAAGGCGCGCAAATCTGGTTCAAGCGCGATGAGCTGAACCATACCGGCGCGCACAAGATCAACAATTGCATTGGCCAGATTTTGCTCGCCATTCGCATGGGTAAGACGCGCATCATCGCGGAAACTGGCGCTGGTCAACATGGCGTAGCTACTGCGACCGTTTGTGCCCGTTTTGGCCTGCCCTGCTTCATCTATATGGGCGCCAAAGACATTGAACGGCAGCAACCCAATGTGTTCCGCATGCGTTTATTGGGCGCGGAGGTCATTCCTGTCACCAGTGGCGCAGGCACTTTGAAAGACGCGATGAACGAAGGGCTGCGTGACTGGGTCGCCAACGTCCATGACACTTTCTACATTATCGGCACGGCCGCAGGCCCGCATCCTTATCCCGAACTGGTCCGCGATTTCCAAAGCGTGATCGGCAAGGAAGCGCGCGCGCAAATGCTGTCGCGCATCAATCGCCTGCCCGATTTGTTGGTCGCTGCCATTGGCGGCGGTTCAAACGCAATCGGCCTTTTCCATCCCTTTTTGGATGACAAGGAGGTCGCGATGCTCGGTATTGAGGCGGCGGGCCATGGTCTTGAAAAGGAACATGCCGCAAGTCTTGCAGGCGGACGCCCCGGCGTGCTGCATGGTAACAAAACCTATTTGCTGCAAGACGATGACGGCCAAATTGCCGAAGCGCATTCAATTTCGGCGGGTCTAGATTATCCCGGCATTGGTCCGGAACATAGCTGGCTCAAGGAAATTGGCCGTGTTCGCTACGACAGTGTGACGGATACAGAGGCGCTCGCCGCTTTCCAATTGCTGTGCCGTACCGAAGGTATTATTCCTGCGCTGGAGCCGGCCCACGCGATTGCCGCCGTTGAACGCGAAGCCAAGAAGATGAACCGCGACCAGATCATCCTCGCAAACCTGTGCGGGCGCGGCGACAAGGATATCTTCACTGTCGCAGAGGCTTTGGGGACGTCGATATGAAAACACCAATATTCGGCATCTTGAACTACCTTCAAGATGAGGCAATGCCGTCGCGTATTATCCCGAAACAAGTTCGGGATGACAAAAGGGTGGCGAAATGACACGCATCTCCGCCGCCTTTTCTAAATCCCATCCGGCGCTGGTTGCCTTCATCACTGCGGGCGATGGCGACACTACCGCCAATCTCGATGCGCTCGTCGCAGGTGGCGCAGATGTCATTGAACTTGGCATGCCGTTTACCGACCCGATGGCCGACGGCCCTGCCATTCAAGAGGCAAATATCCGCAGTTTAAACGCCGGCACAAAAACCACTGACATCTTCGCCCTCGCCACGGCCTTTCGTAAACGCCACCCTGACACACCCTTGGTGTTGATGGGTTATGCCAACCCGATGACAATCCGCGGCGGTGACTGGTTTGCCTCCGAATGCAACAAAGCGGGCGTCGACGGCGTTATCTGCGTCGACATTCCGCCGGAGGAAGACCCAGAGCTTGGCCCTGCTCTGCGCAATGCAGGCATTGACCTTATCCGCTTGGCGACCCCCACAACCGACGCCACGCGCTTACCGACGGTCCTGAATGGCGCATCGGGTTTCCTTTATTATGTCAGCGTCGCGGGTATCACCGGCCTACAAGTCGCCGCCCAAACTAGTATCGACGAAGCCGTCGCGCGCTTGAAGGTCCACACCGACCTGCCCATCGCCGTCGGCTTTGGTGTTCGAACCCCCGAACAAGCCGCCAATATCGCGCGCGTTGCCGATGGCGTAGTCGTTGGCTCGGCGATTGTAGAATTGGTCGCTGAACATGGAACGAGTGCCGCTGGTCCTGTTCGCGATTATGTGGCATCCTTAAAACAAGTCATTGTTGCAGCCAGAAAGGTCTGATCATGAATTGGGTCACCCGCGTCCGTAACGCCATTCCCTTCATCGCCAAGCGCGAGACCGCCGAAACGCTCTGGCACAAATGCAAGGGTTGCGAGGCGATGGTCTTCCTGCGCGAATTTGAAGAAAATCAGTCCGTCTGCCCCAAATGTGATCATCATGGCCGTATTGGCCCCGCTGCGCGCTTTGACGCTTTATTCGACAACGAAAACTACGACATTCTCAAACCGCCCGTCGTAGGCGAAGATCCTTTGAAGTTCAGAGACACCAAAAAATATGTCGACCGGATCAAGGCGGCGCGCCTTTCAACGGGCGAAAAAGACGCCATGAAAACCGCGCGTGGCGAGATTAACGGACAAACCGTTATCGTCAGCGTGCAGGATTTCGCGTTCATGGGTGGTTCCATGGGCATGGCGGTCGGTGAGGCATTCATCGATGCTGTAAAGGCCGCAATTCGCGCGAAATGCCCTTATGTCATCTTCACCGCAGCGGGCGGCGCACGTATGCAAGAGGGCATATTGAGCCTGATGCAAATGCCGCGTTCGACGGTCGCTATCCAGATGCTGCATGATGCAGGATTGCCCTATATCGTTGTGCTGACGGATCCGACCACGGGCGGTGTAACCGCCTCATATGCTATGCTCGGCGATGTGCAGATTGCAGAACCGGGCGCGCTCATCGGTTTTGCTGGGCAGCGCGTTATTGAACAAACAATCCGTGAAAAGCTACCCGAAGGCTTCCAGCGCGCCGAATATCTCTTGGAGCATGGCATGATCGACATGGTCACCCATCGGCATGACTTACGCGGCGTTTTGTCACAGCTTATCGGCTATCTCGCGCCGGAGAAGAAAGCGGCGTAACCCAATATCGCGAAAACCACTTGTTGTCGCTCCCGCGTCTGAGGGAGTGACAAAGGACAAGCCCATGCCTGACCACGCTACCTCCACTGATCCTGCCGTGCAGGCGCAGCTTGACCGGTTAACGATGCTGTCGCCCGGCAAGGATGTTTTGGGCCTTGAACGCATCGCAACCTTGTTGGACCGGCTTGGTAACCCACATCATCACCTCCCGCCTGTCTTTCATGTCTCTGGCACCAATGGCAAGGGTTCGACCTGTGCTTTTCTACGTGGCGCAATTGAGGCCGCAGGGCTTACGGCTCATGTCTATTCCAGCCCCCATCTCGTGCGCTTTAACGAGCGTATCCGTGTCGCAGGGCAGTTGATTGACGATATGAGCTTGTCTGCACTCCTGTCCGAAGTTCTCGACCATGCAGAAGGGTTGGAAGCGAGCTTTTTCGAAGTCACCACCGCCGTTGCCTTCTGCGCTTTTGCCCGAACCAAGGCCAATGCGTGTATTATTGAGGTTGGCCTTGGCGGACGGTTAGATGCCACCAATGTTTTGGCTAAACCCGTCGCCTGCGGCATTGCCTCGCTGGGACTGGATCATGAGGCATTTTTGTTGGCAGCAGAAGATGGCGTGCCCGAAATGCCGCCGCTGGACCGGATTGCGTTTGAAAAGGCCGGGATTGCCAAAGCCAGTGCACCATTAGTTACGCAAATATATAGCGCGTCGATGGCAAAGACGGTTGCTGAGCAAGCCTCGTTGCATAAGGCAATCTTACATGCGCGCGGCGAAGGCTGGGACGCGGCGGTCTATGACGGCCGCCTGCATTACAGCGACGCCAAAGGGAAACTGACCTTGCCCCTACCCCGCATGGCTGGCACGCATCAGGCGGATAATGCGGCATTGGCTGTGGCGATGCTGCACCATCAAACGGCAATCCATATTCCAGAGGCAGCGCTGGCCGCCGCGCTGGAATGGACACGTTGGCCGGCAAGAATGCAAACACTGACCGCGGGACCACTGACCAAATTATTGCCCGACGGATCGCAAATCTTGCTCGACGGCGGCCATAATCCCGATGCAGGCGCGGCCATTGCCAAAACGCTAGAAAATGGCGCGTCGGTGCATGTCATCCTCGGTATGCTGAAAAATAAGGATGCGCTCGGTTTTCTCACGCCCTTTGCACCGAAGATTGCAACGCTAACTGCAGTGCCAATACAGGGCCATGAACATCACACGCCAGGCGAACTTTGTGACATCGCACGGGCAAATCTGCATATCGCCGATGTACGGCAAGCAAGCGACATTGTTACGGCGCTGGAGTTGATGGCTGGTCAGCATGAGCCAACCAATGTCCTCATCTGCGGATCGTTATATTTGGCGGGTGAAGTGTTGCGACAAAACGATCAGGTGCCGGACTGAGGCACGCGCTTCGGCTGCCCCTTCCAAGCAAGTAATCCGCCCGCCACCAACAATGCTGCAAACGACAATGTGATATCATTTGCGAACTCTAACGGTTGCGAGAGGAGAAGCCCTATCAGCCCCGCGACGACGAGCAAGAAACCGAAGATGCGTATTGGCCCGACCGGATCCTTCATCGCCTTTTCATCGACAGCCTCAACCTGGTGGATGCTTTGCACAACATAGCCTTTGCTCCACAACACCCATAGCAAGATCATGCCCGGAATGGCGGCGACAACGGTAAGGCCCCAAAAGCCCACCCAACCGACATTCTCCGCCACAATACCCGCCGGTCCCGCCATGAACGTTCGGCCAACGCCTGCGAAGGATGACAGCAGCGCAAATTGCGTCGCAGTGTAAGCGATGCTCGACAGACCCGACAAATAGGTGGCGAACACCGTCAGTCCGATGCCACTGGTCAAATTCTCCGTGCAAATGGCGGCAACCATCATCCAGTAATCATTGCCCGTGGCGGCCAAGATCATGAACATGATGTTGGAGAACATCATCAATAGGCCCGAAATCAGCAAAGCACGGCCCATGCCGAGCCATAAGATAAAGGGCGCACCCAAGGCAGAACCAACAATCAACGCCCCAAACCCCCATAATTTATTGGCCGAAATATAATCCAGATCGGAAAAACCCAGATCAACAATCATCGGGCTCAACATCGCCTGCCCCATGGCATCGCCTACCTTATAGACAAGGACAAAGCCGAGGATGAGGAAAGCCCCATGCCGCGTTAAAAACTCGCGGAACGGGTTGATTACAGCCTCGGTTAGCCATTGCTTTGGCTTCATGCCTTCCACATGGGCAAAACGATCCACAAACTTGCCAGGCCCCGCCCATAATGCGCCTATAATGGCCGGAATGATGCAAAATGCGGTCAGGCCATAGGCCGTCGACCAACCAAGGCCCAGCCCTTCTTGCGAAGCAAAATAGATGGTCCCTGCGCCCGCGATCAGGTTTCCCGTACGATAGCCAAACTGATTTGTCGCCGTGCCGTGCGCGAATTCTTCTTCGTCCAGTATTTCGATGCGATAGGCGTCAATGACTATGTCCTGCGTTGCTGATAAGAACGCCGTGATCAAAGCCCAAATGGCGAACATGCCCATGTCACCTGGCTGCGGATTGCTCGCGCCCAATTGCCAGATCGAAACAAAAAGCAAAGCCTGCACGAAGAACAACCAGCTTCGACGTTGGCCGAACAATTTCGTTAAAATCGGCAAATGCAGCTTGTCGACCAACGGCGCCCAGAGGAATTTTATTGTGTATGGAATGCCCAACGCCACTGCAAAACCGATGGTCGCGGTATCGATACCCACCTTTGCCAACCAAAATGTCATGGTCGCGACAAGCAAAGTCAGCGGAAAGCCGCTCGAAATACCCAGCAAAAAGGTAATGACTGGGTTTTTGCGTAGATATGGCCGGAAAGACGGAACAGTGAGCGCAATCAATGGCAGAGCGAGCAAAATGCCCGCAAAAATGATGAAACGCATTAAATCGACCGACATTTGGACCCCCTCCGTCTTTATTGCGACGATGACTAACGCCATTTTCCTGAATGGCCAGTGACTTTTGTAGCAATATGCGTCAAAGGCGCCGACATGGTTAAACCTCCTTTAAAAGCCCCTGCCCGTCCCACCAAGCCACCTCGCCTGCGTTGGGACAGCAAACCGTCGCGTAAACCCAACCCAAATGCTGGCCCAAGCAAAGGTGCTTTGGAACGTAAAGATGGCGAAGAGCGTATCGCAAAACTGCTGGCGCGTGCGGGCGTTGCATCGCGTCGCGAAATCGAACGCATGATTGCCGACGGCCGGGTTACGCTGAACAATGAAAAGGTGGAAACACCCGCAACCTTGCTGAAATCGCTACGTGGTGTCGCTGTGGATGGCAAGGCCGTGGGTCAGCCGGCGCCTACGCAGCTCTACATGTTTCACAAACCCGAAGGCTGCTTGACCGCCGAGCGTGACTTTAGTGGTCGCAAGACGATCTATGACGTTCTGCCCAAGGATCTACCGCGTCTTATGCCGATTGGCCGGCTCGATTTGAATACCGAAGGCTTGTTGTTGCTTACCAATGATGGCGAATTCAAACGCCAGATGGAATTACCTTCAACGGGCGTTGAACGCACGTACCGCGCACGCTGCTTTGGCGATGTCAGTCAAGAGCAGCTGGAAGATCTGATCCACGGCATTGAGATTGAGGGCGTGAAATATGGCAAGATAGACGCCAATCTGGAACGCCGTACGGGCCGCAATGGCTGGGTCGAAATGACCCTAACAGAAGGTAAGAACCGCGAAGTTCGCCGCGTACTTGAACATTTGGGACTTGAAGTAAGCCGCCTAATCCGCACGCGTTATGGCCCGTTCGTGCTAGGCGAGCTCGCTCCCGGCAATGTCGGCGAAGTGCGCCGCGTTGACCTTATCGAATTTCGAAAGACGTTGAAATAATGCGTATTATTTCTGGACAGTGGCGCTCACGACCGCTGATTGCGCCGAAAGGCGACACAACCCGCCCCACCGCTGACCGGACGCGTGAGACATTATTCTCCATGCTCACAAGTCGACTGGGCTCATTTGAGGATTTGCGTGTTCTTGATCTTTTTGCTGGGTCTGGCGCGCTTGGGCTTGAGGCTTTGTCGCGCGGCGCAGCGCATTGCACCTTCGTTGAGCAGGATGCGCTGGCACTCGATGCACTTGCCGCGAACATCCAAAAGCTTGGCGCAAAAGACCAAAGCGATGTACGTAAATCTTCGGTGTTATCGCTAGGCACCGCAATCAAGCCAGCGGATATTATTTTGATGGATCCCCCTTATTTGAGCGGCGCGGGTTCAGTCGCGCTGGATAAGTTGGTCCGCTTTGGTTGGTTCGCCCCATCCGCCTGGATCAGCGTCGAGACCAGCATAAAAGAAGATGTAGAGGTCAAGGGCTTCACAGTCGACACTGTCCGCAATGTCGGCAAAGCCAAACTGACATTATTACGGCCTGCCGCAATTTAGGGGTGCGCACTTTCCGGCGCATTTTAGTTCTCCCATGCGACCGAACAGCGCTTGCGGTTTGTAGCGATGTTCCCTAACTGTTCGCCTATGTCAGAAATTGAGGTCCAGACTGATCCGTCGCAAACGGAACCGCCTTGGTTGCGTGGGTTAAATCCACCGCAGCGTGAAGCTGTGCTGACGACCGAAGGGCCTGTGCTTCTGCTTGCAGGCGCAGGCACGGGCAAAACCGCCGCACTGACCGCGCGTATGGCGCAAATATTGTACACGCGCCAAGCATGGCCGTCAGAAATCCTAGCCGTCACTTTCACCAACAAAGCGGCACGCGAAATGCGGGAACGTATCGGCGCAATGGTCGGGTCAGCGGTCGAAGGGATGCCATGGCTTGGCACCTTCCACAGCATTGGCGCAAAACTGCTGCGCCGCCATGCCGAAATCATTGGCCTGCAAAGCAACTTCACGATCATCGACACGGACGATCAGATTCGGCTGTTAAAGCAGCTTATACAGTCCGAGGATTTGGACGAGAAGCGTTTCCCCGCGCGCGGACTTGCGAGCTTACTCGACAAATGGAAGAATGCCGGCAAATCACCCGCCGATTTGGACGCCGCCGACAATGAAGCTTTTGCCAATGGCAAGGGGCGGCACATATATGCGCTGTATCAAGCGCGATTGCTGGCATTGAACGCCTGCGACTTTGGCGATTTGTTGCTGCATGGCCTGAACCTGCTGAAAAATAACAGGGACATCCTCGAAAAATATCAGGCGCAGTTCAAATATATCCTTGTTGATGAATATCAGGATACCAACTCTGTCCAATATCTCTGGCTGCGTTTGTTGGCGCAGAAACGCAAAAACATCTGCTGTGTCGGTGATGACGACCAAAGCATCTATTCTTGGCGCGGGGCGGAGGTTGCGAACATTCTGCGCTTTGAGAAGGATTTCCCGGGCGCAAAGACAATCAAGCTGGAGCAGAATTACCGCAGCACACCGCATATTCTTGCCGCGGCATCGGGCCTGATCGACGCCAACAGCGCACGGCTGGGCAAAACCTTGTGGACCGAACTAGACGATGGCGAAAAGGTCCGGATTATCGGCGTATGGGATGGCCCCGAAGAAGCCCGCCGCGTCGGCGAGGAAATTGAGGCGATCCAGTATAAAGGCGAAAGTCTCGACAATATCGCCATCTTGGTTCGGGCGCAGCATCAGACGCGTGAATTTGAAGACCGCTTCATACAAATCGGCGTCAACTATCGGATAGTCGGCGGTTTTCGTTTCTACGAACGCGCGGAAATTCGCGATGCCATTGCCTATTTACGCATCGTCAATCAGCCCGCTGATGACTTGGCTTTTGAACGGATTGTCAACGTGCCTAAGCGCGGTATTGGCGACAAGGCTGTAGAAAAAATGCATATCTTGGCCCGCGCCGAATGCACGCCCTTATCTGTGGCCGCGGCGCGTTTGGTGGGGACCGATGAATTGACGGGCAAGGCGCGAAAATCACTCGCGGACCTTGTGGTCGACATTGCCCGCTGGCGTGATGAAGCGGCGTCGATGTCGCCCGCCAATTTGACGCGCCTGATATTGGACGAAAGCGGCTATACAGCCGTCTTACAAGCCGAACGCAGTACCGAAGCATCGGGCCGGCTCGAAAACTTAAGCGAACTTGCCCGCGCGATGGAAGAATATGAAACCTTGGGCGAGTTTTTGGAGCATGTCAGCCTCGTCATGGACAATGATCGCGGCGACACCGGCGCCAGCGTCACCATCATGACCATCCATGCCGCTAAGGGCTTGGAATATGACAATGTCTTCTTGGTTGGCTGGGAAGAAGGCATTTTCCCGTCGCAACGCGCGCTCGATGAAGGTGGCCTAGCCTCCTTGGAGGAAGAACGCCGCCTGGCTTATGTCGCGATCACCCGCGCCAAGCGCAAATGCACCATCATCCATGCCGCAAACCGACGTATTTATGGCCAGTGGACCAGCAGTATCCCCAGCCGCTTCATTGAAGAGCTACCGCTCGACCATATTGAGGCAGAACAGACCATGACGGGTGGCGCATCCATGTGGCGCGCAAATTGGAGCGAACAATCCGACCCCTTCGCGCATTTGGCTGCCGCCAATCAGGGCCGAAGCAATGCGCGTGGCCCCGGATGGCAACGTGCCGCCACCTCGGGCGGTTTCAATCCCCGCCCGCAACGCATAGCGGAAAACACGCGCAGCGCAGTGAGCCTCGGAAACAAGGGCAGAAGCGATCTCAGCCTTGGCCTCCGCGTTTTCCACGAAAAATTCGGCTATGGCGCCATTGTGTTGATTGAAGGCAATAAGCTGGAAATCGATTTTGAGCAGGCCGGCCGCAAGCGGGTGATGGATAGCTTTGTAAGTATCAGCTGAAACGCCAGCGCAGGGCGCGCGATGATGGGGCTGGTAAAGCCGCGGCCATTGCGCTTAAAGCAAGGCATGAACGCGGGGACTTCCAATATCATCAGCGACGCCAGAGCAGCCGTTCAGCGGCGCGACGGCGCCATGGCGCAACGTTTGCTCGCGGAGCTTCCAGAAAGTGAAATGCCTTGGTTGCTATTGGCGCAAGCTTGCAACCTAATTGGCGATGCATCGGGCGAGGAAGCGGCGTTGCAGCGCCAGCTTGATATGGAGCCACGCAATCTACCTGCGCTAATACTATCCGGCGAGTTAAAGGCTAGGTTAGGCGATGACCGCGCCGCAAAATCCTTCTTTCAAGCGGCCCTCAATCAGTCCACGCACATACCCAATGTGCCGGCTGCGCTTCAGCCAATGCTTCAACGGGCGCGTGACTTTGTAGAACAAGTGCATATCAAGTTTGAACAGCATCTGGTTGAGGGCCTTCATCAGGCTGGCTTTAGCCGTGAAGGCAGGGTCGGGACCGCTGTGGATTTGTTGCTTGGTCATAAGCAGCTTTATCTGCAGCAGCCTTCAAGCTTTTATTTTCCAGGTTTGCCGCAACGCCAATTTTACGAACGCAGCGAATTTCCATGGCTGGCAGAAATCGAACAGGCTGTGCCGGAAATGCAGGCGGAATTGCGCGCGGTTTTAGCGGATGGTCAGGATTTTGCCCCATATGTGGAGGTAAATAGCGACCGACCACGTGCTGCAAATCCGCTGATTAACGACCCTAAATGGGGCGCTTATTATTTTTGGCGCAACGGTAAAATAGTAGCCGAAAACGCTGCTCGCTGCCCAGTAACCATGCAGGCGCTCCAGCAAGCCCCCATGCCGCTAATCGATCAACGATCGCCGATTGCATTATGGTCGCTACTGAAACCAGGCACGCATATTCAGCCGCATCATGGCCTGTTAAACACCCGCCTCATCTGCCACATTCCGTTAATCGTCCCGCATAATTGTGCCATCCGCGTTGGCAATGAAACCCGAAGCTGGCGCGAGGGCGAAGCTTTGATTTTCGATGATAGTTTTGAGCATGAGGCTTGGAACAAAAGTAACGAAACACGCGTTATTTTGCTTTTTGAAATATGGCGTCCGGAAATATCGCCGGACGAACGCGCCGCGCTGACAACGATATTTGAAACGATCAATGATTATCATGGCGCGCCAGAAGACGCAGGATAGTCTGCGCGGCATACAAAATGCAACTTTGTCGCTGACGAGGCGCCCCTGCCTTGCACTTGCTAGCGCAAGCCGATAGGCCAATCGGATATGACTGACACCTCAGCTGAAATTCATCCATTAAAAATCGCTGACTTCCGTTTTTACTGGATGGCGCGCTTTATGGCGGTGCTTGCCACCATGGCTATGGTCGTTGTCATCGGTTATCAGGCCTATGATATTGCCCGTAGCGATTATGGCATGTCGATACGCGAGGCATCGTTGCAGCTGGGGCTGTTAGGGCTGGTCCAGTTTGTTCCCCTCGCGCTGTTAACGCCTGTAGCCGGATGGGCCGCAGATCGTTGGGAACGGCGGACGGTGGCGCGGCTCGCCAATAGCATTGATATGTTGGTAGCGCTTGCCTTGGGTTGGTTCACTTATGTGGACGGACTTACCCTCCCTCTCCTTTTCTTGTTTGCAGCATTGCACGGCGTGGCACGCGTGTTTGTCGGGCCATCCATGTCGGCGATTGGCCCCAACATCGTGCCATCCACATCCCTACCCCGCGCGATTGCGTTAAGCTCGATTGCTTGGCAAATCGGTTCCGTGATTGGCCCGGCGGCAGGTGGCCTGATGTTCGCCGCAAGCCCGTCATTGCCATATTTCGCCTCGGCTGGCCTTATGTTGATGGCTACGATTAGTCTCAGTTGCGTGCGGCCCGTCTATCCGCCGCCGATGGAAAGGAAAATCCATCCCATCCGCCAAATGGTCGATGGTATGCGTTACACTTGGTCGGAACGCTTTCTGCTCGGTGCCATAACGCTGGATCTATTTGCTGTGCTGTTGGCAGGCGCAACCGCCATGCTTCCTGTCTATGCGCGCGACATTTTGATGGTTGGACCAGATGGACTTGGGCAGTTGCGTGCTGCACCCGCAGTCGGCGCATCGGCAGTGGCTTTGATGCTGACCTTCCGTCCATTGCGCCATAATGTTGGTGCAAAAATGCTTTGGGCGGTGGTGGTGTTCGGCATTGCGACCATCGGCTTCGGCCTCAGCCATGAAATCGGTACGCATATCTTCGGCGATGCCCGCATTGGTTTCCTCAATATGGCGGCCGGAATGGCGGTCGCTTTAGTCATGCTGGTGGTGCTTGGCGCTTCGGACATGTTGTCGGTTTATGTGCGCTCATCGCTTGTGCAGCTTAACACGCCGGACGAGATGCGCGGACGCGTAAGTTCGGTATCCGGCCTCGCCATTTCTGCATCCAATGAATTGGGCGAATTGCAATCCGGTTTGGCCGCAGCGGCACTTGGCCCCGTCGGTGCAGTTGTATTTGGTGGTTTTGGTGCCATATTCGTGACAGCCATTTGGGCGGGATTATTCCCTGAGCTTAAAAACGCGCGCACATTCGAACCACAATATAGAGGAAAAAGTCGATGAAAGCACAATCTATCCTCGAAACCATTGGTAACAGCCCGCATATCCGCATGGGACGTATGTTCCCAAATGCAGAGGTATGGATTAAATCGGAACGGTCAAACCCGGGCGGATCGATTAAAGACCGCATCGGCCTTGCGATGATTGAGGCGGCCGAAAAAGACGGCAGCCTTAAGCCCGGCGGCACAATCATTGAGCCCACCTCTGGTAACACCGGCGTGGGCCTTGCCATGGTAGCGGCGGTCAAGGGCTATAAGCTCATCCTCGTCATGCCCGAATCCATGTCGTTGGAGCGTCGCCGTTTAATGCTGGCTTATGGCGCGACGTTTGACCTCACCCCGCGTGAAAAGGGCATGAAGGGCGCGATCGAACGCGCGCTTGAACTGGTATCACAAACCACAAATTCGTGGATGCCGCAGCAATTTGAAAACCCGGCCAACATCAACGTCCATGTCCGCACCACGGCGCTGGAGATATTGGAAGATTTTGCCGACACCCCGATTGATGTCATGATCACCGGCGTCGGGACGGGCGGGCATATCACGGGTTGCGCAGAAGTTTTGAAAAAGGCTTGGCCAAATCTCAAAGTATTTGCGGTTGAACCAACACTGTCCCCCGTCATTAGCGGCGGTCAACCCGGTCCACACGCCATCCAAGGGATTGGCGCAGGGTTTATACCGGCAAACTTGCACACGGCTTTGCTTGACGGTGTAATTCAAGTTGATCCGGAAAATGCCAAAGAAACGGCGCGCCGTGCAGCACGTGAAGAAGGCATGCTGGTGGGCATTTCATCGGGCGCGACACTGGCTGCGATTGCGCAGAAATTGCCCGAATTGCCTGCCGGAAGCCGCATACTCGGTTTCAATTATGACACCGGTGAACGTTATTTATCGGTTCCGGATTTCTTACCGGTCGAATAAACGAAAAATGCCGGGACTCATCATCCCGGCATTTTGTTTTGTGGCACAGCAGTGGGTGTTTACGCCGCTGCGAACATTTCGGGCGTGAGCGCCATGATGGCTTCGCTTCCTGCCTCAATCTTGCGACGGAGCGCGCCGCAATCTGGCATATGTCGTTCTGCAAAATAACGCGCTGTCACCAGCTTGGTTTCATAGAATGCCGCATTTCCTGTGCCTGCATCCAATGCCTTCTGCGCGCTTTGCGCCATGCGCAACCATTGCAGACCAAGCGCCACAATGCCCATGATATGCATATAATGATGCGCGCCCGCGCCGATGTTATTCGGATTGGCCATGCCATTTTGCATGAACCACATGGTCGAAGCCTTCAAATCGCCATTGGCCTTCTCAAGACGAGCGGCCAGATCCGCCAGCGGCCCGTCCTTGGCAGCAGTGCATTCCTCATCCACAATCTTGAAAAGCGCCTGAATAGCGCGGCCGCCATTTTGGGCGAGTTTCCGGCCAACGAGATCCATGGCTTGAACACCGTTGGTGCCTTCATAGATCATCGCGATGCGGGCATCGCGCACATATTGCTCCATACCCCACTCTGCGATGTAGCCATGACCGCCATAGACCTGCTGCGCATTGGTTGCGACTTCATAGCCCTTGTCCGTGCCATAACCCTTGATCACAGGGGTCAGCAAAGACAATAAGTCATCGGCGGTCTGCCGCTCTTCTTCGGTTTGCGCATGATGCAGTAAATCGGCCTGTAACGCACCCCATAGGCACAAGGCACGCATGCCCTCAGTAAACGCCTTTGCGTCCATCAGCATACGACGCACATCTGGGTGAACAAACAAAGTATCCGCCTTTTGCTCCAAATCCTGCGGCCCGGTCAAAGCGCGGCCCTGACGGCGGTCTTGCGCATAATGCACCGCATTTTGGTACGCGACTTCCGCAATACCCAAGCCCTGCTGTCCGACACCAAGCCGCGCGATGTTCATCATGATAAACATCGCCGCAAGGCCCTTATGCTCTTCGCCAACCAAATAGCCGGTAGCGCCGTCATAGTTCATGACGCAGGTTGCGTTGCCGTGAATGCCCATTTTATGTTCAATCGAACCGCAGGATAGAGCATTGCGTGCGCCAAGCGATCCATCGTCATTCACGAGGAATTTCGGCACGATGAACAAAGATATGCCCTTAACGCTGTCCGGCGCACCGGGTGTTTTTGCGAGGACCAAATGTATGATATTTTCGGTTAGGTCATGTTCGCCTGAAGAGATGAAAATCTTGGTACCGGAAATGGCAAAGCTGCCATCTCCATTGGGCTCTGCCTTGGTCCGAATAAGGCCAAGATCGGTACCACAATGCGGCTCGGTCAGGTTCATAGTCCCGCCCCATTTGCCCGAAATCATGTTCGGGGCATATTTGGCCTTTTGTTCCTCGCTACCCTTGACCAGTATCGCGGACACAGCGCCCTGCGTTAGGCCGGGATACATAGCAAAGGCCATGTTGGAGCTCGTCATGAGTTCCTCAAAGGCCATAGAAACTATGTGCGGCATGCCCTGCCCGCCAAATTCCACAGGGCTCGACAATGTGCCCCAGCCGCCTTCGCAATAGAGCTTATAAGCATCTTTGAAACCATCAGGGGTGGTCACGCTGCCATCTTCATGGCGGGTGCAACCCTGAAGATCCCCGACTTGGTTCAACGGAAACAGCACATTTTCTACAAATTTGGCGCCCTCGGTTAGGATCGCATCAATCATGTCCACGCTGGCGTTTTCAAACCCGGGCAGATTGGCGTAGCGCTCCACACCCAAAACTTCTTTAAGGATAAACTGCGTGTCGCGAACGGGGGCGGTATAGCTTGGCATTGTCGGTCCTTCAGATAGCGGTGAATAAGGTGTTAAGCGGCAGCAGATTTTTCCGCAGCCTCAACCTGTTCCACCGTTGAAACAAATTCGGTCAGCTCGTTAATGGCACTTTCGATATCATCGCGCTGAGACTTCAACAGATTGATGCGGTCACGACATTTTTCAATGGTCACGCGGCGTTGAATGTTACGGCCATCATTCAAGTCATACAGATCGATCATCTCACGGATTTCGGCCAGGCTAAATCCAACGCGTTTAGCCCGCAATATCCACGCCAAACGCGCTCGGTCTCGCTTGGAATAAATACGCGCCAAACCCATACGTTCCGGCGAGATCAACCCTTGGTCTTCGTAAAAGCGCAATGCACGCGCCGTTACCTCAAATTCGACCGATAGGTCGGATATCGTATAGGATTCTCGATTAAATGCGTCGGGCGTGTCGATGGTTGCATC
This sequence comes from Sphingomonadales bacterium UBA656, assembly GCA_002299895.1. Lineage (GTDB taxonomy): Bacteria > Pseudomonadota > Alphaproteobacteria > Sphingomonadales > Sphingomonadaceae > Sphingorhabdus_B. Next base: position 31,139 of record DBOC01000014.1, on the reverse strand, counting down.
GGTCCGCCTTTCGTCGCGCGTTACAGATACCATAGCGCCTTTCCTCTTGGTTGCCCTAACGTCACTAGTTTACGTTAGCGTAAACGTCAATCAAGGAAGTGACGTCTGCGATTTGCAGGACAACGGCTTAAACCGATGGCACGGGCGGAAGTGTCTCTGCTGGCTTGGGTGTCACAACTTGCGGGGGCGTCGCAGGGTTCGCGTTCGCATCTGTAGGCCCCACCAAAGGATTTGTGGCCGCAGGCGGCTCTGGCCGCTTGACCGGTGTTGACGTATCTTGAAGGACAACGACCTCCTGCCCCATCTGAGTCACGCCGAACAACGCCTTAGCAAAGGGGAGCGGCAAACGAATGCAACCATGCGAGGCGGGATAGCCAGGTAAATCGCCGCCATGCATGGCAATCCCATCCCATGTAAGACGCTGCATAAATGGCATTGGTGCGTTGCTGTAGAGGTTAGATTTGTGGTCCACATTTTTCTGTAGGATGTTAAAAATACCGGTCGGCGTTTCCTTGCCTTTTTTCCCCGATGAAATCGTGCTGAAACCAATGAGCTTTTCATTCTGAAACACATAAACCCGCTGGGTATCGAGCACGACGACGATTTTCATCGGCCCTTCATAAACCGCCTGTTTCGCCCAAATAAATTGCCCAGGCTTAAGCGCGTCAACTGGCCCTTTTTTGCGCGGCTTTGGTGCGGGCGTTGAAATCACGGACTTGGCTGCAGGTGGCGTGGCAACAGGCGGCGTGACGACCGATTGCGTTTGCGCAGGCGGTGTGACGACATCCGCATTTACCGGAGCGACTTGAGGCAATTGAACCTGCTGGATAGGCGCAGACGGCGCTTGCCCCACCTGTTGTGCGTGCGCCGCACCAGGCACTGCACTCATCAACAAAAGCGCAATGATGCCCTGCAATTTGCGGATGCCCGCGCCGAAACCCATGAAACTGCCCTACCTACCGGATACATCGCCGCTCAAGGCAGCTTCAAATAGAGCATTACCACCATCTATATGAAAATTCGAAGTCAATTTTCCCGCACATTTGTAAAATTAGGCTGTGGACCCTAAGTTCCGACTTGTTGCGCCTAACCGTCCTACTTTTGCGCTCAAATGCTTTCGAGGGTCTATTTATATAAAGGATTGGCCCCTATCTGCTTGTCATGGACATTGGACGCAGGCGATTTATTCATTCGGCGGTTTTAGGCGCGAGCCTGCTCACGGTTCCGACAAAGGCAGCTGACATCGTCTTTCGGCCGGGCACAGGCCCCGTAGCGGGCGGCCCGTCGCCTCTGTTGCTTGACCGCGCAAAAGCCGCGATGGCCGCGCATAAGGCGCGTATTCAGAACCATGATCTACTTGCGATAGCGGATTTTTCTAAGCCGTCGCGCGATCCCCGTTTCTACGTTGTAGATCTGCGCAGCGGCAAATCCGAAAATTTCCTCGTTGCCCATGGCAAAGGTTCGGACCCAAGCCATAGCGGCTGGGTGCAAGAGTTCTCCAACGTGCATGGGTCGGAAGCTACCTCAGCGGGAAGCTACCTCGTCGGCGAAACCTATTTTGGTCAACATGGTGAATCTCGCCGTTTAGTGGGGCTTGACCCACAAAATGACCAGGCCGAGGCGCGCGCCATCGTCATTCACCCAGCATGGTATGTGAACCAATCGCTCATTCAGGACCAAGGCAAAATTGGCCGCAGCCAAGGCTGCTTTGCCTTCGCCAAGGATGACATCAACATCATTCTTGAGCGTGTTGCGCCGGGATGCCTGTTATACGCTGATAAGGTTTAAACTCAGTTCCGCTTAACGGATTTAAACACGCCGCAGATAATCCGCTTGCCACTATTTCCGCTTGGGTCAGTTTTATAGTCATCGGCTTTTTCATGAATGACGATAGCGCCGCCATCTGCATCCAACAGACCGGTTGGTCCTGACAGCGTAATATTCGTCAATTTATACTCTAGCGCTATTTTTAGGTCAGCGCCCGCATCCACATTCGGCAAATCGCCATCATGCGCGCCCATAGGGTTATCATGGCCATGCTGCTTCATATCGGGGTTCCAATGCGGCCCCGCGCTGGCAAAGTCGGGGGCTTGGCATTTACCAATAGCATGAAGATGCATACCATATGTCCCGGCGGCAGGCGCTAAAGCAGACAGGCGTAAGAATACGCCATCGCGACGCTGCGATATCGTCGCAACGCCGGCCGAACTGCCGTCTGCACGGGCCAAGTCAGCCGTGATAACTTCGGACGCCTCAACTGCCATTGGTGATTGCAGGGTTGAATAACTGGCAAGGATCGGAATGATGAAAAACGTTAGAAACTTGCGCATTTTCGTCTCCTGAATCTGGGTGGGTGCAGCATAACATGAACCAAGCCCCACTCAATTTGTTTCGTGCAATCAATATGCCCAGTCTTTTGGCTTAACGCCTTGGGCAAACAGCAATGCCGTTAGATCATTATGCCGCACGGAAAAGTTAGCGGCTTGCGCCAATTGCGGGCGCGGATGATAGCCAACACCAAGGCCACCGCCGGACACCGCTGCTGCAATCATAGGCAAGTCATTTGCACCATCACCAACCGCGAGCGCTGATCCGAGGGATAAGCCACGCGCGTCTGCGGCGGCATGCAACACAATACGCTTTGCCGACGCATCCACTATATCGGCCGCCAATGCGCCGGTTAGGCGTCCGTCTTTAATCTCCAGAAGATTGGCGTGCACTTCATGAAAGCCCAGCATATCAGCGACAGGCCCCGTAAAGCTCGTAAATCCACCCGACACAAGCACCGCATGCGCGCCCCATCCGGCCATCGTACGCACCAGGGTTTCGGCGCCCGGCATAGGTTGAACGCGTTCGTGCAGGCACTGCGCGATGACGTTTTCGTCCAGTCCCGCGAGAAGCGCAACCCGCGCCTGTAACGCCTCTGCAAAATCGAGCTCGCCCGCCATTGCACGCTCGGTAATCGCGGCAATTTCCGGCTTTATGCCGGCATAATCGGCTAGCTCGTCAATACATTCGACAGTAATCATCGTGCTGTCCATGTCGGATACCAACAGCATTTTGCGGCGGCTACCGTCATCCTGCACTATGATATCGAAACGGTGCTCAAGCCCCGCTAGGGCCGCGCGTACATCAGATACCGCCCCTTCAAACGATATGTCGGCGGCTTTGCCCTCTGATAGCCATTCAAAACCCTGTGGGATGCAGCCCGCTTCGGCCAATCGATCCTGAGCCTCGGAAAAATTGCCGCTTTCCAAACTGTCTCCTGCTATCAGTGTGCAAATGGGCATATCGAATCCTCAAAACATGGTCGCACTTATTGCGGGTCCAACGGCAAGCGGCAAGACGGCATTAGCGCTGCATCTCGCCAAATCCGGCAATTTTGTCATCATCAACGCCGACAGCGCGCAAGTATATTCGGACCTACCCATATTGAGCGCCCAGCCCACGGCGGATGAGCAATGTAGCGCGCCGCATCACCTTTTTGGTTATATCGACGGCGTCACGCCCTGCTCCGCCGCGAATTGGGCTACCGATGCAAAGCGCATTATTGCCGACGCGCATGCAACCGGTGCCATACCATTATTGGTTGGCGGTAGTGGTCTCTACATCCGCACCTTGCTTGACGGCATTGCACCTATTCCGGAAGTGGATCCTATATTGCGCGCCGAGATACGCGCGATGCCAATTGCGCAGGCCTATGCCGCACTTCAAACCTATGATCCAGCAATTGCCGCAAGCTTGGCCCCCACCGATGTCAGCCGCATCACCCGGGCGCTTGAGGTCGTAAAAAGCACCGGACGCAGCATATCGGCATGGCGCGCAACCAAGACGGGGGGAATATCGGCTGACATTCGTTTGCGGCCTTTGCTGCTCTTGCCCCCACGGGATTGGCTATACGACCGCTGCGACAAAAGGTTCGAGTGGATGATGGAGCAAGGCGCAATTGATGAAGTGGAGGCGTTGCTTGCCCGCAATTTACCGCAAGATGCGCCCGTCATGCGTGCCATAGGCGTGCCGGAGATTTCCGCCTATCTGAAAGGCACGATGTCGCGAGCAGAAGCGGTCACGCGCGGCCAAATCGCCACCCGGCAATATGCAAAGCGGCAATTCACCTGGTTTCGCAATCAGGCTCCAACCGATTGGCCGCGTGAAACAGCAATTGTAAATGATTCAAATATTGGTAATTTTGAAATAATATTTCAATGAATGTATTTGACAAGTCATTTTCTAATCACTAGCTAGCCCGCTCTTGCCTCCCCTATTGCAGTGCAACATAGGGAGGCCGCTTAAAAATTAAGGACAGTCTAGTGCCCGAAAAATCCGGCGCAGAAATTTTGATCGATATCCTGGTTGAACAGGGCGTGGACACCGTATTCGGTTACCCCGGTGGCGCTGTTTTGCCCATTTACGATGCTTTATTTCAGCATAAGAAAATCAAACATGTCCTTGTCCGGCATGAGGCGGGCGCCGCCCATTCTGCGGAGGGTTATGCCCGCGCCACGGGTAAACCCGGCGTTGTGCTTGTGACATCCGGCCCCGGCGCCACCAATGCTGTCACCGGCATTGCAGATGCCTTTATGGATTCAATCCCACTAATCGTTCTGACGGGTCAAGTTGCGACCAATTTGATCGGCTCCGATGCGTTTCAAGAGGCCGATACCGTTGGCATCACGCGCCATTGTTCAAAGCATAATTATTTGGTGAAGGACCCCGCCGAGCTCTCAGCGGTCGTGCGGGAGGCTTTTGTCATTGCCACCAAAGGACGCCCCGGCCCGGTCGTCATCGATATTCCCAAAAATGTGCAGGTAGCAACGGCGAGCACCGATGTGAAAAGCCCTGCTCGGTCGCGCTTCACTTATGCCGGTGAGGCCGACTATGCCGAAATCAACCGCGCGGTTGAATTAATTGCCAACGCCAAGGCGCCGATATTGTACACAGGCGGCGGGATTATCAATTCCGGGCCAACCGCGAGCGAAGCATTGCGTGAGTTGGCGGAACTGACCGGTGCGCCGGTGACGTCCACCCTGATGGGCCTTGGCGCCTATCCCGCATCCGGCGAGGCATGGTTGGGCATGTTGGGCATGCATGGTACATATGAAGCCAATATGGCGATGAACCAATGCGATGTCATGGTCTGCCTCGGTGCGCGCTTTGACGACCGCGTCACAGGCCGCTTGGATGCTTTTTCGCCCAATAGCATAAAAATCCATGTCGATATTGACCGCAGTTCGATGAACAAAACCGTCCGTGTCGATCTGCCCATTGTCGCGGATGTCGGCATGGCCATGCGTCAGATGATCGATGTTTGGAAAGGCCGGAAATACAAAACACAGCCGTTGACCGAATGGTGGTCACGGATCACCGGATGGCGGGCTGTGGATTGCCTGAGCTACCCTGGCAGCACGCAGGAAATCATGCCGCAATATGCGATTGAACGCCTGTTTGAAGCCACAAAGGACAAGGCTCCGATAATCACGACCGAAGTTGGCCAGCATCAAATGTGGGCGGCACAGCATTTTCATTTTGATGCGCCGAACAAATGGCTAACCAGCGGTGGCCTTGGCACTATGGGCTATGGCCTGCCTGCCGCAATCGGTGCCCAAATGGGGAATCCGGACGCGTTAGTTATCGACATTGCCGGTGAAGCATCGATCCAGATGAACATCCAAGAGATGGCAACAGCCTCGCAATATCGTTTGCCGGTGAAGGTCTTCATCCTGAATAATGAATGGATGGGCATGGTGCGCCAATGGCAGGAGCTCACCTATGAAAGCCGCTATTCCGAAAGCTATTCGGATAGCCTGCCTGATTTTGTCGCGCTGGCCGAAGCTTATGGCTGGAAAGGCATTCGTTGCGATGATCCGGCTAAGTTGGATGATGCCATCGCAGAAATGCTGGCGCATGATGGCCCCGTAATGTTCGATTGCCGCGTCCACAAAACGTCGAACTGTTTCCCGATGATACCATCAGGCGCAGCCCATACCGACATGATCCTACATGCAGACCAAGTATCGGGCACCATGGATGATGAAGCAAAGGCGCTTGTATAATGCATATTAAACAGGAACTTACCGAACGGCATGTGCTGACGCTCACCGTCGATAATGAAGCAGGCACGCTGGCGCGGATCGCGGGCATGTTTACATCGCGCGGCTATAACATCGACAGTCTTACCGTAGCAGACATCAGCGAAGACCATACAACTAGCCGGATCACCATCGTCACCAAAGGCCCGCCGCCTGTGATTGACCAGATTATCGCCCAATGCGAGCGGCTGATCCCGGTGCATAAGGTCACCGACCTCACCGAAGCTGGGCCGCATGTCGAGCGGGAATTGGCATTGGTCAAAGTCAATGGCACCGGTGACCAACGTGTGGAGGCCATGCGCCTTGCCGACATTTATCGCGCACGCGTCATTGATGCGACCGTCAACAGTTTCATTTTTGAAATCACGGGTGGCCCTGAAAAAATCGACACATTTGTTAGCCTGATGCGCGAAGTTGGACTGGTTGAAGTTGGCCGCACCGGCATTGTCGGCCTGATGCGAGGAGCAGACGCAAGTTAACCGCTATATCACTACCCTAAACGCCTTTTGCCAAAGGTAACTGTTAATATTGCGCCGTTGAAAGTAAGACTCTGAAACACATTCAGGGTGACGGCAACGAAGAAGGACGGAAGAATGAAAGTATATTATGACGCAGATTGCGACTTGGGCCTTATCAAAGACAAGAAGGTCGCGATACTAGGCTATGGTAGCCAGGGCCACGCCCATGCGCAAAACCTGCGTGACAGCGGCGTTGCGGATGTCGCTATCGCATTGCGCGCAGGTTCTGCAACAGCCAAAAAAGCAGAAGCTGCTGGTTTCAAGGTTTTGGCCAATGCAGACGCGGCCGCTTGGGCCGACATCCTCATGGTATTGGCACCGGATGAGCATCAGGCTGCAATTTATGCGGATGATCTGCACGCACATATGAAACCCGGCGCGGCTTTGGCCTTTGCTCACGGTCTCAACATCCATTTCGGCCTGATTGAGGCACGCAGCGACATTGACGTGATCATGATCGCGCCAAAGGGCCCCGGCCACACAGTCCGCAGTGAATATCAAAAGGGTGGCGGCGTGCCCTGCCTGATTGCTGTTGCACAGAATTCCAGCGGCAATGCCCATGACATTGCGCTTGCTTATGCCAGCGGCGTTGGCGGCGGACGCAGCGGCATCATCGAAACCAACTTCCGTGAAGAATGCGAGACAGATTTGTTCGGTGAACAGGCCGTCTTGTGCGGCGGTATCACGCACCTCATTCAGGCTGGCTTTGAGACATTGACCGAAGCTGGCTATGCGCCGGAAATGGCCTATTTCGAGTGCCTACATGAAACCAAGTTGATTGTGGACCTCTTGTATGAAGGCGGCATTGCCAACATGCGTTATTCGATTTCGAACACCGCAGAATATGGCGACATTACCACAGGTCCGCGGATCATTACTGACGAAACAAAGGCAGAAATGAAGCGCGTTCTCGCGGATATTCAATCGGGTCGTTTCGTCAAGAATTTCGTGCTCGATAACCGCGCTGGTCAGCCAGAACTGAAGGCCGCACGCAAGGCCGCTGCGGCGCACCCCATTGAAGCAACGGGCGCAAAACTGCGCGCGATGATGCCATGGATCGCCAAGAATAAGCTGGTGGATCAGGCGAAGAACTAATCGTTTTTTCCTAGCTTGACTCATTTGGGGGAGGCATCGACACTGATGCTTCCCCTTTTTGCTATCTGGAGCAGTCTTATGCGTAAGCTTTTATGTGCCCTTCCCCTCTTATTTGCCGTCCCCTTGATTGCGCAGAGCGCACCGCAAATGCCCGGAACGATGGACGTTGCCCGCGTTACTGCTGGAACCTACAACACCGACCCCGGCCATACGCTCATCGGCTGGCGCGTAAGCCATTTTGGCTTCAACGATTATTTCGGCATTTTTGGCGATGCGACCGGAACGCTGATACTTGATCCGGCCAATCCGAATGCAGCCAAGGTGGATATCACTATTCCTGTCGGCAAGGTGACGACGGCAAGTGCAGGCCTAACAGGGCATCTGCTGCGCGCTGGCAAGGACGGCGGTAAGGCCGACTTTTTTGGCCCTGCCCCAGCCGATGCCAAGTTTGTTTCAACGCGTGTCGTGACATCGGGCACCACCGCCAAAATTTCCGGTGACCTAACACTGAATGGTGTGACCAATCCCGTCGTTCTGGACGCCAAATTTTCAGGCGCGGGCAATAATCCGTTTAACAAAAAAGCCACCATCGGCTTTCAGGCGACGTCTGTCATCAAACGCAGCGCATTTGGCATAAACTACGCCGTTCCGCTTATTTCAGATGATGTAACGTTGGACATCAGCGTCGCGTTTGAAAAGGCCAGCTAAGGCGCAAAAACGTCATCACGCAAAGCCGCAAAGATAAGATGGTAAGGAAACTTATCTAATCTTTGCGGCTTTATTTGAAGAAGTCGAGCCGGGACACTTACCCCAAATAGCGCGCATCAAGGCTGGCTTTCGCCGCGCGATATTCGGCTTCAAGCTGGTCAACGAATTGCGCGACGGTTTGCACTTCCTTGATTGCGCCAATGCCTTGGCCTGAACCCCAAATGTCTTTCCAGGCCTTGGCTTCGCTATTTCCGCCAGAGCCGAAGTTCATGGTCGAAATGTCGCCCTTCGGCAGATTGTTCGGGTCCATCCCTGCCCGCTCAATCGACTGACGCAGATAGTTTCCGCTGACGCCCGTGAAGAGGTCGGAATATACAATGTCGGCGGCTTTCGCCTCGACGATATTGTCCTTGTAACCATCAACTGCGTTCGCTTCCTTGGTCGCGATAAACGCACTGCCGATATAACCAAAATCTGCCCCCATGGCCTGCGCCGCAAGGATCGAGGCGCCATGCGCGATAGAACCGGACAGCGCGACGGGGCCGTCAAACCATTCACGGATTTCGCGCATCAACGCGAAAGGCGATGTCACCCCCGCATGGCCGCCAGCACCCGCAGCCACGGGAATGAGGCCGTCGGCGCCCTTTTCAATCGCTTTGTGCGCGAAACGGTCGTTGATGACGTCATGGAATGCAATCCCGCCCCAGCTGTGAACGGCTTGGTTGAGTTCTTCCTGCGCGCCAAGCGAAGTGATTGTGATCGGCACCTGCCATTTGGCGCAGACGGCGAGATCCTCCTGCAGCCGGTTATTCGACTTATGGACAATTTGGTTCACCGCATAAGGCGCGGCAGGACGGTCAGGATTGTCACGATTATGCGCAGCCAGTTCTTCTGTGATCTGATGCAGCCATTCGTCCAACTGGCTTGCAGGGCGGGCATTCAGCGCCGGAAACGACCCAACCACGCCAGACTTACACTGCGCGATGACCAATTCTGGCCCGGACACGATGAACAGCGGTGAGCCGATCACGGGAAGCCGAAGATTATCGAAAATTGCCGGAAGTGCCATATGTCGAATCCCTTGTTAATTCATCAGTTACATGCGGGTTAGCCACAGCCTATCGCGGCTGTCAAATGCCCCTTTTTGAAGGGGCGGTTCCGTAGGGTAAGCTTGTGCAACAACCTTATAAAAAGTGCATCTTTGGCACGCCCCGACTGACTAAACCCCGTTCGCAGCGCTTAGAATGGCTTTGACGGACGCTGTGGCCACATCCCGACTAATGCCGACGCCAAATAATATTGGGCCATCACCCACGCGGCATTCGACATACGCCGCAGCGCGGGCATCGGTCCCATGGCCAATGGCGTGCTCGCTATAGTCAATGATGTCCAGCGGACCGCCGAGTGCGTCTTGCAATGCGTCGGCAAGGCTGGAAATCAGGCCGTTGCCACGGCCACTAACGCTTTGCTCGACGCCATCAATGCGGATGTTACCTGCAAAGATACGCTCGTCCTTTTGCCGTTGGCTTTGGGCTTCGTGGAAATCGATTAATCGGAACCGACCATCCCCCTTAAGATGGTAGCGCTTTTCAAACGCGTCCCAAATGTCGGCACTTGTCAGCTCGCGCCCGGTCGTGTCGGACAATTCCTGCACGGTGGTGGAAAAATTAGCCTGCATCCGTTTAGGCAGTTTTAAGCCTTGGTCCTGCTCAATCACCCAAGCCACACCGCCCTTACCGCTTTGGGAATTTACACGGATGACGGCTTCATAATTGCGACCCAAATCGGCGGGATCAATTGGCAAATAAGGAACGCGCCAAATTTCGTCATTCTGCCGTTCGTGCGCCGCGAACCCTTTTTTGATCGCGTCCTGATGCGATCCTGAAAAGGCGGTGAATACCAATTCGCCGGCGTAGGGATGCCGCGGGTGTACGGGCAATTGGTTGCAATATTCGACGGTCTGAATAACCTCATCAATGTCGCTGAAATCGAGGCCGGGGTGCAGACCTTGGGTATACATGTTCAACGCCAGCGTCACCAAATCGACATTGCCCGTGCGCTCTCCATTGCCAAACAGGCACCCTTCAATACGGTCGCCACCAGCTAACAAGCCCAGCTCTGCGGCTGCGATACCGCTGCCTCGGTCATTGTGCGGATGCAGGCTGATGACCACATGGTCGCGCGCGCTAATGTGGCGGCACATCCATTCGATCTGGTCGGCGTAAACGTTGGGCATGGCGGCCTCGATCGTTGCGGGCAAATTGAGGATCAATGGCTTTGCCGCTGTGGGCTGTAGCACGTCCATCACTGCCTCGCACACCTCAAGGCTGAATTCTAGCTCAGCCGTCGAAAAAGTTTCAGGGCTATATTCAAAATGCCAATCGGTTTGCGGATATTTAGCCGCTTGCTCTTTCAGGATATTGGCGCCTTCAATAGCAATCGCCTTGACGCCCGCTTTGTCGAGGTTGAAGACGATGTCGCGCCAGGCTGGACTGACCGCATTATAGACATGCACGATTGCGCACGGGGCGCCGGCCATGCTCTCGAACGTCTTTTCAATCAGATCGCGCCGGGACTGCGTCAGGCTTTGAATTGTCACGTCATCCGGAATGCACCCGCTGTCGACCAGCCCGCGAATAAAATCAAAGTCGGTGGCGCCCGAACTTGGGAAGCCAACCTCAATCTCTTTCACGCCGACTTTCAGCAGCAGATCAAAAAAGCGTTTTTTCTTCTCTGAACCCATTGGGTCAATAAGCGCTTGGTTTCCATCGCGCAGGTCGGTGGAAAGCCAACGCGGCGCACGATCTATGGTTCGCGTCGGCCAGATACGGTCGGGCAGATCCACTTGGGGAAAAGGTCGGTATTTACGCGATGGGTCGGAAAGCATCATGATAATTGGCAACTTCGCTGATACGCCCGGATTTGGGGCTAAATTTGGCGGGGATATGGCCCTTAGGCGGGTTGCCGAATAGAATCGACAAAACAGGCACGCCTAAGGGCGTGTAAGTCGTAATAAGAGAAGCGAAAGGGCGTTGCGCGATTTCATAACGACTTGGCGATAGCCAATTCGTGCAACATTCGTCCAGTCTTAAAATGCGTTACGGTTATTTTGTTACCGTCACACATCAAATTTCGACCTGGCTGCCCAGTTCTACGACGCGATTGCTTGGCAATTTGAAAAACTCCATCGCATTGGCAGCATTACGCAGCATCCAGGAGAAAACTTTCTCCCGCCAGATTGCCATTCCGGGCATTTTGGAGGCGATCAATGTCTGACGCGACAGGAAGAAGCTGGTGTGCATCATGTCAAATTTGGGACCGCATAAATCAACCAAGTCGAGAGTTGCTGGCACATTGGTCTCTTCTAAAAAGCCAAAGCGCATTTTAACGCGGTAAAAACCTTCACCCAAATCCTTAGAAATAATCCGGTCCGTGCTGACGACATAGGGCACATCCTCAATCTGCACCGTCAAGATGATGACGCGCTCGTGCAGAATGCGGTTGTGTTTTATATTATGTAGTAAAGCCGAAGGCACGCCGCTTGCCGCCGATGCCATAAATATCGCCGTGCCTGGAACACGTGTCGCGCTATGGGCGGCAGATTTTATGAAAATCTCCATTGGCATTGTGCTTTCCGCCATGCGCTCGCGCATCAAGGCGCGACCGCGTGACCATGTCGTCAATAATGTAAAAATCACTAAGCCGATGACCAAAGGCACCCATCCGCCCGATGGCACCTTCAACAAATTGGCACCAAAATAGGCGAAGTCGACGATGAAGAATAACGCAAGGATTGGTAGCGATTTCCACTTTGGCCATTTCCATAGCGACAGCAGGACGACCGCAATCAAACAGGTGTCGATGAACATCGCGCCTGTCACCGCTATACCATAAGCGGCGGCAAGGTTGGACGATGACTGGAAGAATAAAACCAGCAGCAATACCATCACCGCTAGGCCCCAGTTGATTGCCGGAATGTAAATCTGACCGGCCGCTTTCTCACTGGTATGCAAAATGCTGAGCCGTGGCATGAAGCCCAATTGAATGGCCTGCTGCGTCAACGAAAACGCGCCGGAAATAACGGCTTGGCTGGCAATAATCGCTGCCATGATAGTGAGGAAAATGACTGGCGTGCTGATTAACTCTGGCACCATCAGGAAGAACGGATCGCGAATGGCAATCTGCGCTTCTTCTGGCGTCATCGACAATATCATGGCCCCCTGCCCCATATAATTCAGCATAAGTGCAGGCAGCACGAAGAACAGCCAGCTAAACTTAATGGGCCGCCGTCCGAAATGCCCCATATCAGCGTAAAGCGCTTCCGCACCTGTTACAGCCAGCACAACCGTGCCCATCGCCACAAAGGCACGAAAACCGTCAATATAGAAAAAATAGAACGCATTCATGGGGTTCAAAACGTCGAAGATGATCAACGGCATCTTGGTCAAATGCATTAACCCCAAGCCTGCCAGTGTCGCAAAATACACCAGCATGATTGGCCCGAACCAAGCTCCCACCTTCGCCGTGCCGCGTGATTGAAACGCAAACAACGCCCCAATAATCACAACAGATATCGGCAATATCCAGGCGCTAAAGCCTTGATTCACATATTTCAAACCTTCTGCCGCCGACAAAATCGACATCGCTGGCGTAATCATGGAATCGCCATAAAATAGCGCGGTCGCAAACACCCCGAGCATCACAAAAGGCGCAGTCCATTTCGCGCCTGCCGTCTGCCGGTTGATGAGTGCCAAAAGGGCAAGGCTTCCGCCCTCGCCCTTGTTGTCGGCTTTCATGATAGTGAAGACATATTTGAACGTCACCACAATCATCATCGACCAGAACACAAGGCTCAATACACCTTTAATATGCATCGGGTCGGGGGTTATCGGGTGATGGCCAGCAAAGGTTTCACGGAACGCGTAAATCGGACTGGTGCCGATGTCGCCGAAGACCACACCAACGGTGCCTAAGCATAAAGCCAGCAGCGAGCCTTTTGGGGCGTGGCTGTGATGATGATCCTGGTCACTGTGGCCAAAATCGTCTGCTTGCGGTCCAACCATAATGCTTCCCCGGCTTTCGTCCCAAATGCCATGTTATCCGTGGCTGGGGCGCGGGCAATAGCATGGAGCACGGCCCTTCACAACACAGCAATATGAAGACGAAATACTATAAAAATATAACAATTACATATATTTAATTGACATAACTTATTTTGCTTGTGCGGCTTGCGCTTGCAAGGCTTTCGCCGCCTGAAGCTGCGACTCAATCCGCGTTTTCCATTTGGCATTGGGTGTCGCCAGAGAAACGGTTTTCTCCCAAAGCAAAATAGCCCCATCAAGGTCACCTGCAAACAAGCGCGCTAACCCCGCAAAATAATAAGGCGCAGGATATTTTGGGCGGATCGCCCGCGCTTTATCAAATGCCAGTTGCGCCGCCGGCGACATTTGCCCCTCACTTGCAAGCATCAATTGCAGTCCAAGTGCGGACCATAGATCGGCATTCTGCGGATCCGTGCGTAAGCCTGATTGAATATAAGAGGCCGACAAAGGATAATCGCCTTGCTTGGCAAATGAATCAGCCGTCACGAGCCAACGCTTCGCACTGCCAAAACTCTCGTCCATATCCGCACGGATTTCGACCAACTGCGTTGCGCCAACGGCACTGGCCTCTAGCGGCTGTGCGGGTGCTGGCGGTAAAGCGGGGCGTCCTTGCAACGCGTATCCGGTCATGCCCAACAGAACCGCTGCGGTAGCAACCTGCCACAATCCCTTTGACGAACGCACGAAAAAAACCAACGCAGATAGGCTTAAAATCGATAGCAGCCCCAGTGCAAACCAACCGTTCATGCGCGCCTCCGAAACAAACCGCGGGCCAGCCAAATTGAGGCTAGAAAAATGAAAAAAGGTGCGATCCAGAGCAATAGTCCAGCCCCCTTCATATCCGGCTCAAAACTGACCCATTCACCGTAGCGATCAATCATCCAACTGCGTATGGCTTCAGGTTTCTCGCCAGCTGCAATTTGTTGCCGTACCTCGGCGCGCATCGTGGCTGCCATCGCGGCATCGCTATCGGCAATAGACTGCCCCTGACACTGGATACAGCGCAAACTATGCATCAAACGCATGGCTTGTGCCTCTTTCGCAGGATCAACAAGTTGCCTGTTGGCCAACGGCGGCATCGGTCCACTGCCTTGCGCAATCACAGGCGTCGACAGTGTAAGTAAAATGGGCACAATCGCTCTCATCTTGCGGCATTCACTTTTTCAATCAGCATCGGCACATGTTCTGCCCTGATATCACCAATATGCTGAAACAATATCGTTCCATCGCCGCCAATGACATAAGTTTCGGGAACGCCAGACGAACCAAGCTTTAACTGCACCAGCATTTCGCTGTCTGAACCAATGCGCCGAAACGGGTTGCCGAATTCAGCCAAAAAGGCCGCCACATCTTCTGGCTTATCGCGTATGGCGATGGCATCTATCTCAATCCCAGCCGCCTTCAATGCCTCCAGTTGTGGTGCTTCCGCTTTGCAAGGTAGGCACCAGCTGGCAAAGATATTGAGCAAACGTGGTTTGCCATCAGCTATGTCGGTGTTGGACAAAGCTGGAACGCCAGCGGTTGCAGCAGGCAGGGCAAATGCGGGCAATTTTTTGCCAATCATCGCGGAATGGACTTGATCATCCTTGGGTACCGCAAGGCCATAGAACGCAAGCCCGCCAATGAAGGCAACGACCGCAAGCGGTATCCACAAAATCCACGGCCTGTTCATGCACGCTCCCACTTATTGATTGCAGGTTTCTTGGCCCGCCGGAACATGCGACCGAGCAACGATATTGCACCGCCTAGTGCAATGAGAATTCCGCCATACCAGATGAATGTCACAAATGGCTTCCACCACAAACGAACTTGCCAACGGCCGTCACCCTCTTGATCCGGTTGCGCAATCACGGCGTATAATTGGCCATTCCAGCGGGTAAGCAATGCGGCCTCGCTAGTCTGCATTTCGGGTTTAAAAAACTGCCGCGACTGGGGACCAAGCTCAAACATATCACCATTTTTGCTAGCGACCATCTGACCTTCGACGGCGACCCAATTGTCACCAACAACGGGCTTTACATCCTCAAGCTGGACTTTCCAGCCTGCTACCTCCGCGCTTTCACCCGGCGCAAGCGCCGTCAGCGTTTCTTTAGAAAACCCGGACTCCGCCGCCATACCAAATACACTTACTGCAATGCCGAAATGTGCGATGACCATCCCGAAAGTTGGTAATGGCGTCCGCAGCAATTTGCGGCCACGCAGCGGCATCCACGCAGCCACCGCAAGCGCCAAAGACAATGCGATACCGAGCAGTGGGTAAAGACCCACTTCGGGGGCCAGTATCCAAGCAGCCAACCCGCCGCTTACCAAGATTACCGCAGCGCCTATGAGCAAATATTTCATCCGCATCAACGCGTCCCGCCGCCACCGCAACATAGGACCAATCAATAGTGCGAGCATCAATAACAGCATGACAGGCACGGTAGCCTTGTTGAAATAGGGCGGACCAACCGAAATCTTGTCGCCCATCGCCTCTGCCGCCAGCGGGTACAATGTTCCGATCAGAACGACAGCCAAGATGACGCTGAGGAAGATGTTGTTCGCAACGATACCGCCCTCGCGGCTAACCAATTGGAAGGGCTCGCCTTGCTTAACCGTACCGATGCGGAGGGCAAAAATGACGAAGGCGATGCTCGTGTACATCAGCATGAGTGCCAGAATGAACGCGCCGCGTTCAGGATCCACGGCAAAGGCATGAACGCTGGTCAATATCCCCGACCGTACGAGGAACGTGCCTGCCATCGACATCGCAAAAGCGACCAAAGCAAGCATGATAGTCCATGCGCACAGGGCGTTACGGGTAGCAAGAACGCTAACCGAATGCAGCAAAGCCGTGGCTGCGAGCCATGGCATTAGTGAAGCATTTTCAACGGGATCCCAAAACCACCAGCCGCCCCAACCGAGTTCATAATAAGCCCAATAGCTGCCCGCAGCGATACCGATGGTGAGGAAAATCCAAGCACCCAAAACCCATGGCCGCATTGCACGCGCAAATGCTGGTCCTACTTGATTTGTTAGCAACGCCCCCACAGCAAAGGAAAATGCAATCGATAGACCAACATAGCCCATGTAAAGCGTTGGCGGATGAAAGGCGAGACCAACATCCTGAAGTAACGGGTTAAGCCCTGCGCCTTCCAATGGCGCAGGCACGAGCCGTTCAAATGGGTTCGATGCAAATAATAGAAATGCAAAGAAACCAAGTGCAATAAAAGCCTGTACCGCGAGCGTTGCAGATAATGTCTTTGGATCAACCCGATTTTCAAAAAACGCTATGGCCGCGCCAGATACAGACAGCACCGCCACCCATAATAGCATAGAGCCTTCATGATTGCCCCAAGTGCCGGCGAGCTTGAAGATTATCGGCTTATCGATATGGCTGTTGCTTGCCACCAAAAGAACCGACAAATCAGTCACATAAAATAGCCACATCAGGGCAAAAAAAGCTAAAGTGCAAAGCGCACCCTGCACATAAGCGGCAGGTTTAATGAGCGGCACCAATTGCCCTGCACCGCCACGCAAAAGCGTCAGGCCACCGACAAGCTGCAGCAATGCCATCGCCGCCGCCAACCAAAGAGCGGCCAATCCTGCCTCTGCGATCATGTCAAAGCCTTCATTGAGAAATCGTGTTTTTCGTATTTGCGGCAGCGGTCATGTCGATATCCGCAAGTTCCTTTGGCACATAATTTTCGTCATGTTTTGCCAACAAGCTTTCAGCGACGAATATGCCATCTGGCCGGAGGCGGCCATCGGCAACAACGCCGGAGCCCTCGACAAATAAATCAGGTGTAATGCCGCGATATGCAACCTTCTGACTGCGCGCTTGGTCTTGCACGATGAAGGTTATAGAAACGCCGTCGGCCGCGCGCAGGATAGAGCCCTTCTGCACCATACCGCCAAGCCTGATAGCCTTTCCGGGCTCTACATTAGCGGCTGCCAAAGTTGTGGGCGTATAGAAATAGGAAGCTTCCTCACGCAAGGCAGAGGCCGCAATCAGGCCCGCGCTCACCAATGCCACCACAGCGATCAATGCCAATAACAAGCGTTGATGTTTAGGTTTCATGGCTGCTCCCGCAATGCATCTGCCGAAGCCTCAGCCCTGCGCATGGAAAGATAGCTCGAAAGGATAAGCCAAAGCATGCCGACGCCGGTAACCGCGAATGACGCAATGATGAAAGGAGCGTGCGGCATCAGCCTTCCGCCATCCGGCGCATCCGCGCTTCAATCCTCATTTCTGCCAATGCTGCGCGCATCCGCATTAGGACAAGCGCCCCGAACAAAAGGCTAAAACCCGCAACAGCAACAAACAATGGTGCCAGATAAGCCGAGTCTATGGATGAACCACTTAAGGTAATACTCGCTTTTTGATGTTGGCTTTCCCACCAGATAACCGAACGGTTGATGATCGGGATATTGATCGCGCCAATGATACCAAACACTGCAGCAACGCGGCTCGTGTCGCCCTTCTCGCTTGAGGCATTAGAAAGCGCGATATAGCCAAGATATAGGAAAAAGAGCACTAGCATCGACGTCAGGCGCCCATCCCAGACCCACCAAGTGCCCCATGTTGGCCTTCCCCAGATGGAACCTGTAATTAGACAGATTGCCGCGAAGGTTGCCCCGGGAACAGCGATTGCACGCGCCGCAACGCCCGCCAACGGGTGCCGCCATACCAATTGCACAATGCTGGCAATCGCGATGCCCGTCCATCCCCCCATACCAAGCCATGCGGCGGGAACATGAACGAAAAGGATTTTGACAGTGTCACCCATCAACCGTTCGGTCGGGGTAAAAAACAAGCCCCATATGCACGCAATGAGTGTGAGCATAAGCCCCGGCCAAAACAACGCAGGCGTCAGCGGCTTTGCAATACGCAAGAATCGGGCAGGATTGGCAAAGCGATGCATGATTAGGCAGCGTCTTTAGCACTGCGAATGCGTTACGCCAATCGATTTGCTATCATCTGCCAATAAGCTTTTGGGCCATATTGTCAGCAACTTCCGCTGGCGTCTGACCGGTTGAATCACTTTCGGACCAGATGGCCAACAGACGCTCCGGAATGGCGTCAATGCGGCGGTTTATTTCTGCATCGTCGGCATTTTCAATGTGGCGCAAAACGTTGATAATGCCGCCTGCGTTGATGACATAATCTGGCGCATATAGGATCCCACGGTCCGCCAATATCCGCCCCTCTGGCCCTGAAGCTAATTGGTTGTTCGCGCCGCCAGCAACGGCCCGCACTTTTAACGCGTTCACGCTCGCTTCGGTTAGGATAGCGCCCAAAGCGCAAGGGCTAAAAATATCGGCATCGACTTTCATGATTTCGTCCGCGGGGACACTGGTGCCGCCAAGTTCCGCGGCAAGGTCTGCGGCACGTTGCGCATTGACGTCGGCCAATGTCAGCGTTGCGCCTTGTTCTGCAAGGTAACGTGCCAGACCGCCGCCAACACTACCTACGCCCTGAATAGCCACATGAACGCCAGACATATTGTCGGCACCAAAAGCATGCTGTGCAGCCGCCTTAACGCCTAGATATACCCCGCGCGCGGTATAGGGGCCGGGATCTCCACCTTGCCCCGGCAGTCCAGCAACGTGCGCCGTAACCTTTGACAAGGAAACCATATCGGCTTCTGACATGCCGACATCCTGCGCAGTGATATATCGCCCACCGAGCGAATCTACAGCCCGCGCAAATGCATCGAGCATCGCCTGCGCTTTAACACGCTGCGGATTAGCCAGAATGACCGCCTTCCCACCGCCAGCCGAAAGCCCTGCCATCGCATTTTTGTAGCTCATCCCGCGCGACAAACGCAGCGCATCAATAATCGCAGCTTGGGAATCGCCATAATGCCAAAAACGTGTTCCACCCGCTGCTGGCCCCAAAAAGGTAGAATGCACAGCGATAACGGCCCTTAGACCCGTCGCACGATCATCAAAGACGTGCACCGCCTCATGCGAGTCAAAATCAGGCAAATCCCAAATGGCGGACATGATAAATTTCCTTGTGCGAGAATTGCCCTCGAGCGATTGCAATCATATTACGAACAAGCGTAATAATATTACGCAAAGCAAATGTCACACAGATTTTGGAAATGAAGAAGTGGGGCGACCGAGGGGTCTTGAACCCCCGACCTCTGGTACCACAAACCAGCGCTCTAACCAACTGAGCTACGGTCGCCATAGCGCCACTGAGGCAGGCGCAATCCTTTTTTTCGGCCTAAATTCAGGCCTTAAAATTGTCATGTGCCGAGCCCTAGCCCGGCACAATGAAAATCTTACTTTTTGAGGCTGAGACCGCCAAAACGCTTGTTAAACTGAGCCACGCGGCCACCAGTGTCAAGCATACGGCCCGAACCGCCGGTCCATGCAGGGTGCGATGTTGGATCGATATCCAGAGCAAGCGTGTCGCCTTCTTTGCCCCAAGTGGAGCGTGTTTCGAAGACGGTGCCATCGGTCATCTGCACCTTGATCATGTGATAATCGGGGTGAATGTCGGCTTTCATACATAAATCCTTTGTTCGGTCACCGGTTTCCGACCGGTAACCCTAAATTCGGAAGCGCCGCGCATAGCCGTGAGCGGACGAGATAGCAACATGGAAATAATGCAGAGCGATGGTGTAGCGGTTTTATAGCATCGTGCTATTTACCGCCACGCCTCAACATGCCGACACTAAAACGCGTTATCCCAAGCTTGGTTCAGCTTAACGAAAAATCCCCACGCCAATACATCAAGCAGGTGGCTCGGCAATCATGGCCATAAATTCGGCCTCAGCAGCGATTTGGTCGCCAACCATCGCGCGTCCGACAAATTTACACACCCGTGCCCGTTTCTGCGCGAATTCAACGTGCAAATGCAAAAGGCATCCAGGTTCAACGGGTGCTCGGAACTTGGCATTGTCGATCGACATGAAATACACAAGCTTGCCCGATCCAATCAGCCCAAGGCTTTCCATCGCTAACACGCCAGCCGCTTGGGCCAGCGCCTCAACAATCAAAACGCCCGGCATGATGGGCCTTCCGGGAAAATGTCCCTGAAAAAACCCTTCATTCATGGTTACGGCCTTAACCGCGCATATCCGCTCGTCAACGACAAGCTCCTCTACGCGGTCGACCAAAAGCATAGGGTAGCGGTGCGGAAGCACCGCCATGACCCGGCGCACGTCATAATTGCTGAAATCGCCCCCCGACATATAATCTAGCGGCTTTCAGGCTGCGCCGCGGGTGTGGCGGAACGGGCCTGCGCCGCCGCAGCCGCTTGTGCTTGCTGGGTAGCTGCGTTGATCAGCTGTTGAATCTGCTGATACAAAGCACCAATTTGGCGCGACGGACGCCAACCAGAGGGTGGTGTAATCGTCACGGAGGGGACAGCCTTATCAAGTTCAGCGGTAATCGCAGGTGTAACGTCAATCGCTTCTGGTGCCCACACAAACGAGTCAGGCGTCAGGATGACGTTGATTTTCTTGGCGGTAATGACCGCTTGCTGTGCAGCGTCATATTTCAATGCAATCTGCTCAACGGCATAAAGCTGGGCCAGCACAATAGGATCCTGAAGCGTATTTATTTCCGACTGTTTTGTGTCGATTTGCTTCAGTAAGGGGCTGTTCGCCTTAACCGCGACGTCAATCTCGGCCTGCGTCAGTTCCTTATCCTTGTTAGTATCCAGCTGCGCATTCAGAGTGTTAATCTCTGCGCGCTTGGCTTGCAGTTGCTGCGCTACGCTCGCGTATAGCGTACCGATTTGCTGATAAGCAGTCCCAAGGGCCTTTGATCGGGTGATTGCAACGGCTGTATCTGCGGTAGCAATACCTGCAACTTGCGCAGATGCTGGTGCCGAAATGGCTGCCGCCGACAAAAAGGCAGCCGCGATGATGTTTTTACGAATTTTCATTAGAATTGCGTTCCTACGTTGAATGTGAATAATTTGGTGTCGTCACCCTCCTGCTTGAGCAGGGCGCGAGCGATATCAATCCTGAACGGACCAAAGGGTGAATTCCAGTTAACGCCAAAGCCAACCGACAAGCGCGGCTTCCAACTATCACCGAAAAAGCGTTCTTCGAAACGCAGCGCGGCAACCCGGGCCGAGCCATTGGCATTAGTGGCCGTGGTCGATGTTTGCAGCGTGCCAGCAGAATCTACGAAATAATATAATGGCGCGCCCTGAGTTCCGTCCGACAGCACTTCGCGCTGCTGCACAGTCTGCAAAATAGGACGTGTCACATCAAACACAGACCCGACATCGACGAACATCGAAGGACGTAAGCCCAACTCTCTGGCGCCGCTGCCCAGCGGAATTTGAAGCTCGGCACGGCCAAGATAATAGAAACGTCCGCCAATAGAATCATCTTGAATCTGGTTCCGATCCGTCAGCGCCGTATTTACCGCCACCCCGTTTACAACCTGACCTTGGAAGAACACACGCTGCACGCGTGGGCCGATGCCGCGAATGTCGAAACCGCGCATTTGCGGTTCACCCAGATAGAAACGGTCGGTCAGCCGGACATCGTCTATACCCTGCGAGGCCAAACCACGGTCCTCCAACGCATGGATATATCCACCTTCAAACGACAACCCGAAAACGAAGTTACCGAATGGCTTCCAATATTTGTCGGCGTTAATACGCGTTTTTACATATTTCACGTCACCGCCAAGCCCGGCAATATCTTGGCTTATACCAAAACTTTGGCCGCGTGTTGGGCGAATGCGGTTGTCGCGATCATCATATAACAACGTATAACCAATGGACGACGTCAAACGCTTACCCAGCGCATCGCAGAGAAAACGCCCGGCAATGATTGGGTCGCATGACGGCAAAAGCGGGCCGACGCCGTCTGGGTCTGAGAAGAAGGTATTCTCATCCAGAGAAATATCATCCTGGCTCAAACCATAACGTGCCTGAAAATAAATATATTCATTAACAGGCACACCAACGCGTATCTGCAGACCTGTTGTCGCTTGCTCATAGGTCGTGTTGCGTTGGTTGTTAAAGAAATTGAAGCTATTTAAATCGCGGCGGAATATATCGCCGGAGATGGCGATGGAACGGTCAAACAAATAGGGCTCGGTGAAGCCAATTTCTGCTGATTTCGAATAAGATGAATAGGAAACATTCGTTCGCAACTCCTGACCAAGGCCGCGGAAATTTCGCTGTTTAATCGCACCTTGGAAAATGAAGTTCTCAATCGATGAAAATCCAGCCGACAAGGACAATTCGCCTGTCGCTTTTTCTTCAACATTGGTGCTCAGAATGATGCGGTCGGGGCCACTACCCTGCTCCTGCTCAACTTCCAGATCTTCCTGAAAATATCCGAGCGATTTGATACGCTCGGCGGTCCGCTTTACCTGAATACTGTTAAAGGCATCACCTTCGTTAAGGCGGAACTCGCGACGAACGACCTTGTCTTGTGTCAGCGTGTTGCCGTTAATGTCGATACGTTCGACAAATACGCGCGGAGATTCGGCAACGTTAAACGTAATGCCCATGGTCAGCGTATCTTTGTCTCGCTGAAAATCAGGGTTTACGTCGGCAAAGGCATAGCCGAACAAACCTGCTGTTTCCGATAGGCTTTCGACAGTGTCTTCCACCATTTTGGCGTCATACCAGTCGCCTTTTTTCATGCGCAACGTCGTTGTCAGGCGCTCTGAATCAAAATCACGAATCTGGCTATCAACCTTAACGTCGCCAAATTTGTACCGGTCGCCTTCTTCCACCACATAAGTGATGATGAAGTCCTGCTTATCAGGCGTCAGTTCCGCGACTGCGGAAACAACGCGAAAGTCGGCATAGCCCTGTGTTAGGTAAAATTGACGCAGCTTTTGTTGGTCGAACGCTAAACGGTCGGGATCATAGCTGGTGCCAGAGCTGAAAAACCGGTAAAAACGGGCTTGCTTCGTGACCATTTCGCCACGCAACTGCCCATCGGAGAACTTTTCATTGCCGATTATGTTGATTTGCTGAACCTTGGACTTGGGCCCTTCAGTAATTTCGAACACAATATCCACGCGGTTCTGGTCGAGTTGAACCAGCTTGGGCTCCACGACTGCAGCAAAACGCCCTTGGCGCTTGTAAAGCTCGACAATGCGCGCAACATCCGCGCGCACTTTGGATCGCGAATAAATCTGGCGCGGTGCAAGTTTAATTTCTGGTTCAATTTTGTCATTCTTGATGCGTTTATTGCCTTCAAGAATGATGCGGTTCACCACAGGGTTTTCGCGCACCTCAATAACAACAGCACCTGCGTTATTGCGGACTGCAACATCCGCAAATAATTCGGTTGCATAAAGGTCCTTCAACGCTTGGTCACCCGCAACCTGCGTCCAAGGCTGCCCCGTGCGTAAGCGAATGTAGGACCGAACCGTATCGCCTTCGAGTCGCTGCGTCCCAACAACAGTGATTGATTGAATGGTTTCAACCGGTGCCGCGAACGCGGGCTGAGCAGTGGGCGTCGCCGGCGCGGTCTGCGCAAAAGCGGGGGCCATGGATCCCGTCGCGGCAAGCGCGGTCGTGCCCATCAAAAAAATGCCAAAGCTTTTGAATTTGCCGCAAGGTCTACTTTTCATTGTCATCCGATCTGATGTCCGGTCCCCACCGGGCGGTGGCAAACTGCCGCTAAGATAATTTTGCGTTCCCTGCCCGATGCAGCGCGCGCAATCAAGTATGCAATGCCCTCAACCGCTTCCGAAAAGACCGAAAGACGCTAGGTCGTTGAATGTTACCATGATCATAAACGCTGCTAGCATCGCAAATCCTGCACGAAACGCCCACTCCTGCACTTTTGGCGTGGCTGGACGCCGACGCACTGCTTCGATTGCATAGAGCAACAAATGCCCGCCATCGAGCATTGGGATTGGCAGGAGATTGATGAACCCTAAGTTAATTGAGACCAAAGCCGCAAGGCTAATGAATGTCAAAATGCCGAGGCTCATCGCCTCGCCCGACACTTTGGCGATTTTTAGCGGACCACCGAGTTCCGAAATGGGCCGACGACCGGAAATAATCTGACCAAGACCAATGACTTGTTGCCGCAATATATTACCCGTTTGCACTACCGCCGCCCAAGGTGCTTCTAGAAGGCCGACTTCGCGGATTTCCCTTTTACTAGCACCAATACCCAGGCGACCAATGCGGTATTCATTGCCGAAACGATCGACTTCGATAGCCTCAGCCACTCTGGCTTCTTTTAACATACGCGCGCCGTCGCGTTCGATTTCCAAGACGATTTTTTCGCCTGGAATCATAATGACTTCGCTTGCCATAGCGTCGAAGGTTTCAACCCTGTGATCATTCAAAGTCAGGATACGGTCACCAGTCTGCAAACCAGCCACAGCAGCCGCGCTATTGGGTTGAACGGCATCAACCACCGGCGGCGTCACCGATTTACCAAACGCCAATAGGAAACCCATCGCGATGAGGATGGCCAAGATGAAGTTGACCGCTGGACCAGCAAAAACAATCAACGCGCGTTGCCACAAGGTTTTGGACTGGAACGTTTGGTTACGCTCATGTTCCGGCAGCTGTTTCCAATTTTCATCGGCCTGGCTGGCAGGATTCATGTCGCCTGCAAATTGTACATAACCGCCCAAAGGCAGCAAGCCAACGCGCCAAAGCGTGCCGCGTTTGTCGACCCTGCCCCATATCTGCGGGCCAAAGCCGATGGAGAATTTCTCTGCCTTTACGCCGAACCATCGGCCCACGGCATAATGGCCAAGTTCGTGCACGACGACCAGCGAGCCGATCAGCGCCAAAAATGCAAGCAACGTCAAAAGAATATGGGGTGATTCAGTGTCCACTCGTCAGTTTCTCCAATTCGGCACGCGCATATTGCCGCGCGTCTGCATCAACGCTGAACAGATCTTCTAAATTTGCGGGCGCTTTTGGCACATATGCCGACAACGTCGCCTCGACCATGTTCGCAATATCCAAAAATGCAATTTGGCCATTCAAAAATGCCGCGACGGCAATTTCATTGGCGGCGTTCAAAATGGCTGGCTTTGCTCCGCCCTCGGCAATCGCGGCGCGGGCAAGGCGAAGCGCAGGGAAGCGCGTGATGTCCGGCTGCTCAAACGTTAATTGCCCAATGGCAGCTAAATCCAGCGGCTTGCAGGTCGTAGCTATGCGATCCGGCCATGCGAGCGCACTGGCAATGGGAATGCGCATATCTGGCGATCCAAGCTGTGCCAAAGTCGAGCAATCGACATATTCGACCATCGAATGAATGACCGATTGTGGATGAACGAGGACATCGATTTTATCCAAGCCCACAGGAAACAAATGATAGGCCTCAATCAGTTCGAGGCCCTTGTTCATCATGGTCGCGGAATCGATGCTGATCTTTGCGCCCATGTCCCAATTGGGATGCGCCACCGCCTGCGCTGGCGTTACGCCGCGCATCTCCTCAAGCGACAAGGACCGAAATGGCCCGCCGCTCGCGGTAAGGGTTATCTTGCGAACCTGGTCAATCTTACCGCCCGCTAGACACTGGAATATCGCATTATGCTCACTATCGACTGGCAACAGAGTTGCGCCCGAACGGCGCACCGCCCCCATCATCAATGCACCTGCGGAGACCAAGGCTTCTTTGTTGGCCAAAGCGACCGTCTTCCCGGCCTCAATTGCGGCCATCGTAGATGGTAATCCCGCGCAACCGACGATGGAGGCCATTGTCCAGTCTGCATTGCGTCTGGCGGCCTCTACAAGCGCGTCTGCGCCTGCTGCGGCTTCTATACCCGTTCCTGCCAATGCGTCCTTAAGGTCGGCATAGGCCGCGTCATCCGCAACGACGGCCAGTTCAGCATCAAATTCCCGCGCCAATTGCGCTATGGCAGCGGCATTACCGTTAGCCGTGAGCGCAACCACGCGATATTGGCTGCGATGCTGGCGAATGAGATCCAGTGTCGACAGCCCGACCGAACCCGTGGCGCCAAAGATGGAAACGCTGCGAGTCATAGGATCATCTAGCCGCCACAGTTTGAAACAATGTGACGATACCAGCGGCGAAAGCGACGGCGATAAGCCCGTCCGTCCGGTCAAATAAGCCGCCATGGCCAGGTATCAAGCCGCCGGAGTCCTTCACCCCTGCCCTTCGCTTCATCCAGCTTTCGAAGAAATCGCCCATTTGCGCGACTACCGCCAGCGCCGTCCCCGTCAGCATCAGGCCGAACCAACTATAAGCCAAATAGACATCGCCGTCGCCTGCTTCGCTGCCCCTAAACGCATAGATGCCCGCTTGAATGATAACCATCATGAGGCCAGCACCTATCATGCCGCCCAAAAGACCAGACCAGGTCTTGGACGGACTAATTCTTGGCGCGATCTTGGGGCCGCCAATGCTCCGCCCTGCGAAATAGGCTCCAATGTCGGTGCCAATGACACCTGCAATCAACATTATAGCCGGTGTCATACCAAAGACAGGGGTGCTGAACAGTATCAAGCTGAAACATGCAAGGCCGACATAGATTGCGCCGCCCAACAGCCACAAAATCTGTGCCTGCAGACCATGCGCAAACCCAAAAACCAATTTGGCAAATTCAAAAAGCACGCCCAAGCCAATGGCGATTACCAGGCCCATAAAGGCATAGCCGCCCAGCCAGATCGCCATTATCGCAACCGACATCATGGCGACGCTCGACAATGTCCGTATGCCCAAGTCCGAACGCGGCTTCAGTAGCGGGGGGACCTTATCGTTCATCGACCACCGTAGCGCCGTTCACGACGCGCAAATGTGTCAAGTGCGGCAGCTAGCTCGTCCTTGTTGAAATCCGGCCATAAGGTATCGGTAAACCAGAATTCCGCATAAGCAGCCTGCCACAGCATGAAATTGGACAGCCGTTGCTCTCCCGACGTACGAATGAGCAAATCCAGCGGCGGCAAATCGGCGGTGTCCAGATTAGCCTCAATGCCCTCTGCGCTAATTTCGCCCTGCGTAGCGGCAGCACGAGCGGCGCGGACTATTTCATCTTGCGCACCATAGTTCAGGGCGACCGCCAATGTCGTGCGGCTATTCTTTGCTGTCCGCGCGATTGATTCCTCAAGCATTTCCACAATATCCGGTGCTAATGCTTTGTAATTACCAATAATTTTAAGTCGCACATCGTTTGAGGCAAATTCGTCGAGGTCAGATTTGATGAAGTCGCGCATCAGGCCCATAAGGTCGCTGATCTCATCCTCTGGCCGTTTCCAATTCTCGCTGGAAAAAGCATATAAGCTTAACGTTTCGAGCCCAAGCTCACCCGCCGCACGAACGATATTCCGGACGGTCTCCACGCCCCGCTTATGCCCCATCGCCCGCGGTAACATGCGCTTCTTCGCCCATCGGCCGTTGCCATCCATGATAATCGCAACATGGCGCGGCATTTTGCCGGTGCCCGCGGCGATGCGCTCTTGAGCTTCAGCGACAGCCATCAGTTACCTAAACCCGATGAAGTGAAAAGCTTGGCCAAAATCACTGGCTCAAGATTTCCTTTTCCTTATGCGCTGCCGCGTCATCGACAGCCTTGATCATGTCATCGGTCATTTTTTGGACTTCAGTTTCCAACCTTTTGCGCTCGTCTTCGCTGATTTCCTTCTTATTTTCATCGGTCTTCAGCCCGTCATTGGCATCACGGCGAACGTTGCGGATCGCGATTTTCGCTTTCTCCGCATATTGGCCCGCCAGCTTTGCAAGCTCCTTGCGACGTTCTTCGGTCAGATCGGGAATAGGCAGTCGCAGCGTTTGGCCATCGGTAATCGGATTCAAACCAAGGCCTGCCGAACGAATAGCTTTTTCCACCGGCGTTACGTTTGACCGGTCCCATACTTGCACCGAAAGCAAACGCGGTTCAGGCGCGCTGACGGTTGCAACTTGACTCAACGGCATGTGAGATCCGTACACTTCAACCACAACAGGATCGAGCAACGTCACATTGGCGCGGCCCGTACGCAAGCCCGAAAGATCGCTTTTGAGTGATTCTACAGCGCCCTTCATGCGGCGCTCTACATCGGCTTTGTCATATTGCGGCATGGATTAGTTTCCTTCGCTTGTTACCACAGTTGAAGTGCCGCTTCCGTCGAGCACTTTCAGAATATTGCCCTGCTCGCGGATCGAAAAAACCACGATGGGAATGTTGTTGTCACGACATAAAGATACCGCACTGGCATCCATAACTTTCAGATTATCTGCCAAGACACGGTCATAACTTAATGTTTCATAACGTTTTGCAGTCGGTACCTTTTTGGGATCAGCGTCGTAAACGCCATCGACCGACGTGCCCTTAAACAAGGCATCGCACTGCATTTCAGCCGCGCGCAATGCAGCGCCGCTATCAGTTGTGAAGAATGGTGCGCCAACGCCTGCGGCGAATATGACAATCCGCCCCTTCTCCAGATGCCGTTCCGCACGGCGACGAATGACCGGCTCGCAGACCTTATCCATTTCAATCGCGGATTGGACACGCGTGGGCACGCCAAGTTGTTCCAGTGCGTTTTGCATCGCCAGCGCGTTCATGACGGTGGCAAGCATGCCCATATAATCGGCCTGCGCGCGATCCATACCCTTGGCTGCGCCGGACATACCGCGGAATATATTGCCCCCACCGATGACTAGGCACAATTGCAGCCCCGTATCCTGCGCTGCTTTTACCTCTTCGGCCACGCGCGCGACCGTGTCGGGGTCGATGCCATAGGCTTGGTCGCCCATAAGCACTTCGCCTGATAACTTCAGAAGAATGCGACGATAGCCATGCGCGCCCATAATATCCCTCACCCTGATACGATAATGGCGCCCAGCTATAGAAGCCGCGCGCCACATCGCCAAGTGCTTATGCCGTATTTTATAACGGCAGGTAAACGCCGCTCATATCCCGCTTCTAGAGAGATACGAGCGGTGGTTTCGTTGTTATGCGCCAACCGCAGCAGCTACTTCCGCTGCAAAGTCAGACACTTCCTTCTCAATGCCTTCGCCCAATTGGAAGCGGACATAGTCCTTCAGTACGATAGGCGTTCCAGCTTCTTTACCAGCGGCGGCCACAACATCGGAAATCGGTGTCTTGCCGTCCATCACAAATGGCTGACTCAACAAGGCATTTTCCTTGGCAAATTTCTTCACAGCGCCTTCAACCATCTTTTCGACGATATCAACAGGCTTGCCGCTTTCCGATGCCTTTTCACGGGCAATGCCACGCTCACGCTCAAGCGTTTCGGCATCAAGGCCGGTTTCATCAAGCGACAGTGGGAATGCAGCAGCGATGTGCATCGCCAATTGCTTACCAAGACCGTCGAGCGTCGAAGCATCTGCTTGGCTTTCCAGTGCCACCAAAACACCAATGCCGCCCATGCCGGGCGCCGCAGCGTTATGGACATAAGAAACAACTCGACCATTGCTAACCGACAGCGACTTCACGCGGCGGATCACCTGGTTTTCGCCGATGGTTGCGATGTTATTGGTCAAGCGATCCTGCACCGTTTCACCAGCGCCATAAGGCGCGGCCAATACGGCGTCGGCATCGTTAGCAGCCAAACCAAGCGCAACTTGGCTAACGGCGGCAACAAATTCTTGGAACTGTTCGTTCTTGGCGACGAAGTCGGTCTGGCTGTTTACTTCGATAGCAGTGCCCTTGGTGCCTTCTACAGCAACACCGACAAGGCCTTCAGCCGCCGTGCGGCTGGATTTCTTGGCAGCGGTAGCAAGACCCTTGGCGCGCAGCAAATCTACAGCAGCTTCGATATCGCCATTGGTTTCTTCCAGCGCCTTTTTGGCGTCCATCATACCAGCGCCGGAAAGCTCACGCAGTTCCTTAACGGCTGAAGCAGTAATTGCAGACATAAATTTGTCCTTTCGAAATATGCGGGAGGCCAATCGACCTCATTAAAGTTCGTCATCCCCGCGAAAGTGGGGACCCAACACCTGAGCTTACAATATATGCAAATGTCAGGGTCGACCCCCGCTTACGCGGGGGTGACGACAAATTGATTACGCTTCTGCGGCAGGCGCTTCGGCGGTAGTTTCTTCCGCAGCAGGCGCTGCTTCTTCTGCTACTGGCGCAGTCTCTTCAGCCAAGGCTGGTTCAGCTGCAGGCTCAACTTCCGCGCCAAGGTCAACGCCCTTGGCAACCTTCGCGTTTACATTGCCCTTGGTTGCCGCAGTGGCAACCGCGTCGCAATACAAACGAATGGCGCGTGCGGCGTCATCATTTGCAGGAACAGGGAATGCAATGCCGTCAGGCGATACGTTTGAATCGAGGATCGCGATCACTGGAATACCCAGAACATTGGCTTCCTTGATAGCAAGCTCTTCCTTGTTGGCGTCAACAACGAACATGACGTCAGGAATGCCGCCCATGTCGCGGATACCGCCAAGGCTCAATTCCAACTTGTCGCGCTCGCGGGTCATTTGAAGGATTTCCTTCTTCGTGAAACCGTGCGTGTCACCCGAAAGCTGCTCTTCAAGCGTCTTGAGCTTCTTGATTGAGTTTGAAATGGTCTTCCAGTTGGTGAGCATGCCGCCCAACCAACGATGGTTAACGAAATGCTGACCTGATGCGCGGGCTGCATCGGCGATTGGGCCTTGGGCCTGACGCTTCGTGCCAACGAACAATACCTTGCCGCCAGACGAAACGCTCTGCGCGACGAAATCTAGCGCACGTGCGAACAATGGCAC
>DBOC01000007.1 GCA_002299895.1 Sphingomonadales bacterium UBA656 | reverse complement strand
CAGCGCAGATGCGCGCCAATCGGGCCAGCCAATGGTAACGTTCGAATTACTTCGGACGCTTTGCACCATATTTGGAACGCGATTGCTTGCGGTCCTTGACACCCTGCGTATCGAGCACGCCGCGCAGCACGTGGTAACGCACACCGGGAAGGTCGCGTACGCGGCCGCCGCGGATAAGCACAACGCTATGCTCTTGAAGGTTGTGACCTTCGCCTGGGATATAGGAAATAACTTCGCGCTGGTTTGTCAGGCGAATCTTCGCAACCTTACGCAAAGCCGAGTTCGGCTTTTTCGGGGTGGTTGTGTACACGCGGGTGCAAACGCCGCGCTTCTGTGGATTTTGGTCCATCGCAGGGACCTTTGACTTGGTCTTCTGCGGGGTCCGGCCCTTGCGGACCAGCTGGTTAATCGTTGGCATATCTTCACCTTTATTAAGCGGTTACTTTGGATGGGCAGCCGTATTTTGCGGTGGAGGCTCAGCCTTTGGCCCACCCGGCCGATCACTCAATGTGCTGCTATTCTGCGTAAATCCCACGGGCCAGAGAGAATCACCCCTCTGGTCACAGGAGTGCGCGCCATTAGCGCCCGCTGACTGCTGGGTCAAGTGGTGCGGCCACGCTCCGCCAGCACATCATTTTCGATCCTGATCCGCCACCATAAAAGCACAGCGTTTAGGATCGAAAAGATAATCGCCATCGCAGGTGCGCCCAAAAGAAGCGGCAAGACCGCAATCTCCAAAACCACTAAGGCATAATTGGGGTGCTTGATGAAACGATATGGGCCGCGCCGCACGCGCGGGAAATGATGCGCGCTAATGATCCGTGTGGTCCACCATCTGCCAATGCTCGCCAACGTCCAAAAGCGGAAGGCTTGGCTCGCGATAAAGATACCAAGCAATAGCATGTCAGGCGCGCTCGTGGGTGCAGCGAACAAGGCGATTGCGGCTAACCATCCGCTGTGGAGCACGATAAACAAGGGGTAATGGCGCGCGCCATGCTCGCGGCCGCCTTCCGCCAACAAGCGGCGGGTGTTGGCATTCGCATAAGCCAGCTCGGCCAGTCGCTGCATAATGACATATGTAAAGACGATGAGCGCCCAAACTGGCCAGTCGAATAACGTCATGGTTTGAGAAGTCCCATCGCGCCTACAAAACCCGGCCCAAGTGCAGTCAACAATGTTGGTTTCGCAATTGGTCCAGCAGAGAGCAATGCCTCCAACACAAACAATACCGTCGGCGAACTCATATTGCCATGGTTGCGTAAGACTATGCGGGTCGCGGCCAGATCATGCTCCAAATAATCGGAGAGCGCATCTACCACGCGGCCGCCGCCTGGGTGGCAGGCGGGTTCCGCCATGTCCGCTTTGGATAGGCCTTGTCGTGCGATAAAATCGTCGCATACAGGGGCAAAATGGCTGTTCACGAAAACCGGTATGTCGCGCGCGAGCACCAAATCAAACCCCGTGTCGCCAATCTCCCACCCCATCATATCGAGCGTACCGGGCCAAACATGGCTCGCAAATGCCCCCAATTGCGGGCCTGGCCCGTCGCCAATGATCGCGGCGGCGCAGCCATCGGCAAACAGTGCCAAAGCGACCATATCCTTTTTGTCCATGCGCGCATGGTCATAGGCAATACTGCATAGTTCAAGGCTGATCAGCAGCACCGGTTTGTCGGGGCATGCACGAAATAAATCAGCCCCAACGCCAAGGCCAATAACCCCGCCAGCACAGCCATAGCCAAATAAAGGCACGCAGCGTGTGTTGGGTGCAAATCCCATTTTCGCTAACATCCGACTTGGCAGGCTGGGCGTCATCGTTCCTGTGGTCGATACAAAAACAATCTGCCCTATGTTAGCGGGCTGCAAATTTGCGCGCGCCAAAGCCTGCATGGCAGCCTTTTCAAAAATCTGTGTGGCAACGGCTTCATAGACGCCTGCCCGCTTGGCCCAGCTTCTGGCGTCAAAATAATATTCGGGCGGCATCGCGATATGGCGCTGCGAAATCCCCGTATTGCCCAATATCTCCGCCATACGCGGCGGCAACGCCTGCCCTTTGGCCTGCGCCAAAATCGTCAAAACGTCCGCTTGTGTGATGCGGTGTGACGGCACGGCGGTGCCAAGGGAAATCAATCTAGGGACAATCTGGGGCATGAGAATTGATCGCTACGCCCGTTCACAAGTTTCCGCTAGGCAGACTTTACCCTATCCCACGGCCCACTGATTGCCAGTGTCATCGTCGGCTCCATCATGTTGACAAACATTGTCGAGCCATCGGGTGAGAAGCAGCCGCCGGCAAATTCGGTTTGCACACGGCTTCTGGCGATCATGTAGGTCTGACCCTGCGCATTAACGCCGCGCAAATGATTGTCTGAAATGTCCGTATATTGGTCCTCGCACACCAACAAATGGCCTGTCGGCATCACAGCGATATTGTCGCCATAATTGTAAAAGGCAGGATTGGTCGATTCCATGAACAAGTCGATAAGCCCTGGCGCTTCGGCCTCCCGCAGCGACCCTTCGTTTGTCGATGGAACATAGCGAAAAATCTGACCATATTTCGCAGCGCCGCCATTGGTGCAGGCAAAGAACAATTCACCATTCCCCCAAAAAATCCCTTCGCCACGCGCAAACAGCGCAGCACCTTTCGCAGCACCTTGTTTACGCAAATCATCCTGGGGGCTTTCGGGATCTGATAGCGGGACCCACTTCACCTGATATTGTCGACCCTTGCTGACCTGAACTTCATTCCAGTTACGCGTATCGCTAATTTCGGCTTGTACAAATGCCAAAGCCTCCAGACGTCCACCTTTGGCAAGCTGTCCCTTTTCATTGGGAATAAACCGGTAAAGCAGGCTGTCACCGCGATCTTCGGTCAAATAGACAATGCCCGACCGCGGATCAACGCACGCCGCCTCATGATTAAAACGACCCATGTCCTTCAACGGCACGGGCGTAACAAGGCCTTTCTGAGTAGCGGGTACCTCAAAAACATAGCCATGATCTTTACCCACATTTTCTCCAGCGCGCGTGACATTCTCCTCGCAGCTGAGCCAGCTTCCCCATGGCGTAATCCCGCCGGAGCAATTGCGGATCGTGCCGGACAGGCTCAAAAACTCACTCTCGCGCTGGCCGGTCTTCATATCATATATCAAAGTGGTGGTGCCACCCGGCAAGGGCATGGATTTGTCATCCGTCATGCGATCATAAGCAGGAAAATCCTTTGCGACCCGAGCCGTAAATGGACCGAAATCCTGTTCCTTGATGCCAAGCTCGTGATTGCGGATCAGGGCAATCTTTCCTTTGCCTAAATCAATTGCGCCCATGCCATCGGCGGAGTTTGGAACCAAATAGCCATCATCCATGATGTTACCGAGCCGGGAAATGACACGATAATCAAAGCCTTTGGGCAGGTCGATCAGGTTATTCGGGTCGCGCACCAAGGGGCCATAGCCATAGACTTCATTGGCTCCCGGGGCAGGTATCTGCGCAATGGACCGCGCAGCAAGCCCCGCAAACGCAATGCTGCCAAGACCAAATCCGAACTGCCGCCTGCTTATCGAAATGGGGCTGCTTTGCATGTTCCGCTCCTATACCTTTGGACTTTAACTGCACCGGAAAGATGACAATGCCGTTGCAGCTTGTTAGAGCGCGGGCAAATCAAACCAAAGGCCTTTGTTTCTCATGACAGTACGTACCCGCGTCGCACCATCCCCCACCGGCGACCCACATGTTGGCACCGCCTATATTGCGCTGATCAATTATTGCTTTGCCAAGAAGCATGGGGGCGAATTTTTGCTGCGGATCGAGGATACGGATCAAGCGCGGTCAACACCACAATCCGAAAAGATGATCTTGGAATCGCTGCGCTGGCTGGGTCTTAGCTGGGACGAAGGTCCGGATGTTGGCGGCCCTCATGGTCCCTACCGCCAATCCGAGCGCAGCGCGATTTATACCGCGCATTGTGACCAATTATTGGCAGACGGCCATGCGTTCAAATGCTATTGTACGCCTGAGAAGCTCGCGGCCTCCCGCGCCGCACAAATGGCGGCAAAGCAGCCGCCAAAATATGATGGCACCTGCTTGGCACTGACCGCTGAAGATATCGCCAAGCTCGACGGCGACGGTGTTTCGCACGTTGTCCGTATGAAAATTCCCACAACGGGCACATGTATTGTTCAAGACACGCTGCGCGGCGAAATTGCGTTCGAATATGATGTTGTCGACATGCAAGTGCTGATGAAATCGGACGGCCTGCCGACTTACCATCTCGCCAATGTTGTCGATGACCATCTTATGGGTATCACCCATGTCATGCGCGGTGAGGAATGGATTTCGTCGGCACCAAAGCATTTGTTGCTCTACCAATATTTCGGCTGGGAACCGCCTGTGCTCACGCATTTGCCGTTGCTGCGTAATGCCGACAAGTCGAAGCTGTCGAAGCGTAAGAACCCGACCAGCATCTTATATTATCAGCGCGCAGGATATTTGCCGCAGGCGATGCAAAACTTCTTGGGCCTGTTCATCAAATCGGCCAGCGAGGAAGATGAGAAAACCTCGCTGCAGACGCTTATCGACGAATTCGACGTTCACAATATCTCGCTTGGTGGGCCGGTGTTCGATACGTCGAAGCTGGATTGGCTCAATGGCCGTTATCTGCGCGAAGAACTTAGCGTTTCAGAATTTCTAGACGCGGTAAAGGCATGGGCGTTGAATGACAGCTACCTCACCCCCATCGCCGAAATGGCGCAGGCGCGGATTACCAAAATGTCGGACTTGGGCGGGCTGACTGCCATGTTCTTCATGAACCGGATCGACGGCATGACCGCAGAGCGGTTGCGCGATGGCGTGAAGCTGGAACAGGATATGCAGCGCGCTGCCTACACCCTTGGTTTACAGCAGTTTGATGCTATGATCGAATGGAACAAAGAAGGTGTTGAAGCCACGTTGCGCCGCACTGCCGAGGTTTTGGACGCAAAGTTGAAGGACGTCATCCGACCCTTCTATATCGCCATCACCGGCAGCGCGCAGGGCGTACCTTTGTTCGACGCAATCACGCATCTGGGCCGCGACATCATTCGCGAGCGGTTGCGCCATGCGATGGAATTGCTTGGTCCCGCCACGTCGAAAGAAGCCAAGGCCTGGACTGATTTGCTGACCGCACCGCCAAAGGCCGAATGACCGCTTTCGCACTACCGCAGGATTGGAAGACCTCGCTGCAAGCCGCGCTTGCTGCAAAAGAAACAGTGGCGCTCCAAGGTTTTCTCGATGCGGAACTGGCCGCCGGCAAGACGGTTTTCCCGCCGCAAGCTGAATGGTTCCGCGCGCTCGAGCTGACGCCGTTGGACAAAGTGCGCGTCGTCATTTTGGGGCAAGATCCCTATCATGGGCCGGGGCAAGCGCATGGCCTGTGTTTCAGCGTCCTGCCCGGCGTGCGTACTCCGCCGAGCCTTTCCAATATTTACAAAGAGTTAGGGAATGACTTGGGCCTCCCCCGCCCAAATCATGGCTTTTTGGAGCATTGGGCGCGGCAAGGTGTGCTGTTGCTCAATAGCGTCCTCACGGTCGAAATGGCCAAGGCCGCTTCACATAGCAAAAAAGGATGGGAGCAGTTTACCGACGCGATTATCGCACAAGTGAATGCGCAATCTAAACCCGTCGTATTCATGCTGTGGGGCGCTTATGCCCATAAAAAGGCAGCGAATGTCGATGCTAGCCGTCATTTGGTGCTTAAGGCGGCGCATCCATCGCCTTTATCGGCACATAACGTCTTTTTGGGCTGCAAACATTTCTCGCAATGCAACGCCTTTCTGATTAGCAACGGGTTCCAGCCAATGGATTGGGCGCTGCCCGATATCGCTCTGCGAGAAGCTCCAACTTTATTTTAGAAAATTGAAAAATATATATATTTTTTGTATTTGCATCGAACCTAAAATCCATACCTGGGCATGGCTAACAACGCCCTCACCGCAATATGCGACAATATCGAAATCTCTATTCTCGCGATGGATGATTTGGTAGCGCAGATACCGAATGCAATTGGCTATGAAGGAGGGGCGAGTATGACGGGTCGAGGATTTGGCGGTGCACCGCTGATCATGGTCAAATGTCCCCGCCGCGGTGTCACCAATTTATGATGCGGGATTGGATGAAGCAGGCTCTGCGTGAGCCTTTGGTGCATTTTCTTGGTGCGGGATCGGCCCTGTTCCTGCTCATGGGACAGTTTGGCGGCGAAGACAGCTTAGACCGCAGCATCACCATCAATGAAGCAGATGTCGCGCGGCTGGCTTCGCAATGGGAGCAAACATGGCGTAGTCCGCCAACGCCGCAAACACTCGACAATCTGATCCGCGATCATATCAAGGAAGAAATCTATTTTCGAGAAGCTATGCGCATGGGCCTTGACGTCGATGACCCCGTCATCCGTCGCCGATTGCGCGCCAAAATGGAATTTCTGGCGATAGCGCAAATCCAGAATATGGAGCCTTCGGAAACGACGCTGCAAAGCTTCTATGCGGCGAACAAAATCCGCTATGCAGAAAAACCGGCCTTCAGTTTCGAACAGCAATTTTTAGGCGAGGACGAAGATAGCGCGAAAGCATCTGTCTTAGCCCTGAACGCCGGAAAAACAGTCCAAGCGCGGCCGTTGAGCGTATCTGCCAGCATGGACAAAGCCGCCTCCGACATCATCGCGCGTGAATTTGGCGACAGCTTTGCCGACAGCCTACGCACATTGCCGAAAGGGCGTTGGAGCGGGCCAGTCCAGTCCGGTTTCGGATGGCATGCCGTCCGCATCCGCGACGTTGTTGCGTCAGCGACACCGCCTTTGTCCGACATCCGCCAGCGTGTGTCCAACGACTGGCGTGCCGACACGCAGGCGACACGTGAAGCCGCGGCCTATCAGGCACTGCTCGACGGATATGACATTCGCATCGCCAAGCCATGATCGTCCGCTTTCTCCTTTTGCTCTTGATTGCGGCTGGCTTCACGTCCGTCGCGCGCGCGGATGACTTGCAACCGGGCTATCTGGAAATCCGCGAACATGATGCTGCTACCCACCAGTATAAAATCACATGGAAAGCTCCCATCCGGCCGGGCCTTGCCGCGCGCGTCGTCCCGATATTCCCAAGCGATTGCGCAGCGACCGAACCTGTACGCAGTGTTGATGCTGCTGCTTTATTAGCGCGCTGGGATATTGATTGCGGCGCGGCATTGGCAGGCCGGTCTGTCCGTTTAAGCGGCATGGAAAACACACCAGCCGACGCATTGTTGCGTTACCAATCCACCAATGGGATCACGCAAGCCGCGCGGCTAACGCCAGCCAATCCAGCCGCAGTCATCATGCAAAAGGCAGACCGATGGCAAGTCGCCCGCACCTATTTCGTCACAGGTGTCGAACATATCCTGATGGGATATGACCATTTATTGTTCGTGCTGTGCCTCGTGCTTTTGCTCAACGGAGCATGGCGCGTGGCTGCAACGGTGACGGCCTTCACAATAGCGCATTCACTGACCTTGGTGGCAACGACGCTGGAACTTATCAGCGTACCCGGTCCGCCAGTTGAGGCCTCAATCGCATTATCGATTGTCTTCCTTGCTGTCGAAATCGTGAAACGCAAACCCGGTGAGTTGCGTCTGTCAGAGCGTTTTCCATGGGTCGTCGCTTTTCTCTTTGGCTTGCTCCACGGCTTCGGCTTTGCAGGCGCATTGGCCGAAATCGGATTGCCGCAGGGTGAGGTTCCTGTCGCGTTGCTGACCTTCAATCTGGGTGTTGAGGCAGGCCAGCTTGTCATCGTCGCTGTGGCGATGCTGGTCTTATGGGCGCTCCGCCGCTTTAACGCACTTTACGTCGCTCGCGCCCAGATAGTCAGCGCTTATGCCATTGGCAGCATCGCTTTCATGTGGTTACTGCAGCGCGTCCTGCCGGCATGAGCGGCAGATGCGAAAGCGGCGTGGCTGCTTTTTGGGTAACGCGCGCTGTGAAAAGCCGCTAAGCCCATGTCTCTACATTCATAATGTAAGTTTGGGGTAAGATGGCGGTTTTGCAGCAGGGACAGGGATTAATTGGCATAGCGTTGATAGTGACGCTGGCATGGGCCTTATCCGAAAATCGGGCGGCGCGGCCGTCTTGGCGTTGGATATTCGGCGCGCTTGTCTTGCAAATTGCGCTGGCGCTGGCGGTTACGCGGGTGCCCTTCATTTGGACCTTGGTCGGCTATGCCAATAATGCGGTCGCGGCAGTGGAAAAGGCGACATTGGTTGGGTCCAGTTACATGTTCGGCTATACCGGCGGTGCACCGATCCCCTTTATGCTCAAGCCCGGCGTAGAACAGCCGGTCATCGTCGCATTTCAAATATTGCCACTCATCATCGTCTTCTCTGCGCTTTCTGCATTGTTGTGGCATTGGGGCATTTTGCGCGCTGCGGTCCGCGGCCTGTCATGGGCGTTGCGCAAGACCTTGGGCGTCAGCGGCGTCGTTGGCCTCGGCGGTGGCGCGACGATGTTTCTGGGCGTTGTTGAAACCCCTCTTGTCCTGCGCGCGTGGTTTGAACGGATGAACCGTTCAGAATTGTTCATGATCATGGTGTTGATCATGGCCACAATCTCCGGCGCCATTCTTGTCCTTTACGCCACCACCTTGTCCAAGACCGTGCCGAACGCCGTTGGCCATATGATTGTGGCCTCGCTGATTTCCTTACCTGCCGCCGTGTTGATTGCCCGTCTAATGGTCCCGGGCGATGGCAGCATGCGCGCAGAGGATGCTGACGCTGACCTGAAATATGAAAGCAGTATGGACGCCGTCATCAAAGGCACGATGGAGGGCATGCAATTGGTGCTGGCGGTTATCGCCATCATCATCGTCGTGTTCGCATTGGTCAATTTGACCGACCAGTTGCTGGCCTTGTTGCCTTATGTGGATGCGCAGCCCCTCACCCTCAAACGCATTTTTGGTTGGCTGTTCGCGCCGCTGATGTGGAGCATTGGTATCCCTTGGGACCAAGCCCCCGCGGCGGGCGCATTAATGGGTACCAAAACCATCCTCAACGAATATGTCGCCTATCTTGATCTCGCCGCCTTGCCCGCCGACACGTTTGATGCGCGCAGCAAGCTGATCATCACTTATGCTTTATGCGGCGTTGCGAACCTTGCCAGCGTCGGCCTGTTGGTATCGACTATTGCTACGCTCGCCCCCACACGACGCGCAGAGGTTTCCGCTTTAGGTATGAAAAGCTGGGTCGCGGGCAATATGGCGTCGGCGATGACAGGCGCGGTTATCGGGCTTGTCACCTTGGCGTGACGCGCTTGATCACGGCATTAACTTGATGATGTAATCCTAGCGTCAGAAACCGACGAAGCGGACGTTGCCTTCAACTGGTTCGCGCTGCCGCTCAAAGCCGTTCACCGCAGCCTCTTCGTCTCTGTAGCCAATGGCCATGCCACAGAAGAAAATGTGGGTTTCATCGGAAACGCCGATAAATTCCTTGATGAGCTTTGCATGCATGGCGAGGAATTCCTGAGGGCAAGTATCCAGCCCTTCTTCGCGCAGCAATAACATGATGGTCTGAAGCCACATCCCGACATCCGACCATTGCGGCGAGCCCATGCGGCGGTCAAAATAGCACAGCAGCACCGCAGGGGCATTGAACGACATCACATTGTTGCGGACGAAGTCGCTTCGCGCATCAGCGTCAGAGCGCCCAATACCCATGGCCTGATACATCGACGCACCTACTTGCGCCAAGCGCGCCTTACATTCAGGGATAACCTCTGGTTCGGACCATGAATATTCCGGCGGATCCTGCATAGGCGAAGCGAGCATTTTCTGTTGCAGCTCAGCAAGCGGCGCGCCCGTCAGGATCGTTGCTTCCCAGGGTTGAAAATTACAACCCGACGGCGCCCATCGCGCCTTGTCCATCACCCGGTGAAGCAACTCCAGCGAGACGGTTTTGGGTGTAAACGCGCGAACAGAACGGCGCGAAAGTACGGCTTGGCTTACGGTTAATTGGTTCATGCAAGGTCAACTGCCTATCTAACTGCGATCGGTCAAGCCCCGCGTTGACAGAGGCAATGACCGTTTCGATTGTCGGGATAAGCTGGTCGGGTTTCCCGACAATGATAGCGCCCTTGTCCTTTTCCATGCAGATGGTTCTGGTAAACGTAATTGCTTAAGCGGCAACGCGGGGTCATAACTTGCTTTCAATGTTATGATGATTGAGCGCTTCATGAAAAATCAAGAGGACGATTTATCTTGAAAATTATAGGTGACTTGCGAGCGCGTGACAAATAGTGCGGAATGAAGGATCTAACTGATAAAACTTGTATTATTGATGTTATCATGTGATTTGTTGAGGCGATACCTACCTATTCGTTACGAACATTACCGCGCGTTCAGTTCGCCCAATAGACATATTCCTGATCCTTCTTCCATGGTGCGTTGAGCGGAACATCGATCCGGATCGCGCCCTCGAGCAAGCCGGGCCAGAGCGGCTTGGGCAGTCTGGCATTGTGTGCCACAATCAACTTACGAAGTTCCGCTACCCGGGCTGGATCCTTCGCGGCCAAATTGACTCGCTCAGTCGGATCAGTGGCGAGGTTGAACAGCCAGACCTTTTCAGGACGTTTCGAAATTTGCAATTTCCAGTCGCCCGCGCGGACAACGCGATAATGGCCCGAACGCCAAAAGGTGATATCGCGTTTTGGCCCAGCGCCCAGCAGGTTGAAGCTATCCATCTTGCGATCATTAGGCAGGTTTGCGCCGGTTGCCGCCGCAATCGTTGCAAACATATCCAGATGCTGGGCAACATCGTTGCGAACCGTCCCCGTTGCGATTTTGCCGGGCCAGCGCATCATCATGGGCACATGAATGCCCCCTTCGAAGAAGGTGCCTTTATACCCACGATAGGGTGTGTTGTGGTCCTTTATGCCAGTGTACCACGCGCCGCCATTGTCACTGGTAAAGATAAGCAGAGTATTTTTATCGAGCCCAGTGTCCCTTAACTTCTGCAGTATATCACCTATCCGCCTGTCGAGTTGGCGCATCATCGCTCCATAGACGCGCTGCGTATGATCTTTGATCTGCGGCAGGGCGTCATAGTCGGATTTCAGTGCCTGCAGCGGCGTATGCGGCGCATTATAGGCGAGATACATGAAGAAGGGCCGGTTCCTGTTCGCCTCAATTGCGGCCAGCGCATTGTCGGTAAAATAATCGGTTAAGTGGCCCTTGGGACGGAAACGCGCGCTATCCCCCCAATAAACGGCATGCGGCAAGTTTGCCCATAAAAAGCGGTCGATCGGATCCCATGGCAACTTCGCGTTAACGACCTGAGGGTCATTTTCTGCCATAAACAAATCGCCGCCCGAACGCATGCCGAGGCTTTCGTCAAACCCCTGTGCGGTTGGCCTTAGAGCTTTGGCTTCACCCAAATGCCACTTGCCGATGTGGATGTTATGATAACCTTTGGCTTTAAGAACCTCAGGCAACATTATTTCCGCATTGGGCACCCCCATGTCGGCATAAGCCGGCAGGTCGTGGTTTAACTCTTTATGATAGATTGGCGGATAGGGTGATGTGCTGTCGCTATGTGCGAGGTTTGAAACAAAGGCTGCTGGTACGGCAGTAAATTCAAATCCAAACCGTGTCGGATAACGCCCCGTCATCAAGGCTGCGCGCGAAGGCGAGCAGGTAGCGTTAGCGGCATAACCATTGGCAAAGCTGACGCCTTGTTTGGCAATCGAGTCGATATTTGGGGTCGGCACTGCTCCACCTGCAACCCCGCCACCGTAAAGCGAAATGTCGTTCATGCCTAGATCATCGGCGACAATCAGAATGACATTGGGTGGGCGTTTGCCTGAGGGTGCCACCGTTGGGCCCTGCGCCCATTCAATTGGGCGGTTTTCGGCAATGGGTTCGCGCCATTCGCCGATGATGCCGGGCAGATAGATTTTATAGTGCTGGAAACCCAAATAGCCTGCGCCAATCAATAGCAACAACGCACCGAGCCATATACATTTTCTCATGCAGAAATCTCTGGCTCGGTTAAAGGTGATCGCCGAATGGACAGTCCCAGAAATAGCAAAATCACTGGGAGCGAAAATAGGCTGGCATAATGTTCAGGTGGGTGATGGCCGCTGACAGGCACATGCGTTATCCAACCCGACCAGCTGAGCAACAGGCGCTCAAGGAAAGACACGATAAGAAACAGCGGCACCAATGTGCGGTAACGCAATGCAACCGCCAAAGTAACTATACCATGTGCAATCTGTGTCGCACCGGCCCAGGCAAACATGCCAAAGATCAATGTTGGATTATGGCTGAGATCAAGGCCTGCAATAACACCTGCGCCCCCATCGGGCAGGAAACTATGGATCATCCCAGGTACAATCCACGCGACACCATAAAAAGCCAAAAACCAGGCTGCAGAGCGCGCGCCTTGATATTGCGCATTGGAGATGGGCGGCAGAAAGACCTTCATTTCGCGCTGCTCAAAAGCGCAAGCAGCGCCGATGGCCGTATCCATTTGAGCTTGCGTGCCTTCAATGCCTGTCCAACCCTATCCTTATTTGTCTATCGCCCGCCCGGCTGCGAACATGATTAGCCACCCGCTTGCCATCAAGATCATGGCGAAACAAGTTACCCCAAGCTGAGGTCCTAAGAAGCCGATGGCTTGGCCATAATGAAGCAAAGCGAACAGAAGCGACCCGCTGAGCAGGAAGGCCGGGGCGTGGCGTGCGCCTTGGGCGCCCACATTCATGAATGTGGCGCAGGCGATGCTGGCCATGCTGTGCATGAATTGAACTTGGGCGCCGATCCGCACGATGGATGACACAGGTTCAGGCGCATATGCCGACAACATAAGTGCGAGGGTCGAGATGAGGGCATTGATCGTTGCAAGCCGCATCCAAATTTGTCGTGTCCAGCGCATCTCGCGACGTTCCTTCGTCCGCAATATCATCAAACAAATGTCAGCAGGGCGACATGGCCCAAGGCCGCGATTAGTGCCAGCATAAGCGCAACTGTGATCCGCGGGCTGAGGTAGAGAGACAGCACACGC
Organism: Sphingomonadales bacterium UBA656; assembly: GCA_002299895.1. Taxonomy (GTDB): domain Bacteria; phylum Pseudomonadota; class Alphaproteobacteria; order Sphingomonadales; family Sphingomonadaceae; genus Sphingorhabdus_B. The sequence continues at coordinate 66,479 of DBOC01000007.1, read as the reverse complement.
TGCGTCGGAAAGGAAAAGGTGGCCAAAGTGCCCAACAGCTTGTCCGGATGCCCCTCCATAAAGGCCGGATCCATTACTAATTTTATCATGTCGCGGCGACTGCGATAGCGCATCAGACCAAAGATCGTCCAATCGGGATCCGCTTCGGTGTTCCAAGCATCGATATAGCCACCGACCTTGCGACCAACCATCGCGGGATGGCCGCCATTGCGGAAAAGAACTGGCATAAAGCGCTTGGAATAACGCTTCAGCAGATCAAAGCCTTGAACCATGTGTCCTGTCTTGGGGTCCTCCACCTGCTCCATTTGCGCTTTGACCAGATTGAGCATGACAAACTCACGGCCGTCATCGGCCTCAAGGAAAGCCCGCAAAACCTGAGGGCTATTTCCTGTACCTTCGAAACGCCCTGCCATTTGTTTAAGAAACGCATCTATTTCGGCAGGTTTCAGCGGACCAGACCAATTATCATACCACAGCCGAAAACCGACATAAGTGAGCAGCGCCGTGCCCCAGATTATCCATATAGTCATGGTTCTAGCTGCCTATTTTTTTAGCGCGCTCGGCATCGCGCCGCGCCTTCGCGGCCTCTTGACAGGCGGGGGTGGTTTTTTTGATGTTTTTGATGAGGCATGCCCGAACCTTATCGCGGCTAAAGGTTGCCAATTCTGCCGAGCAGTATTTACGAATGTCCGGCATACATGCGTTGCGGACACTGTCCTGCGCCAACACCGGTGGCGCAGAAAAAAGAAGGCCAGACGCCGCCAAAATAAATGCTATTCTCGACATGCTTATCTGTACCCTCTCATATTCAGCAGATGAACTATATTGGCATTAATTATGCCAAAATATTTTTGCAATGACTATTGTCGCTTGCGCCCGCGCCCATTTGCCGCAAAATAAAGATGCATGACCAACGTATCGCACAAGATGACAGCCCGCTCAGAAACGCCGTTAACCGATGGTCGGCGGGAGAGAAGCCGATCGAGCCGGAGCAAGATTGTCGCAGCGATGCTCGATCTGGTTGGTAAAGGCGATGTCGCGCCAAGTGCCGCGCGGGTAGCAGAGGTGGCGGGTGTAGGGCTCCGCTCTGTTTTTCGACACTTTGACGATATGGATGAACTTTACCGCGAAATGGGGGAAGTTATTGAGGCGCAGGTGATGCCCTTCATCCTTGAACCGCCAACTGGCGCTACTTGGAAGGAAAAGCTGTTCGACATCGCGGACCGCCGAGCCATGGTTTTTGAAACCATTATGCCTTATCGGATTTCAGGCAATCTCAAACGCTTCCAGTCACCCTATCTGATGCAGGATTACCGCCGAATGTTGCGGCTGGAATCTGATACTATTGAGGCGCATTTGCCCGCGGTGGTAAAGGCCGATGTTGCGGGAACCCATGGTCTCAACGTTATATTGGGTTTCCAGACATGGCGACTGTTACGGCATGATCAGGTACTAACTTTTGAGGACGCGAAGGCCGTTGTCCGGCGATTGCTAGGCGATGCGATGGCTTGCATGCCGGTGGCTTGATGCAACGCTTTGGGTTTGCTCTCGGCTTGGTAATTCTGTCCGGGTGCAGCGATGCATCTGTGTCACCCGATGCAATGTGTACTGACCTATCGGGCAGCAAAATGGTTTGGATAGCTGGCGGTAGCTTCGTGATGGGTGACGATCCGCATTACCCAGAGGAAGGACCGCCGCAAACCGCGACGGTCAAAGGGTTCTGGATCGATACACATGAAGTGACTAACGCAGAATTTGCAGCCTTCGTAAAGGCGACTGGTTATAAGACCGTCGCCGAGCGCGATCCGCCTAAGCTGCCCGATGCACCGCCAGAAATGCTGGTTCCCGGTTCTGCTGTGTTCAATACGCCGTCCGACGCCGACCCGCGCTGGTGGCGTTGGGTGCCGGGCGCACAATGGCGGCATCCTTCTGGACAGAAAGAGAGCATCGTTGGTCGAGACAACGACCCCGTCGTCCAGATCGCTTATCAGGATGCAGAGGCCTATGCGCAATGGATGGGCAAGGCATTGCCGAGTGAGGCGCAGTGGGAATATGCTGCGCGCGGCGGCGACGCTGCTGTGCCAGAGCCGGTCGATGCGAAGGGCCGGCCACAAGCAAATTATTATCAAGGTGTCTTTCCGATCAAAAATCTTAACACCGATGGCTATGGCGGCCGGGCACCTGTGGGCTGTTTCAAACCGAACCGATTTGGTCTGTATGATATGATCGGGAATGTGTGGGAATGGACGAGCGCCAGCGGAATGCGCCCCGACGCCAGCGAGCCGGTTAACGTTATAAAAGGCGGATCGTACCTCTGTGCCGCCAATTATTGCGCGCGCTATCGCCCCGCCGCGCGTCAGTTTCAGGAACGCGGGCTAGGGACCGACCATATCGGTTTTAGGCTGGTCGATACGAAGAGGAATGCGCCAGCTTATTGACCTTTCATTCATAATATGGCACTTAAAGTGTCAATATAATTTATCTTAGGGGATAACTTTTGAAAGTCCTTCGTACACCCGATAGCGCCTTTGCCGACATCCACGATTTTCCATTTACGCCAAATTATGTGGAAATTGCCGATCCTTCAGACGGCACAGCATTGCGCGTGCATTATGTGGATGAAGGGCCGCGTGATGCGCCGGTAGTGTTAATGATGCATGGCGAGCCAAGCTGGAGCTATCTTTATCGCCATATGATCGGCCCGGTAGTCGCGGCAGGCTTTCGCGTCGTGGCACCTGATCTGATTGGCTTCGGCAAATCGGATAAGCCAACTAAAAAAACCGACTATAGCTATGCACGCCATGTTGGATGGATGCGTCAATGGATCGAGGCGATTGACCTGAATAACATGACGCTCGTCTGTCAGGATTGGGGGTCGTTGATCGGTTTGCGCCTGGTAGCTGACATGCCTGATCGCTTTGCCAGCGTCGTTTTGTCAAATGGCGGGTTACCTGAAGGCGGCCCTGCCCCTCGGGCTTTCGCTATCTGGCGTGCCTTTTCCCAATGGAGCCCGTTTTTTCCGATAGGAAAAATCGTCAACGCTGGGGCGAAGCGGGCACTCAGCGCTGCGGAGATTGCCGCTTATGACGCGCCATTCCCTGACAGCAATTACAAAGCCGGTGCGCGCATTTTTCCGACCTTCGTTCCGTTTGAGAACAATGTCGCGATCCCCGATCAGAAACGCGCGTGGCAGGTGTTTGAGCAATGGAACAAGCCGTTCCTATGCTGCTTCAGCGATGGCGATCCAGTGACGCGCGGCGGCGAGAACCGTTTTATAGGCCGCGTTCCCGGCACCGCCGGTCAGCCACATTGCACGTTGAAGGGCGGTCACTTCATTCAAGAAAATGATCCGCAAGGTTTTGTCGACTGCATTTTAAAAGTGCTTTCGCGTTGAAGGTCTTGCGAACCCCTGAGGCTGCATTCGCAGACCTTTCGGACTATCCCTTCGCGGCTCATTATGTTGATGTTGCTGCGCAAAATACACCCGCCTTACGCCTCCATTATGTCGATGAAGGGGACCGTGAAGCTGGGCCGATCTTGCTGCTCCATGGAGAGCCGACCTGGTCCTATCTCTACCGCAAATTTATACCATCGCTCGTTGCCGCTGGCCACCGCGTACTGGCGCCTGATCTGATCGGCTTTGGCAAGTCAGACAAGCCCGCCAACTGTGATGATTATAGTTATGAACGCCATGTCGGTTGGATGAGCGACTGGCTGACGCAGCTTGATTTGAACAACATCACGCTGTTTTGTCAGGATTGGGGTGGGTTGATTGGGCTGCGACTGGTTGCCGCCTTTCCGGAGCGCTTTGCCAGGCTAGTTATTTCAAACACCTATCTGCCCTTTGGTGAGAGCATTGGGCCGGGTTTCGATGCTTGGCGGACATTCAGTCAGGCTACGCCTGAGTTTAAGACTGGCCGGATCGTAGACGGCGGCTGTAATCGCGCACTGACTAGCGCCGAAATCGCTGCTTATGACGCGCCGTTCCCCGATGAGAGTTTTAAGGCAGGCGCCCGCCAATTTCCTTTGCTCGTACCGACAACATCGGATCATCCCTCGGTCGCCGAAAATCGCGCCGCTTGGGTAGTGCTTGAACGCTTCGAAAAACCGGTGCTCACTTGCTTTGGTAATCAGGACAAAGTGCTAGGTCATCTCGATGCCGAAATTCAGCACCGCATTCCTGGTGCCAAGGGGCAGCAGCATAGCCGGATCGATGCCAGCCATTTCTGTCAGGAAGATCAGCCCGAACAGCTTCTCGATCTCATCCTCAATTTCATCGCGGCACAGAAATAAGTTCGGCTGCGCGGATCACGTCAACGCGATCCGCGTCACCTGGTCCATCGAGCACCAATAGAAATCTTGATTCCAGCCGGGTGAGGGAAACACCACCCCTTGCATCAACCCACCTGTTTCGACCCGCGCAACTGTCGCTCCGTTAGAGATGTCGAGCAGGACGATTGCTTCGCGGCGCTGATAATCATTAGTGCAAATCAGGCCGCTTTCGGGGAAATGCAGCATGTGGCTGGCGCAGCCCAAACCATCTCGCCTCCACAATGGCACAAGCGCGCGCTTCTCTTCTTCGAAGCGGAAGCCGCAAATGACGCGATTGGCGCTGTCATATGCGATGACAATTTGTCGTGCTTCATCCCAGAGCGGCGGGTTGGTGACGCTGCCACCCTGCAAACCGCTGACGTCGATGGATTGCCAGTCTTCAGCATCTGCAAGGGAAACGCGGATGAGCCGGTTGGGTGCCTGCGCAACGCCGCGTCCGACCATATTTGTACGATAGCGATGCTGGCCATTGTCCATCAGCCAAAGGTGCCGATCCCCGATAACCGCATCCCAACCATGGCTGCGCTGGCTATCCCCGATATAGGGGCAGGCCCAGCTATCGTCGCGCCGCAGGGCAGTGCCATCCCAATGATAGCGGGTTAATGTCCGCACACCGACGACATAGACGGTATTTCCAACGGCGCTGAGTCGCGCCACCGATTGCTCGGCGCAATCGAGCGGCGGGCAGACGAGAGACAAATCGTCCGGATCGATCACGCAAAGCTGTGCTGTGGAGCGAAGCGAGAGGTTCTTCGTTATAATCAACCCGCAATCCAAAATCACGAAACTGTTATAGGGCTGATTGACGGGCAATTTCGCTGCTGCGCGGACAGTTAAATCTGCGCGGGCTAAGCGATGAATGTGGCGTCCATAGACGGTGAACAGATCGCCATTGCGGTGGATCGCCATCCCACCCGGCCACATCGGGCCGCCATCAAGGCGAGGGCTGCGGACGAGAGAACGCAGTGTCAACGGATCGATACGCTCGACCTGCGCGGTGGTTGGCAGCCCGATCTGTGATCGCAGCGCCTGATGGGTCAGCACGAAAATCTCGCCCGGATCGCCGAGCACGGTCATCGTCGTCATCAACCGGCGCCGCGAAGTCGTCGCGAACCGCAGACTATTTGGATGTGCCAGAACCTGAGGATCGGGAGTCGACTGTAATCGGCGAGGGCCGCCGTCCTCGCTAGGCCAGGGACTAGGCCAATAGCCCTTCATCGAGTATTTCGCCTTCTGCGCCACCAGATTGCGGTTGCTATGGCAATCCCCAATAAGGCGCCCAGCGGCCAAAGCTGTAGCAGTCGCGGTACCAATAATGTGCGCATCGCATTGGCAAAAATCTGTTTGGGCGCTGTGTAACCTTCGGGCATCGGCAACACTTTGTTTACCTTGGCAAAGGCAACATAATCCTTTTGCATGGCAGCAAAGCGGGCTGGGTCAGATCCAGATAAATCCAAGGTCTCTCCGGGATCGGCGCTAATGTTATAAAGCCGCCATCGGCCATCTCCATAAGGCGGCAGGTTTTTAACCAGCTTGTAATCGCCTTTGAACAACACCGCATTGCCGGACAATTCATACCCCAACGGCTTGTCTGCTGAATGGACGGATGATGCGGCCCCTGTGAGCATAGGTGTTAGGTCCAACCCAGTCATTGGCTCGACGGGGCGTCCCGCAAAACGCCCTTGTTGCGCCGCAACCCCAGCAAGCTTTAGCAAAGTCATCGGCATATCGGTGACATGAGCAAAACCTGTGGCAACGCTGCCGCCTTTGATCGCAGGGTTGCCCGGCCAGGCCATTATCATCGGAACACGCAAGCCACCCTCGCTCGCGGTAAACTTGTATCCACGCAGCGGCGAGACCGATGCGCTGGCAAACCCTGCACCTTGTGCGGTCAGCGAACCCGGGCGTCCCTGTTGGGCGATGCTTTGATCATATAGTTGATTGGCGTTCCAGCGCGTGAATGCACCCATGTTCATGGGATCAGTGGCTTCGGCGCCATTGTCAGACAGAAACACGAAGATGGTATTTTCATATGCGCCGATTGTCTTGAGATGCGCGATCAATCGGCCGATTTCCCGATCCATCGCCGTGCCCATAGCAGCATAAGCGGCCATCGCGCCGGCACGTTGTTCGCGCTGCTGTGCCGACAGTTTTGTCCAATCACCACTGGTGTTCATGGTAACCGTCCGAACGCCTGCCGGCATCACCCCTTTGGTAATCGCAGCGGCACGGCGTTCTTTGCGCAGTGTAGTCCAGCCATAATGGTAGCGCCCCGCATAAGCCGCAATGTCAGCATCGCGTGCCTGCACCGGAATATGGTTTGCAATGAAGTTGACCGATGCAAAAAAAGGCTTACCGGTGGCCTTATCGCGATCGATATAGCTGATCATTTTGTCGATAATCAGGGTTGAGGAATAGAAGCGCTTGGGCAGTTTTGCTGGCTTTCCGCCCTCACTCCATTCCGTCTTGTTATAAATCAGCAGATTGGGTTTATCTTCAAAATTGTCCGCGCCCGATTGCGCGAGGGCAAGTGCCCGATCATAGCCGCGCACGGTCGGTAAGGTATCAGGCGTGTGTCCCAGATGCCATTTCCCCGTCAGGTAGGTGCGGTAACCACCCGCGCGTAATTGGTCTGCAATGGTGACCACGCGGTTGTTGAGTTGCGCTTCATAGCCGGGTTTGCCCAGATGTTCCGGTGGGATTGTCTCGGGCATATTGCCCAGGCCAGCTCGGTGGTTGATCACACCGGTTTGCAGCATCGCGCGCGTTGGCGAGCAGGACCCCGCCACATGGAAGTTCGAAAAACGAACGCCCTTGGCGGCAAGCGCGTCAATATTGGGTGTCGCAATCTCGCCGCCGAAGGCCCCTACATCCGTAAAACCCCAGTCATCGGCGAGGAGGATGACAATATTGGGACGTTTCGCTGGCGCCACTTGTGCGCCCAGCGTTGCCGGGCTGAGAAACGCCAGTGCCGTCAATAAGGTTGCCGCTCTCTTCAGGCTCATTCGCTCAGCAAAGCATGGAGACAGCCCGTCTGCGCGAGCAGCGGATCGACCTTCGCCCGCGCCGTATTGTCCAATGCGGCGTAGCGCGCACGCAAATCAGCTAAGCACTTTACCTGATATTTGAACACGCCTTGCCTGTAGGGCAGGCCCATGGCCGTGATACTGAAGGTTTCCTCTCCAGCTTCCATTGCCGCGGCGTTGGCGAGGAGAAAGGGCATATAGATTTCGCCCACCTGTTCCAGCCATGCGGTGATGATCGGCGCAAAAGGTGCATCCGCGCCTCCGTTCTCCGAATCCCATTCCCCGTTGATTCCGGACATATCGTCAATGTGCAGCAACCAGCGAAAACTATAAGGATAGTCTTTGCGCATCATCGCCTGCGCGGTAGGATCAACGCCAAGTTGCGACAATTGCCCGTACATGCCGAACTCAGCAAGGCTCGGGCGGGTACCAAATAGGCAGTGGCGGTCCACCACATGCGCCTCCAGCGCACCCAGAATTGCGTGCGTTGAGGCCTCAATCAAGGGAAAGTTTTCAGCGGCGCAGCCGACAATCGCCATGCGGCCGACCTGGCGTGCACGAAACTGTTCCGCAAAAGCCTGGCTCGTCGCTAGCCCGCCGCCCTTCATTGCGTCAAATGCAAGCCAGCGGCTCATCTGGATTTGGTCTACTTCCTCCAGCCAGCGATAGCCGAACATGGCCTTTGTTACCCACTCGTCAGCGAAATCCTCAATCAGATGTGCGATAAAGGCGCACGCAGGAACGCGCGGGATCACTGAACGCTCGGCATGCCGCGCCTCGAGATCATAGATCAGCGGCGTCGAATCATTATGAAATGTCCCATCGGGATATTCCATCACGGGGATGACCGGCGCCTTGACCTTGCTCAAAGCATCGCGCGAGTCTGCGCCGTGCACCCACAAATGTGGGATGCGCCGATAACGCATCAATGCGCGCATCTTCATCGAATAAGGTGAGCCCAATGCTCCGTTAATAGTATACATTGGAGGAGATCCTTACGTTAATGTCACTTGTCATCATGTTTGACGCAATATAATGACATTATCAATGCCATATCATCAGGTGAAGGATGGCATCTTTGCATACTTCGCCTACTTTTGGGGACAGAACACATGAAAAGAACAATGCAATTCCTAATTGGCCTCGTTGGTCTTTTGAATATCGTTATTGGTCTAAGTTTTCTGTTCAACCCCGCGAAGATGGCAGCGGAATTCGCAATCTCTCCGCTGGGGACGCAGGGAATGGCAACGATGCGCGCCGACTTCCCCGCCTTTTTCCTAACAGGAGCTGTGTTTTCGCTCATCGGTGCATGGCGGGCAGACCGCCTGCCCCTAATGGTGCCACTGATGTTACTAACATTTGCGCTTCTCGGGCGTTTCGTCAGCATCGCCTTTGATGGCACTGCACCAACTACAGTTCCTCCAATGATCGTTGAAGCCGTTATGATTGCGCTACTTGGTCTGGCGTATCGCGCTTTTGGAGAGCCAACGAAGCGCTAGTCCGCTTCCCTCTGAGTTTCTCCGCTTAAACAAGAAGTTGGCGAAACAGTGCAAATTTATGCATAGCGAATAAGCGCTATTTAAGCCGTAATCGGAGCGTCGCTGCGCTTAATTATTGTTATATATAAACAGTTTGTTTGGTGCCGCCTATAGGATTCGAACCTACGACCCCCGCATTACGAATGCGATGCTCTACCAACTGAGCTAAGGCGGCATGTGGCGCTCGGCTGGGGTTCGCATAGCCAAGAGCGCTACTGAGTTCAAGTGGCCTTTATACGGCGCGGAGCTAATTGCCCGAAAGCACCCAGCCGACGCTGATCTGCTTGGCGGCCAGTGGAACGTCCAACCGCGCCTCGCTAAAATCGACCTTTGCGCCCGGCGCAAGCTTGCTTGCTTTGGCTTTCATTTTCCAACTGTAGACTGGTCTGCCACTCGCATCTTTGAGCGTCACGAGCATATCGGGCACATTTTGCTGCACCCCGGTCGGGTTCACGATGCTGCCGCTCGCGATGAAATAGGGCGTGCCATCTTCGCGCTGGTTCAGCGCTAGATTATCGTTGAGCACGATGGTTAGGTCGGGCTGCTCCGTCGTACTCGACAGGCCGATATTTGGCATGCCAAAATAAGAGATAGCCGTGCCAATGAATGTGACCGTCAGCGCAAAGAGGACGGCAACCAGTGTCCAGATTTTTGCAGGGCTGCGACGTTGGTTAAACGGTGGCTCATGCCCAAAGCGGCTTTGCTTCGGCTCAGTATCTGCCCATTTTCCCGCACTTAACGACGGATCGACATATACAGACGCCGGATCAGGTGTGACCGCGCGCTCAGGGGTAAATCTTGGGATGGTAGGCTGCGCATCATCCGTATCCGTTTCTGCCCCCATGAACCGCGGAGCAGCGTCCGGGTCTGGAGCTGGAGCTAGCCCGCTTTCTGACGGCTCGTCATCCACTGGCGATGCCTGTGCCGTAACGGGGGCCTCTGGCGGAGCAACAACGGGCGCTGTGTCGCTCGGTTCGATAGGTGCTGGAATGGGAGGCGTTGGTGCCGTCGGTTGAACTGCCGCTTCTTGAAACCATGCATGCTTGCAATTGGCGCAACGTACTTGGCGACCATCAACACCAACGGCATTGTCAGGAACATTGTAACGTGTGCGGCAGGAAGGGCAGACAAGCAGCATGTCGAGGACTAAACAGCAGCAGCTTGTGACTTGCAAGCCCGCTGGTGAAAATTGCTGTGGACGACGCGTTTTCGGGTGGCGACCCGGCCAGAAATAGCCCTTACCCCGTTCTATCTCTAGCGCCATTTGTCGCTGTGGTGCGGCGCATTCCGCTTGCTGTAACAACGCTTGCTATGCTTATGTCGTGCTTCACGATGAATACTGTGTTAAAGAAGAATATATGATTAGCCGCTCTATCGCCTTCATATTGTTGATCTGGATGCTGGGCTTTGCCTGGTTTGCTTTGCTGTTGCCGCAGCCAGCGCCCATTGCGCCCAGCGATGGTGTTGTCGTGCTGACCGGCGGCGCGCACAGAATTGATCGTGGCCTTGAAATATTGGGATCGGGCAAATCCAAAAAATTGCTGATTTCTGGCGTAGACCGCGATGTGAAGCCGCCCGAGCTTGAGGCGCAATATCCCAAATCTGCCAAATATTTTCAATGCTGCATCGCGTTGGGTTTCCAATCGGTAGACACGCGGTCCAACGCGTTAGAAACGGCCGCATGGGTAAAGCGGAATAATATGCGCAGCATTCGGCTCGTTACCCATGATTGGCACATGCGCCGCGCACGCTTTGAACTTGATCGGGCCTTGCCCAATGGCATCTCGGTGACCAATGACGCTGTGTCCACCCAACCGTCGCTTGGCGGTTTGTTCAAGGAATATAATAAATATTGGTTGCGCGCGGTCGCGTCGCTTCTGGGGCTTTAAGCCATGGTGGCCGTCATCCGGTCTGCCATGTACATCGTGATATTTTACACTGTATCCATGTTTTTCGTCGTCACAGCATTTTTGGCGCAATGGTTCTCCGTCCCGCTGATGCAATGGGCGGTGCGCGGCTGGTCGCGCTGGCAATATAGCTGCTACCGCCGGATATTGGGCATCAACATCAAGATTGAGGGCGCATTGCCGCAAAAGCCCGTTCTCTACGCCATCAAACATGAAAGCATGTTTGAAACCATCGATATGCCGCGCATGTTTCACAAACCGGCGGTGGTGACGAAGAAGGAACTGTTTGATATCCCCTTATGGGGTCCAGCCGCGCGCGCTTATGGCATGATACCTGTTGACCGCAATGGCGGCGCGGCGGCGCTGCGGGCCATGTTGGTTCTTGCCAAGAAAATGATCGCCGACGGGCGGCCCATTGTGATCTTCCCCGAAGGTACCCGCGTTGCCCCCGGCCACCAGCCGCCTTTGCAGTCGGGCTTTGCCGGCCTGTATAAGTTGATCGATCTTCCCGTCGTGCCGATTGCGGTCGACAGCGGCACTTTAAGCCCGCGCAGAACGGGTATCTGGAAATCAGGGACGATTACTTACAAGGTTGGTGAGGAGCTACCCACGGGCCTGCCACGCGCCGAAATTGAGGCGCGCGTTCACGCTGCCATTAATGCACTGAACGTTTAAGGTTAGAACCTAATGCTTGCGCCCGAAATCGGGTGCATCATCATCTTGCCCCTGTTCCACAATCGACCGTCGGATATTGCGCGTGCGAGAAAATAATGCCTCCAACTCGTCGCCTTTATCGTACCGGATCGCGCGTTGTAATGCGCTTAAATCTTCGGAAAAGCGCTGCAGCATTTCCAGAACCGCGTCCTTGTTAGACAGAAACACATCGCGCCACATCACCGGGTCGGACGCCGCAATGCGCGTGAAGTCGCGGAAACCACCTGCCGAATATTTGATAACCTCGCTTTGCGTCACGCCTTCCAAATCATCCGCCGTGCCCACAATAGTATAGGCAATCAAGTGCGGCAAATGGCTGGTAACGGCAAGGACCATGTCATGATGGCGCGCGTCCATAATCTCAACATCGGCGCCCAATTGCTGCCAAAAAATGCGCAGGCGCTCCACAGCCGCAGCAGGTGCGTTGTCCGGCGGCGTCAATATGCACCAGCGCCCCTTGAACAAAGTCGAAAATCCAGCATCAGGACCGCTTTTTTCCGTGCCCGCCACCGGATGGGCAGGAATGATAATTGCGTTGGGGAGCACCGCGCCAAGCGCTTCTGCCACGCTTTGTTTGCAGGAACCGACATCGCTGACAACCGCATCGACTGGCAGATCCGCCGCGAATTCCGCCGCAACCGCGCCCATAGCGCCCACAGGCACGCACAGGATCACAAGGTCAGCATCCATCACCGAAGCACCAGCCGTGTCGGTCACATCATCGCAGAACCCAAGCGCAACCGCGCGTTCACGCACAATTGGGTCGGCATCATGTCCAGTAATGCGCATAGCGGGCATCTGCGCCCTGACCGCGCGGGCCACCGATGAGCCGATCAGGCCCAAGCCAATGATTGTCAGGCGCGCAAAGGGTAGCATTACGCGTTCGCGTCCAAAATATGGCGCAAGGCAGCCATCACACCTCGATTTTCCTCTTCGGTGCCGATGGTGATCCGCAAGCCATTGCCAAGCCCCTGTCCTGGTAACCAGCGAACGATATAGCCTTCGGCCATGAGCGCGTTAAACGCTGTCTCTGCGCTGCATGTGCCTTCAAACAAAACCATCAGGAAATTTGCCCAAGATGGGATGACTTTCAATCCGTGGTTAGACAATGCCGCAAATTCTGCGGACATCCAATCGCGCCATTCGGCATTATGCTGACGGCTACGCGTCACAAAATCTGTGTCCGCTAGTGCGGCAATGGCTGCCGCCTGTCCTGCGGCCGTCACGTTGAACGGCGCACGCACGCGGTTCAACGTCGCGATGAGGCCTGCATGGCCATAGCACCAGCCGATGCGTTCTGCCGCGAGGCCGTAAATTTTAGAGAAAGTTCGGGTTATCAGAACATTGTCATGGCGGCGCGCCAGTTCCAATGCAGCGGGACCGTCATCCTCTAGATATTCACCATAGGCTTGGTCCAGCACGAGCACACAATTGCCAGGCAATCCCGCATGCAGCCGCGCAATTTCGCTGTCGTCGGTAAATGTGCCCGTCGGATTATTCGGGTTCGCCACAAAAACCACGCGGGTCTTGTCGGTCACCAGCGCCAACAAAGCATCTACATCTGTGCCATAATCCTTGTCCGGCGCGACAATCACATTGGCCGCCGCTTTGCGGGCCGCAATGTCATAGACCGAAAAACCATAACGGACATAAATGATATCATCGCCTGCACCCGCATAGCCCATGGCGATTAGGTTCAGCAGTTCATCTGAACCCGTGCCGCAGACGATTTGGTCGCTATTGATCTCATAGGCCGCGCCCAATGCCTCTCGCAAAGCGGTGCAGGCAGGGTCCGGATAGCGCGCCAAAGAGGCACTTTTGTCGACCAGCGCCGCCGCAGCCGCGGGACTGCAGCCCAACGGGTTTTCGTTGGCTGATAATTTAATCAACACACGGCCATCGTCCGACTTTGCTTTGCCGGGTGTGTAGGCGCTGATCGCTTCAATCCATGGTTTGGCTATGGGTGTGTTCATCCCCGCGGCCATAGCGGCGGCGGCGGCGAAGCGCAACGTGTCGCCAACGCGCCATTACTTCTTTTGCGAGTTTCTATTGTTTCGCACGAAACCGCTGATATGGCGGTCATCATGCAGAATGATGCGCGTTTTGGTCTAGACAAAAAGACACTGTTGCTTGGGGCAGTGCAGCTCGACAGCGGTGTCGCGTTTGCGCCTGTCGAATTTGCTTATGAAACCTATGGTGAGCTAAACGCCGATAAATCGAATGCCATATTGATTTGTCATGCGCTCACCGGTGACCAATATGTGGCATCGAACCACCCCGTTACGGGCAAAACGGGCTGGTGGACACGCATGGTTGGCCCCGGCAAACCAATAGACCCCGCACGCCATTGCATCATCAGCATAAACGTCTTGGGCAGCTGCATGGGGTCATCTGGTCCCGCTAGCATCGATTCCAGCACAGGCGCGCCTTTTGCGATGGCTTTTCCTGTCATCACCATCGCGGACATGGTCCGCGCGCAGGCTGTATTACTGGACTATTTGGGCATCCAAACATTGGAGGCCGTGGTCGGCGGGTCGATGGGCGGAATGCAGGCCTTAAGCTGGGCCGCGTTATATCCCGACCGTGTGCGGTCGGCGGTTATCATTGCATCGACCGCACGGCATTCGGCGCAGAACATCGCTTTCCACGAGGTTGGGCGTCAGGCTATTATGGCCGACCCGCGCTGGAACAATGGCGCTTATTATGGGCATGAGGCACCGGCGGCGGGCCTATCCGTCGCCCGCATGGCGGCCCATATTACGTATCTGTCCGAAGCCGGCCTTACCGAAAAATTCGGCCGCCGTTTGCAAAATCGTGATGCCAAAAGCTTTGGCTTTGACGCCGATTTTCAGGTCGAAAGCTATTTGCGCTATCAAGGCCTCAGCTTCGTCGACCGCTTTGATGCCAATAGCTATCTCTACATTACCCGCGCGATGGATTATTTCGATCTGGCAGAGCCGCATGACGGCGTACTTGCCAAGGCCTTTGCCGGCACCAAAACGCGTTTCTGCCTTATCAGTTTTGACAGCGACTGGCTGTATCCAACCGCAGAATCGCGGCGCATTGTACATGCGTTGAACGCGGCGGGTGCGGCGGCGAGCTTTGTGGAATTGTCGAGCCCCTTTGGCCATGACGCATTTTTATTGGACGCCCCCGAAATGAACCGCATCGTCGATGGCTTTTTGCGCGCAGGGGAAAGCCGGTGACAGCTTTACGCTCCGATCTTGCGATTATCGCCCGCGAAGTGCGCGCCCACGCGCGTATCTTGGATGTCGGCTGCGGCGATGGTCTGTTGATGGCGGCATTGCGCGATACAAAGAATGTCGACGCGCGCGGGATGGAGCTTAATGCCCGCGACGTGGCGACGGCGGTCGCCCGCGGCCTATCGGTGGTTCAAGGCGACGCCGATACCGACTTGGCTGATTATCCCGATGGTAGCTTTGACTATGCGATTTTAAGCCAAACATTGCAGACCACCAAAAGACCTGATCTCGTTTTGGACCATCTGGTGCGGATTGGACGGCAGGCCTTTGTCTCCTTCCCCAATTTTGCGCAATGGCGCATGCGTTTGGCCCATATGTTCGGCGGACGCATGCCCGTGACGGAGCAGCTTCCCCATACATGGTATGACACGCCCAACATCCACCATGTGACCATCGACGATTTTCGCAGTTTCCTCAACGAGCGGAATATTAGAATAGAAGGCCAATGGTTTTTGTCGGGTGGCAAGCCGCGTAATGAACGAATGGCCAATCTTTTGGCGGAACATGCGGTGTTCCTGCTGCGACGCGATTGATAATGCCTGTTGCGCCTGCCTACACGCTTTGCTAGGGGCCGCCTCCTACCTGTCTAGGCGCGTGCGGCCATGGCGGAATTGGTAGACGCGCAACGTTGAGGTCGTTGTGGGCGAAAGCCCGTGGAAGTTCGAGTCTTCTTGGCCGCACCATTTCTTTCGTTTGGCTTATCCAAATCGCCTCAGTCTGCCGCGCGCAGCAGCTCTGCAATTTCAGCGTCATCCCATTCGACGCCGCCCGTAAGCCGCCAAACTTCTTTCCCTGCACTGTCGTACAATATGGTCGTGGGTAATGCGAGGGCGTTGTTGAACGCAGCCAATATCGCGTTATCCGTGTCGGTATAGGGAACCAGATTCTTGACGTTTGTCTCTTTGAAAAAGGCTAGAACAGGGGCGCGGCCTTCCAGATCTTGGGATATCGCAATGACCGCCATCCGATCCTTTTCCAACTTTGCCAGCGCGTCCAGGGTCGGCATTTCGGCTTTACATGGTGCACACCAAGTCGCCCAAATGTTGAGCAACAGGGGCTTGCCTTCAAAATCTGCTAAGGTCACATCCTGTCCGTCAGCGTCCGCAAAGGGCGCGGTCGGCGCCTTTTGGCCCGCAAATTTATAGCTGAGCGTCGCGCGGCTGCCATTTGCACTTTCCAATAAGATATCGGCTTTGTCGGTAGCACTAGAGTTTTTGGCCGATGCCGGTTGCGCTTGCCCCTCGGGCAGGGTTTCTTTATCGCACCCCGTTAACACCAGAAGGATTAGGGCAATTACAAAGCGCATGTCAGATTCCAATAGCATGTGGGGCGGCCGGTTCGGCGAAGGCCCCGGCGCAATCATGCGCGAGATAAATGCCTCCATCCCATTCGACAAGCGTCTTTGGCAAGAGGATATCGCAGGCAGCAAAGCGCATGCCGATATGTTGGCTGCAAATGGCATCATTTCGGACGCAGACAATGCCGCAATCCAAAAGGGTCTCGACGCGATCCATGCCGAATATCAAGCCAATGGCGTGCCTGTTGATCTAACGCTTGAAGATATTCACATGGTCACCGAAACGCGGCTGCGGGAACGCATCGGCGAACCTGCGGCGCGGCTACACACGGCCCGGTCACGTAATGATCAGGTTGCGACCGATTTCCGTCTGTGGGTCCGCAATGCCACACAGGAAATCGACGCTGGGCTGCGCGCTTTCCAATTGGCGCTCGTCGCCCGCGCCGACGAACATGTGGGCAGCATCATGCCCGGCTTTACCCATTTGCAAGTGGCGCAGCCGGTGACGCTTGGTCATCATTTGATGGCTTATTATGAAATGGCGAAACGTGACCGCAGTCGCTTTGCCGATTGCCGCAGCCGCCTGAATCAGTCGCCTTTGGGTGCTGCCGCTTTGGCAGGAACATCCTTCCCGATTGATCGCGCTGCCACCGCCACTGCGCTTGGCTTTGATGGGCCTATGGGCAATAGCCTCGATGCTGTATCCGATCGCGATTTTGCGCTGGAGTTCCTCACCGCTGCGACCCAAACCGCTTTGCATCTATCGCGTCTGGCCGAAGAAATGATACTTTGGGCATCGCAGCCCTTTGGCTTCATCGCTTTGCCCGATGCCTGGTCAACGGGCAGCTCTATCATGCCGCAAAAGCGCAACCCCGACGCTGCCGAACTGGTACGTGGCCATGCCGGCCGGATTCTGGGTTGCATGAACAGCCTGATGGTCACCATGAAGGGTCTGCCCTTGGCCTATTCCAAGGATATGCAGGACGACAAACCCCCTGTATTTGAAGCCTATGATCTGCTCGCTTTGTCGATTGCAGCGATGACCGGCATGGTTGCCAATGTGACGTTCAATACGGCGCGTATGCGGGAAGTTGCAGACACCGGATTTTCTACCGCAACCGATTTGGCCGACTGGCTGGTGCGCGCATTTGCCATGCCCTTCCGAGAGGCGCATCATGTGACGGGCAGCATCGTCAAGGCCTGTGAAGCGCGGGGCATTAGCCTGTCGGATATAAATGCTGACGACTTGGCCGCGATTAATCCCATTCTCGCTGGCTGTACTTTGCCGGACCTGTCGATTGATGGCTCTGTCGCCAGTCGTACCAGCCTCGGTGGCACCGCGCCTGTGCGTGTTAAAGAAGCGATAGCGGCAGCAAAAAAGGAACTTGGCGCATGACATTGCAACGCATCCTATTGGTCAGCGGTATCGCGCTTGCGGCTACAGCGTGCGGCAAGGTTGGCGACCTTGAACCTCGGACGGGCAATGCCTTGCCGCCAAAGGCCTATGGCCAAACGACAGACCAAAAAGCGGGCATGTTAACGACACCGTCGGCGCAGGCGCGGCCCGGGCGTAGCGATGAATTGTTGAAACGTTCGGAAAGGCGCGCAGACGACCCCTTTGATATCGCACCGGGGGAGCAGCCCCAGCCCTTAAACGCCGAAGGCCAAGTGCCAGCTGCCAAAACCGATCCCGAATAGAAACCCATGAACCATTTTCACCTTATCAATGGCGTGTTGCACGCTGAAAACGTACCGCTCGCCGACATTGCGGATGCCATTGGCACGCCTGTCTATGTCTATTCACGGGCGACATTCGAACGCCATGCAAATGTGTTTCGTGCGGCTTTGTCAGGGCTGGATAACCCACATTTGGCCTTTGCGGTAAAGTCGAACCCAAATCTTGCGGTGTTAAAAATTCTGGCGCGGCAAGGCTATGGTGCCGACGTCGTTTCGGGCGGCGAAATGGACCGCGCGCTGGCCGCGGGGATGGCAGCCGAAGATATTGTCTTTTCCGGCGTTGGTAAAACTGCCGAAGAAATGACCCGCGCCTTGAAGGTGGGCGTTGGCCAGTTCAACATTGAATCGGAAGAAGAAGGTCAGGAGCTGGCAGCCCTCGCCGCTACGCTTGGCCTCACGGCGCAGGCCGTGCTGCGCATCAATCCCGACGTCGATGCAGGCACCCATGGCAAGATCTCAACGGGTAAGGCCGACAATAAATTCGGCGTTGGCATCCACCGCGCGCCGGGCATTTATGCGCGGCTAAGCACTTTGCCCAACCTGCATATGCGCGGTGTCGCCCTGCATATCGGCAGTCAGTTGACGAGCCTCGAGCCGCTTGAGACCGCCTTTGAAAAAGTGGGTGTGCTGCTGCAGGAATTACGTGCCGCAGGACATGTGATCACACATGTCGACTTGGGCGGCGGCCTTGGCGTGCGCTACCGCGAAGGTGACAATCCCCCGGAGCCGGCCGAATATGGCGCGATGGTCGCACGCGTGACCAAGGATTGGGGGGTCCGATTAATGTTCGAACCTGGCCGCATTATCGCTGGCAATGCGGGCGTCTTGCTCACGCGGGTTATCCGCGTAAAGCCCGGTGCGGGCAATGCGCCGTTCGTTATCGTCGATGCCGCGATGAACGACCTCGCCCGCCCTGCGCTTTATGATGCATGGCATGATTTTGAAGCGGTCACGCCCAATGGGCAAAAAATGATGGCCAATATTGTTGGCCCAGTATGCGAAACTGGCGACACATTCGCCATGGGACGCGAGATTGATCCGGTTGTCGCCAATGACCTTGCCGTTTTCCGGACCGCTGGCGCTTATGGTGCGACGATGGCGAGCACTTATAACAGCCGTGGATTGGTGCCCGAAGTCCTCGTCGACGGCGATAAATTCGCGGTGGTCGCCGAACGGATTGCGCCCGAGACGATATTGGCGGCAGAGCATGTGCCCGACTGGCTGAAATAGGAATTCGCGTTGGATCAGCTGCCGATATTTGTGAATCTGAAAGGCAGGAATGTCATATTGGTCGGCGAAGGCGACATGGCCGATGCCAAAAGACGCCTGATAGAGCGCGCAGGCGGCATATGCGTGGATGCAGGGGACAAGGATGCGCGGATCGCTTTTGTCGCCATCGCGGACGAAGACGAAGCCTGCACCGTCGCTGATGCATTGAAAGCGCGCGGCCTGCTCGTCAATGTCGTGGACAGGCCTGAAATATGCGATTTCACCACGCCAGCGATTGTGGACCGGACGCCCGTTTTGGTGGCAGTCGGCACCGGTGGCGCGTCCGCAGGCATGGCAAAGGCCATTCGTCAGCGGATTGAAACCCTGCTCCCGGAAAGCTTGGGACCCCTAGCCAACGCAATATCTGCCGCGCGCGAAAAAATCCGCGCACGCTGGCCCGAGGGGCCGCCGCGCCGCCGCGCATTGGATCATGGCTTTGCCGCCGGTGGATTGTTGGATCCGTTTGGAAATCACACGCCAGATACTGTCGACCATTGGTTGAAAGTCGCCGACGAGCCCAAGGGCAACCGGTTCATTGAAATCACTTTACTAACGAATAATCCTGATGACCTGACGTTGCTGACCGCGCGTTTATTGGGTGAGGCAGACCATGTTTTCCACGACACCGATGTGTCCGCAGCTATCCTGAACCGTGCACGCGCTGATGCTGTGCGTCATGCAAGCGCACCACCATCGCCTGCGCCGGATGGCCTGTCATTGTTCCTAAGGTTGCCGACCACGCATGGATAGGGCATGAGGTTCGCTTGAACAATAACAAGGTCGCCATGTCCGCTTTCCCATCGAAGATATGTGTCTACGGCTGCGGCAATATGGGCAGCGCGTTGCTGCGCGGTTGGCTGGCCGCTGGCGTGTCACCCGACACTTTCCATGTCGTGGACCCTGTTGCCGAAAACCTGCCCGCGGGCGTTGCGGTGTCGCGCTCGGCGCAAGACGTTCAGTCGTCATTCGATCTACTCGTGCTGGGCATCAAGCCGCAGCTTTTATCATCGCTCGCATCCGACATTGCGCCATTGCTTAACCCCGGCGCATTGGTCATTTCCATACTCGCTGGCACGACAACGCAGACCCTATCGGAGGCTTTTCCTACCGCACGGATTGTCCGGCTGATGCCTAACTTGGCAGCCGCAATCGGCAAATCACCCCTGGGTGTGTTTGCCCCAAAGGCAACGAAGTTGGTCAAGCCCGACATCGCGACTTGGCTGGCGCCATTGGGAGCCATCATCTGGATCGACGACGAAGCCCATATGGATGCTGTAACGGCATTGGCGGGGTCAGGTCCGGCCTTTATCTACCGCGTCATCGACGCGCTCACAAAAGGCGGGGAGGCCGCAGGACTGCCGCAAGCGGTGGCGGCGCAGCTTGCGCTATCGATGATCGAAGGTGCCGCAATTTTGGCCGCAACTTCACCTGAAACGCCGGGGGATTTGGCCGCACGCGTAACCAGCCCGGGCGGCACAACGGCTGCGGGCCTTGCCGTGCTGGACGCCGATATGGCGCTAGACCGACTGATGACGCAGACGCTGCGCGCCGCGCGTGACCGCGGGGCGGAATTGGCCAAAGGAGGCAATAAATGAAATTGCGGTTCATATTGGCCTTATCTTGCGCCTTGGCGCAGCCCGCCGCAGCATCGGTCGCAACGCCGCCATCAACCGCGCAAGCCCAGATCAACCTCACCAAAGCGGGGCCCATTGAAAATCTGGACCTATCGCAACTGGCAGACGGCATTGATCAAGGCGCGTTCAACAGCGAAGCAATAACCGCCGCTTACCTCACGCGGATTGCCGCCATTGATGACAAGGGGCCAACGCTGAACGCGGTCATCGCCACATTCCCCGACGCGATCAACCAAGCCCGCAGCCTGGACGCCGAATTACGCGCTGGTAGATATCGCGGCCCCATGCACGGCATCCCGATTTTGGTGAAGGACAATGTAGAGGTGGCAGGCCCGCTTCCGACGACAGCCGGATCACTGGCGCTGGCGGGCAATGTCACCAATCGCGATGCGCCCTTCATTGCCCGCTTACGCGCGGCAGGAGCGGTGATATTGGGCAAAACCAATTTGAGCGAATGGGCCAATATCCGGGCTGATAACTCCACCAGCGGATGGAGCGCGGTGGGCGGCCTGACCAAGAACCCGCATGCGCTTGACCGCAACAGTTGCGGCTCCTCCAGCGGCAGTGGCGCAGCGGCAGCAGCAGCGCTAGCAGCAGGCACAATTGGTACCGAAACCGACGGCTCCATCACCTGCCCTGCTGGCGTCAACGGCGTAGTCGGGTTCAAACCGACCGTCGGCTTGGTCTCGCGCCGTTTTGTCGTGCCCATCAGCCACAGTCAGGATACAGCTGGGCCCATGACGCGTTCGGTGCGCGATGCCGGCATCATGCTGACCGCCATGGCCGGCAGCGACCCGCAAGACGCCGCGACAAAAGAGGCTGACCGTTGGCGGGGCGATTATGCGGCGGGCCTCTCCATCGATGCCCTAAAAGGTCTGCGCATTGGCGTCATGCGGGCGCCCAATGCCGACGCGGCCTTATTCGACGCCGCCATTGCCAAGTTGAAGGATGGCGGCGCAGAGATCATCCTGCTCGACACCAGCAAAATTGACCGGCAAAAAATTGGTCAGGGTGAATTTAAAGTCCTGCTCACAGAGCTGAAAGCCGACCTTGCGGCTTATTTGCAAGGATTGCCCGACGGGCTGGTGCCGCACAAAACGCTCGCGGACATCATTGCGTTCAACACGGCGAATGCCGATCAGGAATTGCAATATTTCGGCCAGGATATTTTTGAGGCCGCGGATAAGGAAAAAGGATTGGATGATCCGGCTTATCTGAGCGCCTTGGCGACGTCACGCGGGCTGGCCACCGACGCGCTGAACCAGATGTTCGTGAATAACAAGGTCGACGTCATCATCGCGCAGACCAACGGCGCTGCCTGGGTGTCAACATTGGGTAAGGGCGATGCTTTTTCTGGGCCAAGCGCCAGCCAGTTGCCCGCCGTTGCCGGTTTTCCGCATTTGACGGTACCCATGGGCCTATCCGGTGGACTGCCGATTGGCCTCAGCTTCATTGGCCCGAAATGGCACGACCATAATGTTCTGAAAGCCGGCTTTGCATTTGAGCAGCTTACAAAGGCGCGTGTGGCACCTACATTCCCTGCAACAATCGCGAGTAGATAAGATGGCATTTGGCAAACCTGATCTGGGCAGCATCACGCCAAAGGGTGCCAGCTTTGACCCTGCCTTGGTCAACAAAATGATGGGTAAATTCGGCCATGGCGGATTTCTCAACATGGAATATGTTGGCCATGGCGGCGACTGGGTAGAGCTTGCTATTGATTGGCGCGAGGACCTTGTTGCGGATCCCGACACCGGCATATTGGCTTCTGCCGTGATCATCAGCTTGATGGATAATGCGACCAGCATGTCGATTTGGACCAAGCTCGGTGAATTCCGCCCGCAAGTGACGATGGACCTTCGGATCGACTATCTACGCCCCTCGCCCTCGGGTGAGCGGGTCTATGGTCGCGGAATTTGCTATCATTTGACCAATAGCATCGGCTTTGTGCGTGGCTTTGCGCATAATGGAAATCCGGACGAACCCTTAGCGCATGCGACCGGAACATTCATCCGCATCGGGGATCGCGTAGCATGATCGATATGCCAGCCCTTCCGCCCTATGCCCGCGCGCTCGATATGCGCATTGTCGACGAGCTTGACGGCGCGCCGGTCATCGCCATGCCCTTTGCCGATCGCGTTCAGGGCCGGCCGGGCTTCCTACATGGCGGGGCAATTTCGGGTTTGCTTGAGATTGCAGCTATCGCCGCCATTCACCGCGCGTTACGCGCCAAGGGCAGCGATTCTGCCATCAAGCAAGTTAATGTCACCGTCGATTTCATGCGCGGTGGCGTAGACCATATGACGTTCGCCGTCGGCGAAGTGACGCGCCTTGGCCGGACCATGGCCAATGTTGAGGCGCGGGCATGGCAGGAAGATCGGGATAAGCCCATCGCCATGGGCTATATGCATTATCTCATTCGGGCAAAACGCGAGGGTTAATCTATCTTATGCTTCGCCATGCGTCTCGATCATGGCGCTGGCGATGGCCTCTTCGGGCGTTTTGTCGCCCCAGATGATAAACTGAAACACCGGATAGAAACGCTCACATTCGTCAATCGCGACGTCAATGATGGTTTGTGCTTGGTCAACACCCAACAAACCGTTGGATGCCATCAGGCTGCCATGGCGGAACAACAATATGCCATTGGCCGACCACATATCGAAATGGCCCAGCCACAATTGTTCGTTGATAAGGCCAAGCGCGGTGTACACATGCGCGCGCTTATCGCTTGGGACCGTGATGTCCGGCAATATGATGAGTTGCAGCGCATTATCTTCCTCACGCCAGATCGCGCGCAACTGATAGCTGGCCCAGCTGCCCTTATATTCTGCGGTGATTTCGTCTTCACCATCCAGTTCAAATGTCCATCCACGCGCTTCGAACAAAGCCGCAAGCATGTCTACGGGTGCGGATTCATCGCGCTCGAATTGCTCATATTGTTCGTCTGCGTCGCGCATGATGATGGTGCCTGCCGTGTTGGGCCGAGTCTGCCCCTTGACGGACTCGCACGCAAGGGGCTTGCATCAACGCGCAACATTAGGCTGTGGGCCGACTGTGGAAAAGTTTAGGCGGAACCCTTTGCCGACTTGGTCGCTGGCTTTGCCTTGGCAGGGGCAGCGCTGCCTTTTGCCTTCAATGCTGCTTCCAACGCAGCAACCCGCTTACCCAGCGCATCGGCTTCAGCGCGGGCATTGGCCGCCAGTGTTTTCACCGCATCAAATTCTTCACGCGATACAAGGTCAAGGCCGCCCGCCCATTCGCGCGCCCGTTCGCGCACGCTTGCCTCTGCTTCGCGTCCCATCCCCGCGACGGTTCCGGCAACGCCGTTCAAAACCTTCGCCAAATCGTCAAAAATGCGCTTTTCGCTTTGCATGTCATTCACTCCATTGCGGTCAGGGGATGGACCATATCATCCTATTTGGGAAGTCACGGCCGGAACGTAAAGGCTTTCCGCGTCGGGATTAAGCTGATCGATCTGAAAATTCAGGATGGCCGCGAAGCTGATCCACACCAAATAGGGCACCATCAACCACGCCGCAGCCTTGCGAACCCGCGCAAATGCGAAGGTCGTGGCAATGGCAATGCCCAGCATGACAAGAATGATAAAAAATGCGGCTGTCACCTGATGTGCCCCAAAAAAAATCGGCGACCATGTCAGATTTATCAGAAACTGCGCGGCAAACAACGCAACTGCGGGTCTCTGGTAGAGCGACCCACGCGCGTTCAGCACCATCGCAAGGGCCAAGCCCATCATGAGGTATAAGGTAGGCCAAACAACGCCGAAGATCCAGCCCGGCGGCTGAATTTGCGGCTTAAGCAATGTTTGGTACCACGCGTTTTCGGCTGTTGATCCAGACATAGTGCCGGAGAGAAAACCGAGAAACATGATTGTCGGGATCACAAACAGCGCCAAACGCAATAAGGACATGCGCGCGGGCGACGAAGGTGTGAACTGGTTCATGACGTGGCTCCGATCTTGATCATCGCGATTCGGAGGAAACGCGTTCCGACTCCACATAAGCATTGGCGGCACATAGAACAAGGCCGCCTACCCGGTTGGATAGACGGCCTTTGTTTCGCATATCAGCGCATAACGCGCGCGGCGGCTATTACTTGCGGGTGCCGGTCAAGCCCATCGAACCAAAGGCGCCAGCCTTCACTTCGCCGGTGATGGAATCGCCCGACACCGTTGCGGTGGCGTTCAAATGCATCGGCATAGGCACGGTGATGTCCATGCCCCAGCTCAACGTGTCGCCATCAACAGTGCCATTGGCGATGTCCATGGAACCAAGTCCACCGGACATCTGGCCTGAAAAGCTGCCACCGTCGCTGTTGACGGTCAAAACTGCTTTTTGGTCACCCATTGGGCTTTTGATTGTTACGTCCCAATCACCATCAACTGCTGCCATATCCTTGCTCCTTATTTAGCTTTGTTGCTTGCACTGGTGTTAGCAGCTTCGGTCACCATTTCAATTGGCAATCCAAGTGCTTCCAACTGCGGCTTCACCTTCGCCGCATCGCCCACAACCAACCAAGTGACCTTGGATGGATCGACCTTAACCCGCATTGCGTCATTCAACGCCGCTGCGGTCAGCGTGCCATATTTGCTTGCCAATGTTTCGGCATAATTGAACGGCCGTTTGTAGAGGCGATCTGCCTGCATTTGTCCCAGCACCGCCGATGATTGTTCGTAGCTGCCTGGCAGTTTGAGGACATTGCCCTTGATCGTCTTTTCCAGTTCAGCCGCCGTGACCGGCTTCGCGCCGTTAAAGTCCTTCAACTGATCGATCAACACTTTGACCGATGGTCCGGTCTGGTTGGTTTGCACAGGCGCGAACATGTAAAATGGGACGCGATCTTCGGCACCATTAATTTGGCTGCGTACACCATAAGACCAACCTTTGGTTTCACGCAGGTCCATGTTGATACGCGACAAGAAGTCACCGCCGAAAATCTCATTCGCAGCGCGCAGGGTCAGTAAATCGTCCGATCCCTTTGCATCCAAAACTAGACCCGCAAGCACCAAGGATTGCGGTGAATTTGGACGGTCAATCAACAGAATTTTTGATTCAGGCGCAGGCAATGCGACCGCGAAATTCTTCGCTGGCGCGGCGGCTGTGGTTGGTGCCCACTTGCCAAAACGCTGTTCCAACATCGGCGTGATTTCTTTCAGGCTGGTGTCGCCCACGACAAAGATTTCCGCTTTCGATGGGTGCATCCATGCCTGATGGAAATTAGCCACATCCGCGCGGCTGATCGTCGCCACGGTCTCTGCATATCCGCTACCGGTCTGTGGTCCGCCATAAGGATGCGCCGCACCATATAGCAATGGCGGCAAGCGGCGCACCGCTATGCCCTGTGGCTGATTATTTTCCGACTTGATGCGGGTCAGTTGCTGAACGCGAACGCGCTCCAGCTCATTGGTCGCAAAGGCCGGATTTTTGATAACATCCGCCAGAAGGTCGAGCGAAAGGCCAAGGTTCGGCTTGACCGCGCGCAAACTCGCTACCGTCCGGTCAAGTGACGATCCGACCGTAACGTCAGCGCCCAATTTCTCTTCGGTTTCGGCAATTTGTGTTGAGGTCAGCGATGTTGTGCCTTCCATCAACATGGTGGACATCATTGATGCAATGCCACGCTTGTCCGCAGGATCCGCCGCATAGCCCGCATTGAAGCTCACCGCCACACGGACCGTTGGCACCGCCGCACGGCGCGCGAAGAAGACTTTAATGCCATTGCTTAAGCTTGTTTCTTCAACCGTTGGGAAATCCAATGAAGGCGTGCTTGTGGGTTCAGGGAATTTGCTACGATCCTGAAAAGCGACGGGTGCCGACACAGATGCATCGTCGGCACCGGGAGGCGCGTAAAATGCAGGCGCCGTCAAGGTTCCCGTGCGGCTGCCTGATCCCGCAGCGACTTCCTTATAGGCTTCACGCTCGCCAGGTTCGACGCGAATTTCAAGGACGGGGCGTGTCAGCCATTTCTGCATCGCGGCCTTGACCGCCTCTGGCTTTGCCGAAGCAAGGCGCTCCAATTCCTTTTTGTAGAAGGATGAATCCCCCACATATAATTGGCCTTCGGCCAAAGCGACGGCTTTGCCGCCAAAGCCGCCAACCTGTTCAAGACCGTCGATTTGCTGGGCAATGTTGCTTGCGGCAACGCGCTGCACTTCTTCGGCGGTTGGGCCGGTTTTGATATAATCGGCCAAAATTTCATCCAGACGCTTGGCAACGGCATCGGCATCGCCGCCGGGCTTTACGTCCGCTTGAATGTTGACCAAGCTGCCATGCATGAAAGGAATAAGATAAGCAGATACGCCCACCACGCTCTGTTCCTGACGCACCAAAATATTATCCAGACGCGAACTCGACAGACCGCCAAGCGCGCTCATCGCGATGAACAGTGAATTGGCATCAGGGTCGGCAATGCCCGGCACCACCCAGTTGCGATAGATACGCGTGGTTGGCACCTTGTCCTTCATGACGATTTTCACGTCTTTTTCGAGCGTTGGCACGGGCGCGTTAACGGGCGCAACTTGCTTGCCGCGCTTGATGTTGCCGAACCATTTTTCCACCAATGGCTTGGCTTGCGCTGCATTGATGTCGCCGGCTAGAACCAGAATGGCGTTGTTTGGGCCATAATGGTCGATGAACCAATTTTTCATGTCATCGAGCGAAGCCGCTGACAAATCTTCGAGGCTACCGATCGTATCATGATGATATGGGTGGCCAACGGGAAACAGCGTCTCGGAACGCTTATAATCGACCAAGCCGAAAGGCTGATTGTCACCCTGACGCTTTTCGTTGGAAACAACGCCGATCTGGTTATC
Organism: Sphingomonadales bacterium UBA656; assembly: GCA_002299895.1. Taxonomy (GTDB): domain Bacteria; phylum Pseudomonadota; class Alphaproteobacteria; order Sphingomonadales; family Sphingomonadaceae; genus Sphingorhabdus_B. Next base: position 38,930 of record DBOC01000007.1, on the reverse strand, counting down.
CAGCTTTTCCTTCGTCACCGCATTGAGCAAATAGCCCATACGGTCGCTTTCGAGGAACAAGGCGGATTCCAACGCCGTTGTCGGGACGGTCTGGAAATAATTGGTGCGGTCCAACCATGTGGTCCCGTTCAGGTCGGTCGCGCCAATTTTCTTGGTATATTCAAAATAATCGCCCGGCGCATTTTCGCTGCCGTTGAACATGATATGTTCGAACAAATGGGCATAGCCCGTTTTGCCCTTTGGCTCGTTCTTGGACCCGACGCCATACCAGATGGACACGGCAACAATGGGCGCCTTGCGGTCTTCATGGACCAAAACGGTCAGACCATTATCGAGTGTGAATTTTTCATGCGGAATATTGACCGCATCTACCAATTTCGAAACGGGCGCTGCCGACTGTGCGAAAGCGGGCGTCTGCGCCACAAGCATCGAGCCCGACATCATCAGGGCAAGCGTTAATTTACGGATCATATTCTGCTCCTATAGATATAAATCATTGCCGCCAAAGATAGCGGCGATGCAGGCAAACACAATGTGATGCCCCAAAATTTTCGACAAACGGCGTTTACGGCCGATAACGGCGTTTTGCATTCTTGACGGCGTCAGCCCATTCGAAATGAACGGGCTTGTACCCGCCCGCAACGAACAATTTCATCTGATCGGTATAATGCGGCGATTCGGGACGCGTAGTCGCCGAACCATAAGGCTGGATCGATTCCGATTGCACCTTGCCATCCTTGTCCCATCGCATCAGCATGATGTAGCTATCGCCATGGCGGACGCGCATTTTGCCGTCGGCCTGATCGGCGTCCCAAGCGGTTGTCGCGCGCAGCGCATCAGTTCCCCCGAGCATCCCCAAATCGACATTTCCGCGCCTTAGGCGCTGAATATCGGCAAGCGGCGGGTCAATTCGGCCGAAACGCTCTTTAAACTCTGTGACAGCCTCCTGCAGGGTTTTGCGGGAATCGGGCATCTCTTCCCCGCGCCAGTTTCGCCTTGCGCCAAAGCGGATAATGCGCTCGGCAAAGGCGTCCGCGCGGCCCTTGCCATCGCTTGACCAATCCCAGCTGGCGAGCAGCTTTTGCGCTTCCGCAAGTTCGGGCGCATCTTTCAAATCCAGCGCCGCAAAGGACGCCATCCATGCCCCGACCCAGCTTTTTTTGCTATAGATCATGTCCATCTTAATCGCGAGCAGCTCTTGCGGCGTAATCGACGTATCTGCGGCCAGCAATTCTGTCGCGCGCAAACCGCGGTTTGTCATGCCAAGCTCAATGCCCAAATAAGGCGAATAAGCCGAACGATCCAGTTCCGAACCCGGACCCGCCGCCAGAAACGGCGTGTTATTCGCGTTCTGGACAAAGCCCGATGCAGGGTTCACAATCTTGGGATAACGGTCAAAGCCAACGGGCCCTGCCCACATGGCTGCCGATGTGTCGCCCGGAAGCAGCTTGGTATAATCATATCCCGGTTTACGGTCGGGGAAGAGCGCGTTGTAAATATAGGCAACGCGGCCAGTCTTGTCGGCATAAATGAAGTTCGTCGCGGGAATACCGCCAATCGCCATCGATTGGGTCCATTCGTCCCAATTCGTCGCTTTGGTATTGCGATAATATTGCTCAACGACTTTTACATTGTCGATGCCCGCATAGCGGATCGCGAAATAGCCCTTGTCATTTTTGATGACCGGCCCGTGGATGGAACGGTATACCGTCTGCGGCACCGGCAAATTGAACGGTCCCATTTTCACCGGCAGCCAGATGCGCTTCGATGACAAGGGCATCCATTTGCCATCATAACGATATTGGTCGCCCGCTTTGTTCATCACCAATTTATAGACATCGATCAGGTCAGGGCGGTTGACGGTATTGGTCCAGCCCAAATGACGATTGTGGCCCAACAAAACGAAAGGCGATCCGGGGAACAAGGCCCCCGCCATATCCAGACCCTCACCCGAATGCGTGACGGCTTCGTACCACGCAACTTGACCTTCATACGGTTGGTGCGAATTGGAAATCAGCCATGTCTTGCCATCGGCCATACGCTTGGGCGCTATCGCAAAGGCATTAGAACCGTTCATTTCCGGATCCCGCCCAATGGGCGTCATCGGCGCGGCACTCTCCTTTGGCTGTGGTTTGCCTTCGGTCAACGCGCCAATGACAGAATCTAGACCGTAGAAGAACGGCGCACGCAGCACGAAGCCCGTGACGATATCTTGCCCGGTTACGGGAAACAGCTTCGACAGGCGGACTTCTTCAGGATGTTTGGACGCATAATGGTTCACACCCGCGGCATAAGCCTCTGCCACCGCGCGGACTTCGGGTGACAATTCCATATAGCGCTTCTCGGCAGTCTCGCGCGCACCCAACAGGTGCATTACATAATCGACCTTAGCCCCATCGGATCCGGCAAGCGCGCCATAGCGCCCACGCGTCATGGCCACGACATCCTGTATCGTCGAGAAATCATCTTCTGCATGGGCAAAGGCCAGGCCATAAGCGGTATCGGCATCCGTCTTGCCGTTGATATGCGGTACGCCAAATTCGTCGCGCACAATTTCCACGTCATAAGTGCGCTTTGGCATTTCATATCCCGTGGCCGCCAACGGCTCCCACAACGCGCCTGCACCCGCAACGATACCGACAAGCGCCAAGGACGCCCACAAAAATTTCCGCATATAATTCCCCCTGCAATGAGACCTTGTCACATCGGTCCATTTGCTTACATAGTCGGCATAACCAAGATTTACGGAAAGGAAAGTCCCTCTATGCATCGCAGCTTCTTCGCACTTGCTTTGGCAAGCGCCGCAATCACCCCCGCATTTGCGCAAGCTGACGTCATTGGCTCGGGCATATCGCCATCCTCGGCAACGCATTCGCAAACGCGCCCCATCAATTTCGCTACGACCGCGCCAACCTCCGGCGCTTTGGTGATATTGATGCGCAACGCGACGCTGCCCGCCAATGTGGTGGATGCAGCAACGGCGCAAGCATTGAATGCGGCCATCGCTTCGGCGAAATTTGAAGGCAAAGAAGGCAGCGCCTTGTCGCTACGCGGCATTGGTAGTTATGCACGCATAGTGCTGAGCGGCGTTGGCGAAGCAGGCGACCGCGTGATGCACATCCGCAACGCATCGGGCAAAGCTGCGCAGGATTTACGCGATGAAGGTCAAGCCATCACCATCACAGGCGACCTCAACCAAGACGAAGCCGCTGCAGCGGCCTTGGGCTATGCCATGGGCCAATATCGGTTCGACCGTTACAAAACCGTCGATCGCAAAACCCCGCCTATGAACCCTGTGACCATCATCAGCGGCGATGCGGGCGGCGCTGAGGCCTTGTGGAAGTCGCGCCATTCGGCGCTGGCAGAGGGCGTTTCCTTGTCGCGTGATCTGGCGGCGGAACCTGCCAACGTCATCTATCCCGAAACCTTTGTTGAGCGCGTGCGCGCGGCTTTCGGCAACACCGCAAATGTCAAAATTGAAGTGCTAGATGAACCGATGATGCGCAAATTGGGCATGGGATCGCTGGTCGGTGTTGGCCAAGGGTCGCGCCGCCCGTCGCGCCTGATGATCGTCGAATATCGCGGTGCAGGTGATAGTGCGCCATTGGCTATGGTCGGCAAGGGCATTACTTTCGATTCCGGTGGCACTTCGTTGAAACCGGGGGCTGGCATGTGGGAGATGAAGGCGGACATGTCTGGCGCAGCCAGCATCATGGGCGCTGTATTGTCGCTCGCAAAGTCAAAGGCATCAGTGAACGTCATCGGCGTGGCCGCGCTGGCCGAAAATATGCCCGGCGGCAATGCGCAGCGTCCCGGCGATGTCGTGCGTACGATGAGCGGTAAGACCATTGAGATCCTCAATACCGATGCCGAAGGCCGTTTGGTCATGGCGGACGCCAATGAATATGTGATTTCCAATAAAAAGCCCGGCGCTTTGGTAAACATGGCGACGCTGACAGGCGCTATCGTTAGCGCGTTGAATGACGAATATGCTGGCCTGTTCAGCCGCGATGACAAATTGGCAGCAGCGGTTACCGCAGCGGGCACGGCAACGGGCGAAGATGTGTGGCGGATGCCGCTGCACAAAAATTATCTCGATGATATGAAATCCGACATTGCCGACATCAAAAACGTCGTTGAGGGCGGCGGCCCAGGTGCAGGTCTAGGCGCCACCTTCGTTGGCTTCTTCGTCGATAAAAATATTCCTTGGGCACATCTTGATATTGCAGGCGTTAATTGGGCGGACAGGTCTGGGCCAGTGACGCCAAAGGGCGCATCGGGCTGGGGCGTGCAACTGCTGGATGCGCTTGCCCGTAATTGGAGATAAGGTTAGCGGCGTCCCATTTGCGTGCAATGGGCGCCGCACTTGTGTCGCAGGAATGCCGCACTACATTCTGAATAGGCATGGTGGCTTTGTGCACAAAGCCGCCATCGACATTTAGGAAATAGCGCATGAACCTCGAGAAATTTACGGACCGCGCCAAGGGTTTTCTGCAAAGCGCGCAGACCGTTGCCATTCGCATGAGCCATCAGCGGATAGGGCCTGAGCATCTCCTGAAAGCCTTGCTTGAAGATGAGCAGGGCATGGCGTCTGGCCTCATCAAGGCCGCTGGTGGCGATGCGGCGACCGCGTTGCGCGAGACGGACGCGGCGCTCGCAAAGGTGCCTGCGGTATCGGGCGGCGGCGCGCAGCAGACCCCCGGTCTCGACAATGATGCCGTGCGCGTGCTCGATGCCGCCGAACAGGTCGCGCAAAAGGCAGGCGACAGCTATGTCACCTTAGAGCGTCTGTTGCTGGCGTTGGCGCTCGCCAAGACCAGCGCCGCCGGCAAGGCGTTGGCCGCGGCAGCCGTCACCGCCGAAGGGCTAAACGCTGCAATCAACGCCCTGCGGGGTGGCCGCACCGCCGATACCGCAGGGGCAGAGGACCGGTATGACGCGCTGAAGAAATTTGCGCGTGACCTGACCGAAGTCGCGCGAGCCGGAAAGTTGGATCCGGTCATCGGCCGCGACGAAGAAATCCGCCGCACGATCCAAATCCTTGCGCGCCGTACAAAAAATAACCCCGTACTCATCGGCGAACCCGGTGTCGGCAAAACGGCGATAGCCGAAGGGCTGGCCTTGCGTATCGCCAATGGCGACGTGCCCGATAGCCTGAAGCATCGCAAATTGTTGTCGCTCGACATGGGTGCGTTGATCGCGGGCGCAAAATATCGCGGCGAATTTGAAGAGCGCCTCAAGGGCGTGCTTGATGAGGTCAAGCAAGCCGAAGGCGACATCATCTTATTCATCGACGAAATGCATACATTAATCGGCGCGGGCAAAGGCGAAGGCGCGATGGATGCCGCCAACCTCATCAAGCCAGCTTTGTCGCGCGGGGAGCTGCATTGCATTGGCGCAACCACACTCGATGAATATCAAAAGCACGTCGAAAAAGACCCGGCACTTCAACGCCGGTTTCAGCCGATTTTTGTCGGCGAACCCACGGTCGAGGATACCATCTCCATCCTGCGTGGGTTGAAGGAGAAATATGAGCTGCACCATGGCGTGCGTATTACCGATAGCGCACTGGTCAGCGCGGCGACGCTATCGCACCGCTATATTGCCGACCGTTTCTTGCCTGACAAAGCCATCGACTTGATGGACGAGGCCGCGTCGCGCCTGCGGATGGAGGTTGAGTCCAAGCCAGAAGAGATTGAAACGCTCGACCGCCGGATCATCCAGTTAAAGATTGAACGCGAAGCCTTGGGTAAGGAAAGCGATGCGGCGTCCAAGGACCGTCTGGCTAATCTGGAGGGCGAGCTTGCCAATCTGGAGCAGCAATCGCTCGAACTGACGCAGCGTTGGCAGGCGGAAAAAGACAAAATATCTGCCGAAGCCAAAATCAAAGAACTTCTGGATGGCGCGCGCATCGAATTGGAACAGGCGCAGCGGTCCGGCGACCTCGCCAAGGCGGGCGAGCTGCAATATGGCACGATACCCGGGCTGGAAAAGCAACTGGAGGTCGCCGAGGCCGCCGCCGGCAATGCCATGCTGCGCGAAGAAGTGACCGCGCAAGACATCGCCAGCGTCGTCAGCCGCTGGACCGGCATACCTGTCGACAAAATGTTGGAGGGCGAACGCGATAAATTGCTCAATATGGAGCAACTTATCGGCGCGCGCGTTATCGGTCAGAAAGATGCCGTCGAAGCGGTGTCCAAGGCGGTACGCCGGTCGCGCGCCGGGCTTCAGGACCCGAACCGCCCCCTTGGTTCGTTCTTGTTCCTGGGGCCAACGGGCGTTGGCAAGACCGAGCTGACAAAAGCGCTCGCGTCGTTCTTGTTCGACGACGACAATGCGATGGTGCGTATCGACATGTCCGAATTTATGGAAAAGCACAGCGTCGCGCGGCTGGTCGGTGCGCCTCCGGGCTATGTCGGTTATGAAGAAGGCGGCGTGCTGACCGAAGCTGTCCGCCGCCGGCCTTATCAGGTCGTGTTGTTCGACGAAGTGGAAAAGGCCCATGCGGACGTTTTCAATATCCTGCTACAGGTGTTGGATGATGGCCGCCTGACCGATGGTCAGGGCCGCACCGTCGATTTCTCCAACACGCTCATCATCCTGACATCCAATCTGGGGAGCCAGCATCTCGCCGCGTTGGAAGACGGGCAGGATGTGAAAGAGGTCGAACCGCAAGTCATGGAGATCGTGCGCGCGCATTTCCGGCCCGAATTTCTGAACCGCTTGGACGAGGTCATATTGTTCCACCGTTTGGGCGCCGATCATATGGCCCCGATCGTCGATATTCAGGTGCAGCACGTGCAAAATTTGCTCAAAGATCGCAAGATCACTCTGTCCTTGTCCGATGAAGCTAAAGCATGGCTTGGGCGCGTCGGCTATGACCCAGTCTATGGCGCACGCCCCCTAAAACGCGCCATCCAACGCTATCTCCAAGACCCGCTAGCAGACATGCTCTTGCGCGGCGGCATCTCCGATGGCGCCACGGTGATGGTGGACGAAGGCGATGGCGGGTTGAAAATGGCGGTTTAGGAGGCACTTATTGGCGAAAACATTCTGGTTACGGCGCAAAGTCCCCGTAGCCAGAATGCTAGAATATAGTCAGACAAAAGCTTTCGCGCGTTGCAAATCGATTTCCAGCGAACCGGCCTTATTGGCCACTGGGACGTGAAGTTCCATCCTCGACCAAGCGGCGGGCCAGATCATTGCCAGAATCTGTCATTACACGCCACTGCGCCAATGTCTTACATACCTTCCCTTTTTTCACCAGTGACCCTGTCACCCGAACGGTGCGACATTTGATGGCTTGATCAGGGTCAGAAACTTTATCGGTGGGTGCATTAGCCGCCTTGTCGGTTCCCGATAGCTGAACAGGTGCTTGAGCCGAAACCGAAGAGGTTGAGCTAATAATCAACATTGCAAGCAAGAGAGTGCGCATAAAAAATTCCTTAATTATTTCTGCTCATTAACATATCTCAAGAGCGCCCTCAACGCGCAAATTTAAAGCCCGTAGCGTCCGCGGCAGTATAATAACGGGTAATGACGTTTTGTTCTGCAATGGTTAAATGCGGGTTCCATACGTCAAAGATCAGAACGGCACGATAATGATCGCTATCATTCCAGGCTTCATGCTCGATGGTATCGTCAAAGGCAAAAGCCTTCCCCACCTGCCATTCGCGGGTTTCGCCGCCAACGCGGAAGCCACAATTTTCTGGCACGATCAAAGGTAAATGCACAATCGCGCGGGTGTTTGTGACGCCTGTATGCGGTGGAATGCGCGTGTGCGGCTTTAATATTGAGAAAAACGCGCTGGGTGCACGGCCCGGAAGCGTTGTGGTCGGTAAGCTGGCCAAGGCGGCCGCTGTGTGCGGACAGCGGTCCAAAACGGCCTTATTTGGTTGCCCATATTCCCACAAAAAACATGCGCCCCAATCAAGTGACTGGTCGAGCGCGGACCATTTATTTTCAGGGACGCCTGCATCCATCTTAACATAAGGCCGCAATGCGTCACCCGGATCGGCCAGCAGTGCCTCTAATTCTTTGCGTATGTCGTCTGTCGCGGCTTCAATGGCGGACATCCATGGGAAATGATGCCTGTCGAAAAACTCATCCGCAGGAAGGAAGGGATAATATAGGCCTTCGCATATGTTTACATAGGTTCGCCGGCGCCCCAGTGCGACGTCGACAAACGCCTGGCTGCGGCGCTGCTCTGTCTCATCCATTGTACCAGATAATGGCGCCAGTTCCGTGGTAACTGCATCTGCAATTTCGAGCGTCGCGTGCGCAACAAATGCCTGCCCCTTCTGCAATGCTGCGGCAATATCTGGAGACAGGTCTGACGCGTGCGCCGCCATTTGGAGCACGCCGCTCCACGCGACAAGCGCTTGTGCCTTTTCACCTATACGCTCATGCAATTCGGCCTTGCGGAGCCAAGCCATGAAGTCCCGGCGGTCTATGTTAATTGCGGCGTCGAGCGCCTCCATTTCGCCTTTGTCATCGCCTTGCGCGCGCCGTGCGGTTGCAACATTGCGCCAAAGTGCACTCGACATTGGATCATGCGTAGTCGCAGCCACAAACAGGCGCTCAGCATCGACATAGTTTCCGGCCCGCAGGGCAAGCATGCCTTGGCTGTTCAATCGGGCCGCTTCGGGTGGTGGTGCGCTCTCGTTCATAAGGCGAATGCTTGCCATTTACCGGTAGAAACGGCAAGGTCGTTGATGTCATGGAGAATGATAATAGCAAAATATGGCACGACGGCGCATGGCTTGCGCATCGATATGATGCGTCCGCAGATGCCTTTCATATGCGTTATGTAAGCCGTCAGGCGCACAATGCGGCCACCTTCTTGACCGATGAATATCTCGGGGCGGAACCAAACCCGTTCGTCCTACCACGGAACGAAGCCAAAGCGCACAAAGCTGATACCGGCAATCTGCATTTTATTTTGCATTCCGCCTTTTGTGCATCAACCATGTTCGCCAACGGATTTGATCTGCCGGGCCTGTCGATGGGTCTGAAGGAACCCGTCTTGTTGAACGACATTGTCGGCTTTCGTCGGCGCGGCGCACCACCCGCGGCGGTGGCGGAACGTTTGGGTGATGCGCTGGATATGCTGGCGCGGCCCTTTGACGCAGATTCGGCGGTTGTTGCAAAACCGTCCAATATTTTCAATGCGCTTGCTCCCGCATCGCTTGCCATGCGCCCAAAAAGCAAAGCCATTCTGGTCTATGCACCACTTTCGGTTTTTCTTTTGTCTGTGGCGCGTAAGGGCCTTTGGTGCCGATTATGGTGTCGCGAGCTTTTAGAAGGTCAACTTACCGATGGGATAGTTGATCTGGGTTTTGAGCCAGCTGATTTCTTCCGGCAGACCGATTTGCAAATAGCCGCAGTGGGGTGGCTGGCACAGCAAAAGCTGTTTCATGATATGACGCAAAAGTTCGGATCGGAGCGCATAGCAACACTAGACAGCGAGCGGTTGACCGCAAATCCTGGCAAGGCCTTACGCGCTGCGGCAGCCCACTTTGGGCTCGGCGATCATGCCGCCGCGAACGACGCGCATCCCGCGTTTGGCACGCATAGTAAGTTTGGCGGTGGTTTCCGGACTGAGGACCGGCGCGCGGAATATGCTTTGGCGCAAACCGCATATGGCGACGAGATTGAAAAGATTCTGATTTGGGCAGAAGCGGTCGCCGCATCTGCCAACATCCCGCTGACCTTGGAAGCTACGCTCCGCTTTTGAAGCGCCCGGCCTAAGCTATTGGGGCCAGACATAATCTAAACGAACATAACGCAGTCTTGCAGGTCGTGATTCAACGCGACGTTGCAACAAAAAAGGGCGGACATTGCTGCCCGCCCCCTTTTTCGTTAAGTGCTCTTCAGATTAGAAGCGCAGCTTTGCCGTTACAGCATAGCGACGACCCAGTGCGTCGTAAGTCGACGGGAAGGTGTTACCGCTGTTGTACGATGTCGAACCAGCATTGTTACCGGTCACTGGCGGCTCCTTGTCGAACAAATTCTGCACCGTAGCGGTGATTGTCAGATTTTCGTTAACATTGATACGCGTTGACAGATCAAAGTAATCATATGCGCTGATCTTGCCGAAGTTAACCGTCCGGCCACCGACGCCCAGAACTGAAGCGCCAATGGTTCCGTTGAAGAACGCACCGCCGTCGATGACGTCAAGTGGCTCTTGCTCCATCGCCGAGATATGACGCCACAACAACGATACGTCGAACTTGTCGTACGACACTGTTGTACGCTGCGACCATGAGAAGTCAGGCTGCAGTGAACCACAGTTCGAGCTGAAGTAACCGGTGCAATCACGATTGACGGATTCAGGGTTAAGCACGAACGCGTTGAAGGTCGACTTGAACGTGTAGTTACCGTTGAACGACAAGGCCAAAGCGATTTTGTCGGTCAGATCGGTCTTGTAGTTCAAGATCAAGTCGATACCGTCAGTTTCGAGTGCACCCGCGTTCGACAGAACCGAAGGCAAGCCAGTGAACGTGCTTGGGTCACCGCTCAAGCTACCATCGGCAGGGCTACGGCGAATGCTCGTACAAGCTGCCGAGGTCGATGCGCCAGCCGCTGGGCTGAATACATTCGTGCCAAAGCAGGCTGCGATTACGTCACCAGGGGTCGGAGCCGAAATGGCACCTGTGACCTTGATGTTGTAATAATCGAGCGAAGCAGTGAAGCCTGGGATTGCGGCAGGCTGGAATATCGCACCAACCGTGAAGCTGTCCGATGTTTCAGGCTTAATGTTGACGTTACCACCACCAGTCGAGTTCACCTGGCCTGCGTTAGGCTGAGGAATCGAGTTGATGTTGCCCAAGTTGGCACCTTGCGCCAAGCAAACGGCACGAAGTTCACCAGTTGGACCAGAAGCTGGACGTCCTGGCAATACCGCACCAGCGGTCGTCAACGTTGCGCAAGGATCGGTACCAAGGTTGGTCAATCCTGTGTTCACTGGTGAGAACAGTTCACCAATGTTCGGAGCGCGAACGGCACGTGCGAAGTTACCGCGAACGGCAAGTCCTTCGATTGGCTCCCAAGTACCACCAGCCTTAAAGGTTGTGGTGTTGTACGATGGGTTACCTGGTGCGTCGACTGTGTACGACGAATAACGAAGGCCGCCTTCAACAGTCAGGCTGTTAATGAACGGCTTGTCTGCAGCCACAGGCACAACAAGTTCACCGAAGGCTTCATATACGTCGAAGCCACCTGTGATGTCTGGTGTCGCACCACCGGCACCGCCAAGATCGCCGCCTTTGGCAAGCGCGTCGGCGCCCTGACGAGCGGTATATTTACGATACTCACCGCCGACAGCAAATGCCACGGAATCTTCAGCAAATGGGCTGGTAATGCCTGCATCGCCGTTGATTGTTCCCTTGACCTGCGCAAGCGAGGTTTTCGTAAAGCTGGTGCTTTCCTGTACCAAGAACGGAATTGCTTGCGGTTGAATGGTTCCAAACACGTTAGCTGCAACGCATCCGTTTGATGTGTCGAAGCAAACTGGAGCCGCTGCTGTTCCGCCTGCGCGAAGCGACTGACGGAAACGCGAGTTCAAGGTATAACCCTTAATCGTCTGGATGTTTTCACTTTGGCCATAGGCACCTGTGATATCCCAGTCGATTGAGTCCGTGATCGAACCACGGGCACCCAAACGATAATCGAATACGGTTGTGACATATTCGGAAATACGTGGGCCAGCTTCGACTGCACGACGGGCAAACAGTGTCTGCGGGTTCGGGTTGTAGCCTTCACCAGCTTCGATCACGCCATTGCCGTTCACGTCGAATGGCTGCCATGCTTGCAATACAGCAAGACCGTTGCCGGATGTGGTAGCCGTTGCAGACGCACCGCCGGTACCAATTTCAAGGTAACCAGGCTGTCCAGGACGCAAGTTGGGGTTAGCCGCGGCATCGCACTGCGCTTGTGTGAAGCGTGGGGTATAAACCGTCGCGCTTGGGTTCACGTCAAATGCGCAGAACTGGTTCCGCATAGCGGCAGGCAAGAACGGGTTGTTCAAAGGAAGGTTTACAGCGATGCTGAACGCGCCCGAAGGTGCGATGATCGTGTTTACAGTGTTCTTTGAGAACAAACCACGCGAATATACTTCAATGTCATCGCTGACTTCGTACCGCGCTTGACCGAACATGTTGAAACGCTCGAACGGAGTTTGGAAGACGTTATATGGGTTGAAGTTAAAGGTCGAGAAGGTCGGAACGAGCTGACCTGCGTCGTTGATTTGGTTGGTACCGCCATTGGCCGTACCGCTTACAAGACGACCACCCGAGAAACGTGACGGGAACGCCGTGCCTGAACCAAGCGCAGTGCCAGCATAGGTTTCAAGGGTGGTGAGCGAAACGTCACGCGCACCTTGATACACTGGATCGGATTGCTGATAACCAACGCCAAATACGGCGTTACCACGGCCATCATCGAAGTTTGCACCGATTGTTACGTCAGCGCGGACAACGTTGCCGTCACCTTTTTCGGTGAGCTGCTCGGAAATCTGAGCTTCCAAACCGGAGAAATCATTCTTTAGAATGAAGTTAACAACACCGCCAACGGCGTCAGCGCCATAAGTGGTGGATGCACCGCCGGTGAGAACGTCAACGCGCTCAACCAAAGCGAGCGGAATGTTGTTCAAATCGACCTGACCACCAAAACCGGCGGGCACGATGCGATCACCGTCCAACAAGACGATGTTACGGTTTGAACCGATACCACGGAGGTTAACGTACGACGCACCGCCGTTACCGTTGTTAACCGCAGAACCGATTGAAGCAACAACGCCTGGAATTTCACGAAGGACTTCTTCGGCCAAGTTGGACTGAAGCAGTTCCATTTCTTCGGAGGAAGTTACGTTCACTGGCGCCGAACGCTCGAGGTTCGGGTTAGTGATCAACGAACCCGTCACAACGATTTCGCTGGCTGGCTCTTCTTCGGCTGCCGCATCCTGGGCGAACGAAGGTGTTGAGATCAACGCCAAGCCCAATGCGAGCGGTGCCGCTGCATATTTCAAATTGCTGATACGTGTTTTCACGATATAGCCCCTTATAAAGTGCCAAAAGTCCGCGGATTTCCGACGACCAATGGCGGTTTAACTACCCAGCTTTCCCAACGTTTTTACGCGCGTTTTGAACACGCAAAGCGCGATGAAGTCCCTCCGGGTTGGCATTCCTTTGGCGGAAATCCAGTATTTGCGCAACAAATTGGGTTTAGATGTCAATATTATTGCAAGAGTGTATCATTTACGCAACAGTGCCTTGGGGCAATCTTATGCATGAACACGCTCTGCATCGCCGTTGCACTCAAAATCGTTCATGACAGCGACAGCGTGGTTCGTTAAGGAGGCCTCATCCGGTTTTCAAAGGCACTTCATTAATGTCCCCACGCTCTTTAATTTCGAAGCTCATAGTCCTCTTATGCGGCATTTTTGCCTTTGCCATGTCGCCCGCCGTCGCGCAGACGGCCACGCCAGCTGCTGTTGCGCCAGACCTTGAAAATGTTTTGGTCTTGGATCTTTCGACCGGCGGCCGTGTCACGATTCAAATGTATCCAACCGACGCCCCTGCCCATGTCGAGCGTATCAAAACACTCACCCGGCAAGGTTTTTACAATGGCATCGTCTTTCACCGCGTGATCGATGGCTTCATGGCGCAAACGGGCGATCCAACGGGCACAGGCCAAGGTGGTTCGGAGCTTCCTGACCTCAAGGCTGAATTTAACCGCATTCCGCATTTACGCGGCACGGTGTCGATGGCGCGCACGAACGAACCGGATACCGCGAACAGCCAATTCTTCATCTGCTTTCAACCGCGTTTCAATCTGGATAACAAATATACGGTCTTTGGCCGCGTCACATCGGGCATGCAATTTGTCGACGCCATTGAACGTGGCGAGCCGCCTTTGACCCCAAGCAAGGTGCTGCAGGCGTCTATCGCAGCCGATAATGTGCCGCCTCCGGTATTTTCGTCGACGCCGGCCGAAGCACCTATCACCGTTGACCAGTTGAACGCCGGATAAGCGTAAAACTTTCACTGATGCGTGTTGATCTGTTTGATTTCGAGCTTCCGCCCGAGCGGATTGCTTTGCGTCCCGTCTCGCCGCGGGATTCCGCGCGCATGCTATATGTGGGCGGGGACGCTGCACTAGCGGATCATTCCGTCCGCGACCTGCCGCAGTTGCTGCGCAAGGGCGATTGCCTGATCTTCAACGATACCCGCGTCATCCCGGCGCAACTGCAGGGGAAGCGCGGCGATGCATCCATCGGCGCGACCTTGCACAAACGGATTGACCTGCGCCGTTGGCAGGCGTTTATCCGCAACGCCAAACGCCTGCACCCCGACGATGCCATCGATTTTGGCGAAGGCGTCATGGCGCTTGCCGAAGAACGCCATGACGACGGCAGCTTCACTTTATTTTTCGAAGGCGATGAACCCGTCGAAATCCTGCTGCAACGCGCAGGAACCATGCCGTTACCGCCTTATATCGCGGGCAAGCGGCCGACCGACGAACGCGATGCGCAAGATTATCAGACGATGTTCGCGCAAAAGGATGGCGCGGTTGCGGCGCCGACCGCATCCTTGCATTTCACGCCGGAATTGATGGACGCGGTGCACGCCGCGGGCATCGAAACGGCAACCCTGACGCTCCATGTTGGCGCAGGCACTTTCCTGCCGGTGAAGGCCGATGACACCAGCGAACACCGCATGCACAGCGAATGGGGCAGCATTGACGCGGGCACAGCGCAACGGCTCAATGATATACGCAAAGCAGGTGGGCGGTTGATTGCAGTCGGCACGACGTCACTTCGCCTTGTCGAGAGCGCGGCGGACGAATTTGGCATCGTGCATCCCTTTGAAGGCGACACCGATATCTTCATCACCCCCGGTTACACGTTCAAGGCGATTGGTGGCCTGATGACCAATTTCCATCTGCCCAAATCAACTTTGTTCATGCTGGTCAGCGCCTTAATGGGGCGCGAGACAATGCAGGCGGCTTATGCTTATGCAATCGCCAAGGAATATCGTTTCTACAGCTATGGCGACAGCAGCTTGCTTCTGCCCTGACCCTAATGTCCCTTGAGCTCGTCACCCGTCAGGCGGACGATATGAAGCACATTGGTTGACCCCGGCGTCCCAAATGGCACACCGGCCATGATGACGATCCGACCACCGGCAACGCCGAGATGGTAACGCAGCGCCATGCGCTTGCCTTTGGCGACCATTTCTTCAAACGAGCCAATGTCCTTGGTTCGCACGGCAAAGGCGCCCCATAACAACCCTAAACGACGCGCGGTTATCATGCTTGCAGTGAGCACCAACAGCGGCACCGCAGGGCGCTCGCGCGAAATACGCCGCGCGGTCGATCCCGACGATGTGAAGCAAACGATGGCACTGGTTTCGACGGTATCGACAATACGCCCGCTGGCCTCTGCTAAGGCGTCGGCGGTTGTCCCGTCGGCGGGGGTTTCGGTGAAATGGATGCGTTTGAAGAAATCCGGGTCGCCTTCGACCTGTTGCGCAATGCGGTCCATGATCGACACCGCCTCAATCGGCCAAGCACCCGCTGCCGTTTCAGCAGACAACATCACCGCGTCCGCGCCGTCGTAAATGGCGGTTGCAACGTCCGACACCTCCGCCCGTGTCGGTGAGGGTGAAACGATCATCGATTCCAGCATTTGCGTTGCCACCACCACGGGCTTGCCCATGCGCCGTGCGGTGGATACGATTTTCTTTTGCAAGGGCGGCACTTGCTCGGGCGGCAATTCCACGCCCAAATCGCCGCGCGCAACCATCACCCCGTCGGCCAGCTCCAGAATTTCTTCCAACCGTCCGATGGCGGCGGGCTTTTCGATTTTCGCAAGCAAAGCTGCCTTGTTACCGATCAGCTTCTTACCCTCGGCCACATCCTCGGGCCGCTGCACAAAGGACATTGCTATCCAATCCACGCCTTGTTCCAATGCAAAGGCAAGGTCCGAACGGTCCTTCTCGGTCAACGCGGCAATCGGCACCACAACATCGGGGACATTCAGCCCCTTGCGGTTTGACAGCATACCGCCAACTTCAACGATGGTGTTGATGTGATCGGTGGCAATTTCTGTGACGCGTAACACCAATTTGCCATCGTCGAGCAATAAGCGTGCGCCAATTTCAAGTGCCGCAAAGATTTCCGGATGCGGCAAATGGACACGATGCGCGTCGCCCGGCGTCGTGTCGTTGTCGAGCCGGAAATTGTCACCCGTGTGCAATTCAACCTTTTCATCGGCAAAGGTTCCCACCCGCAATTTGGGCCCTTGCAGGTCAACCAATATCGTCGTTGGCCGATTATAGGCTTTTTCCAGCGCCCGGATATTTGCAATCAACTGCGCCTTGTCGGCCTGATCGCCATGGCTCATGTTGACGCGAAACGCATCGGCACCAGCGCGGAACAATTTTTCGATCATCTCGGGCGTATCGCTCGCGGGGCCCAATGTCGCCAATATGCGGACTTTGCGCATACGGGGTTTATGATATTGCATGAAATTGGCTCCGCGATATGGAATTTAAACGTTAAGCCCCCCATAACGCGGCAAGTCAGCAACGAAAAGGGCGCATAGCAATGCAACAGGTTACAGATATTTCAGACGCCGTCGCGGCCGCGGCATTTCGACGCCTCGTCACACATTTACAGCACCGGCATGATGCACAGAATATCGACCTCATGGGCCTTGCCGGTTTTTGCCGAAATTGTCTCGCCGATTGGGTGATGGAGGCGGACGGGCAATTGACCAAGGACGAAGCCCGCGAAATCATTCACGGCATGCCCGCTGCCGAGTGGAAAGCGAAACATCAGACCGAAGCGACGCCGGAGCAATTACAACGGATGCAGGAAAGCGTGGCGAAGAACGCCCCTTCGCATTAAGGCGCTGTCATCTTGATTCGGGGTTTTGCCCCAAACAACACCACAGGGAGAATATCATGGCTGAAGGCAATATCGCCGCCGATCAACTGCGTCTGTTCATTGAACGCATCGAGCGTTTGGAAGAAGAGAAAAAGGGCATCGCTGACGACATTCGCGACGTCTATTCAGAAGCCAAGAGCCAAGGCTATGACGCAAAAATCATGCGCCAGATCGTCCGCTTGCGCAAAATGAGCCAAGACGACCGTCAGGAAATGGAAGCCATTCTCGACACCTATAAATCGGCGCTTGGTCTGGCATAAGGCCGCGACTTCCCCCGACCCTGATGCAGCGCACCTAACGCACATGGCTTGCCCAATGGCGCGCGCCTGATGTAAGGGCGCTGCATCCTATCCTTTAGCCAGAGAAGAGTAGAGCCATGGCAGGCCATAGCAAATTCAAGAACATACAGCATCGCAAAGGTGCGCAGGACAAAAAGCGTTCGGCGCAGTTTTCTAAGCTTTCGCGCGAAATTACCGTTGCGGCGAAAATGGGGATGCCCGATCCGGACATGAACCCGCGCCTACGCCTTGCGGTCAATGCCGCCAAGGCCCAATCCATGCCCAAGGACAATATCCAGCGCGCCATCGACAAGGCAGCGGGCGGGGATGCCGAAAGCTATGATGAAATGCGCTATGAAGGCTATGGCCCCGGCGGCGTTGCCATCATCGTTGAGGCATTGACCGACAACCGTAACCGTACCGCGACCAACGTACGCACCGCCTTCAGCAAAAATGGCGGCAATCTCGGCGCGTCGGGCGCTGTGAGCCATGGCTTCGATCGTATGGGCCTCATTACCTATCCCACGAGCGCAGGCGATGCCGACAGCGTATTTGAAGCCGCATTGGAAGCCGGCGCGGAAGATGTGGAATCGAGCGAAGACGAACACAGCATCTGGACCAGCATGGATGCACTGCACGAAGTCGCCAAGGCACTTGAAGCTTCGCTGGGCGAAGCAGAAAGCGCAAAGCTTGCGTGGAAGCCGCAGCTTTTGGTCGAAGTCGATGAAGCCAATGCCGCGACCTTGCTGAAGATGATCGACGCGTTGGAAGACGATGACGATGTCCAAACTGTCTGGGGCAATTACGACGTGTCCGATGAGGTCATGGCGAAGCTGGGATGATTATATTGGGATTAGACCCCGGCCTTGGAACAACCGGCTGGGGCGTTATCCGTAAGGAAGGCAATCGGCTTTCCCATATCGACAATGGCGAGATTGTAACCGACGCCAAATTACCGCTGGCGAACCGCCTCGTGCTTTTGGACGAAAAACTGCGCGCAGTGCTCGATCATTTCCGTCCCGATTATGCTGCGATCGAAGAGGTGTTCGTCAACAAAAACCCACAATCGACGCTGAAGCTAGGGCAAGCGCGCGGCGTGGTGCTGTTAGGGGCGGCACGCAACCGCACACCCGTCGCCGAATATGCCGCGCGGCTCGTAAAAAAATCTGTCGTTGGCACTGGCCAAGCGGAAAAGGAGCAGGTGCAAGCCATGCTGCGTATCCTGTTGCCGGGTTTGAAGCTGGCTGGTCCCGACGCGGCCGATGCGTTGGCAGTGGCCATCACACATGCGCATCATGTCCGGCTTTGACCGGTTCCCGCCGAGAAAAAGCCCTCCTGTTCCCACGATGTTCTCTTTTGCTTGCCGATTTCAAATCGAACAGCTAACCCGCACAGATGATTGCAAAGCTTTATGGCCGGATTGACGAAACGGGCGTTGACCATCTGGTGATTGACGTCAACGGCGTTGGTTATCTGGTGCAAGCGAGCGCGCGGACTTTATCCGCCTTGGGCAAGACAGACGATTTCGCCACCGTCTTCACCGAAATGCAAGTGTCCGAAAACGACATGCGCCTGATCGGCTTTGCCACCCGCGAAGAACGCGACTGGTTCCGGTTATTGACGGGCGTGCAAGGTGTCGGCGGCAAGGTTGGCCTTGCCATATTGTCCGCAATTGAACCCGCTGACCTCGCCCTCGCCATTGGCAGCGGCGACGCAGCCATGGTCGCGCGCGCCAATGGCGTCGGACCCAAATTGGCCAGCCGCATCGTCAATGAATTGAAGGATAAGGTCGGCGCGCTTGCCGGCATCGGCGGCGGCGCGAAGTTAATGGCTACAGGCGCTGCCAGTGGCAACCACGCGCAAGACGCAATGTCCGCGCTTGCTAACCTCGGCTTCAAACCCGGCGAAGCTGGCAATGCTGTGGCACAAGCCGTCGAGGAACTCGGCCCAGATGCGACCTTGGATGCGCTGGTCCGGCTTGCGTTGAAAAGGGCTTCGCGGTGACGGACGACGATCGTCTGACCACGCCGGACAAACGGCCGGAAGATATTGACGCCGCTTTGCGGCCTAAAACGCTGAGCGAATTTATCGGGCAGGCCGCCGCGCGCGACAATTTGCGCGTGTTTATTGAGGCGGCAAAGGGCCGTGGACAGCCCTTGGACCATGTGCTGTTCTTTGGTCCGCCGGGGCTAGGTAAAACCACATTGGCGCAAATTGTCGCAAAGGAAATGGGTGTTGGCTTCCGCGCGACATCCGGCCCTGTCATCGCCAAATCCGGCGATCTGGCCGCATTGCTCACCAATTTGGAAGATGGCGACGTCTTATTCATTGACGAAATCCACCGGCTCAGCCCCGTGGTTGAGGAAATCCTCTACCCCGCGATGGAGGACCGTGCGCTCGATATCATGATCGGCGAAGGTCCGTCGGCGCGCTCGGTGCGGATTGATTTGCCTGCCTTTACGCTGGTCGGCGCGACCACGCGGCAGGGGTTATTGACCACACCATTGCGCGACCGCTTTGGCATTCCGGTGCGGCTCAATTTCTACACGCATGCCGAGCTAGAGCTCGTCGTTACCCGCGCTGCGCGGCTTTTGGATCTGGGTATTGCCCCCGATGGCGCGAACGAAATCGCCAAGCGCGCACGCGGCACCCCGCGCATTGCCGGACGGCTGCTGCGCCGTGTGCGGGACTTTGCCAATGTCGCCGGCGAAGCCATTGTCACCGCCAAAATTGCCGACAGTGCGCTCAACCGGTTGGAGGTCGATGCGCTTGGCCTCGATGCGATGGACAGGCGTTATCTGCACATGATCGCTGACATTTATCGCGGCGGGCCGGTGGGCGTTGAGGCGTTGGCGGCTGGCCTGTCGGAACCGCGCGACACCATTGAGGATGTGGTCGAGCCCTATTTGCTACAATTGGGCTTGATTGCACGGACCGCGCGCGGCCGATGCCTCAATGCGCCGGGCTGGAAGCATCTTGGCCTCAACCCGCCCGCCGGGTCACAGGACGGTTTATTTGACGCATAAAGGCATTCCGAATGTCTCAGGCGACCAATTGCGGGCGTACTTGCTAAAAACCCTTCCCGCCGGACTCGACAACGGTTAAGCCATTCATCGATGACGGTCCCTACACCCTATCAAGGCCATTTTGACGGCACGCGGCACTATTTTGCCGTACGCGTCTATTTTGAAGACACCGATTTTTCCGGCGTGGTCTATCATGCGCGTTATCTGCATTTCATGGAGCGCGCGCGTTCGGACATGCTGGCGTGCGCCGGCATTGATCAGCGGGCCGTTCATGCCGAAGGTCAGGGCGCCTATGCCGTGACAGACATGCAGATTAAATATCGCCGCGCCGCCCATTTTGATGATGCGTTGGTGATTGTCAGCACCGTAGAGGCCGTCCGCGCCGCAAGCTGCGACATTCATCAAACCGTCATGCGCGGTGACGAGATACTCACTGAGGCGCGGGTGACCGCGGCTTTTGTTTCACCCGACGGCAAGGCTCGCCGACAACCCGCAACTTGGGTTGCCGCGTTCCAGCCGATAATCCATCAACCCGCAGAATAGGATATCCATGAGCCTGCTTATCGCGACCCAAAATATGGGCTTTTCACCCGTTGATTTGTTTATGGACGCCGACTTGGTGGTCAAATCGGTCATTGTCGGTCTGGCGCTGTCTAGCGTCTGGGTGTGGACCATCATCATCAGCTTCACGATCAAAATGCTCGGCATCAACCGGAAAAGCGAGGCGTTTGAACGCGAATTTTGGGGCAGCTCGGATATTGCCGCTTTCTCTAAAGCTCATGCTCAAAATGAACTGCCGGTGGCCAAGGTCTTTGCCGCTGGCATGGCCGAATGGCGGCTGTCCACCAAAGCCAAAAACATTGACCGTGCCGGAACGCGTGAGCGGCTGGCCACGGCGATGGATGCCACCATTGCAGCAGAAACCGACCGCCTCGCCAATCGCCTGAACTTTCTGGCGACCACGGGCTCGGTTGCGCCATTCATTGGCCTGTTCGGCACCGTTTGGGGTATCATGCGCAGCTTTTCCGCGATTGCAGCCGAGCAAAATTCTAGCCTCGCCGTTGTCGCACCGGGTATTGCGGAGGCATTATTTGCTACCGCAATCGGCCTGTTCGCCGCCATTCCAGCGGTTATCGCCTATAACCGTTTCTCCCACCGGCTGAACCAATATGAAGCGCGTATGGGCCGATTTGCCGATGGCTTTCACGGCACATTAAGCCGTGAGTTGGAGCTTGAGGTTTAACGATGGCGATGAACACCGCATCAGGCCGTAGCGGCGGCGGACGTGGGCGACGGCAAGGAAGCCGACGTGCGCCGATGGCGGACATCAACGTCACGCCCTTTGTCGACGTTATGCTCGTTCTGCTCATCATCTTCATGGTCACCGCACCCTTGTTAGTAACAGGCGTGCCCGTCGAGTTGCCGGAAAGCCGTGCCAATGCGCTGGATCAGCAAGATGAGCCGATTGAAATTGCGATTGATCGCGACGGCGTGACGTTCATCGACGGCACAGAGGTTGCGCCTGCCGACTTGCCGGCGCGTTTGGGCGAGATCGCCGCGGCCGAAACACCGGGCAATCCGCGCCAAATCATGCTGCGCGGGGATACCGCGATCAGCTATGGTCAAATGATGCGCGTCATGGGTGAGTTGAACCGCGCGGGGTTAAACAGCGTGAGCTTAGTCACCACTGGTTCATCAAACGACAGCTAAGCAAATGGCAATGGATCGGGCGGAAATTTTGGGATTTGGCGCGGCCGTTGGTGGCCATGCTTTATTGCTGGGCTTATTCGCGCTTGGTCTAATGGCATCCGCACAAACCGCGCCGAAGCCACAATCCATTTCCGTTTCGCTTGTGGGTGAAATCGCCGATGTGTCGAGCGCGCCCGATGCGATCCAAGAGGAATCTGCGCCGCCGGCATCCGGCGAGACCGCACCCACCGAACCGCCGCCGGCCCCGGCACCCATCATGAAGATCGAAAAGCCCCAGACAAAGCCGGTGCCGAAACCCGTTAAAGCCGAAACCGCGCCCGCTGTGGCCAAGGCCACGGCAAAGCCCATAAAGACCGCTGCTGCCACTCCGCCGAAAACGACAAAAGCCGCACCGGCGAGCGGCAAAGGTACGACACCTGCAAAGCCAGGGGGCCTCAGCCGCAGCTTTGAGGACAGCATCAACAATATTGGCAAAGCACCCGGCGCGGGCAAAGCCATAGGCACGCCAGCCACAAAAACCGCCAGCGAAGTGCGCCGCTCCGTCGGTGTCAGCATCGCTGGCCAAATCCGCAGCCGCGTGCGTGCCTGTGCACCCACCGGCATCGACATCAACAAGATCGAAACCTTCGTCACGCTCAGCCTAGATATATCGGGCAAATTGACATCCGTGCGTTTTGACAGGCAAACTGGTACAAATGAGAGCAACCAGCCGCAGGCGGGACCGTTAAAAGATTGCATCCTGCAAGCGGTGCGCGCCGCATCACCTTATGACGGACTTGATCCTGAATATTACGACGTTTGGAAAACCCACGCGCTGCGTTTGCGCGCCACGGGATAAAGGAATGAGAAATATGTCCCTCTTCGCAACGAGCCGGAAACTGACGTCCTTTCTGCTTTTATTCTTGGGAGCGCAGGCCGCAATCGCACAATCACCGCCGCCTGCAACAGATGAGCCAGAATTGGTCGAATTCGACACGTCTAAAACACGCTCCATCGCGGTCCCAGCTTTGGTCGCACCATCGCCCGTCGATACACCGGCCGGCAACAGCGCGGCCCTTGGTCGCCAGATTGCCGAGGTTATTTCTTCAAACCTGCGCGCATCGGGGGTGTTTGAAACGCAAGGGCCAAATGGCCTACGCGCAATTGGTTTGCCCGAAGTCACCGCACCGCAATTTGGGTATTGGAAAGCGCGTCCGGTCGAACAATTGGTGCAAGGCTTTGTCCGCGTGGGCGGCGATGGCAATTTGACCGTTGGTTGTTATCTCTACGATGTCGGTTTTGGGACGGAAACCACGCGGCTTGGCTTTAACGTGCCGCCACGCGACTGGCGTCGGGCTGCGCATAAATGCGCCGATGCTATCTATTCGCGGCTAACCGGCGAACTGCCCTTTTTCGACAGCCGCATTGCCTATATCGCCGAAAGCGGTCCCAAGAATAAGCGGATCAAACGGCTAGCAATCATGGATTCCGATGGCGCAAACCATCGCTTCATCACCAATGGCCAATCGACCGCGCTGACACCGCGTTTCTCGCCCAATTATAAATCAATCTTATATTTATCTTATGTCGACGGAAATCCACGTATCTACGTCTATGATATTGATAGCGGGCGTCAGCGTCTGATTACCCAGTCTAATGGCCCCACATTCGCCCCACGTTGGTCCCCCGATGGCCAGACGATACTCTATTCGATGGCGGTTTCGGGAAATACCGATGTCTACAAAATTTCGGCGAGCGGCAACGGTACGCCGGTCAAGCTCACCAGCTCGCCCGGCATTGATGTCGGCGGCAGCTTTTCGCCCGATGGCCGTCAGATCGTCTTTGAAAGCGACCGTTCGGGCAGCCAACAAATCTATGTAATGAACGCCGACGGCAGCGACCAACGCCGGATCAGCTTTGGCGGGGGCCGTTATGCCACACCTGAATGGAGTCCACGCGCTGACTTGATTGCGTTTACACGCATCGCCGGCGACTTCCGCGTTGGCACGATGCGTCCTGATGGATCGGGCGAAAGGCTGCTGACCAATAGCTGGCAGGACGAGGCGCCGACATGGGCACCCAATGGCCGTGTTATCCAATTCTTCCGTACGGCCAAAGGAAGTGGTAAAACAGGTATCTGGCAAGTTGATCTTACCGGATCCAACGAACGCCAATTGCCGACGCCTGTCGATGGTTCCGACCCGGCATGGGGACCTGTATTGCCGTAACAACATTAGCTCTGCTATATCCCGACCATCTGTCGGGCCGAGTTTAAGGAGAAGATCATGACGAAGAATACGATCAAAATGGCCGCCCTTTTGTTGATTTCGACCGCGCTTGTTGCTGGCTGTGGTAAGAAAAAGGTCGAAAACTTGCCACCCGTCGCCGAAGGCACCGATTATGGCCAAACGTCCACGGACCCAAATGCGGCAGGCGCTGGCCAGATTATGCCCGGCAGTCAGGAAGATTTTTTGCAACAGGTTGGCCAGTTCGGCGACCGCATCTTGTTTGAAACCGATCGCTTTAATGTTGATGCCGAAGATCAGGCGACACTCCAGCGGCAGGCACAATGGTTGGCACAATATCCAAGCACGCGCATCACGGTCGAAGGTCATGCCGATGAACGCGGCACACGCGATTACAACTTGGCTTTAGGTGAGCGCCGCGCGAACGCCGCAAAGAATTTCCTCGTTTCCATCGGTGTCGATGCTAGCCGTATTCAGACCGTGAGCTATGGCAAAGAACGGCCATCGGCCTTGGGATCGGATGAGCAGGCTTGGACGCAAAACCGTCGCGCGGTTACCGTCACCGTTCGATAAAAAACAGCCTAGTTGGCATGCGTCGGTTGGTTGCAGTCAGCCGCCGACGCGCCTCCCTCTTTAGTCGCCATTGTCGTTCACCGAACGCTGGGTTCCTGTTGTCGAACGGGCCATTCAAGCTTGCAGTCTGGCGCTAGGCATGACAGCTTGTAACCTAATGAAAATGGCAGGGGGCCAATCCGTGAAAAATTACATTAAATCTGTCTTGCTGCTCAGCGCGGCGATCCTACCGACGAGCGCATTTGCCCAAGCAAAAGCCGCTGCCGATGACAAAGCCCCGAAATGGGATGTTGCGGCGCCTCCGGGCCTGACCGTGCGTCAGATTAACATCGATACCGATGAGGGTTCATGGATGAACCTCGATGTCAGCCCCGATGGCAAGACGATTGCGTTCGATCTGCTCGGCGATATTTACACTATTCCAGTCACGGGCGGCACGCCCACCCGCATATCCGAAGGCCTGCCCTTTGAAACGCAGCCGCGTTTTTCGCCCGACGGAAACCGCATTGCCTTTACCTCCGATCGCGGCGGTGGCGACAATATCTGGATCATGAACCGCGACGGTTCGGACAAAAGGCAATTGAGCAAAGAGGATTTCCGTTTGCTCAATCAGCCAAGCTGGAGCCCCGATGGCCGTTTCATTGCCGCCAAAAAGCATTTCACCACGGGCCGCTCGCTCGGCACAGGCGAAGTGTGGCTGTACCATGTGTCGGGCGGCGCCGGCGTCTTGTTGGTCAAGCGGCCGAATGAGCAGCACCAGAAGGAACTTGGCGAGCCCATTTTCGCGCCCGATGGCAAGCATATTTATTATACACGCAACATCACGCCCGGCCCGATTTTCCAATATGCGCAGGATTCGAACGGCCAGATTTTCGATATTGAAAGCTATGACATCGAAACCGGCAAAACCGAAACTGCGGTGGCGGGCGTCGGTGGATCGGTCCGCCCAACCCCGTCACCCGACGGGCAGAAAATCGCCTTTGTCCGCCGCGAGCGGACTCAGTCGAAGCTTTATGTGAAGGACCTCAGCACCGGCGAAGAGCGCAAAATTTATGATGCGCTGGACCAAGATGTGCAGGAAACTTGGGCCGTTACCGGCGTCTATCCCAACATGGATTGGTCGCCCGATAGCAAGACCATCTATTTCTGGGCCGGTGGTAAAATCCGCAAGGTGGATTGGCCAAGCGGCGCGTCCAGCGTCATCCCATTCCGCATTTCGGACACGCGCGATATCATTGACCCGCCGCGCCCAGCGGTCGAAGTCGCACCGGCGAGCTTTGAAACCAAAATGCCGCGCGGCCCAGTGACATCACCAGACGGCCGGACTGTGCTGTTCGAAACCATGGGCAAATTATGGGTCAAGCCAGCCACCGGTGGTACCGCACGGCGCTTAACCGCGTCCGATACCGGTATGGAGGCCTATCCGACTTGGTCACGTGACGGCAAAACCATCGCTTATGTGCACTGGACCGATAAGGGCCTTGGCAACATCCATACCATCAGCGCAAGCGGTGGTACGCCTAAAAAGGCAACGGCGCAGCCCGGTCATTATGCCCGGCCGCGTTTCTCCCCCGATGGCAAGACAATCGTCTTTGAAAAGCAAGAAGGCGGCGGATTGACATCGCCATTGCGTTCCGACCAATCGGGCATTTACCGTATGCCTGCGACAGGCGGGCCGGCCACCCGCATCACATCGGCAGGAACCACGCCGCATTTCGGCGCGTCTAACGACCGAGTGTTTTATACAGAATCGGGCGCGAACAAGCGTATGCTCGTCAGCGTGGACATGAATGGCGAAGCCAAGCGCAACCATGCGAGCGGCGAGTTGACCACCATTTATGAAGTGTCGCCCGACGGCCATAACTTTGCCTTCCGCCAAAATTACGAAGCCTTTGTCATGCCGCTCATGCCGGGCACGCAGGACGTAACCGCTTCATCATCGGGCAGCGCACTTCCAGTTGTAAAAGTCAGCAGCGGCGGCGCCGATTATATGCATTGGAGCCGCAATGGCGATGCTCTGCATTGGGCGATTGGGCCGACCTTATTTTCGGCGCAAACCAATGCTTTTTATCCCAATGGCCCGCTGGCCAAGGATGCAAAGCCGGTGAAATTCGCACCGCCTAAGCAAGGCGTTTCGCTCTCCATCACTGTGCAGTCCGATCGTCCAACTGGCGTCGTTGCCTTCACCGGCGCACGCGTTGTCACCATGGCGGACAAGAACGGCGGCATAATCGACAATGCCGTAATCTTGGTTGAAAATGACCGGATTAAGGCTGTTGGCAAGGCGGGCGACTTCGCCATTCCTGCGGGCGCAAAGACCGTTGACGTCGCAGGCAAGACGATCATTCCCGGCCTTGTCGATGCCCATGCCCATGGTCCGCATGGCGTGGACGAAATGACCCCGCAGCAAAATTGGGTAAATATGCTCAACCTCGCAATGGGCATTACCACGCGCCATGATCCATCGAGCAGCGCCGCCACCGTATTCCCAGCATTGGAAATGCAGCGGGCTGGCCTGTTGCTTGGGCCGCGCTCCTTCTCCACTGGTGAGATTGTCTATGGTGCCAAATCCGCAGACGTCTATGCCGAAATCAATGGTCTGGACGATGCGCTGGCGCATGTTCGGCGGTTGAAGGCGCAAGGTGCGCATAGCGTCAAAAACTACAATCAGCCGCGCCGTGAACAGCGTCAGCAAGTGGTGGCCGCCGCGTTGCAGGAAAATATGCGTTCGGTCGCCGAAGGCGGTTCGCTGTTCGGTATGGACATGAACCT
Organism: Sphingomonadales bacterium UBA656; assembly: GCA_002299895.1. GTDB lineage: Bacteria > Pseudomonadota > Alphaproteobacteria > Sphingomonadales > Sphingomonadaceae > Sphingorhabdus_B. Next base: position 11,396 of record DBOC01000007.1, on the reverse strand, counting down.
GATCGCCGATGGCAACACCACCGTCGAACATAATGTCCCGCTCGACATCTTCTATGATGACGTGCTGCAATTCTTCTCCAAGTCGAAGGTGGGGTATACGCCGACGCTAGTGGTGACCTATGGCGGCCCTGCGGGCGACCCTTATTGGCGTTCGCACACCGATGTCTTCCGGCATCCGTTGATGGCCAAGCATTATCCGCCAGCCGAGCTTGCGGCCAATAATGCCCGCCGCGAAATTGCGCCGGAAGAAGATTATGTCGACGACAACAGCGCACGCGAGGCACATAAGCTGGCCAAGCTGGGCGTCCCTGTCTCCATCGGTGCGCATGGCCAAGAAGCCGGCATTGCCGCGCATTGGGAGCTTTGGTCCTTCGTCCGTGGCGGCATGTCGCCCATCGAAGCACTCGCCGCGGGCACCATCGAGTCCGCACGTTCGCTGGGCTATGACAAGGATGTAGGGTCCATCGCCGCCGGAAAGCTTGCCGATCTCGTCATCCTCGATGCCGACCCAAGCGTCGATATCCGCAATTCGGATAAGGTCGCGAAAGTCATGATCGGTGGCCGTCTATATGACGCAGCCACCTTGAATGAAGAGGTTACCGGCACGCGCAAGCGGTTGCCTTATTATTGGGAATAAAATTATCCCGGTGAATATAATTTTCTGGCCCGGGTGCATATCCCGGGCTGGGATCTTTTGGATATCAGGCCGCGTCCTTGGCGGCACGGCGGGCGGCAAGTTCCTCCACCGAGGCCGCGCGCATGAACGGGTTGGTTGCGCGTTCCAAAGCAATCGTCGTCGGCACCGTCGCCACACCACGATCGCGCAACGCAATAACATCGGCCAGACGCGCGGCAAGGTCAGCATTGTCCGGCTCGACCGTCACCGCAAAACGGGCGTTGCTGAGCGTATATTCATGCGCGCAATAAATTGCGGTATCGTCGCCCAAAGCCTCCAGCTTACGCATATTGTCAAACATCTGCGCCGCAGTGCCTTCGAACAATCGGCCACAGCCCATCGCGAACAAGGTATCACCGACAAAGGCGGCTTGCGCGGTTGCGAAATGATAGGCGATATGCCCTGCGGTATGCGCCGGCACGTCGATTACGTTCGCGCGCAATGCGCCCAATTGGACCACATCCCCGCCGCGCACATGCACGTCCAGCGTCGGTATCCGCTCCGCTTCGTTTGCAGGCCCGGTGATGACGCAGCCCGTCGCCGCCTTAATTTCTGCATTGCCGCCGACATGGTCGGGATGCCAATGCGTGTTCCAAATCTGCGTAATCGTCCACCCGCGCGCGTCCGCCGCCGCCAAGACAGGGGGTGCAACCGCCGGATCGACGACCAAAGTCTCTCCGCTTTGCGCCTCATGCACCAGCCAGACATAATTGTCCGACAGCACCGGGACCCGCACAATCTCCAGCATCGTCACCACACCCCAATATTGGGCATGCTGACCCATGGCTCCGCAGGCGGAAGATTGCCCTCTTGCAGCAGTTCAATCGAGATGCCGTCGGGTGTCCGCACAAAGGCCATATGCCCGTCGCGCGGCGGGCGATTAATCGTCACCCCTGCATCCATTAGCCGCTGACAAGTCGCGTAAATATCGTCGACGCGATAGGCCAAATGGCCAAAATTGCGTCCGCCGTCATATGCCTCCGGCGCGCTGCCATCGGCCGGCGGCCAGTTGTATGTTAACTCCACCTCGGCAAGCCCGGCCTGCCCCGGTGCCGCCAAAAAGATCAAGGTGAAGCGGCCTGCCTCACTTTCGAAACGGCGCACTTCCTCCAGACCGATCAGCTTGAAAAAAGCGACCGTTGCATCGGGGTCGGTGACGCGGATCATGCTGTGTAGATAGCGTGTCGGCATTATCATTCCATTCACAAAAAGTGGTCTATTGGACATAGCCATGAACCGTGACCGCTGTCCACACAAGGTCGGGAAACACCCGCCCAAATTATCTAGATTGCGCCTCATCCTTCGCGGCGGGCGTCGCCGTCGCCGCTAAAGCCGCAAGCTGTGCCGTTGCGGTCACCGATTGGCGGCTATTGGGACCGATCTTAATGACCTGTTCCCATTGCTTGCGCGCGGTGTTGTCGTCGCCAGCGGCAATGGCGATATTGCCCGCCTCTAACGCCACCGCCGGATCGCTGGGCAGCAATGCCGCCGCGGTTTGAATAAAGGCCAGCGCATCGGGCAATTTGTTCAATCGCCGGGCCAAGGTCGCCGACAACAACCATGCCGCGCCATTTTCAGGCTCCAACTGCCGCGCTGTGGCCAAGGCGGCCTCCCCATCGGCACTTTTGCCCAAGGCGACCAGCGCACGCGCGCGATCCACTTCGCTATCGGCGCGTTCAACATTATCGAGAGCTTTAGACGCGAGCGCTTTGTCCAGCGCATCCACGGCGACATCTGCCTGCCCTGCGGCAATCGCGGCATTGCCCGCTTGTGCCCAGAAACGCGCGGCGCGCGGATCGCCCTTGGCTTGCGCCAAAGTGGCTGCCTCGGTCAGCATCGGCACCGCAAGGTCAAATTTAAAATCAGTCGCCAGCGCAAAGCCATGGCAGGCACGCGCCAGATAGCCGCCCTTTTGCTGCGCCCATAAGCTGGCACTCGAAATCGCCGAAGCGGGATCTTTACTAGCCAGCGTTAGACATTCGCTGAACTGCACCTCATCCAAAGTCGGAAGCGGTTGTGCTGCGGCGGGCGTTGCGGCCTGAAGGAGGAAGAGGGGAAAGAGAAGCATATGGGATCCTAAAAAAGGCCGTCACCCTGAACTTGTTTCAGGGTCCATTGACCAACCTGAACTGCCGGTCGCGTGGCACGATGGATGCTGGAACGTCAGTCACCATTGGTGAAACGAGTTCAGCATGACGGGTTATATCCTAATAGACCTTGCCAACTTGCCAACAACATCAATCAGCAAGGCAATATCCTGATCCCGTGACAGCCGGTGGTTGCCATCCTTTAACAATATCGTCTGCACATCGGATGAACGCAGCGCAGCTGCGAGCTTCAACGATGTCTCCCATGGCACGTCGGGGTCGTTTTGCCCGTGGATCAACCGCACGGGGCAATCGATGCCGACCACGCCCGTCAGCCGCAGATTGCTTTGCCCCGATTGCCAAAAATCTTGGGTGATAAGCATGGGATCATAGCCATAATCGCTGGGCCGTTCGATACGGCCATTGGCGGCAATCGTTGCGCGGTCGGCGGCGTCGAAATCCCAATCGGTAAAATCGGGCGCGGCGGCAATGCCCACCATCGCGGTGACTTGATCACCCAAAGCTTCGGCCACCAACAGCATGAGCCACCCGCCCATCGACGAGCCAATCAAGATCAGGGGGCCTACATTCGCCGCCGCAATCACCGCCAGAACATCGTCGCGCCAAATATCGAGCGTGCCGTCTTCAAATGCGCCATCGCTCTCGCCGCAGCCGGAATAATCCAAACGAAGCATGGCCAGACCTTGCTCGGTCGCCCACGCCGCCAGCGCCTGCGCCTTACCGCCTTGCATATCCGATTTATATCCGGGCAGAAAAACCAACGTTGGCCCGCGCCCCGGCACATGGCGATAGGCTAAGCGCACACCATCGGCGCGTGTGACAAACATCATTGGCGTATCTGGCATCGGGGGAACAGACAGCGTTAGATGACCCAGTCAACGGTCATCATTTGCGTCACATCCTGCCCCTTGGCACGACGCTGTTCGACCATGATGCTGTTCAACCGTTTTACCGTATCGCTGCCCGATGTGATGCACAGACCAGGGATGAACGCATGGACCAGCGCCTTCATCCCGCCCCAAATCATCGTAAGGCCAAAGCGGCTCGCGACGCCGAAATGTTCGACATAATTTTCATCGACGCTTTTGGGGTGATCGACAAAGAGGCGGTTGAACATATGGGGCTTTCCTTATCGAACGCTGCGGTGGGCAATTGAACCGAGTGTAACGCAAACCTTATTTAAAATCAAAGCCGAAGCCTGCATTGGTTGTCCGGTCTTGCGTACACATTGTTTTCCGCTCGGATCATTCTGATGGCGTCAGCGCAGGTTACAGCAGCTTTGCCATATAGGAACGTTTCAAAAACTGATCGCCGATTTGGACGCGCTGATGTTCAACATCCAAAAAGCCGAATATTTCCCCAACACGTGGCTTCACGCTTATCATCAGCATTTTGAGCGGGCGCGGCAACGCCCATGGTTACAATTGTTCACTTTACCCCATGCGGGATTGAGACGACTTATAAACTAATTTTTAGGCGTTATTTAAGCGGTCAAAGCGCCCAGATAATGACGATGTGAGAGAGAAAATCGACGTCTTCGCCTTCAAAAATAAGGGCGTTTTCGACGGCCGATGAAGGAGAATGAAGATGAAGGCTTTTTACACGATCCCCGCCCTGTTGCTTCTCGTTGCAGGTTGCTCTGGCGGTGAAACGCCATCTGCTCCAGCGGATATTAAGGCCATCGAGGCGGCAGCGCATGGCGGCTATGTTACGGCCATTAACAGCAACAATGTCGACACTTTAATGGAAGGCCTAACCGACGATGTCGTTTTTCAGGCACAGGGTGCTCCAGAAGTCATCGGCAAGGCGGCGGTGCGCGAATGGGTCGGAGGATATTTCGGCGCTTACACGACGAAGTGGGAAAAAACGTCGCTCGGCTTCACCGTCAACGGCGATTTGGCCGTTGAGCGTTACACGTACAAGTCCACTGACACTGATAAGAAAACCGGCGCGGTTACAACCGACATCGGCAAGGGCATCAACGTTTTCCGGCGCGGTACTGACGGCAAATGGCGCGTGGCCATTGACGGATGGAGCTCCGACAAACCCGCATCATAACGTGCACGCAGTGGCGCAGGGGCCGCAGAGAGAGCGCCCTTAAACAGCGGTGACGAGCGGTTTTTCCATCATGGCGCGTTTGAAATCCTGATCGCCGATCTGCACGACCTTTTGTTCAACAACGCAAAAACCGACGGTGCTGTTGGGATATCTAAGCAAAGATTTGACCTAAAAATCCATGCCCAGTGCCAGAAAGACATGGAAACCAGCTGCCCCACCGCCGTCCTCAAAGGTGGGACCTCCCGACGCAAGCAGGCGGAACGGCGCTTTCAACTGATAGATTGTGCCAACGCCAAGGCTTGTCGAACCCGTGCCGCCAATGGAACCTGCCCCTTGCCTATTTGCTTCGATACCGAAAAGTAGCTTTGGCGTCAGCTGGTGCGATACAGCGAGGCCACCCGTCCAATAGTCGTTATTGCCAACGCCTGGATTGACTGCATAACCGCCCCCACCAAATATTGACCAAGAGCCTAAATCTTTTTGCACCCAAACCGGTAAAAGCGCCGTCACCTTCCCCGCGCCCATGCCATTACTGGCGGTAGGCAAAGTCAGGCCTGGAAAGGCTGCAACCGATAATCCGGCATCCTGATCATGATAGAACTGGTACTTTGCCGAAATGGCAACATCACCACCACCCCATTTCCTACCCGAAGCATCATGCAAATAGCTCAGTGGAACCTCTAATGTCAGCTGCACGTTGGGTGCCGCGCCATAATTTAATTCCGCAGCGACCACACCTTCATAGGCTTTGCCCTTGCCTTCAACTTCAAACAAAGGGCCATATACTTCCCATTGGCCGACCTCCGTGGGTTCCGGATCGTCGGTCATGAACGGTGGGCCGGCCCAAGCGAGTGTCGGCGCAAAAAGGACCGACAGGGCAATGGAGAGGGCCGGGAACCTCATGTCAGCCCGCTTCAGTTGTGCTGGACGAAGCAGCCTGCTGACGAAAGAGTGCTATGAGTGTCGCAATCGCTAGGCCAAGCACAAGCGATGCACCAACTCGGCTCAGTTCCAGCCCACCTTTTGAGAGAGGCTTGTCGAGGAAATCTCCGACAACAGCTCCTAGCGGACGTGTAAGGATGAAGGCAGCCCAGAATAATGCTGCATGGTTGATCGCAGAGCGGTAATAAACGAGTGCAATGATCGCCAGAAGGCCACCAAAAACAACAGCCGACCCCAAATAGCCGAGCGGCCCGTCCGCAATCCAGTCACCCAGCGCCGTTCCTAGCGTTTGCGAAAAGGTGATGGTGAGCCAGTAATACAGTTCCGCCTTCTGCTCATGCACAGAGTTGACTGAAATCGTACCCAGCGCCCGATACCATACGAACAGCGATAGCAGTACAAGCGCAAGCAGCAAGATTGATCCGCCGGGATAACCGATCCCGATCGAGCGTGTTGCAAAGTCCGCCATGGTCGTACCCGCTGTTGTTGAAGCGATGATAGTCGTCCAGTAAAGCCATGGGTTAAAACGCTTTGCCCGAATTTGCAGGAACACCATCACCGCCAATAGGCTTAGAAAAATGGCGGTGCCGATAAGATAACCGCCTTGCCAGAACGAAGTCGGCGCGTCTGACGTGGTCTCGCCCAACCATGACATCGACACGGCGTCTCCTGCGGTTTCGCCGAAGGTCGTTGCCAGGATTTTGATTATCCAGAATAACAAAGTTACCGCCGGAACTTTGGCCAATGCTGCCTTATATTCGTCTGTCATGGCTTTTCGCTCGTCTCACAACTTGTTGGAAGTCTTTTGCTAGGCCTTGGGAGAGGATGTGCCTATAAGCAGACGCTTATATCAATTCCAATTGCTGGACATCCGATGCATCAGCCTGAAGCAAGCAACGCCAAACATATGCTAAACCTGGCCAATAGGCAGATCGCGTTTCCCGTCGCAGTCATGTTTTTACAAATGGTCGCTGCTGTGTTTTTCGTGGTGGATGGTATCGAGGACCAGATCTCCGAGGCAACGCAAGGCTTCAGTCTGGATGCAGCGATGGAAGGCTTGATTGCCTTTGCAATGTTATGCGGGATCATCGTCAGTTCGCGTTATATTGTCCGGTTAAGGCGTGAATTGCGCTGGAAGGAACATTCGCTTGCGAAAGCAAGAGGGGCGCTCGCGGAGCATATCGCGCTGCGCTTTGGCGAATGGGGTTTGACGCCGGGCGAAGGCGACGTGGCGCTGTTCGCCCTTAAAGGTTGCGATGTCTCGGAAATTGCACGTTTGCGTGGTGCTGCCGCTGGAACGGTACGTTCGCAATTGAGCCAAGTTTACACAAAAGCTGGGGTGACAAGCCAGGCAATGCTGGTCTCGCTATTCATTGATGACCTGCTCGACTCTGCGCCACTTGATTTGGCTTTAGGGTCCCAGCACTAGAGCTTTTTCTAAGGCCTTTGTTTGCCGTTTGCTATCTTGACATATGCCGCTTTGCGTTTTCGGCTGAACGAGGTGAAAATTCACAATCCACCAAAACCAACAAAAAAGGCCCCATGAAGGGGCCTTGTTTGCTGGTTGCGGGAGTAGGATTTGAACCTACGACCTTCAGGTTATGAGCTGCATTTTCAATGACTTAGCCGAATCTCGATACAACCGACATAAGTGCGACATTACCGACAGATAGGCCAATGTCTAGCAGGTCCCCTCCCCCGTACGTTTGCGACGGCATTTGCCCTCTTTTGCCCCCTCTTGCTTCCACAGTGCTTACGGCCCGTTCGGCGAAAGTTGCCGGAATGCAGTCGGCGATTCGAACGGATAGCCGCTGACACGGCCTTCGGGCCCTCTCGCCCCATACGCCCAATTGCGGCAATTTTCCTTTTCTTACTTCTTTTCAATATGTTCGTTGACTTCAAGGGCACTGATCAGCACCCGTTGCGTCGGCCAAGGCAAGTCGGGTCGCATCGAGGTGGGCCGCCAACCACCAGGGTGCAACCAGCCAGCCGCGGTCACAAATCCGATCGACAGAAGTGACACGGACATGACCAAGATAACCAAACGCGCGGTCGAAGCGGCCGCCCCAAGGGAGAAGGAATATTACATCTGGGATGAGGACATCCCGGGCCTTGGCCTGCGGGTTCTGCCGTCAGGGCGCCGGCAATACATCGTACAGTATCGCGCTGGGCGGCGATCTCGCCGGATCTCGCTCGGCCCGAGCACCATTCTCACCACCGAACAGGCACGCAGCCGGGCTCTCGCCATTCTTGCGGATGCCCGAGGCGGGAAAGACCCTGCCGCGGACCGAGAGGCGTATCGTAACGCGCTACTGCTGAAGGACCTCGTTGAACGGTTTGACCAGCAGCACATTGCGCTACGGCTCAAGCCGCGAACGGCAGCAGCTTATCGGCGCTCGCTCGCCAAATTCATCGTGCCCAAACTGGGCAAAATGCTGGTCACGGAAATCACCCGTGCCGACGTAACCAAATTCCATCATGACCTTCGGCACATTCCCTATGAGGCAAACCGCTGCCTCGAGATCATCTCCAAGATGTTCAATCTGGCCGAGCTGTGGGGCCTTCGCCCCGATGGGAGCAACCCGCGCCGTCTGATCCAGAAATACCCCGAGGTGAAACGCGAGCGCTACCTAAGCATGGACGAGATCAAACATCTTGGAGACGTGCTGCGCGAGGTAGAACAGGAAGGCCGCGAGATGCCGTCTGCTATCCTCGCCATCAGACTGCTCATCTACACCGGATGCCGCCTTAACGAGATCATGACCTTGCAGTGGGACTATGTGGATTTCGAAGCCCGCACCCTCAACCTGCCGGACTCCAAATCGGGGGCGAAGAAGGTGTTTCTCGGCCGTCCCGCATGCGAGCTGCTGGAGAAGGCACCTCGCCTTCCCGGCAACCCATGGGTGATTACGGGAATGCTGCCGGGCGCCAGGCTGACTGATCTTCAGCCCTTCTGGCAGCGGGTGCGCGCCCGTGCGGGTCTACCCGAGGTCCGAATCCATGACCTGCGGCATACTTTCGCATCGACAGCGATCGCTGCCGGACACTCGCTGCCCATCATTGGAAAGCTGCTGGGCCACACCCAAGTGCAAACCACTGCCCGCTATGCGCACCTCGCTGCCCAGCCTGCCATGATTGCAGCGGACTCCATCACCGACGTACTGGATCGGGCGCTGGCGGCTTGAATGCGTATCTTTTTTTGATACCTATGCTCGACGCATAGATTGACTAAGAGTGACTTATGGACACCGCAGATCCACACCTGCCGGACGCTGCTGTTGAACACATCAGCCGGATGCTGGCACTGGCCAAGAGCAAACATCAGATTGCTATGGCGTTGCTCGGCACGCCTGATCCGAACGCCCTGCCACGCTTGCGTGAAGTGCTCCGGCTCTTGGAAGAGGCCGAGCTGTTGGCCGATGACGCGACAAGCTATGTCGAGGCAGACGTGATGAAGACAGCTATCAAGGACCTGCATTTTCAGCAGGCGTCCGTTCAAGCGGCTATAGCCCGGTTGGAGAATGTGAGGGTCCAGTCCCCATGGGCGACGCCTTGGCCATGGTTTTCCCTGATCATCTTAGCCTTGCTGATCGCCCAGGTGGTCGGCTGATGCCTCAATTGGGACCCGAAGCGTCGGTTCTCATGATCGTCTCTAACCGCAATCCGACACAAACGGTTCGGCAGATGGAAGGCCAGAAAACCTCGGATTAACCTCGTTTCTGGAGACCGAACCTTTGCAGCGGAGGTTCGGGTGAAAAGAGGCTAAAGCCGGTCAGAGGCCGATTTTGCCGTTTTCAGCAGTCTCTAGGGTTCGGTCGCCGCTGGCAAAACCCCGCGGAAGCTGGGTATTTTTCGGCCCCTTGAGGCCCATCTCATTGATTTGCATTGAGATGTTGGCGGTGGGAGGGAGTCTACAGACGAAATCTCTTATCGAAGCCCTGGGCGCGCGATTATGCACCCTCCTGGGCGAACACATCAATATCTCTGGCGTTCCGGAATGGCGGACTAAGACGTATGATCCCGTACAGGGAGCGAAGTACCTATTGACTTTTTATGGAATCGTATTAGATCGCAGGCAATGCGGATCATAGCTCGGCCTCAGCTTAGGGATTTCGGAGTTCGGTTTCCCGATGCCAAGGGCCAGCTTGATGCATGGTGGGCCGAAGCCAGTGCCGCTCGCTGGACCACGCCTGCGGAGATCAAAGAGAAATATCGTAGCGCCAGCATCTTAAAAGGAGGGCGCGTTGTATTCAACATTTGTGGAAACAAATACCGATTGATCGTCAAGTTCGAATACGAAAAAGGACTAGGCTTCATTAGGTTTATTGGGACACACAAGGAGTATGATCAGATAAACGCGGAGACAGTATGATGATCGGCCACAGAATTCGACCAATCAAGACGGAGCAGGACTACGACGCAGCTCTGGCGCGCGTCGAGTTTCTGATGGATATCGATCGCGGCGAGGCCGATGACGACGAGCTGGATGTGCTTTCGACTCTCATCGAACTTTACGAGGAAAAGCACTTCCCAATGGATGCGCCAGATCCCATCGCTGCCATTAAATTTCGGATGGAGCAATTGGGCAAATCCCAGAGCGATCTCGCGCCAATTTTCGGCAGTCGGGCAAAGGCATCGGAGGTTTTGAGCGGCAAACGTGATCTGACTCTGAAAATGATCCGCGCTCTACATGAACACCTCGGCATTCCCGCAGAGGTTCTAATCCGAGATGATGGCGGCTTACCCACCACTCCCTCAGGGATTGAATTGGACCGCTTCCCAGTTAAGGAGATGGCCAAGCGCGGTTGGATCAAGGCGTGCACTAACCTTAAAGATCGTACCGAAGAAATTGTGCTTGATCTGATCTCCCTCGCTGGCGGGAGCCCTGCATTGCCACCTGCACTGTTCCGCCAAGGTGGTGCGCGCGCCAATGCGAAGACTGACATACACGCGCTTCAGGCCTGGTGCCTGCACGTCTTATCCAAAGCCAGGCAAGCCGGGCTTGAAGGTCGGTATGCTGGCGGCACAATCAATCAAGATTTTTTGCGGGAGATCGCACGTCTCAGTTCGTTCGATGAGGGACCGAAACTGGCGAAAGAAAAGCTAGCCCAGCACGGCATTGCACTCGTTGTCGCCAGCCATCTTCCAAAGACCTATCTCGATGGCGCAGCTCTCTGGACTGTCGAGAAGGTACCAGTTGTTGGAATGACGATACGATACGATCGGATCGACAATTTTTGGTTCTGCTTACTGCACGAACTGGCTCACCTTGGCCGTCACTTTGAGAACGGTAATGGTGAGGTTTTCATCGACGATTTGCAGCTACGTGAACGCGATCACGCTACTGATGACGCTCGAGAAAATGAAGCAGATGAGTGGGCGCAGGAGGCTCTTATTCCCTCTGCAATATGGAATGAGCACCCAGCCCGCAAAAGTCCGAATGTCGCGAACGTATTGTCATTGGCGCGGAAGGCAGATGTACATCCTGCAGTAGTCGCCGGACGGATCCGATATGATAAGCATAGTTATCGGCTGCTGTCGCAGTTCGTGGGGGCGAACGAGGTTCGTCCGCTTTTGATGGAGGAATCTGTCTGTTGATTGTCGTTGAGAAG
>DBOC01000004.1 GCA_002299895.1 Sphingomonadales bacterium UBA656 | reverse complement strand
GATGAATGGTCGCACATCCGCTTCGGTTTTCCGAAGCGGAGGACAGAACCCGGCTTACAGACCCTCTGGCTTTTTAACCCATGCGCGCACATCGCGCGGCCAATCCCAGAAACGGGTTGCATATTTCCTTCTACGTTAACGCAAACGTCAATATTTACTTATTGGCACCAATATGTTCTGTTCAATCGCAAGCCAATTCTGGAGGGCTAAGTCAATGTCGATTGTGGAACGCGCCAAGAATATCATTTTGAAGCCGACGGATGAATGGAAGGTCATTACATCGGAGCCTGCGACGATCGGAGGACTGTTCACGGGTTACGCAATGCCTTTGGCGCTGATACCTTTGGCCTCCACAATATTGTTTACGGGGCTGTTGGGTATCTCAGCTGCGGACATGATGGGCTTTGGTGACGGCATGCCGTTGGACCTTATGGCTATCGCGGGCATGGCACTCTTGAGCCTCATTGTGTCGCTTGTGTCGTTGCTTGTAATGGGAACGATGGTTAAGCTCGTCTCTCCAAGCTTTAACGGCACTTCGGACAAAGTGCAGGCCATGAAGTTGATGGCGTACGCCAGCACGCCGAGTTGGGTCGTAGCGCTGCTAAGCTGGATACCCTTTTTGGGCGCAGTGCTTGGCTTTGCAGCGATGGTCTATGTGGTGTACCTGATTTATTGTGGGCTAAATCCGGTAATGGGCGTTCCAAAGGAAAAGATTGCCGGCTTTACGGTGGTTATTGTGCTCATTTATGTCGTTGTCGCGCTGATCATGTCTGGCATCGTTGCGGCGCTGCTTTATTCGACATTCTTTGCCAATCCGATGATGGGTGGCGGGATGTCCGGCGCATAATTGCGTTTACGCCCCTAGCAAAACGTCCATGCCGTCGCTAAGTCGGCGGCATGGTCCGATCTACACGACGAAATGACTGGGGCTTTCCCCGCTGGCGCGGCTACGGCAGCAGCAGCGAGGCGCAGCAAGTGCGCCTGTGTGATCGATATGGCTGCAACAAGGCCGGAGACTGCCCCGCGCCAAAATCGCCCAATAATCCGGACCGTTGGATGTTCTGTGAAGAGCATGCGGGCGAGTATAATCGCGGTTATGACTATTTTGAGGGGCTGACCAAAGAAGAGGCGGACGAACGGGAAGCCAATGAACGTCGGGATTTTTCCGGCTATAAGGAATCCGCGCATTATAGCTGGGCAGGCTCTGGTGACGGCAGCCGCAGTCGTGATGAAATGCACGCGTTGGATATTTTAGGCCTCGAAAGCGATTCTACGTTTGAAGACGCTAAAAAAGCGTGGCGCAAAATTGCCAAGGAAACGCATCCTGATGTGAACCCCGGCAATGCCGATGCCGCCAAGGCGTTTCAGGCCGGTCAAGCAGCCTATGACGTCCTGCGCGTTGCGGAAGAACGCCGCGCGTGGAGAGGCTAGCCTCTTGTTCGACCCCAGCGGCGAGCCTATAGGGCACGCGTGAGTTTCGCTGTGACGCCTTTACGGAACTTTGCTGCAGTATTTATACTGATGGCACTGGCGATGCGCGTTGTCATTCCATCCGGCTATATGCCGTCATCGGAACGTGGTTTTGCGCTCACCATCTGCGCAGGTATGGACACCCAGACCGTCTGGATGGACAAATCCGGCAAGCTGCACAAGCAAGATCCCTTAAAAGGCAAATCTGTTGAACACCAACCTTGTGCTTTTGCAGGTGCTGCAATGGCAGCGGATTTTCCTGCTAATGCTCTGCAAATTGCGATGCCCCCAGTGGCGCTGGTCGTACCGGTTTTTGCCAAACGCGAAGTATCGATAGGCTCTGGCCTCGCTGCACCGCCGCCGCCGGCCATTGGGCCACCTTCTTACATCTAAACCGACGGGCTGCTTCGCGGCTCATTTCTCGTTTAGATTTAGGAAAACATCATGACATTTTTGTCTATTTTGCGCGCCACTGCGGCGTGCTTATCGTTCATCATTACGCCTACGGAACAAGCCAATACGGGCAGCCTTAAAACCGTGTGTGGGAGTTGCTAGAATGGAAAATACGTCATTCTATCGCACAATTTGGCGCTGGCATTTTTATGCCTCTTTGTTCGTTATGCCGCTTATTCTCGTGCTGGCGACAACGGGTGCAATCTATTTGTTTAAGCCGCAATTGGACCGTTGGGAGGAGCGCGCTTTTAGCAATCATTCAACGCATGAGTCTGTGTCCCCCAATGCGCAATTGGCGGCGGTCATGGATGCTTATCCGGGTGCGCAGTTTCATAGCTACAGGTTACCCGCGCGGGAAGGGGATGCCGCAGTTATTCATGTAGGGTTAGCCGATGGCCGCTCCATGCGTGATGTTTATGTATCGCCGCAGGGCGAGGTTTTAGGGAGTGTGGACCCAGAAAGTCGCATTTCCGCAACGGTCTCGCGTATCCATGGTTCGCTTTTGATCGGTAGGGTTGGCGATTGGATTGTCGAATTGGCCGCCTGTTGGGCCATCGTGATGATCCTGACCGGCCTTTATATGTGGTGGCCGCGGGGGCAGGGGCTCAGCGGCGTTCTTTGGCCCAGATTGAACCGGGGCAAGCGCCTGTTCCTGCGCGACCTTCATGCGGTGACGGGTTTTTGGGTTTCTGGGCTCGCGCTTGTTTTACTGACGACAGGATTGCCCTGGGCTAGTGTCTGGGGCGATGCCTTTCGCGTGGCAAGGGCGGAGCTTGGCCTTGTTCAAGGCGTACAAGACTGGAAAACTGGAGTCCATGCCCCACATGCCGAGCATGATCATGATGCAATGATGAAAATGCAGGCTGCTGGCGTGCCGCTGGTTGGCCTCGCCGACATGGTGGCTAAAGCGAAATTGGAAAATCTACCGCATCCCGTTTTCGTGAAGCCACCGGGCGCACCCGAACGTTTTGGTCCACCCACACCCATGGCGTGGACGATTAAGTCGGAGGCGCAAAACAGGCCCCTAAACCGTAGTATTACCTTCGATGTTGCGACGGGCAAGGAGATGTCACGCACGGGCTTCGCCGATAAGCATGTCATTGACCAAGCTGTGAATTATGGAATTGCTTGGCATGAGGGGCAGCTTTTTGGCTGGATCAATCAGCTGATCGGCGTTCTCACCGCGTTGGGCCTGATCACTTTGGTGATATCGGGTTTTATGATGTGGCGACGGCGTAAGCCCTTTGATACGCTTGGGGCGCCCATTGCGCCTGCTGTGCCGCAGAAAATACGCGGCGTCGCGGTGATCATTGTTGTGATGGCCATATTGTTGCCGTTGCTTGCGATTTCGCTGCTGGCTTTATGGCTGTTTGATCGGTTGTTGTTGCCTCGCTTACCCGCATTTGCGATGTGGCTGGGTGTTAGACCGGCTCAGTTGGCATAACGCGCGGCGGTTTCGCGGATAAGTGCAATCATATTGGGAATGCCCTGCGTTCGGTTTGAACTGAGTTGGTTTTTCAGGTCAAACGGGGCGAGGGCATTTTCGATATCCGTACCCAGAATCTCGGCAGCGTTTTTGCCGTCTACCGTTTTGAGCACAAGCGCGATGATGCCCTTGGTGATTGCGGCATTGCTGTCCGCCATAAAGGACAGTTGCCCATTGTCGGTCACGGGATACACCCAGACACTCGCCGAACAGCCCCTGACCAATGTCGCATCGGTTTTTAGCGCATCGGGCATAAGCGCTAGTTCGCGGCCAAGATCGATCAACAAACGATAACGGTCGTCGGCCTCGAGAAATTCATATTCTTCTTGAATGTCGGAAAGTGTGGTCATGGGGCCCGCATATGGCCGCAGGGGTCAGATATCAATCCCTGCGGCAATAGCCTCAAGCTTTTTGACGCGTTCTTTTAAGTCAGCGACTTCAATACGCGATGTAGCTGACGGCAAAGGCGCATCGCTGCTGCGGCGGGCAAGGTCCAATTCGGCATGCTTCAGCGCAATCCAGTCGCGCCATCCGCGTAACCCGAGCGAAGCGACAATGCCGACGGACAGCACCGCAAAAGCACCGATAATGATATAGAAATTAGGATCCTGTTCCATGGTTCCTGCCTTTCAATCCGCGCGCCATTATTGGCCGCGCAGTTCCTCAATCTGACGGTTCAGATCATTGGCATTATTGTTGTCCGTCGCGATGCGCTCAAGCACCTGAATACGTTCCTTCAATGCTTTGATCTCGTCCTGCATCTTCTGAGTTTCCGTACCGTTCAACAAACGGTGTGTTTTGGTGCCCATAAAGTCCTGATCCTCAACAATGCCATGCTTGGCCTTTTGTTTTGTTTGGACAATCTTGCCGACAGTGATGATTAGGATGATCGCAACGACCATTTCAAACGGACCCATTATTTCCTCCTCAAATTCTCAAATGCGCAGTCATTAAATCGCTTAATTGCTTGGCCCGCGAAGGGCCTCTATTTCTGATCTCAGCCTATGACTGTCGTCGACAACGATCTTCTCAACATTAGCAAGCCGATCTTTTATTGACCCGATTTCCGCTCGCAACTGGGCGTTTTCTTGGGTCAGCAGCTTGACCCGCTCAACGGCTTCCTGATCATTTTTGGGATACACGGCTTGGCCCCATGCACCATCGAGCGGGTAGCCGTTTTTTATACGCATCCATGTTGTCAGCACCCAGCCTGCGGAAATCGCAACAATGCCGATACCAATCATGGGGCCAAGGGCGGTTATCATCGCAAGTTTATCGGGATCCATATCATGCCTCCTATATTACCGCAGGCTTTCGATTTCTTCTGCCAGCTGCTTATTGTTGCTGACATAATAAGTTTCCATTACGGCCAAGCGATGGTCGATTTCCCGAAAACGTGAGCGAATGTCGCGGGTGGTGCGGGCAGGCGATTGCCGCACGCCTTGCCAGAATTTCTGCTCTTCTCGGTCGTCGGTGTAGAGATGGATTGGCTTTTGATCGGCCATCCAAGCTGCAGCTATGTAAAGCAGAGCCGGCCAGCCCTGTCCTATAGTAAGGGCAATTACACCAAGCCTGAACCAAATTGCATCGATCCCCGTGTAATCGGCTAAGCCCGCGCAGACGCCTTTCCATTTGGCATTTTGCTTATCGAGATAGAATTTTGTGTGTTTCCCTGACATATCAGCGGTTCCTTTCCGGCCTACGTACATTTTCTGGGTTAAAATCGGGTGAATCGAGTTCGATGCGGCGCGGTTGCCAATTGGGATTTTCCTGCGCCACCAACCGTTCAACGGTGTCGAGGCGATCTTCCAACCGGCGTGCCAGCTCATGCATATCGCCAAGCATCCGCTCATCATCATTAGTCAGCGTTGCAGCGGTTTTCCAGCGCGTGACGTAATGCAGGATAAGCCAAGGCAGGCCGATAAATATGGCGGGTATCACAATGATTTCGGAGCCAAAGTTCACGGTTTAAGCCTCCTTCTTCAGGTCGGCCTGCATAGCCTTTTTCATCTCTTCCAATTCGGCGTCGACGACATCGAAGCTCTCAAGCGCAGCGATTTCGTCGCCCAAAGTGCGCGGCGCTTCGGATCCGATAGATAGTGCGTCAGCATATCCTTGCGCTTCATCAACACGGCGCTCGAGAACATCAAAGCGCGAAAATGCCTCACGGACCTTGTCGCCATTGTACATCGTGCGCAACTTGACCTGGTTTTCGGCGCTTTCCAAACGTGTCATCAAGGCATTTTGGCGGCTGCGGGCGTCGGCGAGCTTTTTCTGCAGCTTGTGAATATCCTGCTCGGACGCCTTCAGCGCATCGTTCAGGACATCAACCTCCGCGGTCAATTGCTCTTTCATATCGGTCGCCTTGCGCTTTTCCAATAAGGCCGCTTTTGCGAGGTCTTCACGGTCCTTTGAAAGCGCCAGATGCGCTTTGTCGGTCCAGTCGGTTTCAAGCGTGTTCAACTTGTCGATATGGCGGCGCAGCTCTTTCTGGTCCGCAATCGTACGGGCGGCAGAGGCCCGAACCTCAACCAGCGTTTCTTCCATTTCCAATATGATCATGCGGATCATTTTGGCGGGGTCCTGCGACTTATCGAGAAGGTCGGTCACATTGGCAGCGATGATATCGCGGGTTCGTGAAAATATGCCCATAGGGTAACTCCGATAATGTATATTGGTAACTTCATTCAAAAAAGTCGCGACCGGGTGCCTTTGGAAGCGGAAGGGGGAGCTGGGGAACGCCGGTCGCAGGTTATCGAAGTCAGGCAAGATAGCTGACAACGATTGACCTATTCGGTTGGGTATGTGCGCTGATCTCACCAGCATTATAGTGGTTTAGAACCGATACGGCATAGCTCGTAAAGATCATCATGAAAGACACAGCAACCGCCAGCCAAAGACGGCTGTCTTGTTCGTTTAGATAATCACTGGTTTCGATATCTTGGCGCATTTTATATTCCCAATAATGTTTGCCAGTGTTTGCTGGCTTGCAAGACGCGTTGCAGGGACCGTGCCAATTTGCGTTTTTGGCGCATTTCCGCCGTTTCTCAAAATTTACATAGCTCGGGTGCTGGTAATTATTGCCACTCTATGGTGAAATATGCCAATATTTGAAAATGGATAGAGACAATGTTCAATTTATTGGCCAATCAACGGCATTTTTGGACGCTGTGGAGCGCGCAAGCCGCGCGGCGCCGCTCAATCGTCCTATATTGGTGGTCGGCGAGCGCGGAACCGGCAAGGAGTTGATTGCCGAGCGCCTGCATCGCTTGAGTGCACGCTGGGACGGGCCTTTGGTCACCATAAATTGCGCGGCTTTGCCGGAGACGCTGATTGAGGCGGAGTTATTCGGCCATGAGGCAGGGGCGTTTACCGGTGCGACTCGGGCACGCGAGGGGCGCTTTGAAGAGGCCGATGGCGGAACTTTGTTCCTTGATGAATTAGGCACCTTAAGCATGGGCGCGCAGGAGCGCCTTTTGCGTGCGGTGGAATATGGCGAGGTGACGCGGATTGGATCATCGCGGCCCATGCGCGTAGATGTGCGTATCGTAGCTGCCACCAATGAGCATTTGCCCCATATGGTCGACAAGGGACGGTTTCGCGCCGATTTGCTGGATCGTTTATGCTTTGAGGTCATCACATTGCCGCCGCTGCGTGTGCGTGAAGGTGATATTGAGGTGTTGTCCGAATATTATGGACGTAAGATGGCAGCGGAATTGGGTTGGGAAGGCTGGCCCGGATTTGGCGAAGTTGCAACCCGGGCTTTGGAAAATCATATCTGGCCGGGCAATGTGCGTGAACTGCGCAATGTTGTGGAGCGCGCGGTATATCGATGGGCCGATCCGACGCAGCCGGTCGATTATATTCAATTTGATCCATTTGACAGCCCATGGCGCGGCGGGGTGGCCGCTTCCGCACCGGCGCAGGTACATGCCGACAGTCAACATCAACATGTTGTTGCCGAGGCGCAATATACAACGGACCCCAGCCAAGCAGTGGATGTAACGGATTTCCGCGAGGCAACGGAGAAGTTTGAAAAATCTGTGTTGGAGCAAGCTCTAGCAAAGTGTCGTTATAACCAGCGGCAGACCGCTAAGGCGCTTAATCTCAGCTATGACCAATTACGCCACACGTTGAAAAAGCACGATCTGTTGGGATAAAAAAAGGGGCGGCATTTGCCACCCCTTCTTTGAATTCCAGATAGCCGGACTTAGCCGCCGTTAAAGCTGACCATCGTGTACAGCATCGGGATCGACAACAGTGTGTTCAGACGCGATGTCATCATCGCTGTCGTAGCTGCTTTCGCCTTTGTCGCGTCATCCGCTTCAACGATGCCGAGCGCTTTCTTTTGGTTTGGCCAAATGATGAACCACACGTTGAACGCCATGATGACCGCAAGCCACATGCCAACGCCAATGAGCTTGTACGGATCTTGCAGCGTAAATGCTTGATGCGCGTAGCCGGCTTGAACCGCAATGATGAGTCCAAACAATACGGTCAGTGCCGCGCCCCAGCGAAAGAAGAACAACGCCGATGGCGCGATATGCTTCGAAATGCCTGGCTTTAGCTCAGCAGGTACCTTCGGCATGGTGGGGATTTGTACGAAATTGAAATAATACAACAATCCGATCCAGACGATCCCGAAAAATGTGTGTAGCCAGCGCGTGATGGCTTGCGCCGTGACGCCGTCGCCGTGCAGAGTGAACATCAGTGCTAATGCCAGCACGAGTCCTGCGACCAGCACCAGATGTAGATTTCCAAAAAACTTCGCCATTTTTTCCTCCTGTAGGCATTCAGGTGGTATTGCCCCTGATGCTATGCTGACTATCGGGGTGATAGCCGCTTGTCACATAATTTCTGCGCCTATGGCATTAGATCATTGTTAGGGCGCTTCAGGCACTGACCCATAACATCGTTTATCCCTGCGGCGGAAGCTCCGCATCATCGCCAAGCTTCAGCCCATGCCGCATCAGCATGGGGATATTGACCAAGGCAAATAAGAAAGTGAGCGCGGTCACGCCCCACACTTTAATCGATAGCCAAGTCTCAAACGAAAACCATTCGGGCCGACGGAAAATCTCGTTCAATCCCGCGAGCGCCAAGAAGAATAGGCCCCAGTGCAATGACAGCTTCAACCAGCCGGTCTCGCTTAGGCCCTGATAAGCCGCCTCTAGCACATATTTGAGCATCGCTTTGCCGCGCAGCCAGCCACCCAATAACAGGGCCGCGAAAAAGGCGTAAATGATTGTCGGCTTAATCTGGATAAAGCGTTCATCGTGAAACCATATGGTCAGCGCGCCAAAGAAAACGCCCAATGCCGCCGTTAGCTTTAGCATGGGGGAAATCTTACCCAATTTGAGCTTAGACACGATGACCGCGACGATGATCGCCGCCATGAATGCCGCAGTGCCGACAATCGCGCCTTGTTTGGGGTCCGCATCGGAACTGCCCAATTTTGACGCGACAAAGAATAACAGCAATGGCCCGAAATCGAGGACAAAGTTTAGCGTGCCCGATGGCTTTGTTGTTTGTGTGGTTTGGCTCACAACGAACCCCCGCTAATTGCGCGGGCAACATCTTGCGGGTTGAACGGTCGCAAATCATCAATCGCCTCACCGACACCAATGGCGTGGATGGGCAGGCCGAATTGCTTTGCCGCCGCGACCAATATGCCACCGCGCGCGCTGCCGTCCAATTTTGTCATGACAAGTCCGGTTACGTCAGCGACCTCCTTAAAAGTTTCAATCTGTGACAACGCATTTTGACCCGTGGTTGCGTCCAGCACGAGTACAACATTATGCGGTGCGGCTGGGTTCAGGCGGCCCAACACGCGGCGGATTTTGGCAAGTTCATCCATCAACTCGCGTTTATTTTGTAACCGGCCTGCGGTATCGACGATCAGGACATCAATCCCTTCGGCTGTTGCCTTTTTGACCGCGTCGAACACCACGCCTGCGGCATCGCCGCCTTCGGGACCCGTGACTATCGGCACGCCAATGCGTTCCGCCCAAATCTTCAACTGGCCAATGGCGGCGGCGCGGAATGTATCGCCCGCGGCCAGCATGACGCCATAATCTTGTTCCAGGAACAGATTGGCGAGCTTTGCAATCGTCGTTGTTTTTCCAGAGCCATTGACGCCAATGACCAAAATGACTTGAGGGCGGGGGAAAGCATCAATTTCCAATGGGGACGCGACCGGCGCGAGGACGGAGGCAATTTCATCCTCAACGATTTGCCTTATACCATTGGCATCAATGCCCTTGTCAAAGCGGCCACCCGCAATCTTCTCACGAATTTGCGATGCCATGGCAGGGCCGAGGTCAGAGGCAATCAACGCATCCTCAATCTCGTCGAGATCGCTTGCGTCCAGCTTCGCCTTGGTGACAAGTCCGGCAATATTTTCGGTCAGCTTACCTGATGTTTTCTTAAGGCCGCCGAACAAGCGGTTCGTCCACCCAGCATTTTCGCTCATTCGATAACCTCTGCCTGTAAAACTTCGTCTTGGATATGGGTAATGCGGGCCGAAACAATACGGCCTTCGGGCATTTTTTTATCAAGCTTCAGATACGCGAAATTTTCCGCATGACCAGCATATCCGCCGCTTTCGACGGCAACATTTTGCTTGGTACCGATAAGCGCCTTCATCCAAGCAGATTTTTCGGTCGCGACGGCATCGCGTAGTGCCTTGGCGCGGGCTTTAACAATCTGCGGCGGCAATTGCGGCATCCGCGCTGCTGGTGTGCCCTTTTTGGGCGAATACGGAAAGATATGCCCATGGACGATATTGCATTGGCGCACGAGGTCGACGCTGTTGGCAAACATGGCGTCATCCTCGGTCGGGAAACCTGCGATGATATCCGCGCCAATCGTAATATCTGGGCGTTTTGCTTTTAGGCGCTCGACTAGGTCAATCGCCAGTTCACGGCTATGGCGCCGTTTCATCCGCTTCAGGATCATATTGTCGCCTGCCTGCAATGACAGATGGACATGTGGCATGATGCGCGTTTCGCCGGTCAGTAGGTCAAACAGCCGCGCGTCAATTTCTACGCCGTCGATAGAGGAAAGACGCAGGCGCGGAAGGTCTGGCACCAGCTTTAAGATGCGCTCGACCAATGATCCCAAATTGGGCTGCCCCGGCAAGTCATGGCCATAGCTGGTGACATCGACACCTGTCAGCACAACTTCTTGAAAACCACTGTCCACCAGCTTTTTGATATGTTCGATTACACTCCCTGCGGGGACTGAGCGGCTGTTTCCCCGTCCATAGGGAATGATGCAAAAGGTGCAGCGATGGTCGCAGCCATTTTGCACCTCAACAAAGGCGCGCGTCTTGCCAGAATAAGCGGTGACCAAATGCGGCGCGGTTTGCACGATGGTCATAATATCCGAAACGACAACCGGGCGGTCAGGGCGTTCGATTATTTCGCGCAGCAAAGCCGCATTTTGTTTTTCATGATTGCCGAATATGCCAGTGACTTCGGGCATTTTTTCGAAGGTTTCAGGTTCAACCTGCGCCGCGCAGCCGGTTACCCACACTTTTGCATCGGGGCGGCGTTTATGCGCTTGGCGAATGGCTTGGCGGGTTTGGCGGACCGATTCATTGGTCACGGCGCAGCTGTTGATAATGACGATATCGTCATGCCCGGCAAGTTGCTCGGCCAAGGCGTTGCTTTCCGCTAGGTTCAGGCGGCAACCCATGCTGATGACTTCAGGTTTCTGCAGCGGGGCGTTCATCCAAAGTCGTCCCAGTTGGCGTGGCCGGTAAAGACATAGGTCGCGCTTCCCGTCATGATCACGGGCTGCCCCGCTGTCCATGCGATGGTCAAGCTGCCGCCCTTTTGGTGCACAACAACAGGGGATTGGACCTTGCCTTGCCGTATAGCGGCAACGGCGGTGGCACAGGCCCCCGTGCCACAGGCGCCCGTCAGGCCAGCGCCGCGTTCCCATACTGTTAGACGGATTTCATTACCGTCGATGGACGCGACATTGATATTCACACGCTCTGGAAAGGCGGCGTCATGCTCAATGATGGGACCAAGTCGTGCGAGATCTACGGCATCGACGTCGTCCACAAAAAACACGGCGTGCGGGTTACCTATGTTGACCGCCATGGGGTTTTCCAGCGCTTCCCACGCTAAGGGCAGGGCAGCACTGTCCATGGCAAAAGCGAGCGGAATGTCTTGCCACGCGAACTTGGCTTCACCCATGGAAACGGTGACCGCGCTGCCGGACAATTGCCCCGAGATAATCCCGCCCTTTGTTTCGATTTTTAGATCTTGTTTCAGCAAGGCGACAACACAGCGCGAGGCATTGCCGCATGCTTCAACTTCGCTGCCGTCTGCGTTAAATATACGCATATTGAGATCGGCAATGTTGGAATGTGTCAACAGGATGAGCTGATCGCAGCCAATTCCATATTTACGATCGGCAATGGCCCGCGCACGAGCCGGCGGCATGTCTATTGCACAGACGCGCGCGTCGATAATGACAAAGTCATTGCCCAGCCCATGCATCTTATGAAATTCGCCTTTTGCCATCGTCGGCGATTTAGGGGCTGTGGGCCAGAGTGTCCACCGCTTATGGAGCCGGATATCGGGGCTTCATTACACGGAATGATTTGCCTTTTGCGAAATCTGTTGGTAAGCGCCCCATCAAGGCACGAGTGGTGCCATTCATAATTTGTTGGAAATCCATAATTTCCAAGCTGGTCGGCGAAGATTCGCTCACCGGCTTTTTGTTCGTTTATGCCCCAAATGGGGTGATTTGGTAAGGAATGTCGATGTTTGACAAGCTGAGCGACCGGTTAGGAGGGGTGTTTGATCGCCTGCGCGGTCGCGGTGCGTTGAACGAAGCCGATGTGCGTGAAGCGATGCGCGAAGTGCGCGTTGCCTTGCTTGAGGCCGACGTTGCCTTGCCCGTTGTCCGCGACTTTATCGACAAGGTAACCGAGCAAGCCATTGGCGCGCAGGTCCTGAAATCCGTCACGCCCGGCCAGCAAGTCGTCAAAATCGTTAACGACGCGTTGGTGGACATGTTGGGCGCGGAACAAAGCGACCTGAATTTGGCTGTTGCGCCGCCTGCCATCATCATGATGGTCGGTCTGCAAGGTTCGGGTAAGACCACCACGACCGCAAAAATCGCGAAATTGTTGAAGACGAAGCAGGGCAAGAAAGTCCTGATGGCGTCGCTCGACGTTAATCGTCCGGCAGCGCAGGAGCAATTGGGCACGCTGGGCAAGCAGACCGATGTCGCGACGCTTCCGATTGTGCAGGGGCAAATGCCCGTCGACATCGCCAAGCGCGCTTTGCAGGCGGCAAAGCTGCAGGGCTTTGATGTCCTGATCCTCGACACCGCTGGTCGCTTGCACGTTGATCAGCAATTGATGGACGAAATGCAGGCGGTAGCGACGGTTGCTGTGCCGCAGGAAATATTGTTGGTCGTGGACTCGCTCACGGGTCAAGATGCGGTAAATGTTGCCAAAAGCTTTGGCGAGCGCGTTGATCTGACAGGTATTGTGCTCACGCGAATGGACGGGGATGCCCGCGGCGGTGCGGCATTGTCGATGCGCGCCATTACCGGCAAGCCGATTAAATTTGCCGGTGTCGGTGAAAAGCTTGATGCCATTGAGGCATTTAATCCAAGCCGTGTCGCTGGCCGCATATTGGGCATGGGCGACGTGGTCGGCTTGGTTGAACGTGCGTCCGAAATGGTCGAAAAAGAGGATGCGGAGAAACTCGCATCCAAAATGGCCAAGGGCCAGTTCGACATGGACGACCTGCGCACCCAATTCCGCCAGATGACCAAGATGGGCGGTCTTGGCGCATTGGCTGGTATGATGCCGGGCATGAAAAAGGCCAAGCAGGCGATGGACGCCAGCGGCATGAACGATAAATTGCTGGTGCATATGGATGCCATCATTGGTTCGATGACCCCGAAAGAACGCGCCAAGCCAGAATTGTTGAACGCCAAGCGCAAGATACGCATTGCCAAAGGCTCTGGCATGACGGTGCAGGACGTCAACAAGCTGATTAAAATGCACCAAGAAATGGCAAGTGCCATGAAGCGCATCCGCAAAATGGGCGGGCTCAAGGGCCTTGCTGCGTTATTTGGCGGCGGCAAAGGTGGCGGCGATTTAGGCGGCGCGATGGAGGGGATGCACGGCCTTCCCCCCGGCGCGATGCCACCTGGCATGGGCGGATTTCCCGGAATGGGCGGCGGTGGCGGAATGCCACCTGACCTCGCAAGGCTTTTGAATAAGAAGAAATAATATACTGTTTTATTGAAGTATTTTAAGAAAGGTGAGTTAGTTTTATGGCATTATCAATGCGTTTGTCGCGGGGCGGTTCGAAAAAGCGCCCTTATTATAAAATCGTCGTGGCCGACGCCCGTGCACCGCGCGATGGCAAGTTCATCGAGCGTATCGGTAGCTACAACCCACAGGCACCTAAGGACAGCGCAGAGCGCGTAATCCTCGACACCGAGCGCGCGAAGCATTGGCTTGCGGCTGGTGCACAACCATCGGACCGTGTAGCGCGCTTCCTTGATGTCGCTGGCGTCAAAGAGCGTAAGGCCAGAAATAACCCGAATAAGGGCGAACCAGGCCAAAAAGCTAAGGATCGTGCGGAAGACAAGGCAAACAAGCTAGCTGAAGCTGAAGAAGCGGCCGCAGCAGCAGCTGCTGCTCCAGCACCCGAGCCAGAGCCAGAAGTAGTTGCCGAAGAAGCACCTGCTGCCGAAGAAGCACCTGCTGCCGAAGAAGCTGCTCCTGCCGCTGAAGAAGCGCCTGTTGCTGAAGAAGCTGCACCGGCTGAAGCTGCCGCTGAAGAAGCACCAGCCGCTGAAGAAGCTGCACCCGCTGAAGCTGCTGCCGAAGAAGCGCCTGCTGCTGAAGAAGCTGCTCCTGCCGCAGAAGAAGCAACTGAAGAAAAGGCCGAGGGCTAAGCTTTGCCAGACGACCAATTGGTCAACACCGTCACGCTTGCCGCCGTTTCTGGCGCGCACGGCGTGACGGGCGAAGTCCGTCTCAAGCTGTTTGCAGATAGTCTGGACAGCTTGAAACATTACAAGACGTTCAATGAAGGCACGTTGACGGTTAAGTCGCTACGCCCGACCAAAGATGGCGCAATTGCCCGCTTTGTTGAAATCAACGACCGCAATGCCGCAGAAAAGCTGCGCAGTACGCTGCTCACCGTTCCGCGGGAGGCTTTGCCCGAATTGGGTGAGGGCGAATATTATTATAGCGACCTGTTAGGCCTACCATGCGTGTCCACCGATGGCAGCGACCTCGGTATTTGCGTCGCGGTCGAAAATTTCGGCGCAAGCGATGTTCTGGAAATCCAAATGCCCTCTGTCGAAGGCAAGCCCGGCAAAAAGTTCATGGTCCCCATGACCGTCGATGCCGTGCCCGAATGGGCGGCTGGCGCGGACGGCCGTATCCTCATCGATGCCGCTTTTGTGATATGACTTTCCACACCCAAATACTGACACTCTACCCCGAAATGTTCCCCGGACCGCTGGGGATATCCTTGGCTGGCCGTGCGCTCGAGGAGGGGAAATGGTCGTGCGCGCCCATTCAGATCCGCGACTTTGCAAGTGATAAGCATCGCACTGTCGATGACACGCCAGCAGGCGGCGGGGCAGGGATGGTATTGCGGGCGGATATTCTGTCGGCTGCGGTTGTCCACGCGTCCACAGCGCAGCCTGAATCCCCAATTCTTGCGATGACCCCGCGCGGCAAGCCCATCACGCAAGCGCGCGTCCGTGAACTTGCGGCTGGTCCCGGCGTAACGGTGCTGTGCGGCCGATTTGAAGGCTTTGACGAGCGCCTTTTCGATGCCCATCCCGAAATAGAACAAGTTTCCATGGGGGATATCATATTATCTGGGGGCGAAATCGGCGCTTTGATGCTGTTAGACGCTTGCATTCGGCTGCTTCCCGGCGTAATGGGCGCCTCTTCCAGCGGTGACGAAGAGTCTTTTGAACAAGGATTGCTTGAATATCCGCACTATACCCGACCCAATGATTGGGATGGGCGTATGATCCCTGAAGTGTTGCGATCGGGGGATCATGCGAAAATAGCTGCTTGGCGGAAACAACAGGCAGAGGAAATCACTCGGTTACGCAGACCGGACCTTTGGGGGCGTTACAAAGACGCCCGGGTTCAGCCTGCCTCTGACGTGCAACAAAAGAATAAGGATTAAATGGGGCATGAACCTCATCCAAACACTCGAAGCCGAAGCTATTGCAGCTTTGTCAGAAAACAAAAAAATTCCTGCATTCCGTGCAGGTGACACCGTCAAGGTGGGCGTGAAGGTCATCGAAGGTGAGCGTACGCGTATTCAGAATTATGAAGGCGTGTGCATCGCGCGTTCAAACAAGGGCATGGGCTCCAACTTCACTGTACGCAAAATGTCGTTCGGTGAAGGCGTTGAGCGCGTATTCCCGCTATACAGCCCCAATATCGACAGCATCGAAGTCGTCCGTAAGGGCGTCGTGCGTCGTGCGAAGCTTTATTATCTGCGTGGTTTGACCGGTAAGAAGGCACGTATTGCCGAACGCCGTGATCCGCGCTCTATTAAAACCACCGAGGCTGCCGAATAAGGCAGGAGCCGCGCTGCGTTTCTAACCGAACACAAAAAGCCGGGCTCCCAAAAAGAGCCCGGCTTTTTTATTGCCGAAAAGGAAAGTGAACATGGGGTATCGTATCGTAGTTGCTGGTGCGACTGGCAATGTCGGCCGCGAAGTCGTCAACATCTTGGCCGAACGCGCATTCCCTGCCGATGAAATCGCTGTTCTGGCATCATCGCGCAGCCAAGGTGTCGAAATCGAATATGGCGATACCGATAAGATGCTCAGGATCCAGAATATCGAGAATTTCGACTGGACCGGATGGGATATGGCGATTTTCGCCATTGGTTCGGAAGCGACGATGAAATACGCCCCCATTGCCGCTGCTGCTGGCTGTGTGGTGATTGATAACAGCTCGCTTTTCCGGATGGACCCAGACATTCCTTTGATTGTGCCTGAGGTAAACCCAGACGCTATCGATACCTACAAGCGCAAGAACATCATCGCCAACCCCAATTGCTCAACCGCCCAATTGGTTGTCGCGTTGAAGCCCTTACATGATTACGCAAATATCACCCGCGTTGTCGTATCGACTTATCAGTCGGTGTCGGGCGCTGGCAAAGAAGGCATGGACGAATTGTTCGAACAAAGCCGCAATATATTTGTCGGTGACAGTGCCGATGCCAAGAAATTCACGAAGCAAATCGCGTTCAACGTCATCCCGCATATCGATAGCTTTCTTGACGATGGCTATACCAAAGAAGAATGGAAGATGATGGTTGAGGTCAAGAAGATCCTTGACCCGAAAATCAAGCTGACGGCGACCTGCGTTCGCGTGCCTGTATTTGTCGGCCACAGCGAAGCGGTGAATATCGAATATGAGCGCGAAATGTCGGCAGAAACTGCGCAGAGTATCTTGCGTGAGGCCCCTGGCATCATGCTGATCGATAAGCGCGAGGATGGCGGCTATACGACACCGGTCGAAGCCGCAGGCGACGATGCGACCTATATCAGCCGCGTGCGCGAAGACCCAACCGTCGACAATGGCCTTGCCTTCTGGTGTGTGTCGGATAATTTGCGCAAGGGCGCTGCGCTGAACGCGGTGCAGATTGCCGAGCTACTTGGGCGTCGGCATTTGAAAAAGGGTTGAGTTATGGGGCTGCAAGCCGATGTTTTCTGGTCGTTTCGCAGCCCTTATAGCTATCTAGCCACGCGGCGATATCGCGCACTTGCGGAAGAATATGACCTGACGATTAATCTGCGTCCGGTCTATCCACTCGCCATCCGCGAACCTGATTTTTTTGAACGCAGCCATCCTAATTGGCTGCGTTATACCTTTACAGATATGTTCCGTGTGGCCCAGTTCCACGGCGTTCCATTCGGCCCGCCGAGACCCGACCCGATTGTGCAGGATATTGCCACGCGCAAAATTGCGGCGGAGCAGCCTTATATTTTTCGCCTGACCCGATTGGGCCAAGCTGCGGCGCGGCGGAGCAAAAGCCTGGCCTTTTGTGACGAAGCTTCGCGGCTCATTTGGGGCGGGGCGGAGAACTGGCATGAGGGCGACCATCTCGCCGGTGCAGCTTCGCGCGCGGGATTAGATTTGGCAGAGTTGGATGCCGAAGCGCTTAACGATGCGGCAGGTCTAGATGCAGAAATCGCCGCCAACCAAGCAGCGTTAGAAGCTGCAGGGCATTGGGGCGTGCCAACTCTCGTTTTCGACGGCGAACCATTTTTCGGGCAGGACCGTATCGACATGGCGCTATGGCGCATGGAACAAAAAGGACTGACAAAGCGCCCATAACAGGCGTTAGTCCGCCATAGGCGGTTGCTGCCCCGGCGCTGGGTTGCCCGGCTTCAAAAAGAAAACCAATGGGCTGATGATGATCAAAATGATCATCATCAGTTTGAAGTCGTCGAGATACGCGATCATGGCGGCTTGTCGGTTGATCTCCAAATTCAGCATTTGCATCGCGCTTTCGCCTAAAGTTCCCAATCGGTCCGCTGTTGACGGGTCAATTGCGTTCATTGAGGAGGCTGTGACATGCGATGCGAGATCCTCATGGCTCGTCTGCATGTTACGCGCGAGCATTGTCGTCATGACAGATATCCCAAAGCTGCCGCCCAGGCTTCGGAACAAATATAGCAGGCTTGACCCGTCCGTCCGCATCCGCATCGGCAGCGTGGAAAAGGCAACCCCATTGAGCGGGATGAAAACAAAACCCATACCAAAGCCTTGAAAAAGGCCGGTGTAGACAATTAAATGCCAATCCATGTTCAAGGACCAGTCGGTCATGATCCACATTGATGCAGCGGTCATGAGAAAACCGACACAAATCACGACACGCGGATCAACTTTATTGGTCATTTTTGCCGCGATAAACATGGCAAGCAATATGCCAACGCCGCGCGGCGCCAACAGCACACCAGTGTCGTAGACGCTGTATCCATAAAGATTCTGGAGCATTGGTGGCAGCAATGCGAAGATGCCGAACATCATCATGCCCACCAACAACATCATGTTCAGCGAAATGAAGAAATTGCGGTCGGTGAGTAACAGCCGCTCGAACATAGGGCGGCGCGTTGTCATTTGATGGACCGCAAACATCCAAAGTGCCGCCAAAACGATAAGCAGCTCGATAATGATTTCCCAACTTTGCAGCCAATCCTCTTGCTGTCCGCGATCCATGAGCAACTGTAGGGTTGCCAAGCCAATCGCCAGCATAGCAAAGCCAAAGCGATCGAGTTCGCGGCGGTTGATCGGGCGCGAGGGCAATAGCCACCACAAAATTGCCAAAGTCGGAATTCCAATCGGCAAGTTAATATAAAATACCCAGCGCCAATTGTAGTTTTCGGTTAGCCACCCTCCAATCATCGGGCCCAATATGGGCGCTATCATGATCCCCATGCCCCAGATAGACATCGCGCGCGGTGCCTCGGACGGCTTATTGATGTCCAGCATGATTGTTTGGGAAAGCGGGCCAATGAACGCTGCACACACCCCTTGGAATATGCGGAATGCGACCATTTCAGATAGGCTTGTCGCGATACCACACAGCATTGATGCGAGGATAAACCCCGCTACCGCACCCAGAAACAGATTACGGGAACCCATTCTGTCGGCCAGCCAACCCGTGATAGGCATCGCAACGGCGCTGGCCACGATGTAGCTTGTAAGGACCCAAGTGATGGTATCCATCGTCGCACCAAGGCTGGTTTGCATATGTGGGATGGCGACATTGGCAATGGTCGAATCCAGTATCTGGATAATCGTCGCCCCCATGACGGCCAGCGTCAGCAGCGCTTTGTTCTTGACCGGATAGGCCGGTTGATCGAGCGGATTATCTATCGGTATCGACGCGGACATGTGCCGACAGTCCCGCAATCATTGCACGCTTTGGCTTGTCGGTAATGGCAATCCGCACGGGCACGCGCTGGGTGACTTTCACCCAATTGCCATTAGCGTTTTGCGCCGGCAGCACCGAAAATTCTGATCCGGTGCCAGCACCAATACTCGACACTTTACCGCGTAGTTTTAACTCCGGATAGGCATCGAAGGTGATTTCCGCCGGCTGACCCACCCGCATATGCGCAAGGTCGGTTTCTTTGAAATTCGCCTCAATCCAGCTTCTATTGCTGGCAACAATGGTCACGCCGGGTAGACCCTGAACCATCATCTGGCCGGGTTGCAAACGATCGGCTTGACTTACCACGCCGGACACAGGTGCACGCACTTCGGTGCGCGCAAGGTTCAAAAGTGCTTGTTCGCGTTGCGCCTGACCCGCCTTTATCGCTGGGTTAACCCCAGGTGCTGCAGAGCCAGTGGCAAGTGCCGCGCGTGCTTTGGTTGCGTTGGCTTGGGCCGATGCAACGCGGCTACGTGCGTCGGACAAGGCATGTTCGGCCGCCTGCAAACGCGCACGCGTTGTAAAGCCAGCCTGCATCAGCGCCGATTGCCGTTGATATTCCTTCTCGTAAAACGCGACGTCTTCCCGCGCGCTTTCGATATCTACGCCGGTGGTTTGATATTCGGTTTGCAGTGACGATACGCGCACTTGCGCGGCCGCAATGGCTGCGTCGGCTTGCTCAATGGCAATGCGGTAGGGCGCAGGGTCAATCCGGAACAGAAGGTCGCCTGCATTGACCACATCATTTTCATGCACAGCCACCTCGACTATGCGCCCGCCAACCTCTGCCGAAATTGAAACCTTGTCCTGTTGAACATAGGCGTTATCGGTCGACACATAATGGTCATTCGCAATATAATAAGCAGTGGCTCCGCCTATCAGCAGCAAAGGAACCGAGCCGAGCAGCGCCAAGCGAGCGAAACGGCCTGGCTTGGCCGGAACGTCTGATTTGACGTCCATTTGCGGGTCGGCATTAGCCATGTGGTACCTCAAGTGGTTTGCGGGTCAGATTAGCGCGAATGACATTCAGCATGGCTTCCAGTTCCAAACGTTGGGCTGCATCCAATCCAGCCAATGCATCGTCAAAAAGCGCAAGGGCGGTTGGACGCAAAGCTTCAATCTTTCGCTCCCCGACGATCGTAAGATGTAAGCGCCAACTGCGCCGGTCTGCGGGATCTGCGCGGCGCTCTACCAAGCCTGCGTCCTGCAGCCGGTCAACCATTCGGCCAAGCGTAATGGGTTCTACATCCAACATGTCTGCAACGGTTACCTGCGTGCTGCCATCAAAACGCTTCAACAAAGCAAGCACGCGCCATTGGGGACGGGTGACGCCCAGGATGCGTGCCCGCTCGTCAAACGACCGGCGCAGCAAGCGTGCCGCATCACCTAAAAGAAAGCCAAGATCATCGCTCATGCTTTGCACATAATAGCTATGCTTATTATATGCAAGGCAATCGATCATGCCATTTGTCATCACCCGAAAAAACTTTCCTGACCCAAACGCGCATGGCAATAGAGCAAGATTAAATTCCAAAAGGCGAAGTATGACTGATGATTGCGCGCGATAGTTTCCAAGCCATTGACGGCGTCGAGATCGCGTGGCGCGAAACGGGGCAAGGGCGGCCTTTGTTGCTGATCCATGGGTTTATGTCCGAAGCGGACACCAACTGGATTAAATATGGCCACGCTGCCGCATTGGCCAATGCAGGGTACCGCGTCATCATGCCAGACCTGCGCGCGCATGGTTTGAGCGCCAAGCCGCATGATCCGGCGCATTATCCATGTGATGTTTTGGTCGATGATCAGTTTGCGTTGTTGGCGCATTTGGGCATCACAGATTATGATCTTGGCGGGTATTCGCTCGGCGGACGGACGGTATCGCGGATGCTGGCGCGTGGCGCAGCGCCGGGAAGGGCCGTCATCTCAGGCATGGGGTTGGAAGGTCTGACCCAGACCGGAAATCGTGGGGCGCATTTCCGCAACGTCTTTGACAATTTGGGGCAGCATGAAAAAGGTTCGGTCGCATGGATGGCGGAGGCGTTCCTGAAAACCACGGGCGGTGATCCGGTGGCTTTGCGGTATATCTTGGATACGTTCGTTGACACCCCAGCGGCAGAGATTGCCCGCTGGACCTTGCCGGTTGCGGTTATATGCGGTGAACAAGATGATGATAATGGCTCTGCGGCTGACCTTGCCGCGCTTTTGCAAAATGGAAAATTGTTCACTGTGCCGGGCAACCATATGAGCGCGGTAACCAAAGCAGAGCTTGGGCAAGCCTTTGTCGCGGCACTGACGGGTGACCTCTTGTGACGCCTGCCCCTTTCGACATACAGCCTGTTTTGATTGGCGAACGTGTCATGCTGCGGCCATTATTGGCGACGGATTATGACGCCCTTTATGCCGTGGCTTCCGACCCAGAAATTTGGGCGATGCACCCTTTTCGGGATCGGTACAAAAAGGAAGTGTTTGACGGCTTCTTCGCAGATGCCCTTGCGTCGCAGGGTGCCTTTGCCATTTTGGACAAGGCGACCGATGCCATCATCGGCAGCACGCGCTTTGCCAATTATGATCCGACAACGGCTGAAATAGAAATTGGTTGGACATTTTTTGCGACCGCCTATTGGCGGACGGGTATCAACCGCGAAGTGAAGGCGCTGATGCTCCAGCATATTTTCCAATTTGTGCGTGTCATTGTGTTTCAGGTGGGCGCAAACAATTTTCGTTCCCGTACCGCGGTGGAGCGATTGGGCGGGAAATTAGTGCTCGAGCATAAGCGCCATCATGGTGGGCAAGACCATGACTATACAACTTATCATCTGACGCGCGAGGATGTCCTGTCAGGTGCGTTGGCGACCGCTTTGGAGCTCGGGTAAACATGCGCAAGGAAACTGCAATGGAACGGCGTTTCTGGACGTTCTGGCTGTCCGGCATTTTGTTGCTTGCTGCGCAGATCGTTATGAACGTCTGGTTGGTCACCGAAGCCGCGCCATTGGGCATAAGCGACCATCAGGCCGCGGGCAGTGCGGCCCGCGTTGATATCATTCATGCGAGTTGGGTCGCATCGGATGTAATGGATCTCGCCATCTACAGCATGGAATTGGACCTCCTCTTTATCGCGGTTTATGCATGGGGCGCTTTTGCGGGGGGACGGATGTTTGCGGCGTCTTCGCTCCCGATGCTCGCGCGGCTTGGTAAAATCATCATTGTCGCAGCGGTTGGTTTTGCAATCACCGATTATGCGGAGACCCTTAGCCAGCTTATTCAGGCAGCGTTTACGGGCGGGCATGATATGTTGTCCGGCGTTGCCACCACGGCGCGGCCGATAAAATTGATATTGTTTTTGGTGACATTCTTCGGAGTGCTTATCGGCTTGGCCATTAGAAGTTGGAAAAGCCGCAGTACTTGACGCAGAACACCGGAAGTTTCACCATCGCCCCCTCATTTCTGTCAGGACCTTAACATGAAAAATTATATATCGATTGCCGCTTTGGCTTTCGCCACGCTTTCCATCCCCAGTCTGGCTATGGCGCAGGATGCTCCATCAAAAGGTGCCGCACCCACGGTATCTGATGCCGATGCGTTTGTTGTCCGCGCCGAGAAGGATCTGTTTGATTTTTCTGTTGAAGCTGGGCGCGTGGCGTGGATTAATTCCACATACCTGACCGATGATACAGATTCTGTCGCCGCACGTTATGGTGAAATTGGAACAGAAAAAGCCGTTGGTTACGCACTCGAAGCGGCCCGCTATCAGGCGATTCCTGGCCTGTCTTATGATACAAAACGTAAGTTGGATATTCTGCGCGGTGGCATTGTGTTGCCCGCGCCGACAACGCCGGGCTCCGCGGCGGAGCTCGCCACCATCTCCACCAAATTGCAATCCGCTTATGGTAAGGGCCGGGGCACTTTGCGCGGTAAGGAAATCAACGGTTCGGACATTGAGGCCGAAATGGGGACGAACCGCAATCCTGAAGAATTGAAGGAGATGTGGGTAAGCTGGCATGATAATGTTGGCGCGCCGATGGGGGCGGATTACAGCCGCATGGTAGAGATCGCCAATAAAGGCGCAGCGGAACTGGGCTATGCCGATGTGGGCGCCATGTGGCGGTCGGGCTATGACATGCCCGCGGATGATTTTGCCAAATTGACCGACAAATTATGGCTTGAGGTAAAGCCATTATATGACGAGTTGCACACCTATGTCCGCACACAGCTGAACAAAAAATATGGCGATGCCGTCCAGTCCAAGAGCGGACCCATTCGCGCCGATCTGCTTGGCAATATGTGGGCGCAGGAATGGGGCAATATCTATGACCTCGTCGCGCCTGCAGGTGCTGGCGACATTGGGTATGACATTGGCGAATTGCTGGTGGCCAAGGGGTATAAACAAACCGAATTAACGGATTTCAGCCCCAATCGCGGCAAAGCCGAAAAAGATATGGTGAAGATTGGCGAAGGCTTTTTCTCATCGCTTGGTTTTGCCCCGCTGCCTAAAACCTTTTGGGATCGCGCGCAGTTCATCAAGCCTGCCGATCGCGAAGTCGTCTGCCACGCTTCGGCCTGGGATATTGATAATGTCGATGATCTGCGCATCAAAATGTGTATCAAGGTCAATAGCACTGATTTTGTGACCATCCACCATGAGCTTGGCCATAATTATTATCAGCGCGCTTATAACAAGCAGCCTTATTTCTATTTGAATGGCGCCAATGATGGTTTCCATGAGGCGATTGGTGATGCCATCGCTTTGTCCATCACGCCAAATTATCTCGTTCAGATTGGCTTGCTGGATCCCGCCAAGGTCCCCGGTGCCGACAAGGATAACGGCCTGTTGCTGCGTCAAGCGATGGACAAGGTGGCGTTTTTGCCCTTTGGCTTGCTTATCGATAAATGGCGTTGGGGCGTGTTCAACGGATCAATCACGCCGGCCAATTATAATAAAGGCTGGACTGATTTGCGCCTGCAATATCAGGGCATTGTTCCACCTGTGGAACGTCCGGCCGACCGTTTTGATGCTGGCGCCAAATATCATATTCCCGGCAACACGCCCTATACCCGCTATTTCCTCGCACGCATTTTGCAGTTCCAATTTTATAAAGCCGCCTGCGACATTTCGGGCTGGAAGGGGCCGCTGCACCGTTGCTCTTTCTATGGCAACAAAGAAGTTGGATCACGGCTGAACGCAATGCTTGAAATGGGTGCGTCGAAACCCTGGCCAGAGGCGTTGCAAGCCTTTACCGGCACACGCGAAATGTCTGGTAAGCCAATGTTGGAATATTTTGCGCCGTTAATGAAATGGCTCAAGACCCAAAATAAGGGCGTCAAAAAGGGCTGGTAAATAAAACCGCCCCGCCTTTTCGGGCGGGGCCGTTTATGTTAATTGGTTTATTTGGCCGGCTTGGCTTTGGGCTTTGCTGGCGCAGACTTCTTCGCTGTTGGCTTTTTCGCCGCTGGCTTTGCAACCGCAGCAGGCTTCGCTGCTGGCTTTGCAGCAGGTTTGGCCGCGGTTTTCGCAGCAGGCTTCACTGTGGGCTTCTTAGCAGGCTTCGCCGCGGGCTTCGCAGCAGGCTTCGCCGCGGTCTTCGTGGCAGATTTAGCTGCGGGTTTCGCGGCGGTCTTTGCAGCAGGTTTCGCAACAGTCTTCGCGGCGGCGACTGGTTTTGCAGCAGCTTTGGCCGATGGCTTTTTCGCAGCCGGTTTCTTCGCAGCAGGCTTTTTGACGGCTGCTTTTTTGGCGGCGGGCTTCTTGGTCGCTGGCTTTGCACCGTTTGCGGACTTGCGATCATATACCTTTTTACCGGCGACGGCGGCCGCGGCCGTGGCGATAACTGCGCCAGCTACGGCAGCCGACTTGCCGGGATTGTCCTTAATGGCTGTGCCTGCCGTGGCGGCGGCGCTGGAGGCGGAATCTACCGCTGACTTGGCGGTGGTCGATGCCGTCTCGGCTGCCGACCGCGCTTTACCAGTAAGGGCATCGGTCAAATTACGTAAACTGTTCAACAACGTGTTGAATAAACCAGCTTCTGTGGGCTTTTTTGGCATAAGCCGTTCCTCCTTTGGTTGTAATGCAATGATGAATATTTTGTGGCGTCGCGTTCGTTCCTGCGTGCTTATCGGAATGGCGGTTCGTTGAATGCCCGTAACTTGCGACTATGCAAACTATTTCCAGCATCCCGCAGCAATTCGCATGTTTGAATACCGATTTGCAAATGTGCGGCAATCGCCTCTTCGTAAAAACGGTTGGCTTGACCCGGCAGTTTAATCTCGCCGTGCAGCGGTTTGTCCGAAACACATAATAATGTCCCGTAAGGCACGCGGAACCGATAGCCTTGCGCTGCTATGGTCGCGGACTCCATGTCGATGGCGATGGCGCGGCTTTGGGAGAAACGCAACGCCGAGGCGGAATAACGCAATTCCCAGTTTCGATCGTCGGTGGTTACAACAGTGCCCGTGCGCATCCGCTTTTTAAGGTCCGCGCCGCTCGCGCCCGAAACATCTTCCGCAGCGCTCGCCAAGGCTTGTTGTACTTCGGCGATGGGCGGGATGGGGATTTCGGGCGGTAGGACTTCGTCCAAAATATGGTCATCGCGTAAATAAGCATGGGCGAGAACATAGTCACCAATCCGCTGTGTTTCGCGAAGGCCGCCGCAATGCCCGATCATCAACCAAGCCTCAGGCCGAAGCACGGCCAAATGGTCACAAATCGTTTTTGCGTTGGACGGACCGACGCCGATATTCACCAAGGTGATACCCGAACGGTCAGGCGCGATCAGATGATAAGCGGGCATCTGATGTCGGCGCCATGTGCTGTCGGCAATAAGCTGGGCTGCATTGTCGGTGGGTTTGTCGACATAAAGGCCACCTGCACCGGACAAAGCCGTATAGCGACCATTGCCGACTTGCGTACAGGCCCAGCTTACAAATTCATCGACATAACGGTGGTAGTTGGTGAACAGAATATAATGCTGCACATGCTCGGCCGGCGCGCCTGTATAATGGCGCAAGCGGGCCAATGAAAAATCTGTCCGTAGTCCATCAAACAAAGCGAGTGGCGAACTGCTATTGCCCTTTACCCGCAACAAGCCGTCGGCGATTTCATCGCCAATATCGGCCAGCTCCGTCGTCGGGAAATGACGCGCAAGTTCATTTGGACTGACGCTTCCAAGCTCTAAATCGGCGGAGCCATCGAGCACATAAGGGAAGGGGATTTCTTGGCGACTGCGGCCAACCGAAATCTCGAGTTCATATTGCTCATCCAATAGATCGAGCTGCACACCAATATAATCGGCAAAAAGATCGGGCTTGGTAAAGGTGGTCCGGTATGTCCCGACCTTTTCAAGCTTACCAAAAGCGAGGTTCGATTTGGTCTCGCGCGTCTTGCCCGAATAGGTGATGACGAGTTCGGGATAGCAGAAGTCATTGCGCGCGCGCTGGTCAGCACTTGGCGGAATTTTGTCCTTCAAATAAGCCGCAAGCGCCGATTGAAGCCTTTTTACCGAAGCTTCATATTCGGTAACAAGTTGATTAATGATGTTTTGAGCGTGATTACTAGGCATGATCACGCATCACCGAATTTTGCAAATTTGGCAACAAAAAAGGGAGAGTGCCCCCTCCCTTTTACGTATAGCTTATGCAGATCTTGCAATAGATTAGAGCTGTCCGAGCATATATTCTGCCGAGCTGACGTTGAAATCGCCAGGCGCTTCGACATTGACATGCTCCACGATGCCATTGTTGACGACGAGCGAGAAACGTTGGCCGCGCTTGCCCATGCCAAATGCGCTGCCGTCCATTTCCAGACCAAGCGCAGCCGCGAAATCGCCATTACCATCTGCCAGCATTGTGATGGCATCCGAACCACCCGATTTGTTCCATGCGCCCAAAACAAAGGCATCATTGACCGCGGTGCAGGCGATTTCGTCAATGCCCTTGGCAGCGAGTTCCGCAGACTTTTCCACAAAACCTGGAAGGTGACGCGCCGAGCATGTTGGCGTGAAGGCACCGGGGACCGAGAATAAGGCAATACGGCGTCCTGCGAAATATTCCGCGGACTGTACCGGTTGCGGGCCTTCGGCGGTTGCCTTGACCAATTTTACGTCAGGGATTTTGTCGCCAACAGAGATACTCATGTGAAATGTCCTTTAGCAAATGAGAGAGTTGCCGCTTCATCCGGGACCAAATGTGCCAAGTCAAGTGGTCGTCGTGTGGGGGACCAATTTCTGCGGCCAAGGATAAGGCGCCGCGCTTGATCGTGGATTGCATGATAATCAATCATATAAAGCAATCTTTATATTTGATTTCCGGCAAATCCGCCGTTAAGGGCTCCCATCATTTAAAACCTCCCGGAGATTAAGCCCGTGGCTTTCAACGATTATGTCATTGCCGATATTGGCGAGGCCGATTTTGGCCGTAAAGAAATCAATATTGCCGAAACCGAAATGCCCGGCCTTATGGCGTTACGCGAGGAATTTGGCCCGTCACAGCCATTGAAGGGCGCGCGTATTGTCGGGTCGCTGCACATGACCATTCAGACCGCCGTGCTTATCGAAACGCTGACAGCACTGGGTGCCGACGTGCGTTGGGCCACCTGCAATATTTTCTCGACACAAGACCATGCTGCGGCCGCGATTGCCGCGCAGGATATTCCTGTGTTTGCC
This sequence comes from Sphingomonadales bacterium UBA656, assembly GCA_002299895.1. Lineage (GTDB taxonomy): Bacteria > Pseudomonadota > Alphaproteobacteria > Sphingomonadales > Sphingomonadaceae > Sphingorhabdus_B. The sequence goes on along the minus strand of DBOC01000004.1, from coordinate 55,661 downwards.
GTTAAAGGCGAAAGCCTTGCGGATTATTGGGATTATGTCGGCCGTATCTTCGATTGGGGTGACGAAACCACCGCGAACATCATCCTCGATGATGGCGGCGATGCCACGATGTTTGCGTTGTGGGGCGCACGCCTTGAGCGCGGTGAAAGCTTTGGCGAGCCAGAGAATGAAGAAGAAGTCGAATTCCAGCGCGCTTTGAAGGCATTTGTTGCTAAAAAGCCGGGCTATCTCACGCAAACGGTCAAAAATTTGAAGGGCGTTTCTGAGGAAACCACCACCGGCGTGCATCGCTTGTACGAAATCGCGAAGAAGGGCGAGCTGCCTTTCCCTGCCATCAACGTCAATGACAGCGTTACAAAGTCGAAGTTCGACAATCTGTACGGCTGCAAGGAATCGCTCGTCGACGCCATTCGTCGCGCCACCGACGTAATGCTTGCTGGTAAGGTAGCATGCGTTGCCGGTTTTGGTGATGTGGGTAAGGGCTCGGCGCAATCGCTCCGCAATGGCGGCGCGCGCGTGATGGTCACCGAAGTCGATCCGATCTGCGCGTTGCAGGCCGCGATGGAAGGCTTTGAAGTTGTGACAATGGAGGAAGCCGTAGAACGCGCCGATATCTTCTGCACAGCGACCGGCAATGCCGACGTTATCACCGCCGAGCATATGAAGAACATGAAACCCATGAGCATCGTGTGCAATATCGGTCACTTTGACAGTGAAATTCAAATCTCTGCGCTCTCAAATTATAGCTGGACCGAAGTGAAGCCAGGAACCGATCTCGTTCAGTTCCCGGACGGAAAGCAGATCATCGTCCTTGCAAAGGGTCGCTTGGTCAACTTGGGCTGTGCAACGGGGCATCCAAGCTTTGTGATGTCTGCAAGCTTCACCAACCAAGTGCTCGCTCAAATCGAGCTTTGGACCAATGGCGACAATTATAAGAACCAAGTCTATGTTTTGCCAAAGCATCTCGATGAGAAGGTCGCGACGCTGCATCTTGAAAAGCTCGGCGTAAAGCTGACCAAGCTGACCGATAAGCAGGCTGGATATATCGGCGTATCGCCAGAAGGTCCGTTCAAGCCAGACCATTATCGCTATTAATCACCCGTCACTGTGTGATGAAAAGAAAGCCTGCTGCGGAAACGTGGCGGGCTTTTTCGTTATAGGGGCCGCGCGAATGCTTGCTTTTCCCTTGGCCCTGAAAATAATTGCATTGCATGCTGGCACTTTTCATTTTCATTCTGCACAAGGTGCGGGAACGAAAATTACCATGGCGCTACCAAAGAAATGAAGATTGCAACCGACGCGGATATGCGCGCCTTTGGCCAGGCGCTGGCCCAAAATCTAAAGGCATCAGATTGGGTCGCGATTAACGGCCCGCTCGGTGCGGGCAAAACGGTGTTATGCGCAGGCATATTGGCCGGCCTCGGTTTTAAAGGCGAAGTCGCCAGCCCGTCTTACGCCATCGTTCACAGCTATGATCCACCCGATGTTTTGGTTGCCGTTGCCCATGTCGATTTGTATCGCTTGGACAATGCTGACGAACTCGATGAACTGGGGCTGGCGGACGAACGTAGGGAACGCATCACGCTGGTCGAGTGGGCGGAGCGCTTTGGTGCAGCCTATGTGGTGCCAAGCCATGTTATCGACATCGCGCCGCAAGCCGACGGAAGCCGCATATTGACTTTGAAAATGGATAATGATGACACAATTAGGTAACATGGCGCCGCCCGCCGGCTTGGACGAATTTTTGAAGCTGCATGGCTGGGAAGGTGCGCAAGTGGCGCCCGTTGCGGGTGATGCGTCCTTCCGTCGTTATTTCCGCGTCGAATCCGCCACGCGCGGCAAGGCGATTTTGATGGATGCGCCGCCACCGCACGAGGATCCGCGCCCATTTCTTCATATTGCGCGATATTTGAACGGGCATCAATTTCGCGCACCCGAAATTTTCGCCACCGACCTGACCCGTGGTCTATTGTTGATCGAGGATTTTGGCGATCGGCGGATGCGGGAGCATCTGGACGAACATCCCGAAGATGAGGTCGCAGTCTATCGCGCAGCGATTGATGCGATTGTCCGCTTGGCAAAGACGCCAGCGGTGCAGGCGCAGCCTTATGACATGGCGACTTACATGCGCGAAGTGCAGTTGCTTTCGGAATGGTATATGCCCGCCATGGGATTATCATTTGACGCCCGCGAATTTGACCAAGTCTGGACCGATGCTCTGGCCCCGCTGGCGGATTATCAAAAAGTCACCGTGCTGCGCGATTACCACGCCGAAAATATCATGCTGTTGGATGATGGGCAGCAGGGGATCATTGATTTTCAGGACGCTCTGGTCGGCCATCCGGCCTATGATCTGGTGTCCTTGCTGCAAGATGCACGGCGCGACGTATCGCCAGCGCTTGAGGCCGAAATGCTGGCATATTATAAGGATACGGCAAAACCCGACGCTGATTTTGCGGCGCATTATGCCTTATTGGGCGCGCAGCGGAATACCAAGATTATAGGCATATTTACCCGGCTATGGAAACGCGATGGCAAGGCGCGTTATTTGTCCTTCCTGCCGCGCATGTGGGGACTGCTGGAGCGCGATTTAGCGCATCCCGACCTTGCGCCGGTCAAACGCTGGTTCGACACGCATATCCCGTCGGACGTGCGCAATGATATGCCCGCGGAATTAAACATCGATGGCTAAGCATGTGGATACCGCAATGATTATGGCGGCGGGGAAGGGGACGCGCATGATGCCCCTGACCGCCAATCGGCCAAAGCCTCTGATCGAAGTCGGCGGTATTGCATTGCTCGATCATGTGCTCGACCATTTGCGCGATGCAGGTGTCGGCAAAATTGTCGTGAACGTGCATTATTGTGCGGAACAAGTTGAGCAACATTTGGCTGTTTCGGCGGCGGACTTGGATGTGCGTATATCGGACGAGCGGGATTTGCTACGCGATACGGGCGGCGGTTTGGTGCACGCGCTGCCGCTTATTTCGGATGATCCTTTTATTTGCGTCAATGCGGACAATTGGTGGACCAACGGAGGCGAAAATGCGCTTTCGCAGCTGATGGCGCATTGGGATGATGCCCGCATGGACGTTCTCATGCTCCTCATCCCGCTAGAGACCGCGTATAACAGCCAAGGCATTGGTGACTTTAACATGGATGCAGACGGCCGCCTGTCGCGCCGCCAAGGGGACGCCCCTGCGTCTTATGTGTGGACGGGCATTCAGATGCTGTCGAAACGCCTCATTGTTGATCCGCCCGCGGATGTGTTTTCAACTAATATATTTTGGGATCGCGCAATAACCCAAGGCCGTTGCATTGGCATGGTCCATGATGGCTTGTGGTTTGACGTCGGTTATCCAGCGGCCATTGCGGCAACGGAAGCGAAGTTGGCGGAACAAGATGCATAATGAAGGTTCGGCCCCGCGTGCGCATGTGTTCAATGTGCCGCTGGGCAATGACCTATGCGATGTCACGGCGCAGTGGATAATGAAATCGGCGGGTGCTGACCCGCTTGCGATCAGCAACAATATCCTGCTTTTGCCGAATAACCGCGCAATCAAGGCCATGACCGAGGCCTTTGTCCGGCTGGCGGCGCCGGGTATGCTGTTGCCGCGGATGGTTGCCGTTGGTGACATGCAATTGGACGAAGCTTTGGGGCCGATGCTTGACCCCATCGATATGGGCAGCGCGATATGGCCCGCCATTGCGCCGTTTGAGCGGCTGATGCTTTTGGCTCAGCTTGTACAAGACTACCGGTCTGGTGACGCCGCTCTTTCGCCTGCCGAAGCGTTACGACTGGCGCGCAAATTGGCAGACTTAATCGATGCGCTTGAGGTTGATCTGATCGACTTCACGCAATTCGCAGATATCAAAATTGAGGCCGATTTGGCCGGACATTGGCAAAGCGCTTATGCGCGGCTGTTGGAGATATTGCCGGCATATCGGGCGGCGTTAACCGCGCGTAAATTAATGGGCCCCGCCGAACGCCGCAACCATTTGCTTGCGGCGCTTGAGCAGCGTTTGGCGCAAAATGTAGATATGTCTCCGATTATAGCGGTGGGGATCACAACATCTGCAAAGGCCGTGGCCCGCTTGCTGCGCCGGGTTGCCCGTCTGCCGAATGGGCAGGTCATCTTGCCAGGCGTTGACATAGAATTGCCGGACGCGCGTTGGGATGACCTATCGCCAGCGACCGATGACAGCCCCAGCTTTGCACGGCGTCGCAATGTGGAGGTCCATCCCCAGTTTCACTTGAAGCATTTGCTTGAACTTATGGGCATTGACCGCAGCGAGATTGACTTGCTTCCAACTGCCCAGCCGGAGCAAGAATCCGCTGCGATTTCAGAGATATTCTGCCTGCCGGAACATAGCATTTATTGGCAAGAGCTGCCGCCGCCCCGCAAAAGCCTGCCACATGTCAAATGGCTGGAAGCCGACGATAGCGCCCAAGAGGCAAAGGCCATCGCCGTGCGCATCCGGGGCGCATTGGAGGTTGCCGGAAAACGCGTCGCTCTCATCACGCCCGATCGCGAATTGGCCGTGCGGGTGGCGGGGCAGTTGCATAGATGGGGCATAGATGTCGATGACAGCGCGGGTATACCCTTGCTGCAAACGCCGCCGGGCACGCTGGCGCTGGCGCTTGTAGATGCCATTTCGAACCATTTTTCCGCGTCGAGCATATTGGCAATCGCCAAGCATCCCTTGGTGTTTGCAGGTACAGATAGGCTCGACTGGTTGGACCATGTGCGGCAGCTTGATCTTGCCTTGCGGGGCACCGCCAGCGGCATTGGTCTTTCGGCGATCACGCGACGGTTACAGGCCGCGCGTAAGCCGAATGAAGCGCTGATCGCGTGGTGGACTGGTTTTGCCCATCTGTTGTCTCCGTTAGAGAGCGCCGATGGTCAGCCATTTGAGGATGTTCTTGCCTCGCTACGCGATGTTGCAACGGCGCTTACCGATGGTGGCGTCTGGCGTGGCGCAAGTGGCCGCGAACTGACGCGGAGCTGGGAGGATGTTACCGCCAGCGATCTGTCGACATTTGGCCGTGCCGATGCGGCAGGCTTGGTTGCGACGTTCAAAGAAGTTTTCGCCGGGGCCGTTGTCCGTCCGCCTTATGGTGGGCACCCGCGCGTTGCGATTTACGGTTTGTTGGAGGCGCGCCTGCAACAGGCAGACATGCTGATTTGTTCTGGCCTGAACGAAGGTACTTGGCCGCAAATGGCGCAACCTGATCCTTGGTTGGCGCCGGCGATAAGGCGGCATTTGAAGTTACCGACATTGGATCGGAATATTGGCCTGTCGGCGCATGATTTGGCGACCGCACTGGGCGCGCAAGAGGTGTTGCTCACGCGTGCGCGACGCGACCGTGGCGGGCCAACGGTGGCGTCACGCTTTCTCTTGCGGATTAAGGCGCTGGCGGGTGCGGCGCTTGCGGCTGATGATGCCTTATTAGAATGGGCAGACGCGCTCGATTATCCTGCGGTGAAGGAGCCTTTCGCCACGCGGCCGCAGCTGATGCCAAACGCCGAACAGCGCTTGGTTTCCTTGTCCGTGACCGATTTTGATCAGTTGAAATCTGACCCTTATTCCTTTTACGCCAAGCGCATCCTTGGCCTTCCGGTGTTGGAAAAGGTCGATGCCGAACCTAGCTACGCGTGGCGCGGCAGTCTGGTCCACGACATATTGGAGAAATGGTTCACCCACGACCAATGCGCGGTCGATATGCTTGTAGCCCGTGCCGATGCATTGTTGGCGCAGGAAGCTACGGACCCGCTGCTGCGCGCCTTATGGCAACCGCGCATTGCCGCTGGCTTGCGCTGGGTGGCCGACGAAACCCAACGATTAATCAACGAAAAAGGACGCGAAGTCGCTGTGGCGGAACAGCCCGGCACACTCCAAATCAAAGGCATCGCCGTCAAGGGACGGGTCGACCGTATTGACCGGACGGCAGATGGCGACTTGGTCATCATTGACTATAAAACCGGCACGCCGCCATCGGCCAAGCAAGTTAAGGCGGGCTTCGCGCTGCAATTGGGTCTTATTGGTTATATGGCGGAGCAGCTTGCTATCAAGGGCGTGTCCGGCAAAGCGCGCCATTTTGAATATTGGAGCCTTGCCAAGAAAAAGGAAGTTTTTGGACATATTTCTCCGCCTACAAGTGCGCGCGAAGCTGACAAAAAGATGCATCCTGACGACTTCGTGGCCTTTGCTGTCGCGCAAGCAGAAGATGCGATCAGCAAATGGATATTAGGCGACGCGCCCTTTACCGCAAAGCTGCACCCCGAATTCGCTCTTTATGGCGATTATGACCAGTTGATGCGCTTGCAGGAATGGAATGGGCGTCAGGCAATCATCGAGGATGCGGTATGAGTGCGGAACCCAAAAATCTGCACCCCTTAATTGCCGCGCAAAGCAGCGCCGTTGTGCCGCGCGACAATATCTGGCTGAGCGCGTCGGCAGGGACGGGTAAAACGCAAGTGCTCACGGCCCGCGTCATTCGGCTTTTGCTGGAAAATGACGTCGAGCCGGAAAATTTATTGTGCATCACCTTTACCAAGGCTGGCGCGTCCGAAATGGCCGACCGCATCAATCAGCTGCTGGCGACTTGGGTGCAGATGGACGACGGGCTTCTGTTCCATGACCTTGAGGCGATTGGTGCCGATGCAGGCCCCGAAGCGCGCAAGAAAGCGCGGCAGTTGTTCGCCAAGGTATTGGACGCGCCTGGAGGGGGCTTGCAGATTTTGACGATCCATAGCTTCTGCCAATCGCTTCTCGGCAGCTTTCCCGAAGAGGCTGGCCTCGTCCCGGGTTTTAAGCCAATTGAAGGCCGCGAACAACGCGAGTTGCTAGATACGGCGCTTACCAGCTTGGTCCTAGATGCCGAAACGCGCGGCGATCTCAACATCATCTCTAATTTGCAAGAACTGAGCCGGAACATGGGTGAGGAGGGGGCCTTGCGCTTCTTGCACCGCACGGCGGCTGCGCCCGATGTGATGGCCGCGATCCCCGATGATGCAGGGGCCGTGGTCTGGGCGCGGCGTTTGGCAGATGTCAGCTTTTCGGGATCAGCGGAAGATATGTTGGCGGCCGCGTTCGCCGACGCACAGATCCCGCGCGCAGATCTGCAATCCGTCATCGACGCCAATCTTATATGGTGCAAAAACAAGGCCGATAGCCGGGGTGGTAAGCGCGCAGCGGTGCTTCAGAACTGGCTGTCGCGTTCGCCTGCCGAACGGGCTGCTTCATTCACGGAGCTGCATGGCTGCTGGTCAACTGCCAAGGGTGAAGTTCTGAATGCGTCCCAGAACCATACGCCGCTAAACGAAGACTATAAGGCGCTCGCATCAAAGATGTTCGATTGGACTAACCAGTTGATGGGGCAAATGATGCGCGCCCAATATGCCGATAGGCTGGCGCGGGCTTTGTTGGTGGGCAAGGAATTTGCGGCCCAATATAGCAAGGCGAAACACGCGCTTGGCGCGGTCGATTTTGACGACATGATCCGGCGCACGGCGGCGTTGCTGCAAAATGGTCAAATGGCGGATTGGGTGCGGTTTAAGCTTGATCGACAGATTGATCACATATTGGTCGACGAGGCGCAGGACACCAACGCCGCGCAATGGGATATCATCAGCGCGCTCAGCGATGATTTTTACAGCGGATTGGGTGTAAAACCCGATAAGAGCCGAACCTTGTTCTCCGTGGGCGATTTCAAACAGGCCATTTACGGATTTCAGGGTACCGCCCCCGAACGTTATGAAGCCGCGGGCGTATATTTTGCCGAGCGGATTGGTAAATCGGGATCCACGTTAAACCAGCTGACCCTATCGCAAAGCTTCCGTTCGACGCCGCCCATCCTTGATTTCGTGAACGCCGTTATCGAAGTATCCGGCCCTGAAAGCTTTGGCTTAAGCGGTGAAATCGCCCCGCATTATAGCGATAAGCCGGCTGTCGGCATGGTAGAGCTCTTTGAACCCATATCCGCCAAGCCCGATGGCCAAGACGACAGCGGCGCAGACGAAGAAGAGGATTGGTTCAGCGACGAAAAACGCGCGCTGGCCGAAAAACTGGCGGATCATGTCAAGGGACTGATCGACGCGAAACCTTGGCTGGTTAGCAAAAATCGTCCGCTCGAACCCGGCGATATCATGTTCCTATTGCGCAGCCGTGGCGACATGGCGTCGATGCTGGTGGCGCAATTGCATGAACGCAATGTGCCTGTTGCGGGTGTCGACCGGCTTCGGTTGTTGCAACCGTTGGTGGTGCAAGATTTGCTCGCTGCCATCAAATTTGTGCTGCAGCCCAATGATGATTTCAGCCTCGCCTGTTTGCTGGTCTCTCCTATCATTGGTTGGTCGCAGGATACTTTGCTGCAATATGGCTATGTCGGCGACCGCACGGGCAGCCTGTGGCAGCATATTCGCGACCGGCCAGAGCTTGACCAACAAATTGCGCCGCTGCGGGACATGCTGTCCATGGCCGATTTTAATACGGTCTATCATTTCCTTGAGCAAATCTTGTCCGGGCCTATCGGCGCACGGCGTAAATTCACCGCGCGCTTGGGTAGTGAGGTTTTGGTACCCATCGAAGAAATGCTGAATGCCGCGCTACAATTTGAACAGCAGCAGGGCGGCGGCTTACAGAAATTCATTGCATGGTTTGACCGTGGCGACACCGAAATCAAACGCGAGGGCGATAGCAGCAGCCAAGAGGTCAGGATCATGACCGTCCATGGTGCCAAGGGCTTGCAAGCGCCGGTGGTTATATTGGCGGACGTCACATCTGACCCGACCAAGAAACCGGACCATTCGGTCGAACTGTTAATGGATGAGGGGCAGCGCACGCCGTTATTGCCCATCCGCAAGGCCGAAAAATCAGGGCGGTTGCAAGACATTGTCGACATGCAAAAAATCCGCGAGCTGCAAGAGCATAAACGCTTGCTCTACGTCGCGATTACGCGGGCCGAGGAACGGCTTATCATGGCCGGGTCCTTGGGCATTAGCCGCAAGGGCGAGCCGCCAGCCGAAAGCTGGTGCACGCTGCTGCAGCGGGGCATGGTGGCGCTCGGTTGTGATTGGCAGGATGAGCCGCGCTGGGGCAGGGTGATGCGCCATGTCGGGCTTCAGGGTGCTTCCTTGACACCGCCAGAGGGCAGTATGACGCGGCCTGCACCCACCAAGGCGTCCCATAGCCTGCCGTCATGGCTTTTCACGCCAGCTCCAGCGGAACAACGCCCCCCGCGTCCGTTAGTACCGTCGCGTGTGGATGACGATGATTATGGTGATGCACCCGCGATTGCGGCCATGCGCAAGGCGGCGGTCCGTGGCAAGCTGATCCATGCTTTATTGGAACGCATCACTGACGATGCATCCCTGCAAAAGGCGGAGCAATATTTGGCTGCACAGACGCCTGATCATGACATTGATCCGGCGCAGCTGATGGCCGAGGTGCGCGCTATCGTCGGTGACCCGCAATGGGCCGCGTTTTTTGGTCCCGCGGCGCGCGCGGAGGTGCCATTGGTCGCTGTCGTTGGCGAAACGGTCATCAACGGACGGATTGACCGGTTGCTGGTTGAACCAGATTTGGTGCGCGCCATCGATTTCAAGACGGGTCGGCAAGTGCCGCAGGATGAAAACGGCGTGCCTGCCGCATATTTGCGGCAAATGGCGCATTATCGTGCAGCATTGCAGACCATCTTCCCCGCCGCGCGCATAGAAGTATCGCTCTTGTTCACGTATGCGCCGCGCTTCATCACGCTTTCTGACGATATCTTGGCACCTTATTACCCTGCCTCTTGACAGGATAAGTAAAACTATTGCGCATGGTCCTTGTCAGCCTTCGGAAGCGGCAATAGATGGGACGAAACAAAGGAGATTCACATGGCTACCAAAAATGTTGGCGACAATGATTTCGCCGCAACCGTTCTGTCATCAGGCAAGCCCGTATTGGTCGATTTCTGGGCCGAATGGTGTGGCCCATGTAAGATGATTGGCCCAAGCCTCGAAGAAATCAGTGAAGAATTGGCTGGTCAGGTCGAGATTGTGAAGCTGAACATTGATGATCATCCTGATACGCCTGCAAAATATGGCGTGCGCGGAATTCCAACGATGATCCTGTTCAAGGACGGGGAAATTGCGGATACCAAAGTCGGCGCCGCGCCCAAGGCACAATTGAAAAGCTGGCTCGAAGCCGCGCTTTAGGGTCAGGACCACTTAAATCCACCTTCGCGGCGTCAAAATGGCAAAGATATCGAAGTGAAATGTCCGCCGCAGGTAGTCATTCTGCCTGCAAGGGCATTTCCTAGCTGCGATAATCGGCGTTGATGCTGATATAGCCGTGGGTCAGGTCGCACGTCCACACCGTGGCGTGCCCCGACCCAAGGCCAAGATCAACGCCGATCTCTATTTCTTTTTGCTGGAGGTGACGCGCGACCGGCGCCTCGTCATAATCGGCCACCGCCAAACCATTTTGCGCGACCAACGTGGCGCCAAAGCGGATCGAGAGCGTGTCGCGGTTTGCAGGTTCACCGGCTTTACCAACCGCCATGACCACGCGGCCCCAATTGGCATCCTCACCCGCAATCGCGGTTTTGACCAAGGGCGAATTGGCAATCGCTAACCCAATGCGCCGCGCACTGTCGTCGTTCGTTGCGCCGCTAACCTGAATTTCAATAAACTTCTGCGCTCCTTCGCCATCCCGCACCACGAGATGCGCCAATTGGCGACAGACATCGCTTAACGCCGCTGCAAAGGCGTCTGCGCCGACATCATCGAAAGAGGACAATGGCGCATTGCCTGCTTTGCCTGTGGCAAAGGCAAGTACGGTGTCGCTGGTCGATGTGTCGCTGTCCACGGTAATGCAGCTAAAGCTTGCTTGATTGGCGGCGGACAAAAGCTGCTGCAAGAAAGTCGCGTCGACGGCGGCATCGGTGAAGATGTATCCCAGCATCGTTGCCATGTCCGGCGCGATCATGCCCGAACCCTTGATTATGCCGACAATCTGCACCTTATGACCATCAACCATCGCGCTGGCCGTTGCGCCCTTGGCAAAGGTGTCGGTGGTGCCAATGCCATGTGTGACATCTTCCCAGCTGCATGGTGCCGCATTAAAAACTGCTTGAAGACCGGCTTGCGCCTTATCGATGGGCAGTGGCACGCCAATGACGCCGGTTGAAGACACGAATATCTCGGTTACGTCGCAGTTCAAATGCGCCGCCACTTGGCCCGTAATCGCGTCCACCGCATCCTTGCCCCGCTGCCCGGTGAAGGCGTTGCTATTGCCCGCATTCACCACCAGCGCACGCGCACGGCCATGCGGCAAATGCGCACGGCACAGGTCAACCTCGGCTGAACAGCACAGATTTTGTGTCGTCACGCCTGCGACCGTTGTGCCTGCGTCAAACGTCACATAGCTCAAATCACAGCGGTCCCATTCCTTATACCGCGCACACGCAACACGCGGCGTCGCGCCTGCAATTTCGGGCATGAGGGGGAAAGGAACGGCGAGTGGAGAAGTGCTGGACAAGTATTTGAAACCTTGTAATATTTTCGAGTAATTAAGACGAGCTATGAAATGCTTCATCTCGTTTATCTGTTGGCCGCAATTGGCGCAACCGGCAATGCACGCCACACAACGTGCTTCGGGATAGACGCAGGCGGTTTGTGTCCCTATATGCGTCGCAGCACCTGATAGGGCAAAATATGCGTTTATTGATTTATTTACTGGCGATGATGAGCGGATTTTCCGCGGCGGAGGCGGCACGTCCCGTTTCTTCCGCGTCTGCGTCAGTGGATATGGCGGTTACGCAAGCTTATGTTTCTGCCGCGGCGTTTGAGGCTGTTGCCGCTTCTGAACCCGTGGTCCGTGAGACCGCGCAGGTGCGGGCGTCACTTTCTCCCGCTCGGGGTGCAGCAAATCCATCTGTCATAGCGCCAGATACGCCGGTTGGCCGGCATGATATTATCTTAGGTTAGGCTTTCTGCACCTTTTTAGGTGCCTTCCACAGCCAACTAATGCGCGCCATCTGTGCGCGTCTCCCAAATATTTTGAAGGAATTATCCATGCTCGGCGGAATTGCCAAAGCCATTTTCGGGTCGTCAAACGACCGTTACGTCAAATCGATCATGAAGATTGTTGATAAGATCAACGCGCTCGAAGGCGATATCGCCGCCATGGACGACGATAGCCTAAAGGGCCAAACGCAGATTTTCCGTGACCGCTTGGCCGCAGGCGAAACGCTTGACGATATCCTGCCTGAGGCGTTTGCCACGGTGCGTGAAGCATCAAAGCGCGTGATGGGCATGCGACATTTTGATGTGCAGATGGTCGGCGGCGTTGTTTTGCATCGCGGCGAAATCGCCGAAATGCGCACCGGTGAAGGTAAAACCTTAACCGAAACATTGGCCTGCTACCTGAACGCGATTGAAGGCAAGGGCGTCCATGTTGTGACCGTCAACGACTATCTGGCCCGCCGTGACGCGGAATGGATGGGTAAAATTTACGGTTTCCTTGGCCTGACCACCGGCGTTGTCGTGCCAAACATCGCGGAACATGAACGCCGCGAAGCGTATGCGTGCGACATTACCTATGCGACGAACAACGAACTTGGTTTCGATTATCTGCGCGACAATATGAAATATGAGCGCGCGCAAATGGTGCAGCGCCCATTCAACTTCGCCATTGTCGATGAAGTCGATTCGATTTTGGTCGATGAAGCACGGACGCCCTTGATTATTTCGGGCCCGACCGATGATAAATCCGAACTTTATATGCAGGTCCACGCCATCGTGCTTCAGTTGGACGAGGGCGATTATGACAAGGACGAAAAGAGCCGCAATGTCACGCTGACCGAAGACGGCACCGAGAAGGTGGAACGCCTGCTTGAGGGCGCTGGCTTGCTGACCGGTTCTAATCTGTATGATTATGAAAATACATTGGTCGTGCACCATCTCGATCAGGCGCTCAAAGCCAATGTGATGTTCAAGCGCGACATTGATTACATCGTCAAGGATGGCAAGGTCATCATCATCGACGAATTTACAGGGCGTATGATGGACGGGCGTCGCTGGTCCAACGGCTTGCACCAAGCAGTCGAAGCCAAAGAAGGCGTGGATATTGAGCCTGAAAACCAGACGCTGGCGACCATCACTTTCCAAAATTATTTCCGCATGTACCCCAAATTGTCGGGGATGACGGGCACCGCAGCGACTGAAGCTGGTGAGTTTCATGAAATCTACAAGCTCAATGTCGTCGAAATACCAACAAATCTGCCCGTTCAGCGCGTGGATGAGAACGACCAATTCTACAAAAACACGCAAGATAAATTCGGTGCCATCGCCAAGACCATCAAAGAGGCCAATGACCGCGGCCAGCCCGTTCTGGTCGGCACGGTATCGATTGAAAAATCCGAATTGCTGGCGGAATTCTTAGAAAAAGAAGGCGTAAAGCATAGCGTCTTGAACGCCCGCTTCCACGAAAGCGAGGCGCATATTGTTGCGCAGGCCGGGCGTTTAGGCAGCGTTACCATCGCCACCAACATGGCGGGTCGCGGTACCGATATTCAGCTCGGCGGTAACTTTGAATTCCGGTTGCATGATGAATTGGGCGACATGCCTGAGGGAGCAGAACGCGATGCTGCGATCGCGGCTTTGCAGGCCGAAATTGCTGCCGAAAAAGCGAAAGTTATCGAAGCGGGCGGATTGTTCGTTCTTGCGACCGAACGCCATGAAAGCCGCCGCATTGATAACCAGCTGCGCGGCCGGTCGGGGCGTCAGGGCGATCCGGGTCTTTCCCGTTTCTATTTGTCGCTCGACGATGATCTGTTGCGTATCTTTGGGTCCGAAACTCTGTTCTCCAAAATGATGAACTCCAGCCTTGAAGACGGTGAGGCGATTGGCGGCAAATGGCTATCGAAAGCCATCGAAACCGCTCAGAAAAAGGTGGAAGCGCGCAACTATGATATCCGCAAGCAGCTGGTCGAATATGACAATGTCATGAATGATCAGCGCAAGGTTATTTATGACCAACGCAGCGACATCATGGATGCAGAAGCCGTCGATGACATCATTGAAGATATGCTCAACGATACGGTAAACAATATTGTCAGCGACCATTGCCCCGAAGGCACATATCCCGAGCAATGGGATGTGGAGGGCCTGAAGCAAAAATGCGCAATGGTGCTGGGTCTTGCGCCCGATATCGATAGCTGGCTGCAAGAAGACGGCCTCGGACCAGAAATGATCGAAGACCGCATATCCGAATTGGCAAGCGCCCGATTTGCGGAGAAAGGCGCCAAGCTAGACCAATTCATGTGGCGTCAGGTCGAAAAGAGCATCTTGCTGCAAACGCTCGACCATCATTGGAAAGAACATTTGTCGACTCTCGATGCCCTGCGTCAGGTGATTTACCTGCGCGCTTATGCGCAGAAAAATCCGGTCAACGAATATAAGCAAGAGGCCTTTGGCCTGTTTGAACGCATGCTGTCGGCCATTCGCGAAGGCGTAACCAGGACCATCGCCACCAATGATTTCCGCGCTGAGGAAGAATTGGTCCCGCAAGATTTGCCTGAATTACCCGATTTTCTGACGACGCATATCGACCCGTTTACCGGTGAAGATAATAGTGCCGACAGCGATGCTGCTGCTCTTGGCTTGGTCACAACCAAAATCCCACGGCCAGCCGCGGGCCCTGGTGGCAGCGACCCGTTTGCAGGAAACCCCGATCTGCGCCGCAACGACCCATGTCCATGCGGTTCAGGGCAGAAATATAAGCACTGTCACGGCGCATTTTGATACGGAGATGAAGGAGGTGCGAAGATGATCTGGCTGGCCAGCCTCTTCGCTCTTGTGGCGTTTGTTTACGCATCCGTCGGCTTTGGCGGGGGGTCGACTTACACAGCGCTTCTTGCCTTATGGGGGGTGGATTATCGGTTGATCCCGGTGATTGCGCTTGTGTGCAATATCATCGTCGTTACTGGCGGCAGCATTCGCTTTGTGCGTGCGGGCTTGGTGTCATGGCCGCAAGTTCTGCCTTTGCTGATGGTATCTGCGCCGCTTGCCTTTGCAGGCGGGCTGGTGCCGCTGAAACAGGTTGTGTTCCTGACGATTTTGGGTGTCACATTGTTGGCGTCGGCTATCGCTCTCTTTCTCCAAGCGGATAAGATGACGCCGCGTGTAGTCTCAAAGCCAGTGTTGCTCGCGCTTTCGGGCGGCGTAGGCTTGCTCGCGGGTCTGTCGGGCATTGGCGGGGGCATATTCATGGCACCCGTGCTACACCTAATCCGCTGGGCAGAGGCGCGGCGTATCGCCGCCTTCGCGTCGCTGTATATATTGATCAACTCGGCCGCGGGCTTGCTGGGTCAAATATTGAAATCAGGTGTACATTCGCTAGCCGAGCCAGCGTTGCAATATGGCCTGCTGCTTGGCGCTGTGTTGGTGGGCGGCCAATACGGCAGCCTGTTTGGCATGCGTTATTTGTCACCGCATCTATTGCGGGTGCTGACGGCGTTGTTGGTTGGCTATGCCGCGCTCCGGCTACTCTGGCAGGCGCATGGGCCGCTTTAGCATTTACTGAGCCAGAAAAATGGCTCCCCGGGAGGGATTCGAACCCCCGACCAATTGATTAACAGTCAACTGCTCTACCACTGAGCTACCAGGGAATAGCCCGATATGCTCGGGCAGAGGCGCGCCTATAGCAGCGCTTTTTTGCTTTTGGCAAGCGCCCATTGCCCGTTCAGACAATAAATTGTTCCATCGCAATACGATCATCCAAAGCATGCTCGGGATCGAACAACAAAGTGAGCGCGCGGTTGCGGTCCAAGGCCACTTCGACATGCGCAATATCGCGGATTTCGCGTTGATCGGCGACGGCGCTCACCGGCCTTTTATTGGCCTCCAATATATTTATCCGGATGACATAGCGGTCGGGCAATATCGCGCCTTTCCAACGCCGTGGCCGAAAGGGGCTGATCGGCGTCAAAGCCAGCAACGATGAATCCAGCGGCAGTATGGGGCCATTGGCGGAGAGATTATAGGCGGTGGATCCAGCAGGCGTTGAAACCAATATACCGTCGCAAATCAGTTCGGGGATGACGGCTCTGCCGTTGACCGAAATCTCCAACTTCGCCGCCTGACGCGTTTCGCGCAGCAGAGAAACTTCGTTAATCGCGGGTAATGTGAATTTTTGGCCGCTGATGGTGGTTATGTCCGCCGTCAATGGACGAACAGAAAAGGACTTGGCGCGTTGCAGGCGGCGGGGAAGGTCATGCACGTCCCAGCTATTCATCAAAAAGCCAATGGTGCCGCGGTTCATGCCATAAGCAGGAATGTCGCGGCGGCTTTCCAACAATTGGTGCAAAACCTGAAGCATATGCCCGTCGCCGCCCAGCACGATGACCGCATCGGCGCTGTCGAGCGGCACAAAATCATGCACTTCGCGCAAAAGCGCCTCGGCTTCACGCGCTTGCGGGGTAGCTGATGAGATGATCGCAAGTTGCATATTCGCTTTATCCACCTGTTGCGTTCATATGACGCGCGAGCCTTAAATCGGGATGCGCAAGCTGTGTTTCAAATTCATGGCGTTGGGGTTTAAGCCGCAATGCCCTTTGAAGCAAATAATCAACATCGGTTAGGCTGTCCTCACGTAGCGCCTTGCGTAAATCGACATGTAGCTCCGAACCCAGGCACATATAAATCTTACCATCGGTGGTGAGGCGAATCCGGTTACATTGGTCGCAGAAATTATGGCTCATCGGTGTGATGAGGCCAAGACGAAGGCCCAAGGGTTCGACGCGCCAATAACGCGCTGGGCCAGCGCTCTTATGCGCGAGGGGATGCAGGTCATATTGCGCGCGCAGGGGCGCCGTAAAATCATCGAGCGAGATGTAGCTCTCTTCGCGTTCTGTAACGCCCGCGCCCAAGGGCATGGTTTCTATCAAGGTGAGATCAAGCCCATGTTCGGCGCAGAAATGTGCCATCGGCAAAAGCGCATCTTCATTCTGCTGCTTCAGCGCGACCATGTTGATTTTGATATCCAACCCATGCGCGCGCGCCGCGTGGATGCCGGCCAATATGGTATCAAGGTCGCCACCGCGGCTGATCCGGCGACAGGCGTCTGCATCCAACGTGTCGAGGCTGACATTAATTCTTTTCATGCCCGCCGATGCGAGCAATGGGGCAAATTGTTCCAGCCGGCTGCCATTGGTGGTCATGGTGAGTTCGTCGAGTGCGCCATTGCGCACATGCTGACCCAGCGCGTCGATCAAGATATGGATGTCGCGCCGCACAAGCGGTTCCCCGCCGGTAAGACGGATTTTGCGAATGCCATGCGCGATAAATCGCCCCACCAAAATTAGGATTTCATCATAGGTCAGCAGGTCGCGATGCGGTAAAAAGCTTTGCTGTTCGGGCATGCAATAGGTGCAACGAAAATTGCACCGGTCGGTCACCGATATCCGTAAATAGTCGATATTGCGTCCGAAACCGTCGATCATTTTTGCGATGTAAGCGTAAAAGCGCGTGGACGAAAGCTTTATCCAACAGCCGCGATCGCGGGGAGGGTCTAATTCGATTTGCGCGCCAAATTGGCGAGGCCACGCGACAGTTGCAAACATCCGTTCAACCGCGCCGCAGGATCGCCCCAAACACGATTGATCACCAGCTTGCTATCGGGACGCAACTTCGCGGTTTGGCCCAATTTGTCGACATAAGCGAGCAAGCCAGCGACATTGGGCGGTGTATCCTGATGGAAGCTGACCAACGTCCCGCGTGCGCCGACCTCAATCTTAGCAACTTGTGCGATGAGCGCATTTTGCTTGATCTGGATAAGCTTGAGCAGATTCTGCGTAGGTTCAGGGATCGGACCAAAGCGGTCGGTCATCTCTGCGGCAAAGCCTTCGACATCCTGACCTTCTTCGAGATCGTTCAAGCGGCGGTACAGCGCCATACGGATCGATAGGTCGGGAACATAATCATCCGGAATAAGAATAGGTGCATCGATGGTGATTTGTGGTGAGAAGCTGCCGCGTGGCTTGGCCAGACCGTGCGCGCCCGCGCGCGCTTCCAAAATCGCCTCCTCAAGCATCGATTGATACAATTCAAAGCCGACTTCTTTGATGTGGCCCGATTGTTCATCCCCGACAAGATTGCCTGCGCCGCGAATGTCGAGGTCATGGCTGGCAAGTTGGAAACCCGCGCCTAAGCTATCGAGATCACCAAGCACCTTCAGGCGCTTCTCTGCTGTCTCGGTAAGCACATGATTGGGTTCATGCGTCAGATAGGCATAAGCGCGCGTTTTGGAGCGTCCAACACGGCCGCGAAGCTGATATAATTGTGCAAGGCCGAAACGGTCGGCGCGGTGGATGATCAAGGTGTTGGCGCTGGGTATATCGAGGCCGCTTTCGACGATGGTCGTTGAAAGCAGAATGTCATACCGCTTTTCGTAAAATGCGCTCATGCGCTCTTCGACTTGGGTGGGCGACATTTGGCCATGCGCGGTGACATATTTGACTTCGGGTATTTCGGTGCGCAGATATTCTTCAATCTCCGTCAAATCCGAAATGCGCGGCACGACGAAGAAGCTTTGTCCGCCACGATAATGTTCGCGCAACAACGCCTCACGCAGAACAACGGGATCCCAGGGCATAACATAAGTGCGCACGGCCAGACGGTCGACGGGCGGGGTTTGGATAACCGATAGCTCACGCAGGCCGGACATCGCCATCTGCAATGTACGGGGGATGGGCGTTGCGGTGAGCGTGAGCATATGCACATCTGTCTTAAGTGCCTTCAACTGCTCCTTGTGATTAACGCCAAAGCGTTGTTCTTCGTCGACAATGACGAGGCCAAGGCGTTTAAACTGCAGCGACTTGGCGAGCACAGCGTGCGTCCCAATCACAATGTCCACAGTGCCATCGGCAAGGCCTTCGCGTGTTTGCGTGGCTTCCGCAGCGGGCACAAGCCGCGACAGGCGACCCAGCCTTAAGGGCAAATCACGGAAACGTTCGGCAAAGTTCGCATAATGCTGCCGCGCCAATAATGTCGTGGGCGCGATAACAGCAACCTGAAGTCCGGCCATCGCGGCGGCAAAGGCAGCGCGCATCGCAACCTCGGTTTTGCCAAAGCCCACATCCCCGCACACCAAACGATCCATCGGCTTGCCCGCGGATAGGTCCTGCAGCACTTCTTCAATCACGCGCAGCTGATCTTCGGTTTCTTCATAAGGGAAACGGTCGACGAAGCTTGCATAAGCTGGGCCATCCACCTCAATGATGGAGCCCGGCCGCAATGCCCTTTCGGCTGCGGTCTTCAGCAATTCGCCGGCAATGGCGCGGATGCGTTCTTTCAACCTCGACTTGCGCCGCTGCCATGCCTCGCCGCCCAATTTGTCGAGCGCGACATTTTCACTGTCGGACCCATAACGCGACAGAACATCGATATTTTCAACCGGGACATATAATTTGTCGCCGCCCGCATACGTAAGTGCGACGCAGTCATGTGGGCTGTTGCCAACGGGAATCGAAATCAGGCCATCATAGCGTCCGATACCGTGATCTTGGTGCACCACGAGGTCGCCCGGCGTCAGCGCGGCCAATTCGGCAAGGAAAGCATCTGCGGATTTGCGCCGCTTTTGGCGCCGCACCAGACGGTCGCCCAGCATATCCTGTTCGCTCAATACGACAAGGTCGGGCGTGCTATAGCCATGGTCCAATGGCAGAACGACAATCGCGGTTTGGCCTGCCGCAACGCCCAAGGCTTGTTGCCAACTATCGGCGGCGACAATCGTCGGGGCCTTATGATCCGCCAATAAGCTCTTCAGCCGTTCACGCGCACCAACGGAGTAGCTCGCGATGACGGTTTTGGTTTTGGCGGCGTGCAGCGATTTGAGATGCGCGGCCACCGCTTCATAGACATTTGCCTTTTGCGCCCGTTCGGGTGCAAAATCGCGTGCGGCACCAATGCCGAAGTCTATGATATTTGCCGAATCTGGCTGCGCGAAAGGCGTGACCAAATGCGCGGCGTTATTGGCAAATAATTGCTCAAGCTCATCGCCGTTCAAATATAGCATTTCCGGCGGCAGCGGGCGGTAGCTTCCCGGCTCCGCCGCCTGCGCCTTCACACGGTTTTCGTGATAGTCGGTGATGGCGTCGAGCCGTGACTGCCCCGCCGCAATCGCGCCGCTGTCGCGGATAATGAGGGCATCTGGGCCGACATGGTCGAATATCGTCGCCATCCGCTCTTCGAACAAAGGCAACCAATGGTCCATGCCGGACAGCCTGCGGCCTTCGGAAACCGCTTGATATAATGGGTCACCGGTTGCGGTGACGCCAAATCGCTCGCGATAGCCCACACGAAAGCGTTTAATCGCCTCTTCATCCATTAAGGCTTCGACAGCGGGTAAGATGTCGAAATGCTCGACCTGATCAATGCTGCGCTGGTCCGAGGGATTAAAACGGCGAATGCTTTCAATTTCATCGCCAAAGAAATCGAGGCGCAGGCCGACGTCGCTGCCCGCAGGGAATAAATCGACAATGCTGCCGCGTATTGCGAATTCGCCAGAATCGGCAACGGTGTCGACGCGGAAATAGCCATTGGATTGTAGTAACGATGCAAGCCGCTCACGGCTGATCTCGCGGCCAGCGGCCAATCGTTCGCCTGTCTGGCGGATACGGAACGGCGTTACATATTTCTGAATGACCGCGCCGATGGTCGTGACCACAAGTTGTTTCTTCTTGGAAGGCTGCTGCAGCGCTTGCAAAGTCGACATGCGCTGCGAGGTGACGGCGACAGAGGGCGATGCGCGGTCATAGGGAAGGCAATCCCAACCGGGCAGGATTAGAATTTCTATCTCAGGTGCAAAAAACGGCACCGCATCCGCAATCGCGCGCATCGCCGATTCATCAGGCGCAATGTAGAGCGCGCGTGCCTTGGCCGCGCGCGTCAGGTCGGCCAGCAACAACGGCGTAAAGCCGTTGGGCACCGACGCAAGCGTCAACGCTTGGCGGCTGTGTATGATGCGCTGTAGATCAATCATCACTTATGCGTGCTAAGCCCTTCAGGAAGCACAATGAAATCCAATTTCATCATTTGGTCCATCAATGGTCCCGCAAAGGCTGGGTCGGGTACTGCTGTGCCCAGCGCCCATGCCATGATGTCGACATCCTGTTCCTCGAGCAGCCGTTCAAACCACGCATATTCCGCTTCACCCCATTCGGCCGAGCAATGATCGAAAAATCCGCCAACCATAGCATCGGCCTCACGCGTGCCACGGTGGTGTGCGCGATAATGCAGTTTGCGACGATAGGGGTCAGCGTCCATTGCGCGTCCTTTAGCTTCTGGTGGATTATGATTATCTGGTTATAAGCGGCCCTAGTCATGCGCCCCGATATACTCAATCCGTTATTTACAGACATACGCGCCCTAAAGGGTGTCGGTCCCGGCCTTGCCAAGCCGTTGGAGCGGCTTGGGCTCGAGCGGGTGAAGGATGTTCTGTACCATTTTCCGAATAGTTGGACCTATCGCAAAGCGGTGTCGCGTTTGGATATTGCCGATGTGGGGCAAAACATCATCCTTACCGTCACCGTCATGGATCATCGCGGCGGCAGCAACCCGCGCGCACCGTTGCGGATCTTCGCTTCAGATTTGGATGGCAATTACATCACGCTGACATTTTTTGGCCGGAATGGCGGTTGGGCGCGAAAGCAGCTTCCTGTCGGTGAAACACGCATCATTTCGGGTAAATTGGACCGTTATGGGGATGAACTCCAGATGGTGCACCCTGACCATATTGTACCCGTCGGCAGCGATGCCTCCCCGGGTCTTGCCGAACCCGTTTATCCCTTGTCCGATGGGCTAACAAACAAGCGTATGGGCCAATTGGTGGCAACATCATTGCAAGATTTGCCCGATTTGGCGGAGTGGATTGAGCCGACTTTGGCATCCAGCCGGGGATGGTCAAGTTGGTCGAAGTCTATCAACCTACTGCACAGGAAGGATGACGAAGACGCGCGGAATAGGCTGGCTTATGATGAGCTATTCAGCAACCAATTGGCGATGCGTTTAATCCGCGCTGCGATGGACAAACGCGCCGCTGTGCCGATACGCGGCGATGGCTCGTTGGTGTCAAAATTGACATTACCCTTTGCCCTCACAGGCGCGCAACAGCGTGCCATAGCCGAGATAGAGGGCGATCTTGCGCAGTCGCGCCCGATGCTCCGCTTGCTACAAGGCGATGTAGGTGCTGGTAAGACAATGGTCGCTTTAATGGCGCTTTTGCGCGGTGTTGAGGCAGGAATGCAGTCGGCAATGCTCGCCCCGACAGAGATTTTGGCGCGGCAACATTATGCCAGCCTGCAAAAAATACTCTCGGGCCTACCCATCAATATCGCCATTCTTACGGGCCGAGAAAAAGGCAGCTTGCGGGAAGCGACGCTGATGGGGCTTGCCGATGGGTCGATACACATACTCGTTGGCACCCATGCGATATTTCAAGAGGCTGTGACCTATAAGGCGCTGGCGGTTGCTGTTATTGATGAACAACACCGTTTCGGCGTGTCGCAGCGCCTCATGCTGTCCCGCAAGGGCAGGGGCGTGCCGCATTTGCTGGTGATGACCGCGACCCCCATACCACGCAGCCTCGCGCTCGCGGCCTATGGCGAAATGGACAGTTCTATCTTGGACGAGCTTCCTCCGGGACGGACGCCAGTGGAAACCCGTGTGATGTCGCAGGATCGTCTGTTGGAGCTGGTAGATGGCGTAGCGCGGCACCTAGCCGCCGGAAAGCAAGCCTTTTGGGTGTGCCCATTGGTGGAGGAAAGCGACAAAAGCGACCTGGCCGCCGCCGAACAACGTGCGGAACAGCTGCGCTTGCGCTTTGGGGATCAGGTTGCGTTGGTGCACGGTCGGATGCGCGGTGCCGAGAAAGACGCGGTTATGGAGCGTTTTGTGGCCGGAGAAACGCGGCTGTTAGTTGCGACTACCGTCATCGAAGTTGGCGTGGATGTGCCGAACGCAAGCCTCATGGTTATTGAGGCCGCAGACCGATTTGGCCTTGCCCAGCTTCACCAATTGCGCGGACGGGTTGGCCGTGGGTCGGAAAAATCGGTCTGTATCCTCGTTCGGAGCACACAGGTTGGGGAAACTGCCCGCGCGCGGCTGGCCTTGATGCGCGAAACCAACGATGGTTTCCGCATTGCCGAGGAGGACTTAAAATTACGCGGCGCGGGTGAATTGTTGGGCACAAGGCAGTCGGGCGAAAATCCGTTTCGCGTCGCGACGCCCGAACAGGTGCGCGCGCTGATTGGGGTCGCCGCAGATGATGCGCGCTTGTTGCTAGAACGCGACGGTGGGCTTTATGGCCCACGCGGCCAAGCGGCGCGGGTAGCGCTCTATCTATTTGAACGAGACGCAGGTGTAGCGACGTTGCGCGGCGGATAGGCACCGGGGTTTATACGAAGTTGATTAACCCGTGCTTTTTCTTTCCAGCCGAAATTTTGACTGTGGCAGCTTGGGCGGGAATGACCGCATCCTCCTCGGTTACAGCGTTGCCATCAACGCGTGCACCGCCACCTTGAATCATCCGCCGCGCCTCTTTTTTTGAAGCGACGAAGTCCAATGCGACCAGCGCATCGATAACGGAAATCTCGCCCGATGCGTCAACACTGGGCAGATCGCCACCGGACGCGCCTTCTTCAAACGTTTTACGCGCTGTTTCGGCGGCAAGCGTCGCAGCGTCTGTACCACGGCACAGTTCGGTTGCAGCATTGGCCAAGGCAATTTTCGCCGCATTGATTTCCGAACCGCCGAGCGATTCAAGCCGTGCGATCTCGTCCAGTGGGATATCCGTGAACAAGCGCAGGAAACGACCGACGTCGCGATCGTCGGTATTCCGCCAGAATTGCCAATAATCATAGTCAGGCAATTGTTCGCGGTTAAGCCAAATCGCGCCGGAAACGGATTTGCCCATCTTTGAACCATCGGCCTTGGTAATCAGGGGTGTCGTTAGGCCAAACACTTCGGCACCGTCCATCCGGCGGGCAAGCTCCATGCCGTTAATGATGTTGCCCCATTGATCGGAGCCACCCATTTGCAAGCGAACGCCCATGGTCTTGCTCAAATGACGGAAGTCATAGCCCTGCAGGATCATGTAGTTAAATTCCAGAAAGGTCATCGGCTGTTCGCGCTCAAGACGAAGCTTGACCGAATCAAATGTCAGCATGCGGTTTATCGTGAAATGCGTGCCAACTTGCTGCAGCAGTTCAATATATCCCAGCTGTCCCAACCAATCATGGTTGTTGACCATCACAGCATCGGTTGGGCCGTCACCAAATGTCAGAAATTGTTCGAAGGCGGTACGGATCGAATTAATGTTCGTTTCAATCGTGTCATCGGTGAGCATTTTGCGGACTTCGTCCTTGCCCGTCGGGTCGCCAATCCGCGTCGTTCCGCCACCCATGACAACTACTGGTTTGTGGCCTGCTTGCTGTAAACGTCGCAGCAGCATAATCGAAACGAGATTGCCGACATGAAGTGATGGCGCAGTCGCGTCGAAACCAATATAGCCTGGCACAATCCCTTTGGATGCCAATGCGTCCAGCGCCGGGGCGTCGGTTACTTGGTGAATATAGCCACGTGCATCTAGCAGGCGAAGAAGATCGGATTTATAAGCAGTCATAACGCGTCCGCGCCTAGCATGGAGTTTCGACATTGGCCAATATTTCAATGACTGAAGTGCCGTTGATGTGTCATGCGCAGTCGCTGGCCGACGGAATTGAGAGTATCGGCGTCACGATTACGCGCGGGACGAGCGGAGAAATTACATTGACCTATCGCGTATCTGGAGAAATGGATGCACTAGAAATCCCAGCCCGATCAAAGCCGGATCGCATCGATAATTTATGGAAAACTACTTGTTTTGAGTTGTTTACAGGCCATTTCGAAGACGAAAATTATTTAGAGTATAATTTTTCACCATCGAGCCAGTGGGCAGCATATCAGTTCGCTAGCTATCGAGAAGGTTTGGATGATTTGGCCACAAATGCTCCCGACATTAAGTTTGAGCAATCCAAGGACGCTCTCACGCTCATCGTAACGCTTGTTTTACCCGATGCTTGGCGGGAACATGACCTTTGCGCAGGGTTAAGCGCGGTTATCGCCACGAAAAGTGGAAATATCTCCTATTGGGCCGCTGCACATCCTGCAGGTGAGCCGGATTTTCATCATAAGGATTGCTTTGCCGTGCAACTGGAGGCACGAAGCGCGGCATGAGATTTGGAATTGATCGCCTTTTGGCAGAACCTGAACTGCGTGCACCCCTGAGAGGCAAGCGTGTTGCTTTGTTGGCGCACCCCGCTTCCGTCACCGCTGACTTGACGCATTCACTTGATGCAATTGCTGCTCTGAGTGACATTCAAGTGACTGCTGCATTTGGCCCGCAACACGGCCTACGCGGCGATAAGCAGGACAATATGATGGAATCGCCGGATTTCATGGATCCCGCGCACAATATCCCAGTATTCAGCCTGTACGGCGAAGTGCGACGCCCGACCGCCGTCTCTATGGAGACTTTTGACGTCATCCTCATCGATCTGCAGGATCTGGGCTGCCGCATTTATACCTTTATAACCACCCTACTGTACATATTGGAGGCCGCTGCTGAGCATGGCAAGTTGGTTTGGGTGCTAGACCGCCCCAATCCCGCTGGACGCCCTGTAGAGGGGCTTACACTGCGTTCTGGATGGGAAAGCTTTGTAGGGGCAGGCCCGATGCCCATGCGGCATGGTCTGACGCTAGGTGAGATGGGCAAATGGTTCATCGATCATTATAAGATTGATGTGGATTATCGCGTGATTGCAATGGAGGGCTATGTCCCCGATGCAGCGCCAGGTTTTGGTTGGCCGACGGACCGGCTGTGGATTAACCCAAGCCCCAACGCAGCGAATGTCAACATGGC
The DNA here is from genome assembly GCA_002299895.1 of Sphingomonadales bacterium UBA656. GTDB lineage: Bacteria > Pseudomonadota > Alphaproteobacteria > Sphingomonadales > Sphingomonadaceae > Sphingorhabdus_B. The sequence goes on along the minus strand of DBOC01000004.1, from coordinate 29,714 downwards.
ACGGGCTTATGCCGGCACCGTTTTGCTCGAAGGGACTACTTTGTCCGAGGGCAGGGGCACGACGCGCCCCCTAGAGTTATTTGGTGCGCCTGACATCGACGCGCGCAAGGTTATCGCTGAAATGCAAAGCTTTGCACCTTCATGGTTGAAGGGCTGTAGTCTGCGGGAAATTTGGTTCGAACCAACATTCCACAAACATGTGCATCAGCTTTGCCATGGCGTGCATATTCACGCCGAAGGCCCAGGCTATGACCATCAGGCATTCCAGCCATGGCGGTTGCAGACATTGGCGTTCAAGGCCATCCGACGGATATATCCGGATTATGACCTGTGGCGCGATTTCCCATATGAATATGAGCTGGGAAAACTCGCCATTGACGTCATCAACGGCGGACCAGCTTTGCGCGAATGGGTTGATGCTGCTGAGAGCACGCCAGAGGAATTTGACGCGCTAACGTCAGTCGATGAGCAAAAATGGAGCGAAGAACGACGCAAACATTTATTATATTAATGCCCGTGCTTGCGGCTTAGCTCGCGCATCGCGTCATCTAGACCTTCGAGCGTCAAAGGATACATGCGATCGTTCATCAGTTCCTTGATGATCTTCGTCGATTGCGAATAGCCCCATTGCTTTTCGGGCACAGGGTTCAACCAAACCGTTGCCGGATAAGTGCTGGTGATACGGTTCATCCATACCGCGCCCGATTCTTCGTTGAAATGTTCGACCGAACCGCCGGGATGGGTTATCTCATAAGGGCTCATGGAGGCATCGCCGACCATTACAACCTTATAATCGTGCGGGAATTTGTGCAGGACGTCCCACATTTGCGTGCGCTCGCTAAACCGGCGTTTATTGTCTTTCCACACGCCTTCATATGGGCAGTTATGAAAATAGAAAAATTCTAAATTTTTGAATTCGCTAGTGGCAGCACTGAATAATTCTTCGCAAAGTTTAATAAACGGATCCATCGATCCGCCAACGTCCAACATCAATAGCACCTTAATGGCATTGCGCCGTTCCGGACGCATTTTGATGTCAAGCCAGCCTTGCCGAGCCGTGCCGTTAATCGTGCCGTCGATATCTAGCTCTTCCACTGCTCCATCACGGGCGAATCGACGCAAGCGGCGCATTGCGATTTTGATATTTCGCGTGCCCAATTCTTTGGTGTTGTCGAGATTCTGAAACTCGCGCTTGTCCCATACTTTGACCGCACGCTTATGTTTGGATTCGCCACCAATCCGTACGCCTTCAGGGTGATAGCCTGAATTACCATAAGGCGAGGTGCCCCCAGTGCCGACCCATTTATTGCCACCCTGGTGGCGCTTTTCTTGTTCTTCTAGACGCTTTTTCAGTGTCTCCATCAATTCGTCCCAGCTGCCCATTTTTTCAATCTTCGCCATTTCCTCGGGCGACAGATATTTTTCGGCGATGGCTTTCAACCAATCGGCGGGAACATCGACGGGGTTTTGTCCATATTCGGTAAATACACCTTTAAAAACTTTGCCAAAAACTTGATCAAAACGATCCAGTAATGCTTCGTCTTTAACCAATGTGGCGCGCGCCAGATAGTAGAACTCTTCTGGGCTTTGGCCAATCACGTCGGCGTCCAATGCGGCAAGTAACGCCAAATGCTCTTTCAGCGAAGCCGAGATGCCCGCAGACCGCAACTCTTCCATGAATGAAAAAAACATCTGCTGGTTCCTGTATAATGCGACCGATTATGCTTTGTGAATGAGCGACTCTCGAGGCGAAAAGCGCGCGGATGAAATTTACGTGTTGGGGCGACGGGCCATGAACGCAAGTCGCTCAAACAACATGATGTCCTGCTCATTCTTAAGCAGCGCGCCATGTAAAGGCGGGATCGCCTTGGTCGGATCACGCGACTGAAGCACATCCAATGGCATATCTTCGTGCAGCAATAGCTTCAACCAATCGAGCAATTCGCTTGTGCTTGGCTTTTTCTTGAGGCCAGGCACATCCCGAACTTCGTAAAAAATGTCCATTGCCTTAGACACAAGCATTTTTTGGATGCCAGGAAAGTGCACATCGATAATCGACTGCATCGTCGTGCGATCCGGAAATTTGATATAATGGAAGAAACAACGGCGCAGAAACGCGTCCGGCAGTTCTTTCTCGTTATTTGAAGTGATGATGACGATGGGGCGCTCAACGGCCTTGATGGTTTCTTGTGTTTCGTAAACGAAGAACTCCATGCGATCGAGTTCCTGCAACAAATCGTTAGGAAATTCGATGTCAGCCTTGTCGATTTCGTCGATTAACAGCACGGGCAATTTGGGCGCGGTAAATGCCTCCCACAATTTTCCCTTTTTAATGTAATTTTTGATGTCATGCACGCGCTCATCGCCCAATTGACTATCGCGCAGGCGGGCGACGGCATCATATTCATAAAGACCCTGATGCGCCTTGGTCGTGGACTTGATATTCCATTCGATGAGTGGTGCATCCAATGCAGCCGCAATTTCCTGCGCAAGGACGGTCTTGCCGGTGCCTGGTTCACCCTTGACCAGCAAAGGCCGACGCAATTTTGTGGCGGCGTTAACGGCGACCTTTAGGTCATCAGTGGCGACATAGTTATCGGTGCCTTCAAAGCGCATGGACAAACCCTTTTTGTTAATCGAACGATTAATTCGTTAAGTGGGCTAATCGCGATATGCAACAGGATACTGCGGGACCAAGTGCGTGGCTGAACGCCTGAACATGGGGCGAGCCTGCTAATATAAAAACGGGCCCAATCCTTAGAGTAGGAAAGGGCCCGATTTAATGCATTCGTATCAGGTTATTGGTCGAGGAAGCTGCGCATTTTGCGGCTGCGGCTTGGATGCTTGAGCTTGCGCAGCGCCTTGGCCTCAATCTGACGAATACGCTCACGCGTTACGCTGAATTGCTGACCGACTTCTTCAAGCGTGTGGTCGGTGTTCATCCCAATGCCAAAGCGCATACGCAGCACACGTTCTTCGCGAGGGGTAAGCGATGCCAAAACACGCGTGACCGTTTCCTTCAAATTTGCCTGAATGGCGGCATCGACAGGAATGATCGCATTTTTATCTTCGATAAAGTCGCCCAAATGGCTGTCTTCTTCATCGCCAATTGGGGTTTCAAGGCTGATGGGTTCTTTGGCGATTTTCATCACTTTGCGCACTTTTTCAAGCGGCATTGAAAGGCGTTCGGCCATTTCTTCCGGAGTTGGCTCGCGCCCTTGTTCGTGCAGGAACTGGCGGCTTGTGCGCACCAACTTGTTGATCGTTTCAATCATATGCACGGGGATACGGATGGTCCGCGCCTGATCGGCGATCGAGCGGGTGATCGCCTGACGAATCCACCAAGTTGCATAAGTGCTGAACTTGTACCCACGGCGATATTCAAATTTGTCGACCGCCTTCATCAGGCCGATATTGCCCTCCTGAATAAGGTCGAGAAATTGCAAGCCGCGGTTGGTGTATTTTTTGGCAATCGAAATAACGAGGCGCAAATTCGCCTCAACCATTTCCTTTTTCGCGATGCGTGCTTCGCGCTCGCCTTTTTGCACCATATTCACGATACGGCGGAATTCGCCGAGCGACATACCGGTATTGGCTGCGATGTCGGCTATCTCGCTGCGGATGCGTTCGACGCCTTCGGCCTCATTGGTGGCAAAAGCCGTCCACTTCTTGTCGATGTTGGACACTTCGGCCAGCCAATTCTCATCGAGCTCATGACCCATATAGCTATCCAGGAATGCCTTGCGGGGAACCTTGTGCCGCTCGGCCAAGCGCAGCATCTGACCACCCAACGCCGTCAGGCGGCGGTTGAATGAGTAAAGCTGATCGACAAGATATTCGATCTTGTTCGCATGGAACTGCACGCTTTCAACTTCTGCGGTCAATTCTTCACGCAATTTGTGATACTTATTTTCCGAAGCTGTGGAAAAATCTTCACCAGCATTCAGTGCGCGCATACGCTCAAGCTGAATGTTTGAGAATTTCTTGAACAATGACGTTATCTTGGCGAAGCGTTCTAGCGCAGCAGGCTTTAACGCCTCTTCCATTTGCGCCAGGCTGAGGGTGTTATCTTCTTCCTCTTCCTCGACAGGGCGTGAGCGCCGCTCCGTCAAATCTTCGTCATCGTCGCTTGCGGCGTCCGGTTCGTCTTCGACTTCATCTTCCTCTTTATAGGAAGGACCAGCGGTTTTCTCGCTGATTTCGCCATCACCTTCTTCTTCGCCATCTTCAGTGAGCGATTCTGGGGCAGGCTCTTTCGAAAGCATGGCGTCCAAATCAAGAATTTCGCGCAACTGCATTTCGCCGTCATTGAGCGCATTGGACCAGTCGATAATTGCGTGGAAAGTGATCGGGCTTTCACACAGGCCCAAGATCATGGTGTCGCGACCAGATTCGATACGCTTCGCGATAGCTATTTCGCCTTCGCGGGACAGCAATTCTACTGCGCCCATTTCGCGCAAATACATACGAACTGGGTCGTCAGTGCGTTCACCTGCACCAGTCTTCTTGACCGTGCTCGTCAACGAGCGCGGGTCATTTTCGGAAATATTGTCGATGGTCTCGACTTCTTCCTCAGTATCGTCCTCATTATCGTCGCCGGCTTCGTCATTCTCGACGATCTGCACGCCCATGTCGTTAATTGCGGACATGATGTCTTCGATTTGTTCGGACGACATCTGATCCTGCGGCAGGGCCGCATTCAGTTCATCGTACGTAAGGAAACCCCGGCGCTTAGCCTTGGCGAGCAGTTTTTTGACCGTCGCATCATTTAGGTCAATCAGCGGCGCATCGCCGTTTTCGCCGATATCTTCTTCGTTTTCATTTGCGCGACTTGCCAAAATAATTCCCCGATACTCTTACAAACTATCCGTATCACGCCGAAAAAATTCGATGATACGATCGTCAAATGCCTTTTTTTCGTTTCGCAACCTTTGCTGCTCAGCAAAAGTTTCTTCAGTCATTTCCAAACTCGCTAAATGCGTGGCGCGTTCCAGAGCTTCTTCAAGCGCAGGCCGCTGCTTCATTAGCCTGATTGCTTCGCCCAAATCTTTTGAAACGTTGGAAAATCCGTTGCCTCCCGTACCGAACTCTCCCCGGTTAAAGGCAAAGACCTTACCTTTGCTGTGGAGCAGTGTTGAGGCGACATTATACAACTTCTCGCCCAATATGGTAATTAGCCCCTCGGTATCAAGCGTTTCTTTACCAAAAGATTCGTTGAGCATCCCATTGAGCAAAGCGGCGTGATTCGGGTCCGGTGGAACGAAGTCACTTAGCGCCTCATGATGCTGTGCAATGAGTGCGGGGTTGCGCAACAGCGCTGCGAGTACACCTTGAATGAGAAAGTCCGAGCCCTTGGCGTTGAAGTTTTTGGTTTCGGCGCGCGGCGGCAACGTGAGCGGCTTGCGCCAATTGGGCTTCTGCCCGCTCATAAAGGGCGCAGATGGCGTAAATGGCGCGCTGCGTCGCGGCGCGAATAAATTGTCATACCGCTCGCGAAAGGCGTCGGCATAATGACGACGAATTTCGCCGTCCGTGATATTTGACATATGTGCGCCTAGACGCTGTTTAAGCCCCGCACGGTCCTCTGGAGTGTCGAGTGGCCCGGAAGACAGTTCTGCTTTCCATAGTCTCTCAACGAGCGGCTCAGAGGCTTCTAGAAGTGTTGTGAGTGCGGTGGCTCCTGAAGCTTTGACCAAATCGTCTGGGTCTTGTCCCTGGGGCAAGGTCACAAATTGGAGACTATGGCCAGGTTTCAACAATGGCAGTGCGCGCAAAGCCGCGCGCATGGCGGCTTTTTGCCCAGCAGCGTCGCCGTCAAAACATAACAACGGCTTTTCTGTCATCCGCCAGAGCATCTGAATCTGCTGTTCGGTCAGTGCTGTGCCCAAGGGCGCAACCGTGTCTGCAAAGCCCGCCTGCGCGATAGCGATAACGTCCATATAGCCTTCGACCACTATCACCCGGCCCGTTTGGCGCGAGGCGGGTGAGCATTTGTCCAAATTGTAAAGCGTGCGGCCCTTGTCGAACAACGGCGTGTCAGGCGAGTTGAGATATTTGGGTTCGCCTTCGCCCAAAATCCGGCCACCAAAGGCAATCACGCGCCCACGTGGGTCGCGGATAGGGATCATCAAACGTCCGCGGAACCGATCATAAGGCGCTTTTCCATCAACCGAGATCAGCAACCCTGCCTCAATCAACATGGGATCACCAAACTGCTTGAGTGCTGTTTTTAAGCCTGTGCGATTGTCCGGTGCGAGCCCGAAACCAAAGTCGCGGATCGTTTGCTCCGTAAATCCGCGCTGCTTAAGGTACCCACGCGCGGCCGCGCCTTCGACGCAAAGCAATTGCGTGACGAACCATTCCTGCGCTGCCGTCATGACGTCATACAGGTTGTTGGCCTTCTCGGCGCGCTGTGCTGCCTTTGGATCAGGGGCAGGGACATCCATACCGGCCTCTGCTGCAAGTTCTTTTATGGCATCCATGAAAGACAGACCGCGCTGGTCAGTCATCCAGCGAATGGCATCCCCATGTGCAGAACAGCCAAAGCAATGGTAGAAGCCCTTTTCGTCATTGATCGTGAAGCTCGGCGATTTCTCGTTATGGAACGGGCAGCAGGCCTTAAACTCGCGGCCAGCCTTGGTAACCTTTACAGTACGGCCAATCAGCGCGGATAGCGTAATCCGCGCACGTAATTCGTCCAGCCATTGCGGGGTAAGTGCCACCTTAACCCAACGCTGCCTTTACCAAAGCACTGGCCTTACTCATGTCGAGTTGTGGACCATGACGTTCTTTCAAGACTGCCATGACGCGACCCATATCTTTCAGGCTTTCCGCGCCGAGTTCAATCTTGATAGCCTCAATTGCGGCGCTGGTGTCGGCGTCGTTCAACTGTGCAGGCAGGAAATCTTCGATAATTGCTAGTTCAGCAGCTTCAACCGCAGCAAGCTCGGCGCGGCCACCTTGTTCATATAACGCAATCGATTCGCGGCGTTGCTTGATCATTTTCTGCATGACCTCAACCACCATCGCGTCGTCATCTGGCTGCTGAGATGCGGTGCGCAGTTCGATGTCGCGGTCTTTAATCTTGGCGAGGATCAGGCGAACTGCGGCCAGGCGGTCCTTATTGCCCTCTTTCATGGCAGTAATCTGTGCGGCTTTTATGGTGTCGCGAATCATATTTGGTTCCGAATTTTTGATGATGTATAGCGTTAGACGAACATCCAAATTCCGTCACCCTGAAACAAGTTCAGCAGGACGGTTGAGAACACATTGCGTAAAACATTCCACAGCTTTCTCGATTTCTGCATTGACGCTTTGGGCCGCAATCTCTAGGCGCGGTGCCTTAGCGACATTGCTGTAATCTGCTTATCAGGAGCGACCCCATCATGGCCGACCCCATTTCTTCGCGCGCGCCTTCTGGAGCGACGGGGGTATTGGTTCTGGCGTCCGGGGAAGTCATCTGGGGTAGGGGCTTTGGCGCCGAGGGACAAGCAGTTGGCGAAGTTTGCTTCAATACCGCGATGACGGGTTATCAGGAAGTGATGACAGACCCGTCTTACGCTGGGCAAATCATCAATTTCACATTCCCGCATATCGGCAATGTGGGCACCAACCCAGAGGATGTCGAGGCGTTGAACCCGCACGCATTGGGCGCAATTGTCCGGCAAGATGTGACTAACCCATCCAACTTCCGCAGTACGCAGCATTTTGATGCGTGGATGAAGGCAAATGGCCGCATCGGTATCTCCGGCGTAGACACCCGCGCACTGACGCGGCTGATCCGCGTGGCCGGCGCGCCAAACGCCGTGATTGCATATTCCGCCAGTGGCGATTTTGATGTGCCCGCCATGTTGGCCCGCGCTAAGGCCTGGGCAGGACTTGAGGGCATGGACCTCGCCAAGGATGTCACCACGTTGCAAACTTATGGCTGGGATCAAGGGCTTTGGAAGCTGGGTGCGGGCTATACCGCGCCAGCCAAGGGGCGTAAAAAGGTCGTCGCCATTGATTATGGCATCAAACACAATATCCTGCGTAACCTCGTCGATGTCGGTTGCGATGTGACCATTGTCCCGGCCACCGCAACCTTTGAAGACATCATGGTACACGCGCCCGATGGCCTGTTCCTGTCGAATGGCCCCGGCGATCCCGCCGCAACGGGTGTCTATGCTGTGCCTGTTATCCAGAAATGGTTGGAAACCAAAAAACCCTTATTCGGCATTTGCTTGGGCCACCAAATGCTTGGTCTCGCGGTGGGCGCAAAGACCGAGAAAATGCATCAGGGCCACCGCGGCGCGAACCATCCCGTCAAGCGCCTCAGCGACGGTGCAGTTGAAATCACAAGTATGAACCACGGGTTTGCCGTCGATGCAGCGACCTTGCCCGCCAACGCCAAGGCAACGCATATCAGCCTATTCGACGGCAGCAATTGCGGTTTCGAACTCGCGGACCAGTCAGCGTTTTCTGTGCAATATCACCCAGAAGCCTCACCCGGTCCTCAGGACAGCCATTATCTCTTCGAAAAATTCGCGGAGATGATGAAGTGACCGCTGCGAACGTTCCACACCAATGGGAATATGTTGTTGTCCAATATGTGGACGGTTCCTGGAGTAGCGCGCCCTCTGCGGTCTATATTATCAAGCGACAGGTAGCATAATGCCCAAACGCACTGACATAAAATCCATCCTCATCATCGGCGCTGGCCCCATCATTATCGGGCAAGCGTGCGAGTTTGATTATTCGGGGACGCAAGCATGTAAGGCGCTGCGCGAGGAGGGCTATCGCATCATCCTCGTCAATTCGAACCCTGCGACGATCATGACCGATCCGGATATGGCCGACGCGACCTATGTTGAGCCGATTACGCCCGAAATCGTTGCCAAGATCATCGAAAAAGAGCGACCCGACGCAGTGTTGCCGACGATGGGCGGGCAGACGGCGCTAAACGTCGCTTTGGCCTTGTTCAACGATGGCACGCTGGCGAAATATGGTGTCGAAATGATTGGCGCTGATGCTGAGGCGATTGATAAGGCCGAGGATCGGATCAAATTCCGCGACGCTATGACCAAAATCGGTCTGGAATCCGCGCGATCGGGCATCGCGCATTCGATGGAAGAGGCGCTGGAAGTGTTGGAACGCACTGGCCTGCCTTCCATCATTCGCCCAAGCTTCACCATGGGCGGCACCGGCGGTGGTATTGCCTATAATCGCGACGAGTTTATCAAGATCGTTGCCGGCGGGTTGGATGCGTCTCCGACAACCGAAGTTTTGATTGAAGAGTCACTTCTCGGTTGGAAAGAATATGAGATGGAGGTTGTCCGCGACCGCGCCGACAATGCTATCATAATCTGTTCCATCGAAAATGTGGACCCGATGGGCGTCCATACCGGCGATTCTATCACAGTTGCACCGGCACTGACGTTGACCGATAAAGAATATCAGATCATGCGTAACGCCAGCATCGCTTGTTTGCGTGAAATCGGTGTAGAAACAGGTGGTTCGAACGTACAGTTCGCAGTCAATCCGAAGGATGGCCGCCTGATTGTCATCGAAATGAACCCGCGCGTTTCGCGTTCTTCTGCATTGGCGTCAAAGGCGACTGGCTTTCCTATCGCTAAAGTTGCTGCGAAGCTGGCCGTTGGCTTCACGCTCGACGAGATCACCAATGACATTACCGGCGCAACGCCAGCGTCGTTTGAACCTACGATTGACTATGTCGTTACCAAAATTCCGCGTTTCGCGTTTGAGAAGTTCAAGGGCGCCGAGCCGTTGCTGCATACCGCCATGAAATCGGTGGGTGAGGTGATGGCGATTGGCCGAAACATTCACGAAAGCATACAAAAGGCGCTTCGAGGGCTTGAGACCGGATTGTCGGGCTTTAATTATATAGATGCCCTGCGCGGGGCGTCAAAGGACGAACTGTCCGCCGAGCTTAGCCGCGCGACACCTGACCGCTTGTTGGTTGCGGCACAAGCCCTGCGCGAGGGCATGAGCGTATCCGAAATCCATGCCATCGCGAAGTTCGACCCATGGTTTCTCGAGCGGCTACAAGAAATCATCGCTGCCGAGAATGACGTCAAGACGAACGGCCTACCCAATAATGCAGAGGCGCTGCGTCGTTTGAAAGCTATGGGTTTCTCCGACAAAAGGCTTGCCTATCTCGCGGTGGAGTCGGTGAATGTGCGCCCTGGCATGGAAACGGCAATCCGTCGTGGTTCGGGTATTGCGATGCAAGCGGCCCGTGCAATGGCGGGCGCAGTCACTGAAGATGAGGTGCGCGCGCTGCGACACAAATTAGGTGTGCGACCGGTGTTCAAGCGGATTGACACCTGCGCTGCAGAGTTTGAGGCGAAAACGCCATATATGTATTCTACTTATGAGGCGCCAAGCTTTGGTGTGCCGGAATGCGAGAGCCAGCCAACCAATCGTGAAAAGATTGTCATATTGGGCGGCGGACCAAATCGTATTGGGCAGGGGATCGAGTTTGATTATTGCTGCGTTCATGCCTGCTTTGCGCTGGCGGACGCGGGTTATGAAACGATCATGGTCAACTGTAATCCCGAAACGGTGTCGACCGACTATGATACGTCCGATCGTCTGTATTTCGAACCGCTGACTGCCGAGGATGTTTTGGAAATTCTCCATGTCGAGCAACAGAATGGCACGCTGAAAGGTGTGATCGTTCAATTTGGCGGACAGACGCCGTTGAATTTGGCAAAGGCGCTTGAGACGGCGGGTATTCCGATTTTGGGAACGTCGCCTGACGCCATAGATTTGGCCGAAGACCGTGAGCGGTTTGCAGCATTGATTAGCAAGCTTAAGCTCAAGCAGCCCGAAAATGGCATCGCGCGCAGCCGTGAAGAAGCCATCAAGGTAGCAGAAAATATTGGTTATCCCGTCCTCATGCGCCCGTCTTATGTACTTGGTGGCCGCGCTATGGAGATCGTCGATACGCAGTCACAGTTGGAAAATTACATCCAGACGGCTGTTATTGTTTCCGGCGACTCACCGGTCTTAATCGACAGCTATCTGCGCGATGCGATCGAAGTTGATGTCGATGCGTTGTGCGATGGCGATGAGGTCGTGGTTGCCGGTATCCTGCAACATATCGAAGAGGCCGGCGTGCATAGCGGCGATTCTGCGTGCACCATCCCGCCATATAGCCTTCCCGCCGACATCATCGCTGAAATCCGCCGTCAGGCGGAATTGCTGGCGGTAAACCTAAATGTCCGAGGGCTAATGAACATACAGTTCGCGGTGAAGGACGGTGAAGTTTATCTTATCGAAGTGAACCCGCGTGCCAGCCGCACCGTACCGTTCGTCGCCAAAGCTATCGGTGCGCCGATAGCCAAGATCGCGGCGCGCGTCATGGCAGGTGAGATGTTGAAGGATTTGCCGCCGATCAATCTCGATATTGATTATATCGCGGTGAAAGAAGCGGTGTTCCCGTTTGATCGCTTCCCCGGTGTCGATCCCGTGCTGTCGCCCGAAATGAAGTCAACGGGCGAGGTCATGGGTATTGACCGTGATTTTGCGACGGCCTTTGCCAAATCGCAAATCGGCGCGCGTATGCCCCCGCCGATGAGCGGGAAGTTGTTCGTTTCGGTGAAAGACACCGACAAGCCCGTGATTGTGCGTGCGGTCCGTCAAGCGATTGCGTGCGGCTTTACGGTCTGTGCTACGGATGGCACTGCAAATTATCTGCGTGCGCAGGGCATTGAGGTTGAGCGCGTGAACAAGGTTGCACAAGGCCGCCCACACATTGTCGACAAGATCAAGGATGGCGAAATTCAGCTGATCTTCAACACCACCGAAGGTTGGCAAAGCCTCAAAGACAGTGAAGAAATTCGCCGTTCCGCGCTTGCGGGCAAGGTTTCGCAATATACCACGGCCGCCGGAAGCGTGGCGGTTGCGCAAGCCATTGACGCGCTGCAACAACGGCAACTTGAAGTTCGGCCACTTCAAGACTATTATTAATCCGCGCAGTATCTTTCCCCGACAATCGAACTGCATATCGGATGAGCGGCTATAGCGCATCCGGTCGGGATGTTTTTGTGACGAAGGGTTTTTGCCTGATGGCGAGTTTTGAAAAATATCCGATGTTGGCCGAAGGCTATGAAAAGCTGACAACCGATCTGAAGCGCCTTCGTGACGAGCGACCCTTGATTGTCGAGGCAATTGAGGAAGCGCGCGCGCATGGCGATCTGTCGGAAAACGCCGAATATCACGCTGCAAAGGAACGTCAGGGGCAGGTTGAGGCCGCGATTTCCGAAATCGAGGACAAGATTGGCCGTGCGCAGATCATCGACCCCTCAACCCTGTCTGGCGACAAAATCGTGTTTGGCGCAACCGTCACCTTGTTGGACGAAAATGATAAGCCCGTGCGCTATCAACTTGTTGGCGAGACAGAAGCTGACGCAAAAGCAGGCCGTATTTCGTATAATTCGCCATTGGGCCGCGCGCTCATTGGCCGCGTTGTCGAAGACGAAGTTGAGTTGACTGTGCCGTCGGGCGATAAATATTATCTCGTATCGAAGATCGAGTTTATCTGATCATGCGCTTCGGTGGGAAGCGCCGGACGGCCTGATATGCAGTTTCCGCGTGGCCCTGTTACCAATGTATTGGTGATCATCAATCTGGTGATTGCAGTAATATTGCTGGTGCCGTCTTGGTGGCAATATGCGGTGATATCGGGCGGGCTATTCCCGATACGCCTAAGCAGCGGTAGTGCAGCATTTTCCGATATCGGATTTCTGGTGCCAGCGTTTTTGACACCTGTATCGGCCGCGTTTCTACACGGCGGTGTCGCGCATGTCGTGATGAACATGCTCATGCTTTTGCTTATCGGCAAGATGGTTGAGCGTGTTTTGGGCGGTGTGCTCTATCTCGCGCTTTACATTGGATCGGCTTATGCTGCTGCGGCTATGGAGTGGTTAGCCGCATTCATGGCATGGCCGATGTCTGTGGACATGATGGCGCCAGCCATCGGCGCGAGCGGCGCAATTTCTGGGATTATTGGTGCTTATGCGCTGCTTTTTCCGAACAAAAAGCCTAAGGCTTGGGGGCCTATTCCTGCCGAATATGCCCGGCCATTCCACTTAACCATCTCTTGGGTAGGGTTAAATCTTGCGCTTGGTTTCGTAGGACCGGGTTTGGGGATCACCATCGCAATATGGTCGCACATTGGCGGGTTTATCGCCGGGTTATTGATGGCGCGGCCATTGTTATTGTGGCGATATCGGCACGCCTAATCGACCCTGATTTCCGCTATTAGCTGTCGGGTTGCAAAAGCTTGTGCAAATGTACCACGACATATTTCATTTCGGCATCATCGACCGTGCGCTGAGCCGCCCCGCGCCATGCTTCCTCTGCACTTGCATAATCGGGGAACATGCCGACAATGTCCAAATTTTCGAGGTCGGTGAATTCTAACGTTTGCGGGTTGTCAACACGGCCACCAAAAACGAGATGCAATTTTGTATCGCTCAAAAAACTATCCTTAATTCTTTTCCTTTGCCGCCTCAGTAGCGGCCTGACCGGCGGCCTTTACAGCTAGAGCAGCCTTGCTGACAAGCTCTCTAAACTGCGCACGCATGGCTTCGCCATTTAGTCCAAGCGTGTCCACCTGGCCCATGCCAGCCACTTTTGCGGCATCGGCTATTTTGCGGGCTTTTTTGTTTAAATTCTTGCCTGCGTTGCCCAACACTTTAGTTTCTCGTTCCGTGCGCGGTAAAAGAGCGCCGATGATGGCACCAATGGCGATTCCGCCTAGCACGATGGCAAGCGGGTTTTTATCGATACCGTCGTTGGTTTTGGTTTTCGCGCTATCAGTCGCGGATTTGATGCTTTCGCCAATCTTGCTCATATATCATTCCTAATTATTTGCTGGAGGGCGTTTTGGTTTTATTTTGGCGCAACCTCGAAATCCAATTTGAAATCGGACCGCGCGCCACAACTAACAGGGCACTTACCCCGATAACACCGATCAAGGGGGCGTTGTTCTTCGCAATTTCAATTGTCTCGTCTGCGATCTTCTTTGCTTGGGTGGTTTGACGACCGATGAGCCGCCGAAGTTGATTGCGTGGATTAAGTACATCACGCGTGACGGCCAAGCTGCCTTTGAACTTACGCCGCAAGTACCGCCGCTCAGCGTTAGACAAAATTACGCTATCCCTGTCGGACACAACAGACTCTTCAGGTAAGATCGTCGTCATTTTTCTGCAATTCCGGGAAGTAAGCTTTCCGCATCCATCTTCGGGCCAGTGTAGCGAAAATTATGCCAATTATCACGAACCCTGCCGTGACCAGCAGGGTTGCTGCCAATGGTCCAATTAATGGCGATAGTGTGAGCACCAACCCTAATACCAGTGCAATGAACGCGCCGCCAAACGCGAATACCGCGACCGCGCCATAGCGGAATGACCAGCCAAATACGTGGCGTGTGTAGTCGAGCCGCGACCGATGATAGCGCATTTCTGCCGTCACCATCGCACGCAGATCTTCCATCACCAACGCAACCTGTTCGCTGACGCTTGGTTCAATTGGCGGCGGAAGGTCTTCCAACGCTTCAGTTTGTTGTTCTTCGATCTTCATCTTAGTCGCTTATCGGCCATTGGCGGCATTTTGCAATGCAACTGTGGTGGTTCTCACGCGTCTTTGCCGCCCGAACGTATGAGGCGCGCCAAAACAAAACCAATTGCGGCGGCGGCACCAATGGCGACGGCAGGGCTTTTGCGGACAAATTGCCGCGCATCCTCTGCCAGCGCATCCACATCCTTCGCATCCATTTTGCCCGCGAAACCATCAACCGCGTCTGCTGCACTGCGCGCATAGTCGCCATATTGCTTGCCAACATTATCGTCTATGGTGCCCGCACTCTCGCGGATAAGCTTGCCGATGCTGCCAACCGCCTCCGTGGCGCGATCCTTGCCCTTAGTGGCAGCAGCGCGCACGCTATCGGTGGCTTGCGCCTTAAAATCATGCATGTCCGATTTGACCTTTGACTTGACATTGTCGGCCTTGCCTTTGGCTGGTTGCGCCTTTGCGACGGCTTTTGGAGCAGCGGTCTTAGCCTTGGCACGTGTTGCTGCTGGCTTAATGGCAACTTTCTTGGCGGCTACAGGTTTTTCGGTCTCGGCCATAAAAATGACTCCTTTTAAACAACTGGGGGCGAAAGAAATTGTCTTGCTAGCTATTAATATTTGCATTGCGGGTGACTTAGTCAACTATAGCACCGTAAATTTAGTTTTAAAATCGATATGTCGGACCATCGTTGCCAAATGCCGATCTCAAGGATAGACGCGCTGACATAACTCATCACACGCACAAACGGATCCCAGTTATGACAGCTATCCTCGATATTCACGCACGCCAGATCCTAGACAGCCGGGGCAACCCTACGGTTGAAGTCGATGTTGTCTTGGAGGATGGCAGCTTTGGCCGCGCAGCGGTGCCTTCAGGCGCGTCTACAGGCGCATATGAAGCTGTCGAGAAGCGTGATGGCGACATGTCAATTTACATGGGGAAGGGCGTGCTTCAGGCGATTGAGGCCGTTAACGGCCCCATTTTTGAAGCGCTCGTCGAACTGGACGCCGAGGAGCAGGAAAATATCGATGCGGTCATGATTGACCTTGATGGCACGGACAATAAATCGAACCTTGGCGCAAATGCGATCCTGGGTGTCAGTCTTGCTGTCGCTAAAGCCGCATCGGATGCGCGCGGGCTTCCATTGTATCGCTATGTTGGCGGCGTCAACGCGCATGTCCTGCCGGTCCCGATGATGAATATCATCAATGGCGGTGAACATGCGGATAACCCGATTGATTTTCAGGAATTCATGGTCATGCCCGTCGGTGCTGGCTCAATTGCAGAAGCTGTCCGCTGGGGCTCAGAAATATTCCATACGCTGAAAAAAGGCCTGCATGAAAAAGGGCTTGCAACTTCAGTTGGCGACGAAGGCGGTTTTGCCCCAAATTTGGCATCGACCCGAGATGCTTTGGATTTCATCATGGCGTCCGTTGAAAAGGCAGGTTTTAAAGCAGGCGAAGATGTCGTCTTGGCTCTGGATTGCGCTGCGACCGAATTTTTCCGCAACGGCAAATATGAAATATCCGGTGAGGGGCTCTCGCTCACGCCACATGAAATGGCCGATTATCTCGCAGCCCTGTGCAAGGACTATCCCATCCTATCGATTGAAGACGGCATGAGTGAAGATGATTTTGAAGGTTGGAAGGCTATCACCGACAAAATCGGATCAGACGTGCAACTGGTAGGCGACGATTTGTTTGTAACCAATCCGGAGCGCTTATCAATGGGTATCGGCAAGGGGCTTGCAAACTCTTTGCTGGTCAAGGTCAACCAAATCGGCACTTTGACGGAGACGCTCGCCGCCGTATCTATGGCACATCGTGCGTCTTACACAGCCGTTATGTCGCACCGTTCCGGAGAGACCGAAGATGCAACGATTGCCGACCTGGCCGTGGCAACCAATTGCGGTCAGATCAAAACCGGAAGCTTGGCGCGTTCCGACCGGTTGGCAAAGTATAACCAGCTCATCCGTATCGAAGAAGAGCTTGGTACATCTGCGATATATGCTGGTCGGGCTATTTTTAGCTGACCGTGATATCCTTGCTAACTCGCGTAAAATATGATTCAGTCTGAACATGGTTCGCGGCAATAAAAAACCGGAATATATGAAGTCAGTGGTCGGGCCCGCTTTGGGGCTTCTGGCTTTGCTCGGAATCGCATCTTATGCGCTGCTGGGCCCGACGGGAATTATTGCATGGACCGACTATCGGGCGGCTTTGAGCGAGCGCAAAATTGAGCTGGCGAAGTTGCAGAAAGAACGGGATGCTCTAAGAAATCGGCAACTCTTGCTGGACCGGGACAATGTCGATCCGGACCTTGCGGGGGAACTGATGCGCAAAGAATTGAACGTTGTTGCCCCGGATGAGGTTGTCGTTCCGTTAAACTAAGGCACTGGCTGTCAAATGAATAGCTATGCAATGCTTTCCGCGGCGGAAAAGCGCTTTTCACCTCCCCCAATTTTGGCTAGGCGCCGTTGCACGCGCAAATAAAAATTCCACCAAAGGAAATGATTTTGGCCACCACCCCAGCGAAGAAATCTGCTTCTAAGAAGGCAAGTGTTAGCGAGGACGCTGCACGCGTCAATCGGGAGCGCCCGGCCGAACCGGTGCCGTATAAGGCGACACAAGAAGAGCTGCTGAAGTTCTACCGCGACATGTTGCTGATCCGGCGCTTTGAGGAAAAAGCGGGTCAGCTTTATGGCCTAGGGCTGATTGGCGGTTTTTGTCATTTATATATTGGACAAGAAGCGGTTGCGATTGGCCTGCAATCCGCTTTGACGCCAGGCAAGGACAGCGTCATCACTGGCTATCGGGACCATGGCCATATGCTGGCTTATGGTATCGACCCGAATGTCATCATGGCAGAGCTGACCGGCCGCGCTGCAGGCATCTCGAATGGCAAGGGCGGGTCGATGCACATGTTTTCGACCGAGCATAAATTTTACGGCGGACATGGAATTGTCGGCGCGCAAGTGTCGCTTGGTGCTGGCCTTGCCTTTGGGCATAAATATGCGAACGATGGCGGCGTTTGCCTTGCCTATTTTGGTGACGGCGCATCCAACCAGGGGCAGGTGTATGAAAGCTTCAACATGGCGGAGCTTTGGAAATTGCCGATCATCTTCGTAATCGAAAATAACCGATATGCGATGGGCACCAGCGTCAACCGCGCCTCTTCCGAAGATCAGCTTTACCGCCGCGGAGAGAGCTTCCGCATTCCCGGTATTCAGGTCGACGGTATGGATGTACTGGCTGTACGCGGTGCGGCAGAGGTTGCGCTCGATTGGGTGCGCAGCGGTAAAGGACCTGTATTGTTGGAAATGAAAACCTACCGTTATCGGGGGCATTCCATGTCTGACCCTGCTAAGTACCGCAGCCGTGATGAGGTTCAATCGGTCCGGGATAACAGCGATCCTATTGAAGGCTGCAAAGCCTATCTCGCCGAAATGGGCGTAGGTGAAGACGCGCTGAAGGTGATTGAGAAAGAGATCCGGCAGATTGTGAATGAGTCTGCGGATTTTGCCGAGACTTCACCTGAGCCGGCTCTTTCCGAATTATATACTGATGTGCTGGTGGAGCAATATTGATGGCAATCGAACTGAAGATGCCCGCGCTTTCGCCAACGATGGAAGAAGGCACTTTGGCCAAATGGCTGGTCAAAGAAGGCGATCATGTCAAATCTGGCGATATTCTTGCAGAAATCGAAACGGATAAGGCGACAATGGAATTTGAAGCTGTCGACGAAGGCGTGATTTCGTCGATTAACGTTGCGGCAGGTACCGATGGGGTCAAGGTTGGCACAGTGATTGCGCTTATCACAGGGGAAGGGGACGAAGCACCCGCGCCTTCTCCGAAACCGGTCGTATCAGTACCAGTTGAGATACCGGAACAAAGTGCGCCCCCTGCCAATGCCTCGAATTTGTTGCCCACTGACAGCGACACTGTTGCCGCGAACAGCGCAATGCAAACCGTCACCTTACGTGAAGCCTTGCGCGATGCGATGGCCGAGGAAATGCGCCGCGACGACCGCGTGTTCGTGATGGGTGAGGAAGTCGCCGAATATCAAGGTGCCTATAAGGTCACACAAGGCCTGCTTGATGAGTTCGGCGCACGACGGGTGATAGATACACCCATTACCGAATATGGCTTCGCAGGCGTTGGCACAGGGGCAGCGATGGGTGGCTTAAGGCCGATCATCGAATTCATGACCTTCAACTTTGCCATGCAGGCAATTGACCATATCATCAACTCAGCGGCGAAGACCAATTATATGTCCGGCGGCCAAATGCGCTGCCCCATTGTGTTCCGTGGTCCCAATGGTGCCGCTGCGCGCGTGGGGGCGCAGCACAGCCAGAATTACGCACCTTGGTATGCCAGCGTGCCCGGGCTCATTGTAATATCGCCTTATGACGCCGCTGACGCCAAAGGCCTGTTGAAAGCGGCCATTCGTTGCGAGGATCCGGTCGTATTCCTAGAAAATGAATTGCTCTATGGCCGCAGCTACGAAGTACCCACAAGCGACGATCATGTTCTACCCATCGGCAAAGCGCGGATCATGCGCGAAGGGACCGACGTAACCATCGTGAGCTACTCCATCGGCGTTGGCCTCTCTCTTGAGGCAGCGGATCGACTGGCCGAAGACGGGATTAGCGCTGAAGTCATCGATCTGCGCACCATTCGTCCCCTCGACAAGGCAGCGGTTTTGGCAAGTCTTGCAAAAACCAACCGCTTGGTTGTCGCCGAGGAAGGATGGCCAACATGTTCGGTCGGCAGCGAAATTCTGGCCATATGCATGGAAGAGGGCTTCGACGATTTAGACGCACCGGTTTTGCGCATCACGAACGAAGATGTTCCGATGCCTTATGCGGCGAATCTGGAGAAGGCGATGCTGGTGAATGCGGATAAGATTGTCACTGGCGTTCGTCGAACGCTCGGAGTCTAATCGCGCGGTGACCAAATTGTGGCGGGTGCGCAGATGACGGCGGATACTGCATTGGAACTATCCCCACCTGCGCGACTGGCGATTGCCTATGCGCCGAGAGACCTTCGTTCTGCATTTGCGCTGCTTCTGCAAGTAGACCAGCGCTTCGCCGAAATATTGCGCAACGCGCGCGAGCCGATGATCGCGCAAATAAAGATGGCTTGGTGGCGCGAAGCTTTATCCAGCGCAGCTGAGGCACGACCGAAAGGCGAGCCATTGCTGCAGGCGCTCAACCAAGTATGCGACCGAATACCATTGTGCGCATTTGAGGCGCTGGCTGCGGCGTGGGAGCATCTACTGGGCAATGAGCAGTTCAGCCAAGAGGCCGTTGACGCGCATGCCGAATTGCGGGCCGAGGCGATTTTTCTAACCTATGCCGGTTGGATCGGTACTGTGCAGGATGTGCGGCCCATTGGACGGATCTGGGCGCTCGAAGCCTTGCGCATTGCCTTTCCAGAGCGCGTTACAGACTGTCATGTGCCATCTGTTCCATTGCCAAAGGCACGGGCATTACGTCCATTATCTATTTTAACTATGTCCGTGCAGAACCCATCAGGACCAAGGTTGATTTTACATGCTTTAACAGGTATTTAGGTGTAACTTCCGGTTGCTAGATATCAATCGGGAGACGGTTATAATGCAGCGTGTGTTTATCGGCGGCGTTGCTGCCTTGTTGATGGCTGGTGGCGGTTTCTTGGTATGGCAGACTATGGCCAATCAGCCATCGCTTATTCCTGCGCCGCCACCGCCAGCTTCTATCTCTGACAAGCTACCAGTAGCTGGGCCCGATGCACCGCCCTTTGGCCTCGCGCCGCCCACTCCGCCGGAGGCGCCTAAAGCCAGCCGTGAAGAAATGCGTTTCAACCGCTATGATCGTAACAAGGATGAGCTTGTCTCACGCCTTGAAATGATGGGCAGCCGGACCAAGGCGTTCAAGGCGCTAGATAGCGATGGCAATAATTTGCTGACATTTGAGGAATGGGCGGCGGCCACTGGCCAGCGATTTGAGAGCGCCGACGTTAACAAAGATCTGCTTCTGACACGCAAGGAATTCGCTCGGACTCGGCCCAAGGCAGTGCCAAGGCCGGGGTGCCGCTGCTAGGGCGCGATGGCTTGGGCGGCGATCCAGCTGTTTAAATCTGTCCGAGCCCTGCCAGTCATCGCGGCCTTACGCGATTTCTTATGCACTTTTTCATCCAACGGAGCGAACAGGCCAAAATTGATGTTCATGGGTTGATAATCGTCGGCCAGCGCGTCGCCGGTGATATGACCCAGTAATGCGCCAAGCGCTGTGGTCGATGGGGGTGCTGTTACGGTGCGCCCACCCAATTCCGCCGCCGTCATTATGCCGGCCATCAGGCCAACCGCGCTGCTTTCGACATAGCCTTCGCAGCCCGTGATTTGCCCTGCAAAGCGGATATGTGGCGCGGACTTTAATCGAAGCTGACGGTCCAATAAAATCGGCGAGCGGATAAACGTGTTCCGGTGTAACCCGCCGAGCCGAGCAAACTCAGCCTTTTCGAGGCCTGGAATAGTGCGGAGCAGATCGACCTGTGCTTTGTGTTTCATTTTGGTTTGGAAACCGACCATGTTCCACAAAGTGCCTTGTTTATTGTCCTGCCGTAATTGCACCACAGCGTGCGCCCAACGACCCGTTTTGGGATTGTCGAGACCAACCGGCTTCATCGGACCAAAGCGCAAAGTGTCTAACCCGCGCGATGCCATGACCTCAATCGGCATACAGCCTTCAAAATAGGGCGTGTTGGTTTCCCATTCCTTGAACTCGGCTTTCTCTGAGTCCAGCAGTCCTTGATGAAATGCGCGATATTGCGCCTCGTCCATTGGGCAGTTTATGTAATCCTTACCATCGCCTTTGTCCCAGCGTGAGGCATACCACGCAATGTCCATGTCGATGCTGTCATGATAAACAATCGGCGCAATCGCATCAAAGAAAGCAAGGCGGTCTTCACCGGTTTTCGCCATAATGCTCTCGGCTAGGTTCGTCGCGGTCAACGGGCCAGTGGCGACGATGACCGGTCGGTCGGTTGGAATGACATCGATGCGTTCGCGCACAATTTCGATGTTGCTGTTGCCCTCGAGATGTTTCGTGACGGTCTGTGAAAACACATCGCGGTCGACCGCGAGCGCCGACCCAGCCGGCACCTTTGCGACTTCGGCGGCTTGCATGATGAGCGAACCCAGATCGCGCATTTCCTGATGCAAAAGGCCAACGGCATTGTTTTCGGCATCGTCTGACCGGAAACTGTTGGAACATACCAGTTCCGCCAGACCATCGGTTTGATGCGCTGGCGTCATGTAGCCTGCTCCACGCATTTCAGACAGCCTGACAGCTAACCCGCGTTGCGCCAATTGCCATGCTGCTTCGCAGCCTGCGAGGCCGCCACCGATAATCTGAACATCATGTTTTTTGGTCATGAGCGCGCGGCTATCAAAATTCTTTGGCGCTGCACAGGCAAAAGCGCCAAGATGGCGCATGGGATTTACACCTAACTCTTCACGCGAAGGCGTTATCTTGCGACCATCTCTGGTTCCGCCGCCCTCTGACGCGCATAAATATAGCCGTGGACATGCCATGGTATGGAGCGGGCCAGCTTTGCATACAGGCGCTTCCAGACTGTCTGCGCAGGCGTCATTGGCGGTGGGGGCTGGGCTCGTGACGCTGATTGGCGATAGGGCTGCGCTGGCGGAACAGGCCGCGCACGTCACAGCGATCATGTTACGCGAAACGGACATGTCCTTTGCCAATGTAGATGATCGCGTTACCGCCTTTGCCATTGGTCCGGGGGCAGGGGCGTCAGTTCGGCAGGCTGTTCTTGAGATTCTCCGTCGGGATGTCCCCGTAGTGCTGGACGCTGACGCGCTGACCGCCTTTGAAGGCGACCCCGCTACTTTGTTCGGCGTAACGAAGCCTACGGACGTGATGACGCCGCATACTGGCGAGTTTCGACGCCTTTTTCCTGACATACCAACCGATAATCGGGTGGAGGCTGCGCGCCGGGCAGCTGAACGGGCACAATGCGTTGTGCTGCTAAAAGGTTCCGAAACTTGGGTCGCAGCGCCCGATGGCCGCACGTTGGTGAACCGCCATGCGTCGCCTTGGCTGGCAACTGCGGGATCGGGTGACATACTTACAGGACTGATATGCGGCTTGCTGGCGCAAGGCGTGACGGCGTTTGACGCCGCCAGCATTGCGGCATGGCTGCATGGCGATATTGGCGTACGCGGTGGACCGGGTCTAACTGCGGACAATATGATTGGTCATATTCCTCTTGTTTTGCGCGGGTGTTTGCACGATGCACGGCAACATGGCTCAGGATCTCGCACATAAACGCCCCTATCTGTTCGGCAGCTTGATTGCCGGCATAAGCTTTCCTGCGACATGGCTATTCCTGCCGATTGACGGCGGGCTATATGCCATTCTTTGGAAAATGGCGGCAGTCGGGCTGCTCGTGCCTTTTGCTTTACGCAGGCACCATGAAGGCGAATTCATCCTTTTGGCGATTATGCTCGGCTTTTATACCTTGGGTGACGGGTTGATTGAACTCAGCATGGTTGCCGGCGCCTTGGCTTTTGCGGTCGGACATTTGGTGGCGATGCTTATCTATTTTCGTCACCGCCGTGTGAGCCCAGTATTCAGCCAAAAATTACTAGCTGTGACAATATTCGTTGCCACGCCAATCATTGCCTTTGTTCTTCCGCCGACCCAAGACGAAGGCATTCAGGTCGCGGCCTATAGCGTCATCCTTGCCGCCATGGCAGCCATGGCATGGAACAGCAATTTTCCGCGCTACCGCGTCGGTCTTGGTGCGATATTGTTTGTGATTTCCGACTTGCTTATCTTCGCGGAACTTGGACCGTTGGCAGGAACAACCATAACGGGTATCGCCATCTGGTATCTCTATTATTTCGGTGTGTTGATGATTGCGGTTGGCGTCGCGCAGACATTGGTAAAGCGCGGGCATTTTGCCGATGGCGAAGAGCGCGACTGAATTTGCAAGGATAGCGCTGGTCAATAACGGGCTATATATCCCTTCAACCTAGCTTTTCCGTCACCCTGAACACGTTCAGGGTGACGTTAACCTTGTTGAAAGATGACGGTAGCTGGGGCTACTCCGCTATCGGCGTATCGGTGGCCGCGGCTTCGCCTTCTATGCCGCTCTCGTTGGAGATTTCGGCTTCATCCTCATCGCTTTCATCAATCTTGGCTGCGCCGACCACATGTTCATTATCGCCGACATTGAACAAGCGCACGCCGGCGGTTCCGCGTCCCAAAACGCGTAAGCTGTCGAGCGGCATGCGGATAAGCTTTGCCTGATCTGTGACGAGCATTAACTGATCGCCTTTGGTTGCGGGGAAACTCGCCACCACAGGACCGTTGCGTTCGATATTATCGATATTCGTAATGCCCTGACCGCCGCGACCGGTGCGGCGATAGGCGTAAGCCGATGACAATTTACCATAGCCATTGGCGCACACCGTCAAGATGAACTGTTCACGCTCTGCCATTTCCGCAATGCGTTCTGCGGAAATTGTCGGCTCACCATCCTTTTCCGGTTTCCAAGGGGCAAAGCGCAGATAATCCTCGCGCTCTTCCGGCAAGGTGCCGACCCGTTTGAGGATCGACAAGGAGATAACCTCGTCGCCTTTCGCCAATTTCATCGCGCGAACACCCGTTGATGCGCGGCTTTGGAATTCGCGAATGTCATCTGCGGCAAAGCGAATGGCCTTCCCATAGCGGCTTGCCAGCAGAATATCGTCCTCGGCGCTTAACAATTCGACGCCGATCAATTTATCGTCGGCATCGTCGCCTTCGAACTTCATGGCGATTTTGCCGTTACTGGGAACATTGGCAAAGGCGTCCATGCTGTTGCGACGGGCATAGCCCTTGGACGTTGCAAATACGACGCTTAGGCCGCCCCATTCGGCTTCATCCTCAGGCAGTGTCAAAACGTTGGAAATGACTTCGCCTTCGCCCAATGGCAGTAAGTTCACCATAGGACGACCGCGTGTGGACGGGCCGCCTTCAGGCAACTTCCAAACCTTCAGGCGATAAACCTTACCGATGTTGGAGAAGAACAATACGGGCGTATGGGTGCTGGTAACGAATAATTCGGTAACGGCATCCTCATCCTTTGTGGCCATGCCTGCGCGGCCCTTTCCACCACGGTTTTGCGCGCGGAATGTCGCCAAAGCGGTACGTTTGATGTAACCGCCATGGGTGACGGTAACGACCATTTCCTCCCGCTCCATAAGGTCTTCGTCGTCCAAGCCATCCCAGCTTGCGGTGATCTCGCATAAGCGTGGGGTGGAGAATTCAGCGTCAATCGCGACCAATTCGTCACGCAACACGGCATAGAGCTTTACCCGATCGCCTAAGATTGCGAGATATTCTGCGATATTTTCTGCAAGACTCTGAAGTTCCTTGCCAATTTCATCACGGCCAAGCGCCGTCAGGCGATGCAGGCGCAATTCAAGAATGGCGCGAACCTGCAGTTCCGACAATTGATAGCTGTCACCCGTAATTTCCGTTTCGACCGCTTCTACCAATTTAATGTAGGATGCGATTTCGGCGATGGGCCATTTGCGCTCAATCAATGCCGTGCGCGCTTCGGCGGGGCTGGCGGAACCACGGATGATCCGCACGACCTCGTCCAAATTAGTCACGGCGACGACAAGACCAAGCAACAAATGCGCGCGTTCGCGGGCTTTGTTCAGCTCAAACTTTGTCCGCCGGGTAATCACTTCTTCGCGGAACCGAATGAAAGATTCAATGATATCGCGCAGATTCAAGACTTCGGGGCGGCCGCCGCGAATGGCGAGCATATTGGCGGGGAAGCTCGATTGCGCCTGGGTGTGGCGCCACAATTGGTTGAGGACAACGTCGGTCGTGGCGTCGCGCTTTAAGTCGATGACGATGCGCACGCCCTTGCGGCTCGATTCATCGCGAATGTCGGACACGCCCTCAATGCGCTTGTCTTTTGCCGCCTCGGCGATTTTCTCGACAAGGGCAGATTTGCCAACTTGAAATGGAATGCTGGTGAGGACGATGGAGCGGCGGTCGCCTTTTCCTTCCTCGATTTCATGCCGCGCGCGCTGCATGATGGAACCCTTGCCCTCGCGATAGGCCGCACGCGCGCCGCCGGTGCCGAGGATGAGTGGACCAGTTGGAAAATCGGGGGCAGGGACGATTTCAATCAGCTCATCAATCGTGATCGCTGGATTATCGATATAGGCCAAGCACGCCTTGATTACTTCACCCAGATTGTGCGGCGGGATGTTTGTCGCCATGCCGACAGCGATGCCGCCAGCGCCATTGACCAAAAGGTTCGGGAAACGGGCAGGGAGAACCTGGGGTTCTTCACGACTGCCATCATAATTGGGCTGAAAATCAACCGTGTCCTTATCAAGGTCATCCAGAAGCGCGTTTGCGACCTTGTTGAGCCGTGCCTCGGTATAACGCATTGATGCAGGCGGATCGGGGTCCATCGAGCCAAAGTTACCCTGACCATCGATCAATGGTACCCGCATCGACCAATCCTGCGTCATACGCGCCAATGCGTCGTAAATTGCACTGTCGCCATGTGGGTGATAATTGCCCATGACGTCGCCGACGATTTTTGCCGATTTGCGATACGGCCGCCCTGCGACAAAGCCGCCTTCTTGGCTGGCGAACAAAATCCGGCGGTGAACGGGCTTTAGACCATCGCGCACATCGGGCAGGGCCCGTGATACAATGACCGACATCGCATAATCGAGGTAGCTCGACTTCATTTCGTCGACAATGTCGACGGGTGAAATGTCCGATGGGTCCAAGGTAATAATGTCGTCGGTCACGCCGCGAAAATCCTTATATTTTTATAATAAACATACCCTAGACCCAATGGGCTGAAATGGCCACATGCGACTGCCCTAATTGGGGGTTTTTCACCAGCTTATCCACAGATTCGCATCTTCGTGGGCGTCAGGGCGCGACCAAGCTTCCGTCATAAGCAAAAATCTGCCCACTTTGTTCGGGCTTCAGCCCGTGGAGCACGCTGAGCATGTCCCTAGCCGCGCAGCTAGGGGTAAACCGTTCATGCGCAGGATTGCCCTTGAACGGAGCGCTCAGCGCCGTCTCAACGGTGCCGGGATGTAGGCCGACAACAACAGATTGCGGATTTTTGCGCTGCCATTCGATTGCAATATTGCGGATCAGCATATTGAGCGCGGATTTAGATGCACGATAGCTGTGCCACCCGCCCAAGCGATTGTCAGAAATGCTACCCACCCGTGCGGACAAAGCGGCAAAACAAATTGGGCCTTGCTTGGCCATGATAGGTAGAAAGTGCTTACCGACAAGCGCAGGCCCGACTGCATTGATCCGGAAGTTTTCGATCATCCAATTAGGATCGAGTTCCCGCAAACTCTTTTCAGGACCCTTTTGGTCCGAATGCAGCAGTCCGGTTGCGACAATCACCAGGCTTATCGGTGGATGTGTAGCGGACAAAGATGCTGCGGCGGCGGCAATGCTAGCTTCGTCCAATATATCCAAGGGCTGGTCGCTCTCGCGATGCAACCTAAGGACCTGCGCATAATTTTTGTCTTGTTCCAAAGCATCCGCCAGCGCCGCCCCTATGCCGCCGCGCGCACCAATGATAACTGCACTGCTTTCACCCACTTGTTTTTTGCTCCGGTTCGTTCAACGGGAAATCTGCAATCGCGCTATGGTAATTGCACAGACGTTAGCAAGGCCCTATAAACCAAGCTGTAGAAGGCCCAAGGCTTAATAATTATGCGGAGAGTTACATGAAACTGGTTTCAAAATTTGCCCTCGCTCTTTCGTTGGTAGCGGTGTCCGCCGCGCCTGCCGCATTTGCGCAGTCCGATGAAAAGCCCAAGAAGGAAAAAAAGGGTAAGGAAGCGGCCGCACCCAAGAGAAATTATTCAAAGCCATTTATCGCGGCTTATTTGCCTGTGTTGAATTTGTTAAGCAAATCCAAAGACGCAGCAGCCGCAAAAGCAGAGTTTCCAAAGGTTATTGCTGCCATCGGCAATGATGATGACCGTTACGAAGCGGGCATATTAGCCATTAACATCGGCGCGCCTTTAAAGGATCTAGCGTTTCAGGAGCAGGGCATTGATTTGTTGATCGCATCTGCGACCACCCCTGCCGATTTGAAGCGGGAATATACCTTCCGGAAGGGTGCGATTGGTTATGAAGGCAAGCGTTTTGCAGATGCCGAAAAATATATGATTGATGCTTATAATTTGGGCCACCGTGACAACAACATCGAATTCCTGATTTCGAATGCCATGTCGCAGCAGGGCAAGGATGCAGACGCGGTGGCGTGGATTAGCAAGGCAATTGCCGCCAGTAAGGCAGCAGGGGCCGTGAACAAGACTTATGTCGTACGCGCTGCCATACTGTCCGCTAAGGCGAAGAATTATGCAGCCGCAGCGAATTTCTACAAGGATCTGATTAGCGCCGAGAATAACCCAGATTATTGGCATGACGCGCTCGCATTTTTTGATCGCTCGCGCGATTTCAATCCAGAAGAAACGCTCGACATCATGCGCTTGATGCGTGCGACTGATGGCATCCGCTTTCAACAGGAATATGCCGCCTATCTCGATAGCCTCAGCTATATAGGTGTGCGTTACCCAGCAGAGGCAGTGTCCTTGCTGGACGAAGGTTTCGCCAAAGGCTTAATCTCGCGTAACAATGTGACCTTCAGTGAGCGCTACAACGAAGCTAAGGCCCGCCTTACGGAAGATACGCGCACGCTCGCGGGTACCATCGCGCCCGCCAAGGCTAGCCCGAAGGGCATGTTGGCAACGCTAACTGGTGACTCCTTCTTCTCGCACAAGGATTACAAGACTGCCAAGGAACTGTATGAATCGGCGTTAAACAAGGCTCCGGTTCTGGACAAGGATGGCGACGACCAGACCGATCGCACACGTTTCCGTCTGGCCATGTCTAAAACTATGCTTGGTGATTATGCCGGCGCGAAGGCGGATTTCGCTATGATCACTGGCGCGAACCGTAAGGCGATTGCCGAATTTTGGCTGATGTTTATCGACCATCGGGAAAAGGCCGCAGCGACGCCTGCTGCGGCAACGCCAGCTACCTGAGATTTGCACAGATAAAGTAAAAGGGGCCCGCGCAATCGGGCCCTTTTTTATGCCTGGGGAATAGGAACGCCAGGCTCGTCCTTGGCCGTGCGGATCGTTAGTGACGTTTTGACGCTGCTGACATTTGGAGCAGATGTCAGTTTTGAGGTTAGAAATTCCTGAAAGGATTGAAGATCGCGGGCGACGATTTTCAAAATAAAATCAATTTCGCCATTGAGCATGTGGCACTCACGCACATCGGGTAATGCGCGGACATGTTGTTCAAAAGCCTTCAGGTCATCCTCTGCCTGGCTTTTCAGGCTGACCATCGCAAAAACCGTAATGGTGTACCCCAACGCGCTTGCGTCAACATCGGCATGATAGGATTTGATTGTACCCGATTGTTCAAGCGCGCGCATACGGCGCAGGCAAGGCGGTGCTGTCAAGCCGACCTTGGTGGCGAGTTCGACATTGGTTATGCGACCGTCAGCCTGCAATTCGGCCAAAAGCTTCATATCTATCGCGTCAAGGTTCGTATTTGCCATGATCTGGTAATTTCCAATTCTATTTTGCCCGATGCTTATAATATAATTATGTGGCAATGCAATTGTCCCATAACGCGGCATCCTCAGATTGATGCTGTGATGGGCGTGATCCGGCGCTGAAAATCGTTAGGCTTTGCCATTGGCGTGAGGCCTAAATCCGTTTGGCACATTTGAATACTTTGGTTCTGTTTTCAATTTTACCGGGATTATGTCAGATAAAGACTTGCGCATTCTCCCAAAGTTCGGCTATCGGCGCGCTTGTAGTTGGCGAGCCGGTCAGGGCCTGTAGCTCAGTTGGTTAGAGCTGGCCGCTCATAACGGCTAGGTCGGGGGTTCGAGTCCCTCCGGGCCCACCAGCTTCGCATTGCGGAGTTGGCAGGCAGCCAGCCGCGCGGACATTGTTATACCAGTGATCCCATGTCGGGGAGTAGCGCAGCCTGGTAGCGCATCTGGTTTGGGACCAGAGGGTCGCAGGTTCGAATCCTGTCTCCCCGACCA
>DBOC01000008.1:177878-223657 GCA_002299895.1 Sphingomonadales bacterium UBA656 | reverse complement strand
GTGCGCAGGCCGAACGTAATACGCAGCAGTTGAAATTAGTGTCGGATGCGGAAGGGCGTCTCGCGACGGCTATCGACGACAAGGGCGGCCGGTTTGTCGATCAAATTGACTCGCTGCGTAAGGATCTGTCGGTTGCCCAACATGGGGTGTTGCCGGTCTTTGGACGGCTGGCCCTTGCCTTTGCCGTTATCGGAGCACTGGCAGGGCTTGCGGCGGTTGTCATGGCGCTCAGTTCGGGTGGCGCTGCCACGCCGCCAACGGCCGCTCCAGCCGCCGTCGTGGCACCTGCCCCTGCGCCAACAACGCAATCGGCTCCAGCAGCGGCAGTCGCTACACAGGCACCTGCAGCCGCCGTCAATGCGCCGGAGCAAGTCATTGTGGTCGAAGGTGACAGTCTTGCCAGAATAGCAATCAGACGGGGTATCGCCGTTGAAGAGATGATTGCGGCAAATCCGCAATTGTCTAATCCCACGCGTTTATATCCGGGTGATAAGGTCAATCTGCCAAAAGCGGCGGGTGCACCCACACCAGCGCAATAAAGTGGGGCGGCGCAAATTGCGCGTGCCTGAAAATGTTGAGATAAAAGGCGGGGTGCGCAGCCCCGCCTTTTTTATGCGCTGTTTCGCCATGGCGTTGCTGGCCCCAAAGCGGCATGTCAGCAAGGGCCTGTATACGGGCATGAAAAAGCCCGCCGCTGCGCGTGGGCAGGGCGGGCTGATATTCTATGCAGAAATACGACCGATTACTCGGCAGATTTTTGCATGTCCTTGCCAGCTTCTTCCGTAGCAGCACCGGCTTCGGCGGTTGCGTTAGCAGCGGCCTCTGCGGTTGCGTCGGCTGCGCCTTCAGCGGCGGTCATAGCGTTCTCGGCGCCAGCTTCCATCGCTTCACCAGTTGCGTCGGCGGCTTCGGCGGTTTCTTCGGCAGCCTTTTCACCAGCTTGGCCACATGCGGTTAGCGATGCTGCAAATGCAAGAGCAGCAAAAGTTGCGACTAATTTCTTCATCTTGGTTCTCCTAAGTCCCTAAAAACCCTCACGGGTGTATAGGGGTAACGGATGTTGTTGGCATTAGGCAACTATTTTTCCAGCCCGCGTGAAATACCCCATTGGCGGGCGACGGTGTAACCGAGATAGCCGGTGCCAAACAACGCGTATAATGGCTCCGGCAGGCCGTTCAGATAGGCATTCATGCCGCGCGCGATATTATTTGCGGCCTCCGGCTGTACGGCGGCAATCAACCCCATAGGGATCGCCCACAGCAACATGGCATACATGACATAGAGGAAACTTGGCCGTGCGCGACTTGTCCAGGGGTCGGCGGATTGCGCTTCAGCCAATACGGCAGACAATTGGGTGCGCAATGCATCCATCTCCTGACTGCCTTGCAGCTTGATCAGCTCGAGCTTTGCCGCATCGCGGGCTTTTGGGTCGGGAATGATTTTGTCGATTAGATTGGCAATCGGGCCGACGATCCCTTCAATGAGTGTCATGGCATACTCCTTTTAATGATTAACCAATACGGCTATTAATCCAGCCATAAAGAAATGCCTCTTGTGCAGGGCGTGCTTCCGCCAAGCGGACATAATGCGCGCCTTGCAAAGCATCGATTGTTTTGGTTAGAACGCCCTCTGCTGGTTGCCCGCGCTTGACCAAAAACGCCTCCAGCGCGCCCATGGTGTCGGGGCCGATTATGTGGTCTACGGCAATATCTGGATAGTCCGCGCCGTTGCGGTTTAGCGCGTTCAAGGCGCGTTGCAAAAATCCGATTGCGATGCTGACTCCCATATTGACGCCAGTGTCAAATAGCTCCGCTGCCAATATTGGAGCAATCTGTGCCACTTGGTCGAAGGCAGGTGCGCGCCAATATTGCTGCTTGTAAATCAACGCCGCAACGCTACGCGGCAGATTTTCCATCTGCCCCATATAGCCATGCCGACGGGCAACCGCCTGGGTAATACCCCAACGTGTTGGCCCGCCCTTGTCTGCAGGATGATCGACAAAACCGCCCTCGCGCGCAATTAGGTCGTCAATCAGCCCGTCAATATTGTCTCGCATCGGCGCATCCTCACTTTCGCACAAATAATAACCAAATAGGTTATTTGTAGGAAAGTAAAATGTGCGAAACGCGTGGCAGGCGCCTGCTTGCGCGTGGTTTGCTTTTGAATTTTATAATGAATATTGGTCGGGACGACAGGATTCGAACCTGCGACCCCCACACCCCCAGTGTGATGCGCTACCAGGCTGCGCTACGTCCCGACCACCAATGACCTCGCCGAGGCCAATGGAAGCGCGCGTATATGGCGGTGGTTTTGGAAAAGCAAGCGCGCTGTCGAAGCTTTGACGTTGCGTCCGCAGGGTGCAGGTGATAATCGCACCCGATTGTTTCTAGGCAGTGCTGCACATGGGCGCTTGATTTCATTATTGCGAGGTTTTTTCATGGAGTTTGTTATCGTATCTGCTGCCGCGGGCGTTGCTGGTGGTTCTGCATTTTTTGTGCAGCTGTTTCCGCTTCTGCTCATCTTCGTTGTCTTCTATCTCTTCCTCATCCGTCCGCAGCAAAAGCGCGCTAAGGCGCATGAGGCTAAAATCGCTGCTGTGCAGAAGAATGACGAAGTCGTAACCGCAGGCGGCCTGATGGGTAAAGTGACCAAGGTCGCTGACGAATATGTTGAAGTTGAAATTGCGCCAAATGTGCGGGTGAAGGCGGTTAAATCGACCATTGCCAACGTTCAGCCGCGCAATGCGAAAGCCGCGAATGATTAACCGTCGGGGTTGAACGGCTTTGCCGTTGACCCCAGATATTGCCTTCATAGTTCGTTCGGAACCCATCTATGCTTGATTTTCCCCGTTGGCGCGTATGGATGCTCAACATCCTGATTATCGTCGGAGTGGCTTTTGCTATTCCTAGCCTGCTGCCGACATCCATGCGCGCGCAGCTCGCACAATTTGTGCCGACCCCGACGATCAACCTTGGTCTCGACCTTGCCGGCGGTAGTCACATCTTGCTTGAGGCGGATACGTCGCAACTTGCAGAGGCACGGTTAGAGGCATTGGAGGACAGCGTCCGCACAGCTCTACGTCGTACAGATCCGCAAATTGCGATTGCCGATGTCTCGCGCAGCGAAGGCAAGCTGAGTTTTAACGTGACCGACATGTCCAAGGTGGACGCTGCGCGTGAAGTGATCTTGCCGCTCATCAGCAATGCAATGGGCGCGCGGGACTGGGATCTTGGTGTGAACAACGGCAACCGCATTGTTCTATCGCCAGTCAGTTCTGGGGACGAAACTGCGCTTGACCAAGCAATGGACACGGCCAAGGACGTCATTGACCGTCGGATCAACGCGCTTGGTACGTTGGAGCCGACGATTATTCGTCAGGGTGAGAACCGCATAGTCGTTCAGGTTCCTGGGTTGGAGGATCCAGAAGCATTGAAGGCATTGATTGGTAAGACGGCAAAACTTGAATTCAAGCTGGTTGATGAACAAGCCGATCCTGATCAAACCGCGCAGGGCAAGGCCCGCGTTGGCAGCCAAGTTCTGCCCTATCCCGATAATCCTACAGGCTTGCCCTACATCGCTGTGCGTCGCTTGGGTGGGATATCGGGCGACAAATTGGTTAAGGCTGACCCAACATTTGATCAGCAGACCAATGAGCCTGCTGTGACCATCCAATTTGATTCCGAGGGCGGACAAAGATTTGCCCGTATGACCCAGCAAAATGTGAACAAATTGTTCGCGATTGTTCTCGACGGCCAGGTCATATCGGCGCCGCAAATTCGGGAACCGATTTTTGGTGGGGTATCGCAAATTTCCGGTAGCTTCACGACCGAAAGTGCTAATGCGTTATCAATCTCATTGCGCTCTGGTGCATTGCCGGTGGATTTGACCATCGTTGAGGAACGTTCCGTCGGTCCCGACCTTGGTGCGGACTCTATCCGCCGTGGCATATTAGCGGCGGTTATTGGAACCACTGCAATTCTTGTACTCATGTTCCTCGTGTACGGCCGTTTCGGCATGTATGCGAACTTCGCTTTGATCATCAACGTGGGGTTGATCCTGGGGGTAATGGCTTTTGCCAATGCAACGCTCACCTTGCCGGGTATCGCAGGATTTGTTCTGACGATTGGTGCGGCGGTCGACGCCAACGTTTTGATTAACGAGCGTATCCGTGAGGAGTTGAAACGGGGAAGGCGCGTCGTGCAGGCTATAGAATTTGGTTACAAAGAAGCCAGCCGAGCGATTTTTGATGCAAATAGCACCAACGTCATTGCGGCCGTTCTCTTGTTCATTTTTGGCTCAGGGCCGATACGCGGTTTTGCCGTGGTGTTGATGATTGGTATCGTCACTTCGGTGTTCACGGCGGTGACCATAACACGCATGTGGGTGTCCCATTGGGTTAAGAATACCCGGCCAACCGAACTGACGATTTGAGGATATTGATATGAAACTGCTCAAAGTCGTTCCTGACGATACAAATATTGATTTTCTCAAATGGCGTGGATGGGCCTTTGCGATCAGCCTGCTTCTGATGGCTGCATCGGTGGGTTTGGTTGCGACCAAGGGGCTCAATTTTGGCGTCGACTTCATTGGCGGCCAGATGATCCGTGCGACGTTCACACAAAGCGCTACAGCGCCCGTGGCCGAACTGCGCGAAACGGTCGGCGGTCTTGGCTATGGCGATCCGACAATTCAGCGTTTTGGCGCAGAAAATCAGGTTTCGATCCGCATGAAACTGCCCGAAGGCGCGGACAAAAATCCCGAACTCGCCAATGCGATGGCAGAAAAAATTACGAGCAAGTTGAAGGCTGACCACCCAGATGTTCGGATTGACGGCGTGGATTCCGTGTCTGGCAAGGTGTCGGAAGAATTGTTCAGCAAGGGTATTCTCGCCTTGCTTGCGGCTATGGCCGGCGTTTCAATTTATATTTGGTTCCGGTTCGAATGGCAGTTCGGTGTTGGGGCTATATGGTCGCTTCTTCACGACGTAACGCTCACATTTGGACTGTTCGCTATCACTGGATGGGAGTTTGACCTCAACATCATTGCCGCCTTGCTGACGATCATTGGATATTCGCTGAACGACACTGTTGTTGTGTATGACCGTATTCGCGAGAATCTCATGAAATTCCGCAAAATGGAAATGGCATCGCTGTTGAATCTCTCGGTCAATGAAACCTTGTCGCGCACGGTGATGACCAGCGTTTCGATTTCGCTACCGCTGATCGTGCTGGTGCTGTTTGGACCTGACGTCATCTTTGGCTTCAGTATGGCAATGGCTTTTGGTATTGTCGTCGGCACTTACTCGTCCATCTATCAAGCGGCACCGATCCTGATTTGGCTCAAGGTTGGGTCACATAGCTTCGTCCCGACCGATGAAGGCACAGGATCGAAAGCGGAGCGGATAGGCGCAGACTTCGGCGCGCAGCCTTAACGCTTTAACTTACGGACAAGCCGCACGGCTTTGGCAATCCAGGCTGGGTCGGTCACGACCTGCTGACGTGCGCCAGCCTCCAAAGGCAGAAGGTGCAGCTTGCCTGCATCCCGGCCAAGCAAGCGACCAAAGATGAACCGCCCGCCGGGTCTCGGCACAAGCACGTCCAAATTCAGCGCAGAGGTGAAATCATCCGGCTGAAGCTGCTCAAGCCATAATTCATCACCGCGCCGATACTCCCCCATTGCCGCGGCAATCCGAAGCCCGACCATGCTACCACCGATATTGGGAACCATGATACGCTCCGCCTTTGTCGGCGCATGGGTCCCGTCCTCATGCAGTACAGCCGCGACGGGCAGAAATTGTTGGTCAGGCAGGGCAACAAGATCACTCGAATCCACGCCCAGAGCATCCGCAATGCGGTTGATCCAGATGAGCGACAACACGCGCATGCCGGTTTCGAGGCGGCCGATGGTTTGTGCCGTTGTGGGTGGATTGCAGCGTTCGGCCACATCGGCAAGCGTTAGGCCCTTGGCCTTTCGAACATCGCGAATTCGACTTTGCATTGCGCACCTCATTACCAAATAGGTTTTTTCTTTCCTACGATATTTACCACATGGCAAGGGTGATTCGAACAATCAAAGGAGATTGACGATGCCCGCCAAATCACATTCGAACCGAAAACACTACGACCCACGGATGCTGGTTGAACATCCGCACGCCGAAAGCCCCGGTACCCAGCGCACAGTGACGATTAATCTATCGGAATCGCCTTTGTCCTGGCTGCACGCGCGCGGCCATTTGACGAACCGACAAATGTTGGCAGGTGAGACGTTACGCGGGGATTATGAATCTGCCGCTCTGGGGCCTCATATCACCATGATGTGGGAAAATATTCCGCGCAGTCGTCGAAAACGCGGTGCACCAACGGCGCTGAACCGCACGGAACGAATGATGCAAGCCAAACACCGCTTTGACAGCGCGCTGATCGCGCTTGGGCCCGATTTGTCGGATATTGCATGGCGCGTCATCTGCGTTGGTGAAAGCGTGCCCATTGCGGAGCGCGAGATGTCATGGCCCGTGCGGTCAGGTAAGCTCGTGCTCAAAATCGCACTAGATCGGCTTGCGGCTTTCTACCGCATTCCCAGCTAGGAACCGGAATCTTCGACCATCATCGCCAATTCTAACCAGCGTTCTTCGGCGGCATCCTTTTCGGCGCGCAGGCTTTCGGTTTTGCTGGTCAGTTCGGCAAAGCGTGCAGGCTTTTGTGTGTATAAAGCCGGGTCGCTCATTTCCTGTTCTGCTGCCGCAATTTCGGCATCGATTTCTGCGATGCGCTTGGGCAGGAGATCATAGTCACGCTGGTCTTTGTAGCTTAGCTTGACCTTCTTGGGCATTGATGGGGCTGCAGAGGCGGGCTCTGCCAAAACGGTTTTTTCGGTTTTCTTAGCGGTTGGCTTGTCTCGCTTGTCGCGTTTTTCTTCCCAATCGGCATATCCGCCGGCGATGATATCGACATGGCCTGAACCATCCAAACCAAGCGTCAAATTGACAGTACGGTCGAGAAAATCGCGGTCATGGCTAACGATCAAAACCGTGCCGTCATAATCGGCAATAACCTCTTGCAGTAGGTCCAATGTTTCCAAATCAAGGTCGTTGGTGGGTTCGTCCAGCACCAGCAAATTGGCCTCACGCGCAAATTCGCGGGCGAGCAGAATGCGCGATTGCTCACCGCCCGATAAGGAGCCGATCCGCGCCTCAATCAATGCCGGATCGAACAGAAATTCCTTCAGATAACCCTGCACATGTTTGCGCACACCGCGTACATCAATCCAGTCGCTGCCATCAGCCAGTACATCACGCACGCGTTTTTCAGGCGTGAGCAATTTGCGTTGCTGATCAATGACGATGCCCGTCAGCGTAGGGGACAAGGTGATGCTACCCGTGTCGGGTTCGGTCTCGCCCGTCAGCATGCGGATAAGCGTTGTTTTGCCCGTGCCATTTGCGCCGACAATGCCAATGCGGTCGCCGCGTTGAATGCGCAGCGTGAAATCCTTAATGATCGTCCGGTCGCCAAAACTTTTGCCGACATTCTCCGCATTGATTACCGTTTTAGTTTTGCTGTCGTCGCTGGCAGCAGCAAGCTTAGCCGTCCCTTGCGGGCCAATCATCGCGGCCCGCGCGGCGCGCATTTCCCATAGCTTTGCCAACCGGCCTTGGTTGCGCTTGCGCCGAGCGGTGACGCCGCGCTCCAGCCAATGTGCCTCAATTTTTAACTTGGCATCTAGGCGGTCTGCGTTGCGCGCATCCTCGGCATAGACGCGCTCGGTCCATGCGTCATAACCGCCAAAACCGATTTCATTGCGGCGCAGCAGTCCGCGATCCAGCCAGAATGTCTGCCGCGTTAGCCGCGTCAAAAATGTCCGGTCATGGCTGATTACCATAAATGCTCCGCGATAGCGCGTCAGCCAATCCTCCAGCCACTCAATCGCAGCAAGGTCCAAATGGTTGGTCGGCTCGTCCAGAAGCAAGAGGTCAGGCTCACTTGCCAGCGCGCGACAGATGGCGGCGCGGCGTTTCTCACCACCGCTTGCGGTTTTCGCCTCACGGTCCAGATTAATGCCCAATTGGTCGGCAATCGCCCGCACCGCATATTCGGGCGGACCTTTTGCACCATGAATGGCAAAATCGACGAGCCGGTCAAAGGCGCTGACGTCGGGGTCTTGTTCGAGCATCACGATGTTCGTGCCCGGCACGACGACGCGATTGCCCTTGTCTGCTTCGACGGTTCCGGCCACCAGCTTCATCAGTGTCGTTTTGCCAGCTCCATTGCGGCCGATCAGCGCCAACCGGTCGCGCGCGCCGATAAACAAATCAATATCTTGAAACAGCCAGCCACCGCCTTGTTGGAGCGCGAGATTTTCGAAGGCGAAGATTGGAGGTTGCGACATATGGGCTGGCGGATAGGAGGTAGAAAGAGCAGGGGCAAGCCAGATTGTCGATCCGTCGTCTTTTGTCATGCATGCTTTTCCGGGCATGACGATGTGGATGTTGACGCCGAGTGAAGCTTCAAGCAAAGCCCTTTTATGCGCACAATATATTTGAACGGAAATTACACAGCTGAAACCGAAGGCAAAGTGTCGGTATTTGACCGAGGCTTTCTGTTCTCCGATGCTGTGTACGAGGTCGTGTCTGTATTGGACGGCAAGCTCGTCGATTTCGGTGGCCATGTGCAACGCCTTGCGCGCTCGCTTGGTGAAATCGGCATAAACGGCGCGCCAGATGCGGATGGATGGCTTGCAATTTGCCGCGAACTTGTTGCCCGCAATAACCTCGAAGAAGGCATGATCTATTGGCAGGTTACACGCGGGGCACCCGAAGACCGCGACTTTGTATTTCCTGCCGCCGACACGCATCCCACGGTCCTTGCCTTTACCCAATCCCGCGCACTCGTGGATAACCCATTGGCACAGCGCGGAAGCCGGGTGATCACAATGCCGGATCTGCGTTGGGGCAGGGCAGATATTAAAACGACGCAGCTGCTATATGCCTCCATGATGAAGAACGAGGCGATTGCGCGCGGTGCCGACGATGCGTGGATGGAACGCAATGGCTGGATCACCGAAGGCAGCGCGCAAAATGCACATATCATCACCCATGATGGGGTTCTGGTTACGCACCCTCTTAATCGCGACATTTTACACGGCATTACCCGCGCCTCCGTGCTTCCACTTGTCGCACAACGCATAGAAGAGCGGCCTTTTTCCATTCGCGAGGCAGAGCAAGCTGCCGAAGCCTTTGTGTCGTCCGCCTCAGGTTTTGTGATGCCAGTTGTGCAGATTAATGAGCAAATTATCGGAAATGGCCAACCCGGTTCGGCAACCGTTCAGCTTCGCCGTGCCTATATTGATTGGGCACGCCAAACAGCAATCTAAGCTCTTGGCATAAAACGGGAGTTTGACATGCGTAAATTGATTTTTGCAGCATTTTTGGCAACTAGCGTGATGATGTCCAGCAGCACGATGGCAACGGAGGTCCATGTTACCTCCACCAATCCGGTGATTGACCTGACAATCGCAGAAACGGTTGAAACCCCTCCAGATATCGCCACATTTTTGACCGGTGTTCAAACACTGGCGCCAACGGCAAGCGCCGCCGTGCGCGCCAATAATGTGCAGATGGCGTCCGTAGTTGCGCGGCTGAAGAAACTTGGCATTGCTGATCGGGATATCCAAACCACACAAATTAGTTTGAACCAGCAATTTGACTATCGTGACGGGCAGCAGATTTTCAAAGGCTATGAGGCATCAAACATGGTTAATGCCAAGTTACGCGATTTGAAGGAGCTTAGCGCGTTCCTTGATGCGCTTGCGGTCGATGGCGTGACAAATTTCAATGGGCCAACATTTGGCATCGACGACGATAGCAGTTTTCAGGAAGCCGCCCGGGATAAGGTGTGGGCTACTGCTATGACCCGTGCGCGCAGCTTGGCACGCAAGGCGGGTTATACGGATGTGCGCATATTGCGCGTCACAGAAAATGATCAGGGGCGCGGCTATTTGCCAGTGCCAATGGTTGCACGTTCAATGGACGCAGTGGCTGGGAAAACAACGCCGATCTCGCCGGGTGAGCTCAGCGTTGCGGCGAGCATGTCCTTCACCTTTGAAATGGTGAAATAATGGATCTGCGGCATCCAACGACGCAAAATTGCACTTCCCTATTCATTGTGCGTTCAATGCTGCACGCTTAGAGGACAGGGATGTTACACCGGTTTGTTCTTATCTCTGCGCTTGTAAGCATCGCTTTGCTTAGTCCCGCTGCGGCCGATCCGCGCCGGGGTGAGCAGAATGATGCGCGGCAGGATATGAGAGCCGGCAAGGTCAAATCCTTGCGCGAGATTGAGGCAAATATTGTGCCGCGCATGCGCGGGATGCAATATTTGGGTCCTGAATATGACCCAACCGCTCAAGTCTATCGGTTGAAATTCATTGATCGTGACCGCGTCATCTTCGTCGATGTGGATGGACGGACGGGAAGCGTATTGCGGCAACGCGGATAGAATTTTGTGACAGCACATAAATCTGCTAGCCACATATCGATACAATTAATGACAATATAAGGGAACGGCATGCGCATATTGATCGTGGAAGACGAACCCAATTTGGGCAAGCAGCTCAAGTCAACGCTGGAAGGCGCTGGCTATGCTGTTGACCTCTCGGTTGATGGTGAAGATGGCCATTATATGGGCTCCAACGAAAATTATGACGCCGTCATTCTTGATCTGGGATTACCTGAAATGGACGGGCTGACCGTTCTTGACCGCTGGCGCAAAGAAGGCAGGAAGTTTCCCGTGTTGGTGCTGACGGCGCGAGATAGCTGGTCGGACAAGGTCGCTGGGCTTGATGCGGGCGCCGACGATTATCTCGCCAAACCGTTTCAGACCGAAGAATTGATTGCGCGTTTGCGCGCGCTTATCCGCCGCGCGTCGGGCAACGCGTCTAGCGAGTTGACCGTTGGCGACGTTCGGTTGGATACGCGTTCGGGCCGCGTGACGCTTGATGGTCAACCTGTGAAGCTGACGGCGCAAGAGTATAAGCTGCTGTCGTACCTGATGCACCACAAAGGCAAGGTTGTCTCGCGCACGGAACTGATCGAACATATTTATGATCAGGATTTCGATCGCGACTCTAACACCATTGAGGTTTTCGTTACTCGTATCCGCAAGAAACTGGGGCAGAACGTGATTTCGACGATTAGGGGCCTTGGATACAGCCTCGAGGAACCGTTGAGCTAAGGCGCCAGTCGATATTATGTCCTTACCAAAGCAGCCAACATGGCGCAGCCAACTCCAAAGTACAGGATCGCTGACCCGTCGGATGATCCTGACGGCGGCGGCTTGGATTACGATTTTGCTTATTGGCGGGGGGGCAGCGCTGGACCGCGTGTTAACCAATTCGGTTGAGCAGAATTTTGATACCCAGCTTGAATATGTCCTGACCGCGATGATTGCCTCGGCTGAAATCGGCCCTGATGGCGAAATCCGAATGAACCGGCCATTGGGCGACCAACGGTTTTTGGAGCCAAACAGCGGACTTTATTGGCAGATTACGGGTGAAGACGTGACGCCATTTCCCTCTCGCTCATTGTGGGACCGTGCGCTTAATCCGCCTGCTGGGCACAGCGACCAGGCTGTCCATTTCCGCGACAGCAATGAATTTCTTGACGAGCCGCTGCGCATTGCAGAGCGATCGATAAAACTTCCGGATTCCGATGTTACTTGGACATTCATGGTCGCGCAAAGCCGCAATAGCCTTGATGGGCAGATCCAGGAATTGCGGTCGGTATTGGTGACAAGCTTCCTTCTGTTGGCACTTGGCCTCATCATTTTGGCGGCGTTACAGACATTTTATGGTCTATGGCCATTGCGCGCGGTGCGCATGGCTATTGCGCAGATGCGTAGCGGTAAGGAAAGCCGGGTGACCGATGCCTTGCCGGATGAAGTGATGCCGATGGTCAATGAACTGAACGCCTTGCTCGACCATAATGAGAAACAAGCGGAGGAATCGCGCCGTCATGCGGGCAACCTCGCGCATGCGCTGAAGACGCCATTAACAGTCATCATGAATAGCGCGGCCGCGAAAGCCCCGGATATATCGGAAACTGTGATCCGCGAAGCCACAACGATGCGGCGTCAGGTAGATCATCATTTGGCCCGTGCCCGCGCCGTTGGGCGATTGGGTCACAGCCAGAGCCGTGCGCTGGTCTGGGGCAGTTTGGAATCGGTCGAACGTGCGGTCAGCCGTTTATATGCGCATGCCCGAATCGATATGGTCGGAGATAAGGCAATTGCCGCACGGGTAGAGCGGCAGGATCTCGATGAAATGATTGGTAACTTAATCGAAAACGCCGCCAAATATGGGGGCGGCAGCGTGTTTGTGACCGTATCGGATGCAGGTGATTTTGTTGAAATAGCCATTGAGGATGATGGGCAAGGCATCCCTGAAGGCGAGCGTGAGCGATTGTTTGATCGCGGTGCGCGGTTGGATACCGGCAAGCCAGGTACGGGTCTGGGCCTCGCGATCGTTCGTGACGTCATCGAAATTTATGGCGGGGCTATAGCATTGGAAAAAAGCGAGGATATGGGCGGACTATTGGTCAAACTTAGCTTACCAAAAGCGATAGCTGATTAGTTTCCGTCGCGGATTTGCTGATGGTGGCGAATGACTTCATCAATGATGAAGCGTAGAAATTTCTCCGTAAAATCAGGATCAAGTTTGGCGTCGCGTGCCAATTGCCGCAGCCTTTGTATCTGCCGTTCTTCGCGAGCTGGGTCGGCAGGGGGCAGCGATGACTTCGCTTTAAACTCGCCCACCGCTTGCGTTATTTTGAAACGTTCAGCGAGCATAAAAACCAGCGCAGCATCAATATTGTCGATGCTGTCGCGATAGCGGGCGAGAGTGTCTGCGTCGTTCATTGATGCCATCTGTGCCGATATTGACCGCAACGGACAAGGGAAAATACGCCATTTGCACTTGCCTATCCACGCTGCGCACGTCACAGCGATCAGATTATGACGGCTACTATCCACAAAATCGGCGGACATCAGGCGCCTTCGCTCGATCCAATCTTAAAATTGGTCGCGCCGGGCATGAATAAGGTCAATGCGGTCATTTTGGACCGTATGCAGTCCGAAATTCCTCTGATTCCTGAACTGGCTGGTCATTTGATTGCCGGCGGCGGCAAACGCATGCGGCCGATGCTCACTTTGGCCTGTGCGCAGTTGCTGGATTATCCGGGCGAACGCCATCATAAGCTGGCTGCAGCTGTAGAGTTTATTCACACGGCAACTTTGCTACATGATGATGTTGTCGATGGCAGCGATATGCGACGTGGCAAGACAGCTGCAAACCTGATCTTCGGGAATCCAGCAGCTGTGCTCGTTGGCGACTTTCTGTTCAGTCGGTCGTTTGAGTTGATGGTCGAGGATGGTTCGCTCAAGGTTCTTAAAATCCTATCGAACGCATCGGCGGTTATCGCAGAGGGCGAAGTCAACCAGTTGACCGCGCAACGGCAGATTTCAACGACCGAGGAAAAATATCTCGACATCATTGGCTCGAAAACGGCGGCATTATTTGCGGCCGCGTGCCGGATATCGGCTGTGGTCGCCGAAAGCGGCGACGCTCAAGAGATGGCGCTGGATGCATATGGCCGCAATCTTGGTATTGCGTTTCAGTTGGTGGATGATGCCATCGACTATGTCTCCGATGGCGCGATTATGGGCAAGGACAGCGGCGACGATTTTCGCGATGGCAAGGTTACGCTGCCGGTCATCCTCGCGCATTGCCGCGGCGATGCCGAAGAGCAGAAATTCTGGCGCGATGCGATGCTTGGAAACCGGGTGAGTGACGACGATTTGGCACATGCCTGTGCATTGCTGCGTACGCATCGTGCCATTGACGATACCTTAGATCGGGCGCGGCATTATGGCCAGCGCGCGATTGATGCGATTGCACATTTCCCAGCAGGCGAAGCCAAATCTGCGCTGACTGAGGCAGTGGAATTCGCAATAGCCCGCGCATATTGACGGACGCAGCGGTGTCGTCCGCGCTAAACATGACCGAAACATTACCCGTCATGGCGGTTATGCCGGATTTATTGGCATCTTTGCGCAAGGTGTCCAATGCTGTTCTTATCGCTCCACCGGGCGCGGGCAAAACTACGATGGTTGCGCCTGCTTTGTTGGATGAGCCTTATTGTATTGGCCAGATCCTGTTGCTGTCGCCGCGCCGCTTGGCCGCGCGCATGGCGGCAGAACGGATAGCCGAAAATTTGGGCGAAACGGTCGGCGGACGTGTCGGCTACGCGACACGGCTGGATAGCAAGCATGGCCCAGATACCCGTATATTGGTGATGACCGAGGGCATTTTTCGCAATCGGATTATCAGCGATCCCGAGCTGTCGGGCGTATCGGCTGTGTTGTTCGACGAAGTCCACGAACGCAGCATCGATAGCGATTTCGGTCTGGCACTCGCGCTAGAGGCGCAAGCGGCCTTTCGGCCCGACCTTCGCGTGGTGGCAATGTCGGCTACGCTCGATGGATCTCGTTTTTCCACATTGATGGACAACGCGCCTGTATTGGAAAGCGAAGGCAAAAGATGGCCTTTGGACTATCATTATGTCGGCCGCAGGACCGAACTGCCGATTGAGACCGATCTGGTACGCATATTGCGTCAGGCGCTGTCGGAGCAGCAGGGCGACATATTGGCCTTTCTCCCTGGCGTGCGTGAGATTGATCGTGCTTTTGACGCTTTGGGCGATTGCAGCGCGGATATTGTGGTACACAAGCTGCATGGACAGATTGACCCGGCGGCACAGAAGCTTGCGGTTCGCCGCGATGCGCAAGGACGCCGCAAGGTCATTTTCGCCACAAACATTGCGGAGACCAGCCTAACCATCGACGGGGTGCGTGTCGTGGTCGATAGCGGCCTTGCACGGCGCGCGCGCTTTGACCAAGCAGCGGGTGTCACGCGGTTGGTCACCGAGCGGGCAAGCCTGTCTGCCGCAACACAGCGCGCTGGGCGAGCCGCCCGGCAAGAGGCGGGGATAGCCTATCGGCTTTGGGAGGAAGCGGGCAATGGGGGACTGCCGCCGTTCGATCCGCCGGAGATTTTTGAGAGCGATCTTGCGCCTCTATTGCTCGATTGCGCGCGTTGGGGCGAGAATGACCCTGCGAAGCTCCGTTGGCTTGATGCCCCACCGGC
Source organism: Sphingomonadales bacterium UBA656 (assembly GCA_002299895.1). GTDB lineage: Bacteria > Pseudomonadota > Alphaproteobacteria > Sphingomonadales > Sphingomonadaceae > Sphingorhabdus_B. Next base: position 208,465 of record DBOC01000008.1, on the reverse strand, counting down.
CGCCGCGGTTCAGCAAGCACATAAATTGTTGATGTCGGTGGAGGCATTGGACGCGCAGGGACGGATTACCGCGCACGGAACGACGCTTGCAAACCTGCCATTACCTCCCAATCTTGCGCATATGGTCGCGACCGCCGCCCATAGTGGGCAAGCTGAGGATGCAGCGATGCTGGCGGTTCTGCTGCAAGAGCGCGGTTTGGGCGGACAAAGTGAGGACATCGACACCCGTTTTGAACGTTTCACGCGCGAACGCGGTCCAAAGGCAGAGGCCGCACGCAAGCTAGCCCAGCGCATTGCGCGGCTTTGTAACGATAAAGGCCGAGGCGAGCCTTTGAGCATCGGCGGTCTAATCGCCACAGCATTTCCAGAGCGTATTGCGAAACGGCGCGATTCCAAGGGCGAGAAATGGATCAGCGCAATGGGGCGCGGGCTGCAGTTTGACGCAGCATCACCGCTCGCGCGGGAGGAGTGGCTTGCCGTGGCCGATGTGCAAGGCGCAGCATCCGGCGCGCGGATCTTGTCGGCAGCTGCATTGACTGAGCCTGAACTCATCGGGCGATTTGGGCATCGCATCATCAGTCAGGAAATATTGTCCTACGACAAAATTGCTGACCGCGTGGAGGCACGGGTGCAACGGCGGATTGGTGCGATTGTGCTGAGCGAAGGACGCATTGAAAAACCGGACCCCGGAGCCGTTGCCAATGCTTTGTTGTTGGCCGTGCAGGAGTTGGGGATCGATGCTCTGCCGTGGTCGGCTTCGGCCTGTGCGCTTCGGGAACGTGCGCTCTTTGCAGATATTGCCGCGCTTGGCGACGATGCTTTGGCGCAAAGCGCCGAACAATGGCTTTTGCCGTTGCTTGGGAAGGTGAACCGCTTGCGCGACGTTGCGCCGTCGGGTTTGGCGCAAGCGCTGGACAATGTACTGGGATGGGATGCACGGTCTCGTATCGATCGAATTGCGCCAGCCTCTTTCAAAAGCCCCGCTGGAACCGAACATGATATCGATTATGCAGCCGAAGCGGGCCCAACGGTGGAATTGCGCGTCCAAGCTTTGTTTGGGCTTGATACGCACCCGTTGGTAGGCGTGGAACGCATACCGCTTGTTCTCAGCCTAACCTCGCCGGCGGGTCGTCCTATCCAGACAACCCGCAATCTGCCCGAATTTTGGCGCGGAAGCTGGCGTGATGTCGCCAAAGAAATGCGCGGCCGTTATCCAAAGCATAACTGGCCCGACGCGCCGTGGGAGGGCGTCGCCAGCCTCAAGACGAAAAAAGCACAAGCGCGCGACACGCCCCGCAACGCTTGACGACTCAGATGCTGTTCGGGCAAGGCGATGCCGAATTAACCGTCAGGAAACGCAATATGTCCGCCCGTATTTTTCAACGCCCAAAAAATGCCATGCAGTCAGGCAGTGGACGCCGCGAATGGGTGCTGGAATATGTGCCGGCGGAACCCCGCAAAGCCGACCCTTTGATGGGTTGGGCGGGTTCAGGCGATACGCAATCGCAAGTGCAATTGACCTTTCCTAGCCTAGATGCCGCGCGGGCTTTTGCTGAAAAGAAAGGGATAAGGGCGACCTTTATTCCAACGCCGCCTAAAACGCTTAAGCTTCAAGCCTATGCGGATAATTTCCGTTAAGCAATCATTCCCGGCAGCATCAGAAGCTTAACGTCTATGGCGCAACCTTCGGCGCGCTTTTCCTGAACAAAATGCGGTAAATCTGCCAAGGCAACGCGGTGGACGATGATATTTTCGCCATCAACACCGCCGCCGTCGCTTACCTTATTCAGGCCGCGTGCGCGGACGAGCGAGAAGCTTTCGCTCACCATGCCGGGTGAAGAGAAATACTCGCCGATGATTTCCAGATTGTCGGCTCGATAGCCAGTTTCTTCCTCAAGCTCTCGGGCAGCGGACACCAAAGTGTCTTCACCCTCTTCATGGTCGCCGATTAGACCCGCTGGCAGTTCAACACAATTCGCACCAAGCGGCACACGATATTGTTCGACTAGCAGGACATGATCATCCTCTATCGCAAGGATAACCGCCGCCTTGATGCCGCGCGCCCGGCTGACATATTCCCACTTTCCGCGCGTCTTCGCCGTGATGAAGCGCCCTTGCCACATCACGGTTTCTGCCTCGTCTGCTTCCCTCATAATTCGATGAGCCTATCGGGTAGTTCGTTTGGATTTTCGATGCCCTTAGGGAAGTGCTCGGCCAAAACAACGCCCATTTGCGCGACTGCTGCCGCAACGCCAGCGCCGGGATTTCCAGCCTTCACTTGTTCGAGCAAGGCAACCATTGCGTCACCCCAAACCTCTGGCGCAACCTTGGATGCGATCGCTTCGTCCGCGACGATTTCCGCACGATGCTCTTTCATCGACAGATACAATAAAACACCTGTCCGCCCTAATGTCTTGGACTCGGTTCCGACCTTGAACAGGCTGATCGCTCGGCTACGGACGCGGGTTAGTTTTATAGCTTTGGGCGTGAGCGCCAAGCGCAAGGGCATCCATTTCAGTATGAACCATGTGCCAATCCATTTCAGCGCGACTGCGGTCAACAATAATGCAGCATATTCACCTGTCGTATATTCGTGACCCCATCCACCCGACAGGCCATTAATCAGGCTCATGTAAAAATCTGGAAAGGTCGCGTAAGTCGCCAAGGCAATGAACGCAACGGCGCTGGCCCAGGCCGTGCGGACATCTTCATAATGGTCCGACAGGTCATTCACGATGGTGACGATTTCGCCGCTCGTATGCTGCTCGGCGTCAGCAACCGCTGCTGTTACCAAGGCATGGTCGGCGGCGGTCATATGGCTGATTTTACTTATGGTCATATCACATATTCCTACCAACCACCTGAAGCACCACCGCCGCCGAAGCTGCCGCCTCCGCCGCCAAATCCACCAAAACCGCCGCCACCAAAGCCACCACCGCCGAAGCCACTGCCACCGCCCCAGATAATGACCGGAGCCATGCCGCCGCGCCGATGTTTGCGCCCGCCGCCATTCATGGAACGGATCATCGGCAGAAATACGAAGAAGATGAGGAAGAGCACAAAGATAATCGCGCCCAGTGGACCACCTTTATCGCGGTCATGGGGTTGCTGCGCGGCGCTGGCGATCTTGGCCGCCTCGTCGGCGGGGAGTTCGAGTTGGGTGACAATGCGATCAACGCCCGCATTGATGCCACCGACAAAATCACCGTCCTTAAAATGCGGCGTGATGTCGTTGCGGATGATCGTTGAGGACAGGCCATCGGTCAGCACGGGTTCCAAGCCATAACCCACCTCAATCCGCATTTTGCGCTCATTGGGGGCAATGATCAGGATTGCGCCATTGTCCTTCTCGGTCTCGCCTTTGCCATCCTGACCCAATGCCCATTCCCGACCAAGCCGATAGCCATAATCGGAAATTTCATAGCCTTCGAGGCTGTTCAGCGTTGCCACCACTAATTGACGCTGGGTGCGGGTTTCGAGCCCGGCCAATTTGGCCGTGAGCGCAGCTTCCTGTTGCGGATCAAGCAGATCTGCTTGGTCGACCACGCGACCTGTCAGTTTCGGAAAATCCTGCGCAACTGCTGCTTGACCAGAAAGGACCAGCAGCAGCGCAATCAGCAGGCCAAGGGCCTTATGCATGTGATACTCCCCAAATGGGCATTATGTGGCAGGTGCCATATCCAGCGTTGGTGCCGTCTCGGCACCTTGTGTGGTTGCTTGATACGGAACCATCGGCTTTGCGCCGTGGATGATCTTTGCGCCAATAATGTCGGGGAATGTGCGAATGGTTGTATTATACCCACGCACGGCTTCATTATAATCGCGCAGCGTAATGCGCACGCGGTTTTCCTGACCTTCCAACTGGTCCTGCAGTTTTAAATAGCCTTCCTGGCTTTTTAACTGGGGATATTGCTCGACCGAAACCAGCAAGCGGGACAGGCTGCCCGATAATTGATTTTGCGCGCGCTGAAACGCCGCCATCTTGGCTTGGTCGTTTAAGTCTTCAGGGTTGACCTGAATGCTCGGCGATGTGGCTTGTGCACGCGCCTGTATCACTTCCGTCAGGGTCTTGTTTTCCTGTGCGGCCGCGCCTTTGACGATATTGGCTAGGTTAGGAATGAGGTTCGCGCGCTCTTGAAACGCGGCTTGGACATCAGCCCATTTTGCCTTGGCATTTTCTTCAGCCGTTGGAACACTGTTGATACCGCATCCGGCCAACGAGGCAGCAGCAACGGGCACCAGAAGAAATTTCAAATAAGTTTTACGCATCTAACGAGTTCCTCCAATTGGCAAATCGCCTAGAAATCTAGCCCTTTAACGGGCGTGTGTTATATACATAAGGCGGGCATTCGTGTTTCGCAATGACTGCCATTGTTTCCACAATGAATTTTACCAATCGGTTTTGATGATAAATTTGCTTCGCTTTGGCGCCATTATCTGATGTATTGCGCAATGTGATAGAGAGGCGGTGGCTTCAAAGGTTCGCAAGTCAACGCACATCAAGACATGATAACGGGGGAGCAGGATGAAAAAATGGATATTCGGGTTTTTGCTGGTCATGGCATCAGCAGCGGGTGGTTTCTGGGTCAGCGCGGACAAGGACATGAAAGCGCTCCTATCCAGCCTGCCGACGGACGCTAACGTGCTGTTCTGGAGCGTAGAACAACGCGACGCCGCGTTTCGCACGATGGACCGGATTCCTATCCTTGCCAAAGCCAATGTCATTGCCAAAGGCGACATGGTATTTCCTTTGCCCAAAGGCACGCCGCTGACAATCCCAACGGATGTCGACGCCTATATGAAGGCGCAACGCACCGCGGGGTTGGTCATCATTCAGGATGGCAAAGTGCGGATGGAAAAATATGGGCTCGATTTTGGTCCAGAGGGCAAATGGACGAGCTTTTCCGTCGCAAAATCCTTCACTTCGACCTTGGTTGGTGCGGCCATAAAGGACGGCTATATCAAAAGCATCGATGACAAGGTTTCGGCTTATATCCCCGATCTGAAAGGATCGGCTTATGATGACGTCACCATCGCGCAGTTGCTGACGATGACGTCCGGCGTCAAATGGAATGAGGATTATGAGGATCCTAAGTCCGATGTCGCCTTGTTCAACGCGCATAAGGCCGAAAACGGCATGGACGTAACCGTCAGCTATATGCGCAAATTGCCGCGGGAGGCACCTGCTGGCACAAAATGGGTCTACAAAACCGGCGAAACCAATTTGATTGGTGTGTTGGTCAGTTCCGCTACAAAGAAGACCTTGTCCGCCTATCTGTCGGAAAAACTATGGGCACCATTTGGTATGGAGCAGGACGCAAGCTGGCTACTGGGCGCAACCGGGCACGAGATTAGCGGTTGCTGCATTCAGGCATCAACGCGCGATTATGCGCGTTTTGGTATGTTTATGCTCGGCGGAGCGAAGGTCAATGGCGCAAGCATTTTACCAGACAACTGGATCGCGCCGGCCACGAGCAAGCAAGCGGATATCGGCATGCCGGGTAAAGGCTATGGCTATCAATGGTGGACCTATGACGATGGTAGTTACGCAGCCCAAGGTATTTTTGGGCAGGGCATCTTCATTGACCCCAAACGCAATCTCATAATCGCATCGAACAGCAATTGGCCAAAGGCAACTGATCCCAACACGGTCGGTGTGCAACGGGAGGCCTTTTACAAAGCTGTTCAAGCGGCGGTTGATGCGGAAGCAATGTCGCGCGCTAAGTAGTTATGGTGCGGTGCAGAGTAATTGCGATCTATCGTAATTAAGTTGCGCCGCAAGGCTCGGAAAAAAGGGGCTTTTCTTAGCCGGGATATTAGTCCAGCATAGCCAAGTCACGGCTATGGTTTCAGCGGGAGAACTAAGATGGATTTCAAAACATTTTTGCACGCAGGCAGCAATCGGCGCGCGATGCTGAAGGGCATGGGCGTTGCCGCTGTCGGATTTTCATTAACTGGCGCGCTCGCTGGATGCGGCGAGAAAGAAGCCGCAAAGCTTGCCAATGGCGAAGAGGCGAAGCTGAACTTTTATAACTGGGACACCTATATCGGTGAAACCACGTTGGAAGATTACAAGGATAAAGCAGGCGTCGACGTGAACATGACGTTGTTCGCCAGCAATGACGAATTATTTGCCAAACTGCGTGCTGGCAATCCAGGCTATGACGTGATCGTACCGTCCAACGACTTTGTCGAGCGCATGGCTGCCGCGGATATGCTGGTTGAACTCGACAAGGCGCAGATTCCCAATTTCAAGAATGTCGCGCCTGATTATCAGGATGTGCCATATGATCCTGCGCGCAAATATTCGATGCCGTACACATGGCTTGCGCTGGGCATTGGTTACCGCAAGTCGAAGGTAAAATCAGTTCCAGATAGCTGGAAAGTCCTGTTTGACAGTGATGCGTATAAGGGGCGCATCGCTGTGCTGTCCGAAGCTGGCGACATGTTCCGGCTTTACGGCAAATATATGGGCAAATCGGTCAATGGCCTAACCGACGCTGATATCAAAATGATTGAAGCGATGATGATCAAGCAAAAGCCGAACATTAAATCCTTCCATGAAGACAATGGACAGGATCTGTTGCTGAAGGGCGAGGTCGATCTGGTGCTTGAGTATAATGGCGATATTGCGCAAATTATGGCAGAAGACCCCGATATTGGCTTTGTAATTCCCAAGGAAGGCAGCCAATTGAACTCCGACAATCTGTGCATTCCAAAGGGTGCACCGCATCCGAAAAATGCCCATGCTTTCATCAACTATCTGCTGGATGCCGAAGCAGGTAAGAAGATTACCGAAACGATCCTCTATCCAACACCAAATGATGCCGCAAAGGCGCTAATGCCTGATGATTATAAGAATAATCAGGTCATTTTTCCGCCCGCAGCGGTTTTGGCAAAATGCGAATATGCCAAATTCAATCCAGAGCTGCAGCCGAAATATGAGGAGGCATTTACCCGCGTACGGGCGGCTTAACTGATGTCAGGGCCGTTGCAGGACTGGAAAAGCCAGAGGAAGCCTTTTGCTGCCGTTGCCTCGGCACCGGTGTTCTGGCTTGCCCTGTTCTTCATCGCGCCCATGGCTATTGTCTGGCTCTACAGCTTTGGGCAGAATGCCGGTCCAGCCGATATTGATATTTCTGGTACGCTCGACAATTACAAACGCGCGACTGAGTGGTTGTATCTTTCGATCTTCCTCAAAAGTCTTGCGGTGGCCGCGCTCACCACAGGGATTTGCCTTATCATTGGCTTTCCCGTTGCGATGGCAATTACCTTTGCGGCGCCGAAATGGCGGCCTTGGCTGCTGCTTGGCATCATGCTGCCCTTTTGGACCAATTTGTTGATCCGCACTTATGCGCTAATGGCATTGATGGGTACCAACGGCTATATGAACAAGGGACTAGGCGGGCTGTGGGAGGGCGCAAGCTGGTTGCGCACGTTGGTCGGCATGCAACCGCTTGAGGCATGGACGCCTGTGCAGTTGCTCTATAACAATTTTGCGGTCGTATTGGGGCTGGTCTACGTCCATCTGCCCTTCATGGTTTTGCCCTTATATTCGGCGCTCGACCGGCTGGACAAAAGCCTTATTGAGGCCAGCCTGGATTTGGGCGCAGGTCATTTCAAAACATTTATGCAAGTCGTCGTGCCGCTCGCCGCGCCTGGCATTGTTGCGGGCGTGATGATCACGCTCATCCCGGCATTGGGAGCCTATCTGACGCCCGACCTGATGGGCGGCACTGATAGCCAGATGATCGCCAATGTGATCGAACGGCAATTCAAGCGCGCCAATGACTGGCCGTTTGGCGCGGCTTTGTCGTTCCTGCTCATCTACGCGATGTTTATTCTGATTGCGCTGCAATCCATGCGGTCGAACAAAGTGAAGGAGCCGCGCTGATGTTTAACCGCACCGCCATCGCCCCGCTTGAATATACCCGCAAGCTTTGGATGCGCAGTTGGGTTGGGCTGACCATGCTGTTCCTCTATGCGCCGCTCATCGTTCTGATGATTTTCAGCTTTAACGACAGCAAGCGCAACGTTGTGTGGAAAGGTTTCACGCTTAAATATTATGAAAAGGCGCTGAACAACGACAGCCTCGTCGAAGCCATGGCGAATTCACTCACCATCGCGTTTTTCGCGACGATCATCAGTCTGGTCATTGGAACGCTGGCCGCGGTCATGCTCTGGCGCTTCCGCTTTCCTTTGAAGGGGTTGGTGGAAGGCACGATGTCCTTGCCGATCATCGTTCCTGAAATTTGTCTGGGCGTCGCGTTTTTGATCTTCTTTGCCAAAATCGACTGGCCCACCGACCTGCCATGGCCGCTGAACCTGTCTGCGATTATTATTGCGCATATAACCTTCTGCTTTCCTTTTGTTGCCATGGTCGTGCGCGCACGGTTGGCCAGCTTTAACAAGGAAGAGGAAGAGGCCGCAAAGGACCTTGGCGCCACGGAGTGGCAGGCGTTTCGGGATGTCTTATTGCCACATATAAAACCATCTTTAGTGGCAGGCGCCTTGCTCGCTTTCACACTCAGCCTCGACGACTTCGTCATCACCTTTTTCACCAGCGGCCCCGACACCATAACCTTTCCGGTAAAGGTCTATTCGATGGTCCGTTTCTCGGTGACGCCAGAGGTCAATGCCGCATCAACCATTCTCATCATCCTCACGGTCGCGCTGACCTTCATTGCCCTCAAATATCAGGGTGTGAAGGGCATATCTGATGCCCATTGAGATGCGAACCGCCGTCTACGGAACACTGATATGACCGAAATGAAACAACCCATTATCCAAATCCGCAATGTGTCCAAACGTTTTGGCAAGGTTACCGCGGTCGACAATATCAGTCTGGATATCCGCGCCGGCGAATTCTTCGTTTTGCTTGGGCCGTCGGGTTGCGGCAAGACGACTTTGTTGCGGATGATCGCTGGTTTTGAATTGCCGACCGAGGGGCAGATTCTGATCGACGGGCAGGATATGAGCCTTGTTCCGCCGAATAAGCGACCTGTGAACATGGTGTTCCAGAGCTACGCCGTTTTTCCGCATATGAACGTGACCGATAATGTTGGTTATGGCTTGCGCATATCGGGCGTACCGAAAGGCGAGATTCGCGATCGCGTGGCCGAAGCACTGGAACTGGTGAAACTTGGCGGGTTTGAGGATCGGATGCCCGACCAAATGTCAGGTGGGCAGCGGCAACGTGTTGCCCTTGCCCGTAGCTTGGTCATGCGGCCCAAGGTATTGTTGTTGGATGAGCCGCTTTCCGCGCTCGATGCGAAATTGCGCGCGCAAATGCAGTTCGAACTTGCGGATTTGCAGGACAAGGTTGGCATCACTTTCGTCACCGTGACGCATGACCAAGATGAGGCATTGTCGATGGCAAGCCGCGTTGCCGTGATCAACAAGGGCGAAGTTGCACAACTCGCGCCGCCATCGGATTTGTACGAATATCCCGCCAACCGCTTTGTGGCGGATTTCGTCGGTTCAGTGAATATTTTTGAAGGCACGCTTACCCTCGATGAACCCGATAAGGCGGCGGTTGAGTGTCCGGGCCTTGGTAAAGTTTACCTGAACCATGGTGTTACAGGCCCCCATGGTGCCAATGTTTGGATCGCGTTGCGGCCCGAAAAGATTTATTTGCATGTTCCCGGCGAAGGGAAAGCGGTGCGCGCCGCGGCCCAAGACGCGCCAGATGGCCACAATTTCGCGCGTGGCACAATTAAGGGCATGAGCTATCTTGGCGATATCACGCTGTATGAAATTCAGCTGGAGGGCGGCCAAATCATTCGCGTTAGCCGCCCCAACCTATCCCGCCACGACCAAGAGGACTTCACCTGGGACGACAAGGTCAGCATGCACTGGCGCGCGGACAGTCCCGTTGTTTTGTTAAGCTAAGTGCGCAGTTTTCGGGGGTACGGAGATTTTGAATGCGCAGGCTTATTGGGATAACAATTTCGTTGTGTTTGTTGCCAAATTCTGGCGCAGAAGCACAGACGAATAACACCGCCAACACGCTGGAAGTGAGCGATGATTTCGTTGTTCCAGTCACAATCAACGGAACAGTTTATCGCTGGGAAGTTTCGCCAGAAGGCAATGCTGCCCGCGTCTTAAACGCCGAGATCGCCAAGAAGTTGGCGCTTAAGCCAAGTATGATCGGCGGGATACATATGGTCGGACCAGTTCGTTTGACAGCGGCTTCAGATAGTGCGCGGATCGATTATGGCGGCATCGTTCGAAAAGATCGCCTATTTTGGTTCGACCGCCCGGCATCCGACATATCGGACGGTGTCGTTCATCCGGCCATGTTGCCATATTCTCGTGTGCGTTTCGCGCTTGCGCCAAAATCAGCCAACGAGCGTGAATCTGTAATTCCACTTGATGGTGTGGGTTTATTCGGAGTTGGTGGCGGCGGTGGAAAATTCGATTATGGTGACGCCGAAATACACATTTCATTCAGCCTGAAAAGGAAGGATACATTGATGACCGCTCCAACTGCCGTTCTGCTTGCGACGGAACAGGGGGGCGCATTTTTAGAGCAGCAACGGCAGGCCATCATCCGTTTCGGTGTCGAGCGTCCAGTTCGGCTGCTTCGGTTCGCCCGTCCGTTGTCGCTATTCGAAAGGCCAGTCAACGCTGCGTTGGTGCGAGTCAGTGACTTTGGTGACGCCTCTACGATACCAGATGAAACACCTGTCGATCAGGACGAAATCATTGTTACAGCTAAGGCGAAGAAAAAACCGCAATATAGCATAATTCTGGGTCGCGACTTCTTGAAAGGCTGTTCTTCACTGACCTATGATATGAAGGCAAAGCTGATCAGGCTTTCATGCCAACCTTAAGCTGATTGCAAGGCCTAATCAGTTTTCGGCAGTCGGCGCTGGCCGCACATCTATCAACGTGACGATGATGTTGCTCTCTGGCGATCCGTCTGCGGTTTTAGGCATGCAAAAGCGGTACGTTGAACCTGTGGTCATCATCTTCAGGCTTTCGATGAAAATCGGTGAAGCCTGACTCAAGGGGATTTTTTCCCATTCGCGCTTTTGCTCAACGGTGCCTGTATTGGCGTCAAAGATGTTGAAGTCGACAAGTGCCATGTCGCCATCGGCTGGCTTTCTGCCAGCGGCGGCCTTTACGATTTCAAAGCCGAGGCCAGACGCGGTGGTTTGACTGCATGTCCGTTCGGCGACCGGAATGACCGGTTTTGGCGGCGGGTTGGTAAATGAGAGCAGGTCAACCTCAAACACCAAGTCGGCGTTGGCCGGAATAGGGCCCGTGCCCGCTGCACCATAGCCAAGGGGCGCAGGGATGCAGAGGCGGTAGCTGCCGCCTGTCTGCATAATTTGCAGGCCCTGCGCAAATCCGGGAATGACGCCGCCAACGGGGAATTGGGCCGCTTGGCCAGTATCAAATTCGGTGCCGTCTGCGGTCAACATGCCTTTGTAATTGACGGTAACCTTGGACTCTGCATTTGGCCGCTCGCCCTTACCCGGCTTGATGACGGTGTAGGACAGGCCCTCCGGCGTTTTGACATTACAGCTCAGTATAGGAGGCTGTGGCTTTGCCGCAGCTTGCGCTGCTGCTGGAGCGGGCGCAAATGCCAAGAGCAGAGCGGGGGTAATGGCAGCGGCAGTAATCGCGCGCTTTGGCTTAGATGATTTCATAAACGCCTTTGATAAGGATTGGATGCGGTTTGTCTAGCGAGCAGAAACCGTGGTGACGAACCACGGTTTCTTTTGCGTCCTTATCCAATCGCCCGCAATTTGGGCTCCGCCTCATCAAGCGACTTGCGAATAATTCCCACCAACTCATCAATTTGCGCAGGCGTGATAATGAGCGGCGGGCACATGACGATGCTGTCGCGGATACCGCGCACCATAAGGCCGTTGCGGATGCAGATATCGCGGACGAGCGGCCCTGCTGTGCCTTCTGCACCGCCAAAGCGCGCGCCCGTTGCCTTGTTCGCAACAACCTCGATTGCGCCAAGCAAACCGACAGAGCGCGCTTCACCCACCAGGGGATGGTCGCGCAAGGGCGCCAGTGCCTTGGCCAAATATGGCCCAGTTTCATTGCGGACCTTGTTCACAAGGCCTTCGCGCTCCATGATTTCGATATTGCGCAAGGCAACGGCGGACGCGACCGGGTGACCCGAATAAGTGTAGCCATGAACGAAGTCGCCACCTGTTTTAATAACTTTGACGATTTCCGCGCTGACCGCCACGGCGGAGATGGGTAGATATCCAGACGACAGCCCCTTGGCCATCGCGATCATGTCTGGCTGGATGCCCATGGTTTCATGGCCCCACATGTTACCTGTGCGCCCAAAGCCGCAGATGACCTCATCACAGACCAATAAAATTCCATATTTGCGGCAAATCGCCTCCACCTGCGGCCAGTAATTGGCAGGCGGGATGATCACGCCGCCGGCACCTTGCACGGGTTCGCCAATGAAGGCCGCGACATTTTCAGGGCCAACTTCTAAAATCTTGTCTTCAATCGCTTGCGCGCACGCAGTGCCGAAATCCTCCGGCGTCATGTCGCGGCCTTCATTATACCAATAAGGCTGGCGCACATGTTCAATGCCAGCCATTGGCAAGATACCCGGCGCGGGGAAGCCTTGGCCGTGCATCGCCTTCATCCCGCCCATGCTGACGCCCGCGACGGTTGAGCCATGATAGGCATTATGGCGGCTGATGATGACGGTACGGCTATGTTCGCCCTTCACCTGCCAATAATGGCGGACCATGCGAAGAATAGTATCATTGGCTTCGGAGCCGGAGCTGTTGAAAAATACATGCGGCAAGCGGCCACCTGTCAGGCTGGCAATCTTGTCCGCCAGCATGATTGCAGGCGCGTTCGCGGTTTTGAAAAAGCTGTTATAATAAGGCAGCTCAAGCATTTGTTCGCGCGCGACTTCGGCAAGTTCATCACGGCCATAGCCGACATTGACGCACCAAAGACCAGCCATGCCGTCCAATATGCGGTTGCCGTCACCATCGTGAATATAGCAGCCTTCGGCATGGGTGATGATCCGGCTACCGCCCAGATCTTCGATTTCCTGCCAGTCAGCTTGCGCGGGGAGATGGTGGGCGATGTCCAACCGGCGGAGTTCAGCGATGTCGTAATTGCGTGGCATATTTATGTCCCTTAATTTTGTCGTCGCACCAGCATAGGCTGGCGCCTTATTCGTCTTGCGGTTTAAGCGGAGACGCATGATGGACCCCAGCATTGGCTGAGGTGACGATGTATCAGGGCGAAAAGCCTATTCGCGCTTGATAGCGATTAAATCGGGTCACTTTTGTGTTCACAATTCGCCTCTTAACGCTTTTCCCAAAAGGTGGAAATAGGTTTGCGAATCCGGATCATTTTCTGTGCCCCATTCGGGGTGCCATTGGACCGCGAGCAAAGGCGCGCCATTGGGCCGTGCGCTATAGGCCTCAACCAAGCCATCGGGCGCGCGGGCTTCGATATGCAGGCCATCTGCCAAGCGGCCAATTCCTTGATAATGAACAGAGTTTACGTTCAAGGCGCTTTTGGCATAAGCGCGCGACAATATGCCACCATCGGTCAGGTCGACTGCATGGCGGTGGTCAAACATCGCATCGAAGGAAACATCATCGGGCGCATGGTGACGGATCAGCATATCACTCGCGCTCGTGTCGCGGCGTAAGCTTCCACCCAAGGCGACGTTGATTTCTTGAAAACCCCGGCAAATGCCAAATACCGGCTTTTGCGCGTCGATCATGCGGTCGACCATCGACATGGCAATCTCGTCGCGATCATCATCATAGGGTCCGTCGCCGCCTTCTTCCCCATAAAGCCGGGTTGCGACGTTCGATGGACTTCCCGTTAGCAAAATGCCGTCTATGCGCGGCGCGACCTCTGCGGCGGTCATCAGGTCGGGTAGGGAAGGGATGATCAACGCCGCAACATCGGCATAGGTCATGGCCGCGCGAATATAACGATTCATGACGGCTTGGGCGACTTCGCTGCCGACCATGCGGTTGCAGGCGATCACCCCGAGGACGGGACGTGCTGTCATAAAAGCCTGCCCATCAGTAAGCTCATTCTGCCGCTCCAATTAACTCCCGGCCAATCAACATTCGCCGAATTTCATTTGTGCCCGCACCAATGTCGAGCAATTTGGCATCGCGCCAATAGCGCTCGACAGGCCAATCCTTGGTATAGCCTGCGCCGCCAAGCGCCTGAATAGCCTCACCGGCGACCTTCACAGCGCTTTCACTGGCGAGCAGGATGGCGCCCGCTGCATCAAAGCGGGTCGTCTGCCCCGCGTCACATGCCCGCGCGACATTGTAGACATAGCTACGGGCGGAATTGAGCGCGACATACATGTCGGCGACCTTCGCCTGCATAAGCTGAAAACTGCCAATGGCCTTTCCAAATTGCTTACGTTCGCGCACATAAGGCAAAACCACATCCAAACAGGCCTGCATCACGCCAAGCTGAAGCCCGGCGAGCACGACGCGCTCATAATCCAGACCGGACATCAATACCCCCACGCCGCCATGCAACGGGCCCATCATCTGTTCATCGGATATGAAGCAATCATTGAACACCAATTCTGCCGTTGGCGAACCGCGCATCCCAACTTTATCGATTTTCTGGCCAATGGAAAAACCCTCCATGTCCTTTTCAATCAGAAACGCCGTGATACCGCGCGACGCTGCCTCGGGTGCGGTCTTGGCATAGACCACCAAAGTGTCCGCATAAGGCGCATTGGTAATCCAAAATTTTGTGCCGTTCAGGATATAGCCACCCTGAACTGCTTCGGCCTTTAGCTTCATTGAGACAACGTCAGAGCCTGCGCCAGTCTCGGACATGGCAAGGCTACCAACATGTTCCCCGGAAATCAGCTTTGGCAGATATTTCGCCTTTTGCTCTGGGTTGGCCCAGCGGGCGATTTGGTTGATGCACAGGTTGGAATGCGCGCCATAAGACAAACCGATAGAGGCAGAGGCACGGCTGACTTCTTCGACCGCGACAACATGTTCCAAATAGCCCAAGCCAAGGCCGCCATCTTCCGCATCGACGGTTATTCCATGTAAACCAAGTTCGCCCATGGCGCGCCAAAGTTCATCCCGTGGGAACCAATCATCTGCATCAATCTTGGCCGCAAGCGGGGCGATTTTGTCGGTTGCGAAACGCTTTGTTGTTTCGCGAATCATGTCGGCATTATCGCCGAGGGCAAAGTCTAATGTCATGCTTGTCATGGACTTACTCTGACAGTTAATTGCATGTGCTGCAAGCATAGGACTAGCCAGTGGACGACCTTTTGCTTACCGCTCATCCGATGTTGTTTAAGCGAGCGAATCTTCACTAATGCATTATGATATTCTTATTGTGGGTGGCGGCCATGGCGGCGCACAAGCAGCAATTGCGTTACGGCAGGCCAAATATGAGGGCAGCATCGGCGTGGTGAACGCTGAGCCTGAATACCCCTATGAACGCCCGCCTTTGTCAAAAGACTATTTTGCTGGTGAAAAGGCGTTTGAGCGCATCATGATCCGACCAGCCGCTTTCTGGGCAGAGCGCAACGTCGACATGCTATTGGGCGCCCGCGTGGACGCGGTCGATTCCGCCGCTCATAAGGTGACATTATCTGACGGGGCGGTCATTTCCTATGGCAGCATGATCTGGGCGACGGGCGGTAGTCCGCGGCAACTGCCGGTCGAAGGCGGCAATCTGCCGGGTATGCATGTAGTTCGTACCCGCGCTGACGTTGACGGGATGCTTGGTGGCCTCGATGATGTGGCTGAGGTTGCGATTGTGGGCGGCGGATATATCGGGCTTGAGGCAGCGGCCGTGCTGCGCAAAATGGGCAAAAAGGTAACGGTGCTTGAGGCGATGGATCGCGTTTTGGCGCGGGTTGCCGGGGAACCACTTTCCCGCTTTTACGAGGCCGAGCATCGCGCGCATGGCGTGGACGTGCGCTTGGGTGTGGAAATCAGTGGCATAGAGGGCGAAGAATTTGTCACCGGCGTACGTTTGGCCGACGGAGAAGTGATTCCTGCGCAAATGGTCATTGTCGGCATTGGTATCGTCCCTGCTGTTGCGCCTTTGCTTGCGGCGGGCGCAGCTGGCGGCGCAGGCGTTGATGTTGACGCTTATTGCCGGACGTCACTCCCGGATATTTTCGCCATTGGTGACTGCGCAGCGCATGCCAATGATTTTGCAGGCGGCAACATCATGCGCGTTGAATCTGTGCAGAACGCCAATGATATGGCCAATGCCGTCGCCAAAAGCCTGACCAGTGAACTAACGCCTTATCATGCGGTGCCATGGTTCTGGTCCAACCAATATGATTTGCGGTTGCAAACTGTGGGCATCAGCGCGGGTTATGATGCCGCGGTGCTGCGCGGCGACCCGCAGACCCGCAGCTTCTCTGTTGTCTATCTGAAGGCCGGTAAAGTCATTGCCCTTGATTGCGTTAACGCGACTAAGGACTATGTCCAGGGCCGCTTGTTCGTGACCGACGGACTATCGCCGACGGCAGAACAATTGACCGATACCAACGTGCCATTGAAGGAACTCGCCGCCGCTTTGATGGTCCACTGATGTAAATTTTGCCCCCAGTCCGTTCCGCCCTCACGGCCATTTTAGGCCCAACAAACACCGGCAAAACCCACCTCGCCGTGGAGCGGATGTGTGCGCATTCCAGTGGAATGATAGGGTTTCCGCTGCGCTTATTGGCGCGGGAAATTTACGACCGCGTGGTCGCCATGAAAGGCGTGCAGAATGTTGCGTTAATCACGGGCGAGGAACGGATCGAACCGCCGCAAGCCCGCTGGTATTGCTGCACCGTTGAAAGCATGCCCATTCAGAAGGAGTTTGCCTTCGTCGCCATAGACGAAGCGCAATTGGGCGCCGACCCCGAACGCGGGCATATATTTACTGACCGAATATTGCATGCGCGCGGGCGCGCGGAAACGATGATCTTGGGATCGGAAAGCCTCCGCCCGATTATCCGATCGTTGCTGCCCGATGCTGAAATCATCTCCCGTCCCCGTTTTTCGACACTGAGCTATGCTGGCGCGAAGAAGCTATCGCGCTTGCCCAAACGGTCCGCAATCGTCGCCTTTTCAATCGAGCAAGTTTACGCCGTGGCAGAAACGTTGCGCCGTATGCGCGGTGGCGCTGCGGTTGTGATGGGGGCGTTGTCCCCGCGCACGCGCAACGCGCAAGTCGCGATGTTCCAATCGGGCGAAGTGGATTATCTCGTTGCGACTGACGCCATTGGCATGGGGTTAAATCTTGATGTCGCACACGTCGCTTTTGTAAGCCTGTCCAAATTCGATGGCTCTCGACGCCGACGCCTAACCGTCGCGGAAATGGCACAAATCGCCGGCCGTGCCGGCCGGCATCAGCGTGATGGCAGTTTTGGGACGTTGGCCGGCGAGGGCAGTGAATTCACCCCTGAAGAAGTGTTGGCGATTGAGGGGCACAGTTTTCCGCGCCTGGACTGGTTATACTGGCGTGAGGCCAAGCCGCGCTTTAACGATATCGCGACTTTGATCGCGGATTTGGAGAAAAAGCCGCATCGTCCGGGTCTGTTGCCAGCGCCCAAGGGCATCGATTTGCTGGTGCTCAAGCGTTTGGCCGAAATGCCCGATGTGAAAGCGCTGATCCGTCATCCAGTGGATGTTGCGCGCCTGTGGGAAGTCGCGAGCCTCCCCGATTTTCGGCAGATGGGTGAGGAGCATCACAGCCGCTTTGTGGCGTCGCTTTGGCAATATCTGGGACACAATGACCGAGTTATCCCGCAAGGCGTCTATGCCGGTGAACTTGCGCGGCTCGATAATATCCAAGGTGATGTTGATACGCTTTCGGCGCGAATCGCGGCGGTTCGGACATGGACCTATATCGCCCATCGCAGCGATTGGTTGACCAATCCGCCCGCCATGGCAGAACGCGCACGTGCGTTGGAGGAGAAATTGTCAGACGCACTGCACGATGCATTACGCCAACGATTTGTCGATAAACGCACGTCGATGCTATTGCGGAAAAATGCGACGGACGTTGGCTTGTTGCCCGTGGAGATACAAGCCGACACACATGTTTTGGTCGATGGAGAAGACATTGGTACTTTACAGGGCTTTGCCTTTCGGGTTGACCCGGCAGCCAAAGCAGGTGACCGTAAGTTGTTGTTAGCCGCCGCCGAACGGCATTTGGCGGCATATTTGAGACAAAAGGCAAAGGACGTAAGTATGGCAGAGGACAGCGAATTCTCGCTCGCAGCGGATGGAGAGGGCAAGCCCGCCATTTTCTGGCAGGGTGATATATTGGGTGCGCTGACCAAAGGGCGGACATTGCTTCAACCTGCCTTTACGCCTGTAAAGGCGGTCGCTGGTCTTGAAGGTGACGCGTTGCGTGAAATCACGACCCGCGCCGAAAGCTGGATTGCAGCGCAATTGGCCAAAGCCATGGGCGGTATAGTCGGGCTATTGGAACTCGCCCAGAAAGCAGATGTCGACGGCAATGTTCGCGCGCTTGCGGTGCGATTGGCCGACGAAGGTGGCATTGCGGGTAGGCATTATTTGGCCGATGCGATTGCAGCTTTGCCTAAGGAAGCACGCGGCGCTGCGCGAAAGGGCGGCATCGTCTTTGGCGCGTTAGATATCTATCATCATGCTGCGCTGAAGCCAGCTGCGGCGAAATGGCGTGCTGCATTATTTGCGGCGCGCGACAACCGGGCGATGCCAGAACTTCCACCCGAAAGCGCCGTGCATTTGAAGGCC
Source organism: Sphingomonadales bacterium UBA656 (assembly GCA_002299895.1). GTDB lineage: Bacteria > Pseudomonadota > Alphaproteobacteria > Sphingomonadales > Sphingomonadaceae > Sphingorhabdus_B. The sequence continues at coordinate 189,716 of DBOC01000008.1, read as the reverse complement.
TGGAATTTTGCCAGTGCGTCCGACGCACGCAATGCAGGCTATCGTCGGATTGGTGATGAATATGTCCGCATTGACTTGGCCGAACGGGTTATCAAAAAGGCGCATGAAGCACGCGGGCAGGGCAATCTGTTTGCTATGGATATGGCGTTCGCCACATCATTGGGTATTAGCGAAAGCGGGTTGAAGGCTCTGATGCGCGACGCAGGCTTCCGTCCCGCGGAACAGGCGCCCGAGCCAGAGCTGCAGAAGGAGCCTGACGTGGTCGCTCAAACCCTTTCTGACGCGGCAGCGCTGGTTGCGGCGGCATCCTCTCCAGCACCCGAAGCAGAGGTCGCGGAAGTGACAGCAACTGCTGAAGTTGAAGCTAACGCCCCAGACGCTGCTGCACCGCCAACAGCTGACCCGCAAGCTATCATCTTGACGCATTGGCGCTGGGTTGGCCTGCCAAAACCACGCCCGCCCGAACAGCGTCAGCCGCGTGCCAAGCCGCAACGCAAGGCATCCCCTGCAACGGGTAAATCACAGACGAAGCCTGAGCGCGCACCGGTTGTTGCACAGCAAAGTGCACAACCATCCTCCCTCGCGTTGCAATTGGCGGCGCTTAAGGGCCTTAAGCTCTAATCGGACGGGGCGAAGTTGCGGATCGACAAACTTCTGTTCTTTCTGCGATTTGCCAAGAGCCGGACCCTTGCCCAAGTTTGGGCGGAGGCTGGGTACATCCGCGTCAACGGACGCCGCGTGGAGAAGGCTAGCCTGCCCATCGCTATCGGCGATGTCATCACGCTGCCCATGGGGGAAGCTGTGGTTACATTTAAGCTGTTGTCGACACCAGTCCGGCGCGGCCCGGCTAGTGAGGCAGGGCTTTGTTATCAGCGGATCGATTAAAAATTGGCTGGCAGTTGCATTCCGCCGTTGACTTCCCCCCGTGCCTCGCAATAGGCAGCAAAGCGAAGCAGGCACTTTGCCGCTGCCTTTGGGAGATTTCCGCAAGTGACTTACGTCGTTACCGATGCCTGCATCCGCTGCAAATATATGGACTGCGTTGAAGTGTGTCCGGTGGATTGTTTTTATGAAGGCGACAATATGCTCGTCATCAACCCCAATGAGTGCATCGATTGCGGCGTCTGCGAACCCGAATGCCCTGCAGAAGCGATTTTGCCAGACACCGAAAACGGTCTTGAGAAATGGTTGGAATTGAACGCGACCTATAGCGCGGAATGGCCGAATATCACTTCAAGCCGTGAACCGCCTGCCGATGCAGATGAGTTTAAGGGCGTAGAAGATAAGTTCGACAAGTATTTCAGCCCTGACCCCGGCGAGGGCGATTAAGCCCTTGCGGCGCGACTGGCCTTTAACCATTCTTTCTGATACGATTCTACCTCACGCAAGGCGGCAAAAACCGTCATGTCTGGCGATGTGCGGCCTGTGCGGCCGAGGGCGTAGATTTGGCTGTAAAACCAATATTGTGTTGCAAATCCTTCAATACTGCGCACCATTTTGATTTTGCGTAAGCTTGCAAGCCATTCAGGCAGCAGCTTCAATTGGTTCTCAACCTTGGGTAACATCGCCATACCGCCGAGCAGCCTTTTTGGCGCTTCGGGCAGCACGCATAATGGGCGGGCAAGGCCAATGACGTCGGCACCGCCGTTGCGCAAGGCTTGTTCCATCGCCGATGCGCTGCGGAATCCACCGGTTACCATCAAGGGGATTTTTAATTCGGCCTTCATCGCTTGGGCGAAATCAACAAAATAGGCTTCGCGTGAAAGGGTGGTGTCTGCCACATTTTGGGCTTCCTCTTCCTCCATGCCTTGAATGCCAAGCAACTTCGGTTGCTCATAGGTGCCGCCCGAAATCTCAATGAGATCTACACCCGCATCCTGCAGCCATCGGGCGACTTGCAGGCTGTCCTCAAAAGCAAAACCGCCGCGCTGGAAATCTGCACTGTTCAATTTGACGGAAATGGGGAATTCGGGACCGACCAGAGTGCGCACAGTGTTGATAGTGAACATGAGGAAACGGGCACGGTTCACTAGGCTACCACCCCAGCGGTCTGTGCGCTGGTTCGATCGTGGGCTTAACAATTGCGAAATTAGATAGCCATGCGCGGCGTGGATCTGAACGCCTGTAAATCCACCATTTTTGCAGTGTAATGCGGCCTGACCAAAGCGGCCAATAAGGTTCAGAATTTCGTCCTCGGTTAAGGCGATAGGCGTACCAAATTGTCCACCGGGCAACCCTAGCTTGACCGCAGATGGTGCCTTGGGATGCCGATTGACGGCACGCATGGTTTGCCGTCCGGCATGGCTGATTTGTGCCCAGAAATGATTGCCGTTGCGGGTTGCGGCCTGCGTCCAAAATTGGAGGGCCGTCATCATTTCGGCGTCGGGATGTCCGTCAAAAAAGACATTGCCGGGGCGCTCGAGATGGTCCGCATCGATATGAATATTTCCAGAAATATGCAGGCCAGCGCCGCCGTCCGACCAAATGCCATAAAGGCGCTGCAATTCAGGCGTTGGGCGACCCAATGGGTCGGCAAGCCCTTCGGTCATCGCGGCCTTTGCGATACGGTTGTTCAATACGGCCCCGCAAGGCAATGTCAGCGTGGTGTTTAGTCTCACTGGGGTTCGCCGGGTGTTTCGACCTCTGCCGTGTCGTCGGCGTCGGTTTTGGTTGGGGTTGCGTCTTTGCGCCCAACGGGTTCTGAAATCTCGATGCTAGATTGCACTGGCACGTCGTCGACCGCTTCGTCGGTGTTGATCATGTCATCGCTAATCGTGCCCTCTAGACTGTCGAGAGTGTCCATGCGCGTTTCGGTGGCTTGACGATCTTCCTTTGAATTGCCGCATGCAGTCAAAAGCAGCATGATGGCAAGGGCAGACGTAAAATGGCAAAGACGCATAATATCCTCGTTGGTCTAACTCGGCGCATCCGTACAATTTTCACCTGCTTTCGCAAGACTATTGAGAAAATCGGGGAAAGTTGACAGCAATGCGGCGTCAAAATCCGATAAGCTAGCATTGATACCCAAAGCAGCGAGGCTGGTCACCGGATATTCCGATATCCCGCATGGCACGATGCCGGTAAAATGGCTGAGATCAGGGGAAATGTTCACAGCAAAGCCGTGCATAGTAACCCATTTGCGAATACGTACGCCAATCGCGCCGATTTTTGCTTCTTGGCCGTCCGGCGTGTCGCACCAAATGCCGATGCGTCCTTCCGCGCGACGGGCTTCGATGCCAAATTGCCCCAACGCATCTATCACCCAGCCTTCAAGTGCATGGACGTAGCAGCGGACATCTTTGCCATGACGGGCAAGGTCTAGCATAACATAGCCAACGCGCTGACCCGGACCATGATAAGTATATCGCCCGCCGCGTCCCGTGTCATAGACGGGGAATTGCTGGCTCAGTAATTCAGCGGGGTCTGCACTGGTGCCGCTAGTGTATAAAGGCGGGTGTTCCAGCAGCCAGACAAGCTCTCTGGCGTTGTCATCACGGATTGCCCCCTGCAACGCCTCCATACGGCTGAGCGCATCTGGATAGGGGGTCAGGCCTGTTGATATGTCCCAGTCGATAGGGTGATCCAAAATCATGAACCATCCTTTAGCATGGTGTATGCGGCTTGCCACCGCATATGTCTGCCTCTACGCCGCGCATAGCTGAGGAGAGATTATGCCAAAGAAGCTTGATTATCGCGCTGTCTGGACTGACGCGCGCGCTTTGCTCGCGGCGGATAAAGAGGCGATTGCCGCAATCGCTGGCTTCTTTATTTTCATGTCGGCATGGGTGTCTGCGTTTCTCGTTCCGCCGCTGATTGTTGAAAATCTCGACGATACGAATCAGGCTATTCAGGAAATCAGCCGCTATTTCGAAGCCAACTGGCGCGTTCTTGTGCCGACGATGTTGGTAACCATATATGGCAACCTGTCCCTTTATGTGCTGATGTCGGGGCGTCCGCTGTCGAAAGTCGGCGATGCTCTTGGCATCGCCGCGGCATTATTTGCCCCCTATCTGCTTGCAAGCTTGATTGTTGGCTGGGCGACCCTGGCAGGATTTTTGATGTTGATCCTACCCGGCCTGTATCTTTCGGGTCGCTTTGCGATATTGCCCGCCGTCGTCGCGCAGAATGTCGGGGGTGGTATCAACAAATCTGTGATCCGGACTTGGCGTGTTACAAGTCATTGCGGTTGGGCGATTTTGTTTTTGATGCTCTTTGTGGCCGTATTTTTGCGTATTGTTGCAGGTGTCGCTGATGCCGCGATCGTCGCCATTTGTCAGTCTATCGTGGGCGAAGAAGGTGTCCCGATTGTCGAGTCCGCGGTCAAGGCGCTGTTCGTCACTTTGGAGGCAGTAGCTTTCACATTGATGCTAATCGCGGTCAATCGTCAGCTTTCTGCGCAGACACCTTACTTATAATCGGGATTTGCGGCGCGGCATCGCGCGGTATAAGGCCATTAAGGCGCGGGTCGGGAAAAGTTTCCAACTGCCGTTGATAGGCACGAAATCCGGACCGCTGGTAAAAGGCCAGCGCATAAGGACCATCAAGCGTGCAGGTGTGCACCCACATCCGCTGAACGCCAGCTTCCGCCCAGCCCATTTGCAGCGCCATTGCCATCAGCCATTTGCCATGACCCTTGCCCGTCAGTTCTGGCACTAGGCCGAAAAAGGCAATCTCGCATTGTCCGGCGTCCCGGAAATCCAGCTCCAATATTCCAACCTCAATACCGCGTCGGTCAAGCACGGCCCAGATGCGCACGGCCGGGTCGTGGATGATACGCAAAAGATCCGCGTCATCAAGCGCAAGCCGGGAGAACCAAAGCCATGGTTCGCCAATGCGACGATATAGCGTGCGATAGGCATCTGCTGTTGGCACTTGCCATCGTTCCAACCGCAATTCTGACGCTGGCAGCGCCCGCAACGGCGGACGGTTCGTCATTTCCAACGATGTGACAATGGCACCCAGTTCGCCGTGCGCAATCGGACTAAACGCCATTTGGGGTCAGGCCCACACCACTTCGGGCGGCAAGCTCATCAATATCGCGTCGACATTGCCGCCGGTCTTCAATCCAAAGGTCGTGCCGCGATCATATACCAAGTTAAATTCGGCATAGAGACCACGCCAGCGCAATTGCGCCTGCTTTTCTTCGGTACTGAAGGGCTGGTTCATACGACGGCGGACAAGCTTAGGAAATATGTCGAGGAAGCTATCGCCGACATCGCGGGTGAACGCGAAATTTTGTTCAAACAAGGCGTCGCTTGTGTTTTCGAGATGGTCGTAAAATATTCCGCCAACGCCGCGATGGACGTTGCGGTGCGGTATCCAGAAATAATCCTCCGCCCATTTCCGATAACGTTCATACACATCGGGGCCATATGGTGCGCAGGCCGCACGGAGACGCGCGTGGAAGTCGTCCGTGTCTTCCGCATAAGGAATAGGCGGGTTAAGGTCCGCGCCACCACCAAACCAGCTTTTCGTTGTCACCAGATAGCGGGTGTTCATATGCACGGCGGGCACATGCGGGTTTGCCATATGCGCGACGAGGCTTATTCCTGTGGCGAAGAAACTGGGGTCATCGGCAGCGCCATGAATGGTTTTGGCAAATTCGGGGTTGAAGCTGCCGCCGACGGTGGAGACATTCACGCCCACTTTCTCGAAAACCTTGCCCTTCATCACCCCACGCACACCGCCGCCACCGGGGGAACCATCATGGTCGTTACGGTCCCATGGGATATATTCAAACGACGCATCAGAGCCTGCTTCGCGCTCAATCTCTTCAAAGGCAGCGCAAATGCGGTTCCGGAGCGATTCGAACCATGTGCGCGCGGTCTGTTGGCGTTGATCTAATATCAGGGTCATAGTTCGCCTCTTGGGAATGAATGGGTCTGTCTAAGACCTTCTGCCAAAGCGATGCCAGCCGATACCGAAATGTTCAAGGATCGAAATCCTGCGGCCATCGGAATACAGACGCGTGCGTCGGCGCGTGCATGGACTTCGGGCGGCGCCCCTTTGCTTTCGGAACCCATGAGAATGATATCATCAGGTCGAAAGGTGAACTGTGGAAGCGGGGTTGACGCCTTGCTGGACATTAAAACGATCCGTGCACCATCCAGGGTTTCGAGAAAAGTGGACCAGTCAGGATGCCGTTGAATCTGGACATGGTCCATATAATCCATGCCCGAACGTTTCAACGCGCGTTCGGAAAAGGCAAAGCCGCAAGGCTCGATGATGTCGCATATGACACCAAAGCAGGCTGACGTCCGCAAAACTGCGCCGACATTCCCCGCCATGTCCGGCTGATACAATGCGATGCGCATAACGAACTCCATGCTGAAAACTTATACAGTCGGATTAGCGCGCAACTTATAGCGCAGGCAACCGTGCGTGAGGGAATGATTATTGTGTAAGGTAAGAATGTTGGAGCGGGTAAGGGGAATCGAACCCCTCTAGCTAGCTTGGAAGGCTAGTGCATTACCACTATGCTATACCCGCGACGGACCAAAGGGCCGTGTGAAGCGCCGCTATTGCCATTATCCGGTCAAAGCGTCAACGCCCTCATTGCAAAAGAAAGGGCCGCAAAAGCGGCCCCTTCACAAAATTGGTTTTACCCTATCAGTGTTTTTTGTCTGCCCAGATGGTCTTGTAGGACATCCATGCAAGCACGGTGAAGATGATCAGGAAGCCAAGCGCGGCCCAACCAGCGCTTTTGCGGTTTTCCATCTTTGGCTCTGCTGACCATGTCAAGAATGCAGAAACGTCTTTCGCCATCTGCGCCTTGGTGGCCTTTGTACCATCATCATAGGTAACCAGATCATCACTCGCGATTGGGCTTGCCATCGCAATGTTCAGGTTTGCAAACCATGGGTTGAAGTGCAAGCCAGCGGGCGTCGCAGCGTCAGGGAATTCCTTCAGCAGCTCTTTGCCTTCGGCGTTCTTGTAACCCGCTTGATCGCGATAGCCCATCAACAATGAGTATACATAAGCGGTGCCATCGGGACGCGCCTTGGTTATCAGTGAAAGGTCAGGTGGAAGCGCATTATTGTTGGCTGCACGTGCCGCGACTTCATTCGCAAATGGCGAAGGAATTTTATCGGCAGGAATGGCAGGCCGCGAGGCCGCTTCACCCGTTTCAGGGTTGACGCTCGGCACTTCGGTTTTCCAAGCCTTGGCGAGTGCCTTAACTTGGTCTTCGTTGTAACCCAATGCCGCGAAATCACGGAAGGCAACGAGCTTCAAGCTATGGCAGGCTGCGCAGACTTCGGAATATACCTTCAATCCGCGCTGTAATTGGCCACGGTCAAACTTACCGAACGGCCCATCATGCGCAAAGCTGACGGCAACGGGCGTTTCATGAAACTCGTGCTCAGCCGTAGGCTGCTCAGGTTCCTGAATGGCCTTGATAACGGTATCCCCAAGGCCGAGCAAAAGCATGCCGCTGAAAAACAGGCCTACTAAAAAAGCAACTAAACGAACCATGATACTGCTTTCCCTGTTTTACGCAGCCGCTGTTTCAAGCGGTTTGCCGGTGACAGCTTCGGTGATTGAATTTGGCAGCGGAAGCGGCCGTTCAATGCGCGAAACGATTGGCAAGATGATCAAGAAATGGGCGAAATAATAAGCTGCCGCAATCTGGCTGAGAATAACCCATTGCGCATAAGGGGGTTTTCCGCCGCAATAGGTCAACAAAGCCAGGCTTGGGATAAGCCCGAACCAGAAGAATTTGCGGAACAGCGGACGATAATGACCCGAACGTACGGGTGATGTGTCCAACCATGGCAGGAAGAACAACAGCAAGATCGAACCAAACATCGCAAGCACGCCCATTAACTTGGCTTCGATGATGATGATGCCGGTGAATGGGATGCTGAAATCGACGGTGAACGCCTTCAAAATCGCGTAGAATGGCAAGAAATACCATTCAGGCACAATATGCGCTGGCGTCGAAAGCGGGTTAGCCGGAATGTAATTGTCCGGATGACCCAACATATTCGGCGCAAAGAAAGTTACGGCAACAAAGAGGATCAAGAAGACCCCTAAGCCAAACCCGTCCTTCGCGGTGTAATATGGGTGGAACGGAACGGTGTCCTGTTCACCCTTAACACTGACGCCCGTCGGGTTTGACGAACCTGGAATATGCAATGCCCAAATATGCAGGATGATGACGCCTGCAATCACGAACGGCATTAAATAGTGCAGCGAGAAGAAGCGGTTCAAGGCGGCTTGGTCAGGCGCAAAGCCGCCGAGGAGCAACTGACGCAAGGGTTCGCCGATCACAGGAATGGCGGAGAAGAAGCCAGTGATAACCTGCGCGCCCCAGAAGCTCATTTGGCCCCATGGCAAAACATAGCCCATGAACGCGGTTGCCATCATCAATAGGAAGATGGTGACGCCTAGGAGCCATATCATTTCGCGCGGTGCTTTATACGAACCGTAAAAAAGCCCCCGGAAAATGTGAATGTACACGACGATGAAGAAGAAGCTCGCGCCGTTCATATGTGCATAGCGGATGAACCAGCCGGAGTTTACGTCGCGCATGATATGCTCGACGCTGTTAAATGCTCCGTCAACGCTTGCATAATAATGCATGGCCAACACAATGCCGGTTACGATCTGGATAACCAAAGCGACGCCCGCAAGGACACCAAAGTTCCAGAAATAATTGAGGTTGCGCGGAACCGGATAACCGGCACCCACGGCATTGTAGACTAAGCGCGGCAAGGGCAGTCGCTCATCGACCCACTTACTTACTGCGCCTTGCGGCTTATACTCTTGTGCCCAAGGGAAGCTCATTACGTTCTAGCTCCTCAACCGATTTTTACGACTGTGTCAGAAATGAATGCGAATTCCGGAACGACGAGGTTCGTCGGGGCTGGGCCCTTCCGGATACGTGCGGCGGTGTCATAATGCGAACCATGGCACGGGCAGAAATAGCCGCCATATTCACCTTTAACTTCGCCAGCGGCTGCGCCCAAAGGTACGCAGCCCAAATGGGTGCAGACGCCAAGGGTGATGAGCCAGTTTTCTTTACCCGGCTTTGTCCGTTCGGCCAAAGTTTGCGGGTCACGCAACCCGCCGACATCAACCTTGTTAGCGGCTTCGATTTCGGCAGCTGTCAAATTGCGGATGAAAACGGGTTGTTTGCGCCAGCTGGTCTTGATCGACTGACCAGGCTGAATGGCGGCTACGTCAACTTCGATAGATGCCAAGGCCAACACGTCAGCGCTTGCGCTCATTTGCGATACCAAGGGCATTGCAACGGCGGCCGCGCCTACGCCAGCGAAGCTGACGGTTGCAATGTGGATGAAGTCCCGCCGGCGAACGCCTGGCGCTTGGCCTTCATTCTCAACGTCCAGATTTTCCGCGGCTATGCCGCCCGGCGTCGCTTTATCCGCTTTTGCTGCAGCTGCAACGCGAGGTTTTGGGGCCTTTACCGGCTTTTTACCGGTGGCTTTTGTTTTTTTGACTGTCGACATAACTTGCCCTTTTTGCGTCGCGGAACTGAACCGCGCAATACCGTCGAAATCTTATCACTCCAACCGCGTCCAGCAATTTGGAGCACGATAGGGGCGATTCAGCGGCCACATAGACGCCTTTCCAGTCATTTGCCAACAGGCAATTTGGTTAAAAATGTGGCAAATGATGCTGTCTGTGTTGCATTTTGTGAAACCAGCGGAAATTCGGCGCTAACACTTGCTACCGGCAACATATTGCGCCTAAAGGACGCAAAATTCATTCGATTATTGTTGGAGCATGACCCATGGCGACGAGTTGGACGCCTGAAAGCTGGAGAGACGCAACGGGCATTCACATGCCTGCGTATAAGGATGCTGCCGCGTTATCGGCCACTGAAAATACGTTGCGTAATTATCCGCCCCTGGTTTTTGCAGGCGAAGCGCGCAATCTCACGGCCGATCTCGCGAAAGTAGCCGAAGGTAAGGCGTTCTTGCTTCAAGGCGGGGACTGTGCAGAAAGCTTTGCCGAATTTCACCCGAATAACATTCGGGATACCTTCCGTGTGATCTTGCAAATGGCGGTAGTGCTGACTTTCGCGGGTAAGCTACCCGTGGTCAAACTTGGGCGGATGGCGGGCCAATTTGCCAAGCCACGCTCCACACCGACCGAAACCATAAACGGTGTTGAGCTGCCAAGCTATTTCGGGGACATCATTAACGATATTGAATTTGTTGCCGAAGGACGCGAGCCAGACCCGGCGCGTATGATCCGCGCGTATAGTCAAGCTGCATCAACATTGAACCTTCTGCGCGCCTTTTCCAGCGGTGGTTATGCCAATCTGCAGCAGGTAAACGCTTGGACGCATGATTATATGGGCCGTTCGCCCTGGGCACAAAAATATAAAGAAACGGCAGATCGTATCAGCGAGGCGCTGGCCTTTATGGAAGCGTGCGGCATTACGCCGGAGACTGTGCCGCAAATCAAGGGAACAAGCTTCTACACAAGCCATGAAGCGTTATTGTTGCCCTATGAGGAAGCGATGACGCGTCAGGACAGCTTGACCGGCGGTTGGTATGACACGTCAGCGCATTTCTTGTGGATTGGCGATCGGACCCGGTTCGAAGGCTCGGCCCATGTCGAATTTTTGCGCGGTATCGGTAACCCCATCGGCGTAAAATGTGGCCCAAGCTTGGAACCCGATGCATTGTTGCGGATGCTTGATACGTTGAACCCAGCGCGGGAGGCGGGGCGGATCACTTTGATCTCGCGTTACGGTTTTGACAAAGTAGAGACAGGCCTCCCGACTTTGGTCCGCGCTGTGCAACGTGAGGGACATCCAGTGATCTGGTCTTGTGACCCGATGCATGGCAATGTTGTTAAATCAGCGAGCGGATATAAAACGCGTCCGTTTGAGCGTATCTTGGCCGAAGTACGCGGATTCTTCGCTGTGCACCGCGCGGAGGGCACCTTTGGCGGTGGCATCCATATCGAAATGACCGGTCAGAATGTGACCGAGTGTACCGGCGGTGCCGTGGCTGTAACGGATGAAGGGTTGGCCGATCGCTATCATACCCATTGTGACCCGCGGTTGAACGCGGCGCAATCGCTAGAACTGGCATTTCTATTGGCCGAAATGTTGAATCAGGAAATGACAGAGCGTGCAAAAAAAGCTGCTTAAAGCAGCCTTTTTGTAACGATTCCGTTTTACGGCTTAATGCGCAGATTCAAGTCGGTAACCGTAACCGAAAACCGTGAAAATCCGGAAGCCGTTTTCCGGCTGCAAAGCTAACTTCGCTCGCACTCTCGAAATGTGCATGTCTAACGTGCGTGTCGCAAGTGTTGCGGTCGTGCGCCAAATGGTTTGCATAATATAATGGCGCGACAGGGTGCGGTCTGTGTTTTTGAAAAACATTTCCGCCAGCTCAAATTCTTTGGCGGTCAATATGACGGTCTGTCCGTGGATACTAACGCTCTGTTCCATGCGGTTCATCTTATAGGCGCCATAGGTGACCTCCGTATCAAATGCACCACATGCTGCATTGCCGCGCAGCAAAGCGTTTACCCGCGCTGCAATGATATTACGGCTTTCTGGTTTCGTAATGTAATCATCAGCACCGGCATTTAAGGCTTCGGCAATATCCCGCTTAGCAGAACGGTTTGCCATCATAATGACGGGTGGCCGTGTAACTAAAGTTTTGTTCATCCATTCAAGCAGGGAGATTTCGTCTGCTGCCCGAATGTTCCAATCCAAGATGACAAGGTCAAATGCTTCGCGCAGCAATATTTCGGTAAAGGTCTTGCTATCCGTACAACCAACGGCGTCATGCCCTAGATCTTCGACTATCTGTTTTAAATAATCGACAACATCTGAATCATTGTCGGCAATAA
>DBOC01000008.1:0-177568 GCA_002299895.1 Sphingomonadales bacterium UBA656 | reverse complement strand
TGAATCATTGTCGGCAATAAATACTCTCATTCTGGGCCCACCCTTTAGCAAACCGCCGAAAATACGACAATGAGATGTATCTAACGATATATTACTTATTTACTAGACAGGGTAAAAATATTTACCTTTGGTTACATACATATACATTTTCGTTTTTACATACGTATGCATTTTTACTGAAAGTAACATATGTGCAGATTTTTGCAAAATGGCTGGGGCGGCAGGGATCGAACCTGCGAATGGCGGCATCAAAAGCCGCTGCCTTACCGCTTGGCGACGCCCCAGCATGCCAGTAATCTGGCCGATGCGGGCGGCTTATATCGTGGTAATTTTATTGCGCAACTGCTTAATCGATGCGTTGGACCCAGCCATGGGTATCTGCCACAATTCCGCGTTGAATATCCACAAGTTTTGACCGAATTTGTTGGGTCATCTGCCCAGCACCGCCTGCGCCAATGGAAAAACTTCCTTTTGCGGATTGCACTTTTCCAACGGGCGTGACGACGGCAGCCGTTCCGCACGCAAAGGTTTCAAGCAGGCGCCCCGATTCCGCATCGGCCCGCCATTGGTCGATGGCGTAACGCTCTTCACGCACGTTCAACCCTTGTTCGCGCGCCAAAGTCAGAACAGAATCACGTGTGATGCCTTCTAATATTGTGCCGTCGACTGGCGGCGTGAGGATGGACCCGTCATCGAATAGGAAAAACAGGTTCATACCGCCCAGTTCCTCAACCCAACGATGTTCCCTGGCGTCAAGAAACACGACCTGGTCGCAGCCTTGCTTAATGGCTTCTGACTGCGCCACGAGGCTTGCCGCATAATTGCCGCCGCATTTCGCTGCGCCCGTGCCGCCCGGCGCTGCGCGTGTATATTGTTCGGACACCCAAATCGAAATTGCCGGTGCGCCGCTCTTGAAATAATTGCCAGCCGCAGACGCAATGACCATGAACAGATATTCGGCGGATGGCTTTACGCCTAAAAACACTTCGCTCGCGATCATGAATGGGCGCAGATATATCGAACCACCTTCGACGGGGGGGAACCAGTCCTTATCAACCTCAACCAATTGCTTGCATGCTTGCAAGAACATTTCTTCCGGCAATTCGGGCATGGCCAAACGTTTTGCCGAGCGTTGAAACCGGCGGGCATTTTGTTCGGGACGGAACAGGGCCATTCCGCCGTCGGCAAGGCGATAGGCCTTTAGCCCCTCAAAAATCTCTTGCGCATAATGCAAAACGGCCGTCGCAGGGTCGAGCGTCAGGGGGCCGCGCGGTCCGACCTTCGCGTCATGCCAGCCCTTGTCGTCCGAATAACGGATCGTCACCATATGGTCCGTGAACACCCGTCCAAAACCGGGGTCGATGAGCCGCGCTGCGCGTTCGCCAGGATCGACCGGATTTGGGTTTGCCTCAAAAGGAAATGCGCCAGTGTTCATCGATGCTCTCGTTCATTAGGGTCTTGCACTGTCCTATGGGCTAGGCCAAGATACGTCAATATGGCTGTCCCATCTTCTATTTCTGTGCCGCCGACTGCATCGCCTCTGTTCCTTCGTGAAAATGAAGTACGGCGCGGGGTTGAGCTTTTGTTCTTTGGTTATACGCGGCTTACCCGCGCAATCGATGAAGGGCTCGCCGAACATGGCCTTGGCCGTGCGCATCATCGCGCGCTTTATTTCATCGCACGCCAGCCTGATCTGCCGATTAGTGCGTTACTTAAAATTCTTGCGATAACCAAACAATCGCTTGGCCGCGTTCTCACCGATTTGAGTGACCGTGGGCTTGTGGAAACGCGAGCAGGTGATGTTGACCGGCGTCAGAAACTCTTGCGCCTTACGCCCGAAGGTATTCAGTTCGAGGCACAATTGTTTGATGCATTGCGCAATAGTCTGGCCACGGCTTATGCGGCGGCTGGGCAGGAATCCGTTACAGGCTTCTGGCGTGTGCTCGAAGGTTTGATCCCGGCTGAGGATAAAGCCATGGTCGTCGCCTTACAGAAAGACATTTGATGCGCGATACACTCACAAGACTCGAACAAACCATTGCCCAGCGCGCGGACGCTGCCCCTGACAGCAGCTATGTTGCATCTTTATACGCCAAAGGCCGCGGCAAAATCGCGCAAAAGGTCGGCGAAGAGGCGACCGAGACCATCATCGCCGCGCTGTCGGGTGACGCCGCGCATGTCACTGCTGAAGCGGCGGATCTCGTTTTTCACTTGATGATATTGCTGCGCGATGTTGGCGTAACGCTAGACGATGTGCTCGCTGAACTGGATCGCAGAGAAGGGGTGTCTGGCTTAGTCGAAAAAGCGTCGCGGTCATAAGCAAAGGAGTGACATATGCCGATTGATCCGACCCGTGAATATGACAACCAAAACATCTTCGCCAAAATTCTGCGTGGCGAGATACCATGCCGCAAGGTTTTTGAGGACGAATGGGCCTTGGCGTTTGACGACATCAACCCGCAAGCCCCCGTCCATGTGCTGGTAATTCCCAAAGGTGCTTATGTCAGTTGGGACGATTTCAGCGCCAAAGCCAGCGATGTTGAAATAGCCGGCTTTGTCCGCGCGGTTGGGCATGTTGGGCGGGAATTAGGGCTCGTCGAGCTGGGATATCGCTTGCTCGCCAACATCGGAATGGACGCGCATCAAGAGGTTCCGCACCTGCACATCCATATTTTTGGTGGAAAACCGCTCGGCCCCATGCTTATGCGGTGAAATTAAGTTGCGCGGTGCTATTTTGAGGCTAGGTTCCGGGCAATTATAAATCCATCGGGGAGATTAAGATGGCCGTTGAGCAGCAATCCGTGATGCGACGCATGTTCGCGCGCAAAACGATCGCACAAGTACAAAGAGAGTCGGCAAGCAGCGAACTCAAACGTTCGTTGGGCAAATGGAACCTTCTGCTGTTGGGCGTTGGGTGTATCATTGGGGCTGGTATTTTCGTCCGCACAGGTAGCGCGGCCGCCTTACATGCGGGCCCTGCGGTCATGCTGTCTTTCGTTGTCGCTGGCATCGTCTGCGCTTTTGCAGGGCTTTGCTATGCTGAGCTTTCTTCGACATTACCGGTGTCTGGTTCAGCCTATACCTACAGCTATACGACGCTGGGCGAATTTGTTGCCTGGATCATGGGCGCGCTTCTTTTACTTGAATATGGTCTAGCCGCATCTGTAGTTGCCGTTGGCTGGGGTGGTTATGTTGTCAGTTTGCTCGCAGACTTCGGCCTTGTCATTCCGCCGCAATTCACGGGGCCGACAGGGCATGCCGTCATGCGCGATGGCGTACCGTTGATGGTGGACGGCGTTGCTGTAACTGCTATTTTCAACCTGCCGGCGTTCCTCATCTGCATGGTGCTCGCGCTTTTGTTGATGGTCGGCGTGTCGGAATCGGCCAAAGTAAACAACGTCATTGTGGCAGTTAAAATCAGCGTGCTCGCTGCATTTATTTTGGTCGGCGGATATATTGTATTGAACAACTTGCCAGAATTGATGGCGAAAAATTGGACGCCGTTCATTCCGGAAAATACTGGAGACGGCCAATTCGGTGTTGACGGTATCATGCGTGCCGCATCAATCGTGTTCTTTGCCTATATCGGTTTCGAAGCGGTTTCGACCGCTGGACAAGAAGCAAAAGATCCGAAGCGTGATATGCCCTTCGGCATCATCGGTTCGTTGGTTGTCTGCACCATAATTTACATGTTGGTCGCAGCAATCATGACTTTGCTCGTGCCTTATGCATCGCTCAACGTTCCGGATCCTGTAGCCGTTGTCGTCGACAGCTTCGGTCCACAATGGTCTTGGTTGGCAAAGACCATCAAGGTCGGTGCGATTATCGGTCTGACGTCTGTTGTGCTGGTGTTGATGTATGCACAAACCCGTATCTTCTACACTATGGCCCGTGACGGCCTGTTGCCGAAGATGTTTTCGAAGGTGCATCCAAAGTTCCACACGCCATATATTAACACACTATTGGTGGGTACAATCACAGCGGTTGCCGCTGGTTTCTTCGACATAAATGTTCTGGGTGACATGACCTCGGTCGGGACCTTGGCGGCATTTGCCATCGTCTGTCTTTCCGTGATTTATCTGCGCCGTGCAGCGCCGGATTTGTCTCGAGGCTTCTCGGTGCCGTTTTACCCGGTTGTACCGATACTGGGCATCCTGTCATGCTTGTATCTGATCACGTCGGTTCCTTACAATGTTCTGATGTTCTTTGTATATTTCCTCGTCGGAGCAATCATATTGTATTTCATCTATGGTATGCGCAATTCCAACTTGCAGCATGACCAAAGCATCGATGACGCGCCGGACATTGGTTAGTTTCTTGGTCCTATTGTGGACTAAGGAAACCATCAAATAACAAAAGGACAGGGGTGCTTCGGCGCCCCTTTTCTTTGGGCTAATTGTGCGGGTTGGAAGGTAAGGGCTGTGTTGTTCCGGGGCGTGTGAACAGCTTTCCTTTTTCACACCACAAGACAAGGCCTAGCGCCACCAGACCGCAGCAGAGAAAGCCGAGCGCAACTGGATAGACCGTGCCATCAAACTGTTGTCCGATGGTGGCGCCGAGGGTCGCCGCCAGCACCGTTCGGACGAATGTTTGGAAGGACGAAGCTGCCCCTGCGACATGGCCAAATGGCGACATTGCAATGGACGAGAAGTTGGAGCCGATAAAACCAACCATCGCCATATTTCCGGTCAACAAGGTGAGGAAGATCGGCAAGGATGTTGGTGCAAAGCGTGCTGCTAGCAATTGCAACGCACCCATTGCGATAAAGGTCAGTAACGCCGTCTGCGACACACGGCGCGCGCCAAAACGTTCGACGATCCGTGAATTGGTGAAGTTGGACACCGCTATACCGATGGCGATGATTGCAAAGCCAATAGTGAAGAAATCGGCGGCGTTGAATACCTTATCAAACATCTGCTGCGAGCTGTTGAGATAGCCGAACAAGGCACCCTGCGTGACACCGGCGCCAATCATATAACCTGCCGCGTTGCGGTTCAGGACTACGACCTTCCATGCTTTTGCCAGTGCCTTTGGCTGAATGGGGATGACATTTTCGGGTACCAACGTCTCGGGTAAGCGCAGATAGACCCATATAGCGGCTACGATGGCCATGAAGGCCATGAGGTCAAAAATCATCCGCCAGCCGGCCAACAGAAGCACCAACTGGCCAATTGTAGGCGCAATAATTGGTACAATCATGAAGATGAGGAAAATAGTCGACATACGCCGCGCCATGGCGTCGCCTTCAAACTGGTCGCGGATCACCGAAATCACGAGAACCCCCATAGCCGCGGCCAGCAGCCCATGGATAAAGCGCATGACCAGCATGATTTCAAAATTAGGCGCGAAGGAACATGCTAGCGATGCTATCGCCGCGCCGACGGTCGCAATCAACAATATCGGTTTTCGGCCATAGCGGTCGGACAATGGACCATAAATGAGCGCCCCGATTCCCGTTCCTGCCAGAAAGATGGAAATGATAAATTGAATCTGGTTCGGCTCGGCGATTTTAAGGCCGCGCACCATGGCAGGGAAGGCCGGCAACATTGCGTCAATGGCCAGCGCATTCAGCGCCATGAGTGACGACATCATGACAGTCAGCTCACGCGTGCCAATGGATTTCTTTAAGGGAGACGAAGAAGGCATTTTATGGCTATGCGGGAGCGGCCACCATTTTGCTACCCGCTAAATCAGCCCGGAGCTGCGCATACTGCTAAAGCCATTCTTGCCGATGATGATATGGTCATGCACGGCAATTCCGAACTTTTTCCCCGCATCGGCAATGTCGCGCGTCATCGCGATATCTTGGCGGCTGGGCGCACTGTCCCCGCTGGGATGATTGTGGACAAGAATAATTGCCGCTGCGCCAAGGTCCATCGCGCGGCGGATGACTTCGCGCGTGTAAATCGCTGCTTGGTCGACGGAGCCCTCGCTCGCTACCTCATCGCGGATCAGCATGTTTTTGCTGTTGAGATAGAGCGTGCGCACGCGCTCAATCGTCAGATGCGCCATGTCCGCGCGGAGATAATCTAGCAGCGATTGCCATGATGACAGAATCGGCAACTCACGCACGGGTTCGCTAAGCAGGCGAAGCGCAGCCACTTGGACTATTTTCAGCGCCGCAACGCTGGTTTCGCCCATCCATTTTTCTTGCATTATGCTGTCGGCGTCTGCCGTTAGCAAAGCTGACAGGCTACCATATCGTTGAATCAAATCCTTCGCGATTTGCTTTGTATCTCGGCGCGGAATGGCGAGCGCGAGGAGATATTCAATCAATTCATGGTCGTGTAAGCTCTCTCCATTTTTCTCCAACAGGCGTTTACGCAAACGCGCGCGGTGGCCCGTGCCATGATGCTCCGTCCTATCCGCGATATCTGTCATCAGGCTATCCTGTTGTGATATTGCTCTTTTCTGTGATTTTTGCGTCATACGCAAGTCGCATCACTGAAATGACGTTGCGCACAGCGGGCGCATGATTTCCGAACGCAAGGTTGCGGGTAAAAAGTACCAGACAGCATCGGGAAAATAATAACATTGCCATAATGGAACGGATGGGGCCTGACAGAGAGGGCGCGTCCTTTTCTATTGCGTTGCAACAATCTTGCAGGCGCGCTGTTGACTTGGCGCGGGGGCTCTCCTAAAGCGCCCCTGCCTAGGCGGGGTTTGCCCGATTTCGAGGTGGTTTCCCTTGTTCTGAAAGGACGGAATCACATGAATTCAAATAATCCCGGGCAGGACAATGAAGGCACAAGTGACGCGCGGCTCGATTCGTTAGATTTGCAGCTGAAAGCGGCGCGGAAAGCCGAAGCAGTTCGTGCTGGTAAGGATCAAGTTCCGGCCAAAGGAATGCGGCAAGGGAACAGGGTTTTGACCGAACTTATTGCGGGTCCGGCTGGTGGCGCTTTGGTTGGCTGGTTATTGGACCGCTTGCTGGGCATCGCACCTGCGCTCCTGTTGACGTGCATGTTTTTGGGCATCGCGGTCGCCTTCAGGAATATCATAAAGATTTCAGCTGAGCGTCCGGACTAATCTGGGCGCTTGACGTGTATTTAACAGGGTAGTGAACGTGGCAGGCGAAAGCGGCAAAATCGATCCGATGTACCAGTTCAAGATTGAGCCGCTCGCGCAGCTTGAGCTTGGTGGTTATGACGTCTCCTTCACCAACTCTTCTTTGTTCATGGTGCTTGTTCTTGGTGCTTTGTGGCTCTTCATGGCAGGCGGAATGAAGCGTGACATGGTTCCCGGCCGCTGGCAAATGGCAGTCGAAGGTGCAACTGGCTTCATCAACAATATGCTGACCGCAAATGTCGGTCCTGAGGGCAAGAAATATGTGCCCTTGGTCTTCTCATTGTTCATGTTCATCCTAATGGCGAATTTCATGGGCATGATGCCCTTTGGGATCGTCCCCGGCGTGCACCCGTTCACCATTACTAGTCATCTGACAGTAACGGCGGTGCTGGCATTGTTCAGCTTCGGCACGGTATTGGTCGTTGGCTTTTGGAAGCATGGTTTCCATTTCTTTAGCCTGTTCGTGCCGCATGGTACGCCATGGTGGCTGCTTTGGCTGATCCCAGTCATCGAGCTTTTTTCCTTCATGATCCGTCCATTCAGCCTCGCGCTGCGTTTGTTCGTCGCCATGACCGCGGGTCATATCATGATGAAAGTGCTCGCTGGATTTGTGATCAACGGCCTGAATGCCGAAGCCGCATGGGTTCCCCTAATCGTCAGCGTCCCTGCGTTTTTGCTGATGATTGGTATCACTTTGCTTGAACTGCTTGTGTGTGCCATTCAGGCTTATGTTTTCGCGCTTTTGACGTCGCTGTACATTAACGACGCTGTCAATTTGCACTAATTTTCAACCACTAAGTTTATTTTTCAATAGGAGTTATTATCATGGACGCAGAAGCAGCCCAAATGATCGGTGCCGGTCTGGCAGCAATTGGTGCCGGTATCGCCGCTGGCGGTGTTGGTAACGTTTTTAGCTCATTCCTTCAGGGCGCATTGCGTAACCCTGCAGCAGCCGACAGCCAGCAGGGCCGTCTGTTCATCGGCTTCGCCGCCGTCGAACTTCTCGGTCTGCTCGCGTTCGTTATCGCGATGATCCTGATCTTCGTTGCCTAACTGACAGTTCGCCCCGGCATTGCGCCGGGGCCTTCTTTCATAAGGACGAACGCATAATATGCCCCAGATTAGTCAGATCCTTGAAACCTATGCATCGCAGTTCTTTTGGCTGTTGATCGTATTCGGCTTGATCTATTTTACGGTCGGCCGGTTCATGTTGCCAAAGGTAGAAGCTACGATGGACGCACGTGATCGCAAGATTGCGGACGACCTTGCGGCTGCCGAACATGCACGGGCAGAGGCCAATAATCTGGGTGATAGCGGCGCTGCTGATCTAACGGCGGCGCGGATTGCTGCGCAAGCTAAGTCCGCCGCTGCCAAGGCGAAGGCTGCCAAGGATGCGGATGCGCGTCTGGCAAAGGCCGACGCCGAAATCAGCGCAAAGATTGCCGCTGCCGATGCCGATTTGGCAAAGGCAACGGCCAAAGCATTATCCGGCATAGAAACCGTGGCTGCAGAAGCCGCGGCTGACATCGTTGCCAAGGTATCCGGTGCAAAGGTCACATCTGCGCAAGCCACAAAAGCAGTGAAGGCGGTAATGTCGCATGGCTAATCCAGCATTAGAAACCGAAGCTGCCGCAACAGCAGCCGCGCCTGCAACCGACGCGGTTGCAATTGCAGCACCAGCAGCAGAAACGCATGCGACAACCGAAGCGCACACGAGCGCTGAAGAACATGTCACGCCGTCGGCACTGGGCTTTGATGCCTCCATGCTGGTCGCTTTGGCAATGCTCGTCGTGATCGTTTTGGCTATCTGGAAAAAAGTCCCCGCGATGATTGGTGGCGCTTTGGATAACCAGATTGCGGGCATTCGTCAGCAATTGGACCAAGCAACTGCTTTACGTGCCGAAGCAGAAGCCATTAAGGCCGAATATGAAGCAAAGGCCAAGCAAGCGGCGAAAGATGCTGAAGCGATGAAGGCTGCTGCGGAAGAAGAAGCCAAAGAAATTGTTGCACGCGCTAAGTCCGACGCTACCGCATTGATTGGCCGCCGCGCTCAAGCCGCTGAAGATAAAATCGCTGCCGCAGAACGCGCTGCGATTGCCGATGTCCGCAAAACGGCTGCCGCTGCCGCTGCTGCCGCCGCGGCACAGCTTATCTCCACGCATCATGATGCGAAGGCCGACGCTGCATTGATCGATCAGTCGATTGCGTCGCTGAACTAAGCAGAAACATTAAAACTCGGCATTTCCCCGCCTATGCGGGAATGACGTTGTGTCGCGCAAAGACGTTGCCTACATGGCAGGCAACATGTCCAAAGCCGACCGCCCCGACCAACCCAATGCCGCTTCCCGCTTTAGCGAGGAAAAGGCGACCTATGCGGTACGTGGTGCAGACACACCTGATTTCGACACCGGCATCGCCGCGATCCGCAATGTCCTGAAAACCCTTCCGCTTAAACCCGGCGTTTATCGCATGCACGATGCGCGGGGTGATGTTCTTTATGTCGGTAAGGCACGCGCCTTAAAGAACCGCGTCGGCAATTATGTGCAGATTGACCGGCTACCCAATCGCTTGCGCCGGATGGTCGCGCTGACGCGGTCCATGACCATCGTTACCACCAATAGCGAGGCTGAGGCGCTGTTGCTGGAGGCGCAGCTGATTAAGCGATACCGCCCCGCTTATAATGTGCTACTGCGCGACGATAAAAGCTTTCCCTTCATTCTGTTGCGCGCCGACCATCCATTTCCGCGTATTCAGAAACATCGCGGTGCACGGCGGCATAAGGGGCAATATTACGGCCCATTCGCCAGCGCTGGTTCCGTCAACCAAACGCTGAACGCGCTGCAAAAACTCTTTTTGCTGCGCAGTTGCACCGACAGCTTCTTTAACAATCGGGATCGGCCTTGCTTGCTGTACCAGATCAAACGCTGCTCCGCGCCTTGCGTCGGGAGAATTGATGACGCGGCCTATGACAGTCTTGTTGCGGACGCCAAATCATTCCTCGACGGTAAATCCTCTGCTGTTCAGGCGAAATTGGCCAAGGAGATGGAGACGGCGGCCGAGGCACTCGACTTTGAACGTGCCGCTATGGTTCGGGACCGGCTGCGGGCGCTCACCTTCATTCAAGGGTCGCAGGCGATCAACGCAGAGGGCGTAGGCGACGCCGATATCTTTGCGCTGGCGCATCGCAATGGAGTGATGGGTATTCAGGCGTTTTTCATTCGCGGCGGACAAAATTGGGGGCATCGTTCCTTCTTCCCCGCGCATGTTGCGGAAATGAGTGAAGATGAAGTGCTTACTAGCTTCCTCGCGCAGTTTTATGAAGATGTACCCCCTGCGAAATCCATTTTTGTAGATCGGCAACTGACTGAAGCAGACTTGTTGGCGCAAGCCTTGTCCGAACGTGCCGAACGCAAGATTGAAATCAGCATGCCGCAACGCGGTGACCGTGTGCGCTTGGTTAAACAAGCCACACGTAACGCCGAAGAGGCGCTCGACCGGAGACTGGCCGAGAGCACGACGCAGGGTAAATTGCTGCAAGAGGTGGCTGACCTGTTTGAATTGCCCGAACCGCCGCGCCGGATCGAAGTCTATGATAACAGCCATATTCAGGGGACTAACGCGCTGGGCGCGATGATCGTGGCAGGACCGGAAGGTTTCATCAAAGGCCAATATCGTAAGTTTAACATCAAAAATCCGGATACCGCACCTGGCGATGACTTCGCCATGATGCGCGAAGTCATGGCACGGCGATTTGGGCGGTTGATGGAAGATAACGAGCCTGAACGCGATGCCAACTGGCCGGACCTTGTCCTCATCGACGGCGGCAAAGGGCAGATGAGCTCTGTTATGCAAATCGTGCGCGAATTGGGCGTTGAGGACGTCGCTTTTATCGGCGTGTCCAAAGGCCCAGACCGTCATGCTGGCCGCGAGACGTTTCACTTCCCCGATGGCCGTGAATTCACCCTTCCTGTCAATGCGCCCGTTATGTTTTATTTGCAGCGGCTGCGCGATGAGGCGCACCGATTTGCCATTGGTGCGCACCGCGCGAAACGCAGCAAGGCGATTACCGTCAGTCCGCTTGACGAAGTTCCGGGCATTGGCCCATCGCGCAAAAAGGCGCTACTCATGCATTTCGGCACAGCCCGTGCCGTGCGCAATGCGAGCCTTGAGGACTTGCAAAAGGCCCCCGGCGTATCTGCCGCCGTCGCGCAGACGGTCTATGATTATTATCATAGCAACGGGTGATGTCGGTTTTGGCAAAAATGTTGTGCCGTCAATTTGATTGTAGGACGAAGCTGGTGCGATAGAGCTTCCCCTCTTGCGGCAGTCTTGGCATGAGGGCGTATGGATATTTCGGCATCTGCCATCATCTGCGCGGTCCGCAACCATGGCGAAACAGGGGCCATTGTGCGGGCATTTACGGCGGATCACGGTATGCTTGCAGGCTATGTCGCGGGCGCACGGGGGCGGCAGTTGCGACCAGTCCTCATCCCCGGAAATGTAATCAAGGGCGAATGGCGCACGCGCATTGTAGGCCAATTAGCGCGCCTGACGCCCGAACCTGTCCATAGTCGCGCACATTTACTCAGCGAGCCATTGGCAACTGCTGCGATTGATTGGGTAACGGCGCTGACCGCAGCAACGTTGGCCGAGGGCGTAACTTATCCGCGTGTGCACAGCGCGGTGGATGGTTTGCTTTCCGCTATAGAGTTGGCGCCAGCTGCACGGGTGTGGGCAGGGGCGGTGGCGCAGTATGAGACTTTGCTGCTCGCGGAACTCGGTTATGCCGAAGAATATGACAGCGACAGCGCGCCCGTCGCTATGATGGCACAAACCCGCAAGCGGCTAGTCGCGCATGTGCTCGGTGACCGTCGCGCGGATGTCATGGCCGCGCGCGAACGGCTCGTGGAGCGGTTGAAAAGGGCAGTTGCATAACTGCACTGCTGTTGGCAGGAGAAATCCTGACATTTCAATATCGTCATGCTGAGCTTGTTTCAGCATCCATCATGCCCAATAGCCCGCGGCTTGTGACGAGAAATGGACCCTGAAACAAGTTCAGGGTGACGGTAGAAAAATTGAAGGACAGTTCGAATGTTAGTTGCCTTGTTACCCGGGGACGGAATCGGACCCGAAGTTATCACGCAAGCACGCCGCGTTTTGGATGCGCTCGGCATTGGTGGCCTGACCTTTGAAGAGGCGTTGGTTGGCGGTGCCGCTTATAAGGCAGCTGGACATCCTTTGCCGCCGGACACGCTCGCGCTTGCCAAGCGCGCCGATGCGATATTGTTTGGCGCGGTCGGTGACCCCGATTGTGATGCGCTGGAACGGCATCTGCGCCCAGAACAGGCGATATTGGGCTTGCGCAAGGAACTCTCCTTGTTCGCGAACCTCCGCCCAGCCACCTTGTTTCCTGAACTGGCCGATGCCAGCGCGCTTCGTCCTGAAGTTGCGACACAAATCGACATGGTCATCGTCCGCGAACTTAATGGCGACGTCTATTTCGGCGAAAAGGGCATGCGCAAAACCACCAAGGGTAAGCGCGAAGGCTATGACATCATGTCTTATGATGAGGATGAAGTTCGCCGCATCGCTCGCGTAGGGTTTGAAACGGCAATGGCGCGTGGGAAAAAATTATGCTCGGTTGATAAGGCGAATGTGCTTGAAACCTCACAATTGTGGCGCGATGTCGTCATTGAAACCCATGCTGAATTTCCCGACGTTGCTTTGAGCCACATGTATGTCGACAATTGCGCAATGCAGTTGGTGCGCAACCCCGGCCAGTTTGACGTCATCGTAACGGGCAATTTGTTCGGCGATATCTTGTCCGATCAGGCTAGCATGTGCGCTGGTTCGATTGGCATGTTGCCGAGCGCGTCGCTGGATGCCGCCCAAAAGGGATTGTATGAGCCTATCCACGGCAGCGCGCCCGATATTGCGGGGCAGGGCAAGGCCAACCCGCTTGCAACGATATTGTCGGCGGCAATGATGCTGCGTTACTCGTTGGGCGTGCCTGATCAGGCCGACCGTATTGAAGCCGCGGTGGCAAAGGCACTATCTGGCGGCGCACGATCCCCTGACCTCGGCGGCACGCATTCGACCCGCGATATGGGCGATGCGGTGCTTGCTGCCTTGACCTGAACCCTGCTCTCCCCGAAAAGCGATCTTATGAAGAAAAATACTGGCCAGAATCGTGAAATAACCCGGCATTGGCGTCCTGCCACCCAAGCGGTGCGCGGTGGCACTTGGCGTAGCGAGCATGGCGAAACGTCTGAGGCGTTATTCCTGTCTTCGGGCTTTACCTATGACGATGCCGAAACCGTTGCTGCGCGCTTTGCCGGTGAACAGGATGGCATGACCTATTCGCGGTTGCAGAACCCGACGGTGCAAATGCTCGAAGAACGCATTGCGCTGATGGAAGGGGCAGAGGCTTGCCGCGCTCAAGCCACAGGCATGGCGGCGATGACCACGGCGTTGTTATGCCAGTTGCAAATGGGCGACCATGTCGTTGCCGCGCGCGCCGCGTTCGGTTCTTGCCGCTGGTTGACAGACAATCTGCTTCCTAAATGGGGCATCACCACAACGACTATCGACAGCCGTGACAATGACGCGTGGAAGGCGGCGATTCAACCAAACACGAAGGTGTTCTTCTTTGAAACGCCTGCAAACCCGACCATGGACATTGTCGATATGGCCTATGTCTGCGGTCTGGCGAAAGAACATGGCATTACAACGGTGGTTGATAACGCGTTTGCGACAAGCGTGCTGCAACGGCCGATGGACTTTGGCGCCGACGTTGTGGCGTATAGCGCGACCAAGTTGATGGACGGACA
Organism: Sphingomonadales bacterium UBA656; assembly: GCA_002299895.1. GTDB lineage: Bacteria > Pseudomonadota > Alphaproteobacteria > Sphingomonadales > Sphingomonadaceae > Sphingorhabdus_B. The sequence continues at coordinate 163,670 of DBOC01000008.1, read as the reverse complement.
GGGCCGCGTCTTGGCAGGCGCCGTCTGCGCTTCGCAAAAATGGATGGATGAGGTTTTGTTGCCGTTTCAGCGCAACACGGGGCCCAATTTGTCGCCCTTCAACGCGTGGGTCGTGCATAAGGGCCTTGAGACTTTGGAGCTGCGCGCCATGCGGCAGTCAGAGAACGCTCTGGCAGTGGGGAAATTCCTTGAGGGCCGCGTGCCTCACATCATGCACCCCGGTCTACCGAGCCATCCGCAGCACAATCTTGCGATGCACCAGATGAAGGCCTGTGGACCGATATTTGCTTTCGAGGTCGATGGTGGCCGTAAACAAGCACATGCGTTGCTGAACGGGTTGCAGTTGATTGATATTTCAAACAATATTGGCGATGCACGCAGCTTGATGTGCCACCCCGCATCCTCCACCCACCATGGCATGGGGCCCGAAGCCCGCGAGGCGATGGGCGTTGGCGAAGGCATGATCCGCATCAATGTCGGTCTGGAAGACCCCGCTGATCTTATCGAAGATCTGGATCAGGCGCTAAAGGCGGCTGGTTTGTGACCAGCATATTGGATTCCTTCTTCGCGGCCAGCGCCACGACCGAGGGTATCACTGTGCGCGTCGCGCCAAATTTTTTGGTGGATCAATCTGCCCCCGCGCAAGGACGCTGGTTCTGGTCCTATCATATTCGCATCGAAAATGGCGGTGAAGAACCCGTGCAATTGATCACGCGGCATTGGCGGATCACCGATGGTCGCGGCACAATTAACCATGTCGATGGCGACGGGGTGGTTGGCGAACAACCGGTTCTCCGCCCTGGCGAGAGCCATGATTATGTCTCCGGCTGCCCATTACCTACGCCCAGCGGTACGATGGAGGGGAAATATCGTTTTGTGCGCGAGGATGGCTCGACCTTTCTGGCGGACATCCCCTGCTTTACGCTGGTGGCACCGGTCACAGCGCGATGAGCTTAGGCGAATGAAGCGTACCCATCTCCCCCTTAACGGTTTGCGTGTCCTTGATGCCGCCGCGCGGCATTTGAGCTTTACGAAAGCCGCGGACGAACTTGCCGTGACACCTGCTGCGGTAGGTCAGCAAATCCGCGCGCTGGAGGATATGTTGGGCGTTGTGCTGTTCCGCCGCACGCCCAAGGGACTTGAACTGACTGACGAAGCCGCAAACGGCCTTGATGCCTTGCGCGCAGGCTTTTTGCAGTTTGAAGAGTCGGTCCGTGCGATGCAGGCGGGGCAGTCGTCCAATGCGCTAACCATTGCCGCACCGCGTGATTTTACCGCCAAATGGCTGGCGGCGCGTCTCGCAAGCTTTAGCAAGGAAAATCCCGACACCCGATTTAATTTGGTTGCGGCGGATGAAGATGTGAATTTTACCGAGGCCAATCTGGACCTCGCCATCCGTCTGACCACGGGGCCGGGAGAACATGAAGGGATCTGCTTGGCGGCCGGCGCTTATGTCACTGTCGCTGCGCCAGAGGGCGGCGCGGAGACACAGATTAGCTGGCCCAATTGCCCCGTGGACAATAATGTCGCCGCGTTGCGGTTGGCCGATGCCGGCCTTGCGATTGACGCGGCTGCTATTGGGTTGGGCAGGGCGACCGTGCCACTGCTTTTAGCCGACGCTGACATCGCCAACGGCAAAGTACGCGCTGTCGATAATGCAAAGGAAAGCGATGAAGCTTATTGGTTGGTCGCCCCCTTGCCGCAATGGCGACAAAAAAAGGTCAAGGCGCTGGTGGAGGCGCTTACGGCGTAGTTAAGGCTCATCGCCACTCTGAACTTGGTTCAGGGTCCATTCCGCCTTTCGAGGTGCGTTCTTGCTACACGATAGACCCTGAAACAAGTTCAGGGTGACGAGGGAGCGGCTAGGGCAACTTTCATGGGAAGGGGGCCCACTTCCATCACGCGTCAATCGTATCCTCATCCAATTGCGCAGCATTTTCTTGAATGAAGTTGAACCGGTGCTCAGGATTTTTGCCCATAAGGCGATCGACGAGGTCATTGACCACCGCGCGGCGCTCATATTCATGTGGCAAGGTGATACGGATCAGCGAGCGGGTCGCTGGGTCCATTGTCGTTTCCTTCAACTGGTTCGGGTTCATTTCGCCCAAGCCCTTAAAGCGGCCCACATCGACTTTCTTGCCCTTGAATACCGTGGCTTCCAACTCGGCGCGATGGGCGTCGTCGGCGGCATAGACGCTTTGGCTGCCATGCGTCAGGCGATAGAGTGGCGGGCGCGCGAGGTAGAGATGCCCAGCCTTCACGATTTCAGCCATTTCTTGGAAGAAAAATGTCATCAATAAGGTCGCGATATGCGCGCCATCGACATCTGCGTCGGTCATGATGATGATGCGTTCATAGCGTAGATTGTCAGGGTTGCAGTCCTTGCGTGTGCCGCAGCCCAAAGCCAATTGCAGGTCGGCGATTTCATTGTTCGCGCGGATCTTGTCGGCGGTGGCCGATGCAACATTGAGGATTTTACCCCGGATCGGCAAAATCGCCTGCGTCTTGCGGTCCCGCGCTTGCTTTGCGCTGCCGCCGGCGCTGTCGCCTTCGACAATGAATAATTCGGTGCCGGTGGGATCATCCGATGCACAGTCGGTCAGCTTGCCGGGCAAGCGGACCTTGCGGCCTGACGTCGCCGTTTTGCGCTTCACTTCACGCTCCGCCTTGCGCCGCAAGCGGTCGTCGACCTTTTCAAGGATGAAGCCCATCAACGCCTTGCCGCGTTCCATATTGTCGGCCAGATAATGGTCGAAATGGTCACGCACTGCGTTTTCTACCAAGCGTGTGGCCTCAGGTGAGGTCAGCCGGTCCTTGGTCTGGCTTTGGAACTGCGGGTTGCGGATAAACACCGACAGCATCAATTCAGCTTCGTTGAAAATGTCTTCCGCCGAAATCTGCGCGGCTTTTTTCTGGCCAATCAATTCACCAAAGGCGCGCAGCCCCTTGGTCAATGCTGCACGAACACCGGCCTCATGCGTGCCGCCATCGGGCGTAGGAATAGTGTTACAATACCAGCTATACGATCCATCGGAATAGAGCGGCCAAGAAATGGCCCATTCAACACGGCCCTGCGCATCTGGAAAATCCTGCGTCCCAGCGAAAAATTCGGTGGTGGCGCAGGCGCGGGTGCCAAGCTGTTCGCGCAAATGGTCGGACAAGCCACCGGGGAATTGGAACACTGCCTCGGCGGGCACATCTTCGCTGGCCAGTTCCGCATCGCAGCGCCAGCGGATTTCGACGCCAGCAAACAAATAAGCCTTTGACCGCGCCAGACGGAATAGCCTCGCGGGTTTAAACTTCGCGTCTGCGCCAAAAATTTCCGGGTCGGGCGTGAACGCTATCGTTGTCCCACGGCGGTTGGGCGTTGGGCCCAATTCCTCCAGCTTGCCAAGTGGCAGGCCTTGCGAAAATCGCTGGCGATAGAGCTGCTTATTGCGCGCGACTTCCACTAAAGTGTCGGTTGACAGTGCATTGACCACCGACACACCTACGCCATGTAGGCCGCCGGATGTCGCATAAGCCTTGTCGGTGAACTTGCCGCCGGAGTGCAAAGTTGTGAGGATGACCTCAAGTGCGGACTTGTTCGGAAACTTCGGATGCGGGTCAACCGGAATGCCACGACCGTTGTCCGTAATGGTCAGTCGGTTGCCGACGCCCAAATGAACCTCAATACGGCTGGCATGACCGGCAACAGCCTCATCCATCGAGTTGTCGAGCACTTCTGACGCCAGATGGTGCAGTGCGCGTTCATCGACGCCGCCAATATACATGCCGGGGCGACGGCGAACAGGCTCAAGCCCCTCCAACACCTCAATCGCAGAAGCGGTATAGTCATTGGATGCGGCGGTGGCGGCCGCGCTGCCGCCGAACAGGTCATCGGTCATACAACTGCTATAGGCGCGGGAGAGTTGGCGGCGCAACAGCCGAACGATACTCGGCTGTGGAAATAAACCGGATCAGCGTCTTTCCAAAGGCGCGGATATAATGGCAAAGTTACCGCTCGCTTGCCCAACCAACTTGTCATTCTGTGTGATGCGGGCGGTTAAATGGGCAACGGTTCGACCCTTATTTTCCAAAACGGTTTGGCACAGCAACTGACCGTCCACGACTGGCCGAAAATAGCTAATCGAGATGTCAATTGTCGCGCACGCATATCCGGCATCAAGCACTGAATATAGCGCAGCGCCCATGCCAGTGTCCGCCATAGCGTAAATGACAGCGCCATGCACAACGCCGTGTGGATTCAAATGTCGGCTATCAACCGGCAGCAAAAGCGTGCTGCTGCCGTCACCTTGTTTTTCTACTGTTAACCCGATGAGATCAGCAAATGGATGATCCATGCTTTATCTCGCCTCTGTCTTAACGAACCCGTGGGCCGCCAAATGGCATGGGGGGTGGAGGGCGGCGCACACCGCGTGGAAGCTGCGCCTGATAGGCACGGCCGCAATGTTCGACGCAATATGGGAAGCCCGGGTTCACAGGTACACCGCAGAAATGGAAATCCGCCTCACCAGGGTGGCCAAGCGGCCAGCGGCAAATGCGCTCGTTCAAATCGAGCAAAGAGGTCTTGTCCGCCATTTCGGGGCTTGGCTTTGCGGGCACAAGGCGGCGAGGCGGTGCAGGTGGGATGGGTGCTTGTTGGTCGCCGGGACCCTGACGCATGAAGCCGCCCGGTCCGATCGATACGATGCGCGGCATTGCTGATGCGCGGGTTGCGGGCGTTTCTGCGATATCATCGTCAGCGCGCGCAGGGGCAATGGATTCAGCCGGCGGTGCGGATGGACGCGGGCGCGCTGGCGCAGCGGCGGCAGGCGCCTTTGCAGGGGCAGGTGCAGCCTTTTTCGGCGCAGCTTTTTTATCAGAGTCGTTGGACTTTACAGGCGAAGGGCGCGATTTTAGGCCCAAACGGTGCGCCTTACCAATAACGGCATTGCGGCTGACGCCGCCAAGCTCATCTGCAATCTGGCTTGCGGTCAGGCCTTTGTCCCAAAGGGCCTTTAACTGATCAATCCGCTGGTCGGTCCACGACATAAATGCAATTCCAATAACGAGTTTTATTTGCCGCTTGAATGACGCGATTGCGCCTTGCGGTTATCGTTGCAAGCCGATAGTCGATTGCGCGATGACTATCCACCATAAAAGCAACACCGGACAAGATAGGGATGCCAACCCCCTTGTGCAACTGCCTGACGGCGAACGCCATATCCGCAATGTAAACTGGGTCGGCCTGCAAACTTTGTACATGAAAGAGGTGCGCCGCTTTTTCAAGGTGCAGCTGCAAACCGTATGGGCCCCGTCCATCACGACCTTGCTCTATCTGATTATCTTCACGGTGGCCTTGGGTTCCGTCAAGCCAACCGTTTTGGGCGTGTCGTTTGCGGATTTTATCGCCCCTGGCTTAATCATCATGGGCATGATGCAGAACGCGTTCGCGAACTCGAGCTTCTCGTTGTTGGTCGGTAAGATTCAGGGCACGATTGTGGATTATCTGATGCCGCCGCTTTCCAATGCAGAAGTTTTGGCCGCGCTTACGGCGGCTTCAGTGACACGGGCATTTCTGGTTGGTGGAACTATTTGGCTCGCAATGGTATTTTGGCCTGGCGTCCACGTGACACCTGAACATTTCTGGGCGGTTTTGTGGTTCGGACTGATGGGCTCGATGATGCTTGCGCTTATCGGGGTCATGACCTCAATCTGGGCGGAGAAATTCGATCATGCAGCTGCGGTCAGCAATTTCGTAGTGGCACCCGCAGCATTGCTGTCTGGCACTTTTTACTCGGTCGATAAATTATCACCCACTTTTCAAGCGATAAGCCACGCTAACCCGTTTTTCTACGCAATTTCGGGCTTCCGTTATGGCTTTATCGGCAACGCGGATAGCCCCGTGATGTTTGGCGCATTGCTCTTGCTCGCACTCAATGCAGTGCTGGGGCTAATCTGTTATCTTTTGCTGCGTTCCGGATGGAAGTTACGCGCTTAATAGACGCCGCGAAGGCTGGTGTAAGCGGTACTGGAGTTTAGCCAGCGGGTGTCCATGTCTGCGCCTGACAAAAGGGTCCGATACATCCTTTGACCACAAGATTGCCTGACTGGCCCTTATAAACGATCGAGCGATAGGTTTTGCCGGATTTCGGATCGTAAATCTGGCCTTTCCATTCTTTGCCGTCGGATTTGAAACCGGTCAGGACATTCATGCCCAATATCGTCCGGTTGCGAAGCGCCTTATCGGGATTGTTCACGTCCTTCGCACCTGCACCAGCAGGCGGGTTAACGAGAAACTTTACCAGCTTTCCACATAATGCTGCACCACATTGGTACACTTCGACAACGCCATCTTTACTTTGCGTTATCCAGCGCCCGGAAATTGGCGCGGCGGCTTGCGCCGGAATTGCCGCGCATATTGCGGCTGCGATCATCCATGTTTTAGCGTGCTGCATATGATGTCCTTTGGTTAGAAAAGCGACATAAACGGCCAATGCGCAAGCTGCAATGCTTTTGCCTTTTGTCTTTGCCATGCTAACTGCCGAAATATGAGTGAGATAATCCTTTTTGATTACTGGCGTTCGTCCGCAAGCTATCGTGTGCGCATTGTGCTGAACCTTAAAAATGTGCCGTACACGCGCGTGCCCACCAGCCTGCTAGACAATGCACAACGGGAACCCGATTATGTGGCGCGTAATCCGCAAGGCTTTGTGCCCATGTTGTCGATAGACGGGCATGACCTGACGCAGAGCCTTGCAATCATTGATTATCTAGATGCCCAATATCCCGACCCCGCGATGGTTTCGTCCAAACCCGCGGATCGGGCCAAAACATTGGCGCAGGCGTTGATCATAGCTGCCGACATACACCCGATCGATAATTTGCGTGTGTTGCGATATTTGAAGGACGAGATGGGCCAATCGCAAGAGGCTGTGGACCAATGGTACCGACACTGGATAGTCGAAGGTTTCACGGCATTGGAGGCCATGGCACCCGATAATGGCTTATTTGGCGGCGAGTTGCCGAATTTGGCCGATGTCTGTCTGGTTCCGCAGATGGCAAATGCCCGCCGCGTGGATACGCCGCTGGATGCCTTTCCGAAGCTTTTGCGGATCGATGCCGCGCTGACTGCGCTTCCGGCTTTTGCGGCGGCGCACCCTGACCAAGTGAAGCCCGACTGATGCCAAGACAAAAACTAAAGCTCAGTGCGTTTTTGCCTTATCAATTATCGATCACATCGAACGCGGTCAGTGACCTGATCGCGCGGGCTTATCGAGGAAAATTTGCGCTGAAGGTGCCGGAATGGCGAGTCATGGCCTTGTTGGGCGAGGGTGATGTGGCAACGCAGCGGGAATTGGTTGCGGCCACTGCGATGGACAAGGTTACCGTAAATCGCGCGTGCAAGGCGTTGGAGGACCGCCGCTTGATCAGCCGTGTGCCGAACATGTCGGATGGCCGGTCACATCATCTTGCTCTCACGCCAGCCGGACGCGATTTGTACGACCAAATTGTACCGGAGGCGCTGGCGTTAGAGGCTGAGCTGGAGAAGATATTAGGCAGCGGTGAGGCAAAAATGTTGGAAGCGATGTTGGCGCAATTGCGTCAGCGCGTTGCTGCGCTCGGTTAAGTTCCCAATATTCTCAGTCGGAAGATATCGCAGGACGTCCTACCTTTGCGCTGGCTGTCATTGGCATCTTGTTCTCTAGCAGTTCGAGCCAGATCCTTGCATTTTCGCCGACGAAAACCTGCGGCCGCGATGGCTTGAGTTCCAGCGTACCTTCCCATTGCGTGATGAGCCCAAAGGCTTCCGCAACCGCAGCGTCAAATTTTTGCGGCTTGCGCAGGGCGTGGTTCATCAATGCATCACCAAAAAAAGTCCAGTCATTGCCCGGCGCGCAGCCAAATGAAGGACGTTGCGACGATGCTGCGGTCACGATAATTGTCTGATCATTGGTCAAAAGCGGAATGAAAATGCCCGAATAACAGGCCGACAGCAGGACCATGCGGCGTTTGAAGCCAACCCCGTCGAGCAAGTTGGCCAGCCGTTGGGGCGCTATCATGCCGGCGGCATTTTGCCCGTCCCGATAGGCAAGGCCCGATACGGGGTCACCATGGCTGGTTGCAAACAACACAAGGACGTCTTCTTTTGTGTCCATCTTGTTGGCAATAGCGGCCAAGGCCGTGGCGAGATTTGCAGGTGACCCTTGCGGTGCGCCCGTGGCCTTATCATCGCCGCCAGCGGTAAGATGCACAGTACGACCTGCCGCCCCATAGCGCCGCGATAATATTTTCGCAGCTTCGGCAGATTCGCGCGCAAAGACCGCGTCGGAATCGAGGCCGATCGATAGCACATAAGCGTCAACGACGCCGGGCCTTTGCGGCTGCAACGCGTTGATTGCGGTAGACAGTTTCTTGTGCTGCGCCAAATACCAGCTCGCGGACCGATTTTGTTCGGCATACCAGCCGTTTTTTGCGGCTTCTAACGTGTTAAAATTCTGTTGCTGGCTATAGGCAGAACCAGTGACCAGCAGCGAAAGCGCCATCGCTCCTGCCTGTACAAATCGCATTTTGGCGTTTTTATGTGCCATGACCCTATGTCTAAACGCAGAGTTGCGGTTGCTGCAACTGCAATATCGTTGCATGAAGGTCCAAAGCCGGAGAAAGACCATGAAACTTGCATCCTTAAAGTCGGGCCGTGACGGACATTTGCTTGTCGTGTCGGACAATCTTGCTTGGTATGCGGATGCAGCGCATATTGTGCCGAATTTACAGGCCGCTCTAGATGATTGGGAAGAGTGTGCGCCGCGATTGCAAGCGCTCGCAACCGATTTGGAACATGCGGTCATTCCGCGCGAACGTTTCCATGAACATGATGCCGCTGCACCTTTGCCGCGCGCCTATCAATGGGCCGACGGCTCGGCTTATGTTAATCATGTCGAATTGGTCCGCAAAGCGCGGGGCGCTATCTTGCCCGACAGCTTTTGGCATGATCCGTTAATGTACCAAGGCGGTTCGGACGCATTTCTTGGCGCGCGTGACGTTATTCCCTTGGCCGATGAGGCTTGGGGCTGTGACTTTGAGGCGGAAATTGTTGTCGTAACGGGTGATGTGCCTCAAGGCACTTCGGCGGAAGATGCCTTGTCATATGTCCGGTTGGTTGGGCTTGTGAACGATGTGTCCTTACGCAACCTGATTCCCGCCGAGTTGGAAAAAGGCTTTGGTTTTGTCCAATCGAAACCCGCAAGCGCTTTGTCACCCGTTTTCGTTACGCCCGATAGCCTTGGGGACTATTGGAAAGACGGAAAGCTGTATCGCAGTTTGAATGTTGACCTTAATGGCGCGCCATTTGGACGCGCGGTGGCTTCGGACGACTGCACGTTTGATTTCGGAACCTTGATTGCGCATCTCGCCAAGACGCGCAGCATCGGGGCGGGGTCGATTATTGGCTCAGGCACCGTGTCCAACCGAGATGCCGATGGTGGACTCGGTAAGCCCGTCGCCGCTGGAGGCCTTGGCTATAGCTGCTTGGCCGAATTGCGGATGGTCGAAAAAATCCAGACCGGCGACATGCTAACCCCATTTCTAAAGCACGGTGACATCGTGCGGATAGAAGTGCTCGACACGGCCGGACATAGTATCTTTGGCGCTATTGAACAGACTGTCCGCAAAAGTTGAAGGGGCATGCAGACACCACTATTTTAATATCATACCGCATATTTTACGAAAGCCTGCCATGTCCAAATCCAACACACCTATGAACCGACGCATAATCCCCGCGGAAGCCGTGGAAAGCATATGGCATGCCGCCGACCAATGGGCCATTCGCCGTATCGATTGGCAAGGCGCAAACCCGCCGCGCGGATCGTTATTGTTCCTGCCGGGTCGTGGCGACCATTATGAGAAATATCTCGAGACATTGGCCTATTACGCCGATGCCGGCTGGCGCGTGACGGCCATCGATTGGCGCGGGCAGGGTGAATCCGGCCGATTATTGGCGGATCCACATATTGGCCATATCGATGACTTCGCGACATGGATTGCCGATCTGCGGCATTTTTGGAAGGCTTGGAAACAAGAAACGCCTGGTCCTCATGTCGTGATGGCGCACAGCATGGGCGGGCAATTGGCCATGCGTGCTTTGGTAGAAAAGGCGATGGACCCTGATGCGGTCGTGCTGAGCGCGCCTATGCTGGGCATTCAGACCGGTGGGCTGCCATTGGCCTTGAACCATGCTTTTGCCAAGCTGATGGTCAAAATCGGCAAAGGCGAGGATGCCGCTTGGAAAGTCAGCGAGAAACCAATGTCACCGATGGAGCATCGTGGCAAAATGTTGACCCATGATGATGATCGTTACGAAGACGAAATCGCATGGTGGAAATTGCGCCCCAACGTCAAATTGGGGCCGCCAAGCTGGCATTGGATCGAACGCGCGATTGCGTCCATCCGCATGTTGGAGGCGCCGGGCCTTTTAGAGGCTGTTAAAACGCCTATCTTGCTGCTCGCGACCACTGCCGACCAATTGGTGAGCACGCCGCGCGTAATCGCCGATAGTAAACGTTTGCCGCATGCCGAAACATTGATTTTCGGCAAGGAAGCCGCGCATGAATTGTTACGCGAGGCGGATCCTGTCCGCGACCAGTGTATCGCCCGGATCAATCGCTTTCTGGAAGCCAACGCACCGCGACCATGAGCGATTTTGAATTTGCCATTATCGGCGCCGGCATTGCGGGCGCAAGCCTTGCGGCGCAATTGTCCGCGCGGGCATCTGTGGTGTTAATTGAGGCAGAGGCACATCCGGGTTATCATTCGACGGGGCGTTCGGCGGCTTTTTGGGTCGAATGCTATGGCGGACCAGAGGTTCAACCGCTCACCACCGCGTCAGGACCATTTTTGACAGCGCCGCCTGCCGATTTCCATGATGGTCCATTGATGCACAAGCGCGGCGCGCTGCATATCGGTACATTGGATCAGACGCCGATGGCCGATAAAATGCTCGCGGAATTTGCCGCCAGTGGCGTACAAATTGACGTCAGTGATCGTGCCGCTGTGGCGGCGCGTGTGCCCGGGCTACGGAGCGATTGGACACATGGTCTTTGGGAACCGGATTGTTGTGACATTGACGTTGCGAATTTGCACACCGCCTATTTGCGCCAAGCCAAACGACAGGGTGCGGTGTTACAATGTAACAGCCGCCTGAACGCCGCCAACTGGCAAAATGGCACATGGCAGATCGCGGCAGGCAGCCTGAATTGTTCCGCAAAAATCCTCATTAACGCGGCGGGGGCATGGGCCGATGATGTGGCGCAGTTGGCGCAGGTTCGGCCCTTGGGTATCCAACCCTATCGTCGCACCATCGCACAATTGATCGTGTCGCCAAACGTTCCGGCGGACTTGCCCTTGGTCATTGGGTTGGACGGCAGCTTCTATTTCAAACCCGATGCAGGTGGCCGTTTATGGCTTAGCCCGCATGACGAAACCCCAACCCCAGCCTGCGACGCTGCGCCAGAGGAATGGGACGTCGCCACCGCCATTGATCGCTTGCAGACGGTGGTGGATTGGGACATTCTGCGTGTTGAGCATAAATGGGCTGGGCTTCGCAGCTTCGCGCCAGATCGCCTTCCCGTCATTGGCCGCGATACGGCAAATGATGCATTCTTCTGGTTCGCAGGGCAGGGTGGCTTTGGTATCCAGACGGCGCCTGCCGCCGCACAGCTTGCTGGGTCTTTGTTGGATGAAACTATCGCCGCGCCGCCCAAAGTTGACGCAACTGTCTATACGCCTGCGCGCTTTCGTTAACGCTGCGCCGCAGCCTCCGCTGCATCACTTGCCAGCCGGTCGGCGCGTTCGTTTTCAGGATGGCCATTATGGCCCTTCACCCAAATCCATTCGATATCATGGCGGGCGGCGGCATCGATCAAGTCATGCCATAAATCGGCGTTGCGAACCGGCTGTTTTGAAGCGTTTTTCCATCCATTGCGTTGCCAGCCATGAACCCACTTCGTAATACCATCGAGGACATATTTGCTGTCGGTGTGCAATTTGACATGGCACGGCTCAGTCAGGATTTTGAGCGCTTGTATTGCGGCGGAAAGCTCCATCCGGTTGTTAGTGGTGTCGGGATCGCCACCCGAAATTTCCTTCTCATGCTTGCCATAACGGATCACTGCACCCCATCCGCCAGGCCCGGGATTCCCCTTGCACGCGCCATCGGTGAAAATCTCAAGCTGTTTCATGCCTGTTGCCTGAATAGATTTTCAACCTCTGAAGGGTCGCTGTAGAAATCCAGCCGACGCAGGAAAGCCAAAGGGTCTTTGCGCGTCACAAGCGCATTGGCGGGCGTATTAATCCAGTCATAGCAACGCGTGAGCAGGAACCGCAGACATGCCCCGCGCAGCAATATGGGCAAAGCGGCCTGTGTTGCCGCGTTCAATGGCATCTTATCGGTGTAGCCCGCCAACAAGCCTGCGCTCACATCGGTATCAAACACTGTGCCATCATTGGAAAAGCACCATGCGCTGTGTGTTACCGCCAAATCATATGCGCGGATTTCCGTGCACGCAAAGTAAAAGTCGATAAGGCCGCCGACATGGTCGCCCAGCATTAGGACATTGTCTGGAAATAGATCGGCATGAATTGCCGCAACTGGCAAATTGCTTGGCCAATGCGCTTCCAGATAATCGCATTCGGCAAATACGCGTTCTGACAGACCGGCCGCGATGGACTCAAGGCCGTCCGCCGTGCAACGCAGCGCCAAAGGACGCCATGCGGAAATGCCCAGGCTATTGGGCCGGGCCAAAGTGAAATTGGCAAGCGCCTTATGCATATGTCCCAAAGCCGCGCCGGTAGAATAAGCCTGTACCGCCGTCGGCTCTGTTACTGACACGCCATCGAGAAATTCAATCAAGCAAGCCGGGCGTCCCACGACCGTTTGCAACCATTGGCCATCACGATCGGTGATAAACTGCGGCACTTTGCAACCTGCATCGTGCAAATGCTTTAACAGAGCATAGAAAAACGGCAAATCATCTGGATTTACGCGGTTTTCATATAAAGTCAGGATGAAGCGGCTTTGCGTCGTTTGCACGAAGAAATTGCTGTTTTCGACGCCCTCTGCAATGCCTTTTAACGCGACAAGTTTGCCGACATCATAATGTGCCAGCAATGCATCAACCTGCTGCGGCCCTAACTGCGTATAAACCGCCAAATCAGATCGCCGCGCCAGCCAGTTCGCGTGGTAGCTTGAACGTGACCTTCTCCTCAGCGGTGGTCACCTGTTGCTCATCCAAGTCGAAATGCAATGCGAGTGCGTCGATAATCTCGCGCACCAAAACTTCAGGCGCCGATGCGCCAGCCGTCAGGCCAAGCGTATGGACATCATCAAACCAATTGAGGCTGATATCTTCGGCACGTTGCACCAGATACGCTTTTGCACCTGAACGCGCAGCAACCTCAACCAGACGCTGCGAATTGGAGCTATTCGGCGCGCCAATGACGAGCACAAGATCACATTCATGTGCAATCGCCTTTACCGATTCCTGACGGTTCGACGTGGCGTAACAAATATCCTCACCCTTTGGCCCGACAATATTGGGGAAGCGCTGTTGAAGGATGCCAACAATTTCCGATGTGTCATCCACCGACAATGTTGTCTGCGTGAGAAAAGCGAGATTGTTCGCGTCGGCGGGCACAATTGCCTGGGCATCTTCGGCGGTTTCGACCAAAGTCATTGAGCCTGCGGGCACTTGGCCAAAGGTGCCGATGACTTCGGGATGTCCTTCATGGCCGATGAAAATAATATGCCGGCCGGCCTCAACTTGTCGTTCCGCTTGCTTGTGTACTTTTGAAACTAAGGGACAGGTCGCGTCGAAATAAGCCAGCCCGCGTTGTTGCGCGTTGGCGGGGACCGATTTGGGTACACCATGCGCCGAAAATACGACATGGCCACCATCGGGCACTTCGTCGAGCTCTTCGACAAAAACCGCGCCTTTGGCTTTCAAGCTGTCGACCACATAACGGTTATGGACGATTTCGTGGCGAACATAGACCGGCGCGCCTTTTTGTTCGAGCGCAAGCTCGACAATCTGGATAGCGCGGTCAACGCCAGCGCAAAAACCACGTGGCGCGGCCAAAAGCAGCCGGATCGATTTTTTGGAAGTTGGTTGTTCAGTCATGCGCCATGTTCTTTAGTTAAAGTCGCTGCATACGCCAAGACCTTTCCCCTGTTGCGCGGGCCGCAATGGGGGGATAAGGACCAAATCTCGTTTCGCACCCGCGACCCAAGTTTAAGAAACCCGAGGATTACCCTTTATGAACTTCGCCGCCAAAGCCCTGACTATCGGTATTGCTGCAGCTACTTTGGCCGGTTGCTCACGTGACGGCGATCTGGATGTCGCCGCTGGCGTTGGCGTGAACGTCACACGTTCCGGTTGCCCGACGGTTGCGGTGCCCGATGGCACGGGGGACATCACTATTTTCAACCCAGTGAACAGCACGGACGCCGAGGCTATCGACATGGTTGCGACGATCACCAATATTCGCCCGACGTGTAACGAAAGCGGCGATAAGATCTTTTCGCAGGCAACTTTTGATGTCCAAGCGCGTCGCAGCGATGCGCGCGGTTCGCGAACGATCATAGTGCCTTATTTCAACACAGTGGTTCAAGGCGGCAGCGCCGTCATTGCCAAGCGGATTGGCCAAGTGACGTTGCAATTCGCCGATGGTCAGCAACGCGCATCTGCGCAGGCCAAAGCGGCTGGCTATATTGACAAAAATGCGGCGAGCTTGCCCACTGAAATTGTGCAGAAAATCACCAAAAAGCGTAAGCCCGGTGACCCCGATGCGGCGCTTGATCCCATGGCTGATCCCGAAGTGCGTGCAGCGGTAGTCCGATCGAGTTTTGAAATGCTCATCGGTTTTCAGCTGACCGAAGATCAGCTGCGTTACAATGTCACGCGTTGATCCGCGTTAATTTCAAGGCACAGGCATGACCCTTTTTGAACAATATGCAGCGCATGTCGATCATGCGTTGGACGCACTTGTGGCGCACGGAACCTTGCCGGCAGATTTAGACCGCAGCAATGTCACGGTCGAGCCGCCGCGCGATGCGAGCCATGGTGATATCTCCACCAATGCGGCGATGGTGCTGGCGAAACCCGCCGGAACCAACCCGCGCACCTTGGCAGAAGCGTTGTCGGTTGAGCTGGCGAAGGTCGCTGCTGTTGTCGCGGTTGAAATTGCTGGTCCGGGGTTCCTTAACCTTCGGCTGGATGCTTCGGCATGGCTTGATGAATTACGCGCAATCGCTGTATCTGGCGATGATTATGGCCGCTCGCATCTGGGTGATGGCAAGTCGGTAAATGTCGAATATGTCTCCGCCAACCCGACTGGCCCCATGCATATGGGCCATTGCCGCGGCGCTGTCGTCGGTGATGCTTTGGCGAAATTGCTAGAATTTGCCGGTTACCGGGTGATCCGCGAATATTATATCAATGACGCAGGCGGCCAAGTCGACGTCCTCGCGCGCTCCGCGCATTTGCGCTATCGTGAGGCACTGGGCGAAACGATCGAAATCGCCGAAGGCTTGTATCCCGGCGATTATTTGATCCCCGTTGGCCAGCAGCTGGCAAAGCGTTTTGGTGATCAATATGTCGCCGCACCTGAAAGCGAATGGCTGGCTATATTCCGTAAGGCCGCCGTTGCCGAAATGATGGAGATGATTAAGGCGGACTTGGCCTTATTGGGCATTCACCACGACCTATTTTCGTCCGAGGCGGAACTGCATGAAGCGGGCAAAGCCGATGTCGCGGAGAAGGAACTGCGCGCGCGCGGTCTTGTCTATGATGGTGAGTTGGAAAAGCCTAAGGGTAAGGAAATCGAAGATTGGGAGCCTGTGACGCTCCCCTTGTTCCGCTCCACGCAATTTGGCGATGATCAGGACCGGCCCATTAAGAAATCCAATGGCAGTTGGACCTATTTCGGGGCAGATCTCGCTTATCATTTCCAGAAAAGCCAAGGCGTCGATGCGATGATCGACATTTGGGGTGCGGACCATGCCGGTACGGTCAAACGGATCAAGGCGGCGGTCAATGCGCTGACTGGTGGTAAGGTCGATTTCGATGTTAAACTGGTGCAAATGGTGCGCCTGTTGCGCGGCGGCGAACCCGTCAAAATGTCGAAAAGGTCAGGCAGTTTTGTAACCTTGGCCGAGGTTATTGAAGAAGTTGGCAAGGACGTCGTTCGCTTCACAATGCTGACACGCAAAGCCGATGCGCAAATGGATTTTGACTTTGCCAAGGTGGTGGAAGCGTCGAAGGACAATCCGGTATTTTATGTGCAATATGCCCATGCGCGGATATCATCGACTATGCGCAAGGCGGAACTCGAAGGGCTTGGCCCCGATGGCGCGCATATTGCGATGCTGGGTGATGCGGAGATCGGCCTTATCCGCGAAGCTGCAAATTTCCCGCGTATCGTGGAGGCTGCCGCAAAATCAGGTGAGCCACATAGAATTGCTTTTTATCTGAATGATTTGGCTGCTGCATTCCACGCTTATTGGAACTTGGGCAATGACCAACCTGACAAGCGTTTTATATTATCGCCAAATCCGGAACTGACGGGCGCAAGACTTTTCATGGCGCACAATATCGGGCAAGTCCTGCGCAATGGATTGCGGCTGATGGGGGTCGAAGCCGCCTACAATATGTAGTGATTGGGGACGTGACGTAATGGACCGCAATAATGATGGACTGAATTTCGACGACAATAATCGTCTGCCGTGGCTTGAGACCGCTGATGGTAGTAATGTCGTTGAAGATAGCGGATCGCGCATGCGTGTCGCCTTATGGGCCGTTGCAGGCTCATTTTTGCTCTTGGCAATTGTCGGAGGCGTTTATTGGCTTCAGCCCAGCCAGAAGAGCGGCGCAAACGGGACGGGCGAACTGATCGTCGCGCCCAAGGGTAATTACAAAGAAAAACCTCTGGATGCAGGTGGAAAAACCTTCGAAGGCGAAGGCGATTCTGCTTTTGCCGCCAGCGAGGGGCAGAAAACGGGGGCTGTGCTGGTGGCTCCGTCCGCTGGACCTATGGAAGCCCCTCAGGCTGTGGTGGCGCAACCAGCGCCCGTTATTGTAACCAATACCGTAGCTGCAAATGGTGCTTTGGTGCAGCTTGGCGCATTTGGCGATTCCGCCAAGGCCGAAGCGGCGTGGACCGGTCTAACCAAGCGCTTTGGTTTTTTAGCGGGCATCAACCGTAAGATTACCCAATCCAATGTCGAGGGCGGGCGCACTGTTTTCCGCCTGCAAGCCGTAACGGCCAATTCGACCGAAGCCCAGCAACTCTGTGCAAAATTGAAGGTCGCTGGTGAGAATTGTTTGATATTGCGGTAGATTTCTCGCGCGAACGCACATTCTCGCTCGTAATGCTGAACTTGTTTCAGCATCCATTGTGCAGAAAACCCAGTGCATGCGCGGCGAAATGGACCCTGAAACAAGTTCAGGGTGACGATGTAAGGCGTTAGGATGACGGGAAGAAGTGGGGTGACGGGAAGCGGTTGGACGACCTGCACACTGCAGTCCCCTTTTTCATGTTGATGGGCTGCGCATTGCAACTTAAGCAGCGCCCAACGTCCCGAGGAAAACTATATGCCTGCTTTATACGATGTCTCCATTCCTAGCTTCATCCGCGGTTTGAAAAACCTGTCGAACATGCTCGAAAAGGGTAAGGCTTATGCCGCTGAACAGGGCATGGATTTGACTGAATTGCTGGATGCGCGGCTGATTGAAGACATGGCGTCGCTGACGAAACAGGTGCAAATGACGACCGACACAGCCAAGTTTGTCGCGGTCCGCGTTGGGCAGGTGGAAAATCAGCCTTGGGCCGACGATGAAGCCAGCTATGACGATGTGCAAGCCCGTGTGACCAAGGCGATATCCTTTCTGGAAGCCGCTTCGCCGGAAGGTTTTGAAGCCCGCGAAGATGCAAAGGTCGTGCTGACCACCCCCAGCGGCGACATTCCGTTCACTGGCAGTGTTTATGTACACGGCTTTGCCATCCCTAATTTCTTTTTCCATCTTAGCATGGCCTATGCCCTGTTACGGATGAAGGGCGTGCCCGTGGGTAAGCTCGATTTCTTGGGCGCTATCCGGTAATTATACACAGCTTAAGCGCCACTTCTCGCCGTTCCATGCTTGCCTTGGGCCGGCGGCGGGCTTAGCGTTCTTCGCATGAAGCCGGTAATTTTTGGCCTATCGGGCCTGACCCTGACACATGACGAAAAACGCCTGTTTCGCGATGTCGAGCCAGCAGGCTATATCCTGTTCAAGCGCAATATCGAAGATCGCGCGCAGGTGCGTGCGCTGACCGACAGTCTGCGGACGCTGCACGGCCGCGACAATGTGCCCATCCTGATTGATCAAGAGGGCGGCCGTGTCGCGCGGATGCGTCCGCCGGTCTGGCCTGATTTTCCCGCTGGCGGTGCGTTTGACGCGCTATATGACATTGCCCCTATCACCGCGATTGAGGCGGCGCGCTGCAATGCGGAGGCTATTGCGCTCTCACTGACTGAAGTCGGTATCAATGTCGATTGCTTGCCCGTACTTGATGTCCGCGTGCCCGATACGCATTCCGCCATTGGCGATCGCGCTTTGGGCAGCGACCCGATGCGCGTGGCTGCGTTGGGCCGTGCTATTCTTGATGGTCTTGCCTTGGGGGGCGTCATCGGTGTCGTCAAACATATGCCGGGGCAGGGGCGCGCGACGGTCGACACCCATCACGACTTACCCCATGTGACCGCAAGTGCAGCCGAGTTAGAACAAGATCTGGCGCCCTTCCGCGCGCTTAACAATGCTGCGATGGGCATGACAGGCCATGTTGTCTACGATGTTTGGGACAATGTGCATACGGCAACCATGTCGCGCTTTGTGATTGATAGGATTATTCGGGCGCAGGTCGGTTTCGACGGTCTGTTGATGAGCGATGATCTCGACATGAACGCGTTGCAAGGCGATGTGGCGAGCCGGGCTTTGGCCTGTATACACGCGGGTTGTGACCTTGCGCTCAATTGCTGGGGGCGTTTGGACGAAATGCTCGCGATTGCGAATAATCTGCCCGAAATTACGTCCGCTGCCCGGGCGCGTCTTGATCGCGCAATGGCGCTGCCGCCTGTGCCATTTGATGCCGACCGGTTGTCGTATCTGCTCGATAAACGTGACCAGTTGCTAGCGCTGGCCGACACGCAAGCGAAGCTCACAGGTGGGGCCACCGGCGCGGCATGACCGAGCCTATGCTCTTTGACGCAGAGGAGGCCCTCTACGACGAGAGCGCTGTCAAGGCCGAATTTGGCCCCGATGTTCTGACCATCGATATTGACGGCTGGGAAGGGCCGCTGGATTTGTTGCTGGCGCTTGCCCGCAATCAAAAGGTCGATTTGCGTCAATTGTCGATCCTTGCTTTGGTCGAACAATATCTGGTGTTTATTGATGAGGCGCGCGCGCTGAAGCTTGAGCTTGCCGCCGATTATCTGGTGATGGCGGCGTGGTTGGCCTATCTTAAATCGGCCTTGTTGCTGCCCAAGGACCCGACGATTGATCCATCGCCGGAGGAGCTTGCCTTGCGCCTGCAAATGCGGCTCGAGCGGCTGAACGCAATGCGTGAAAGCGGCGCGCGGTTGATGGCGCGCGACCGGATTGGTCGCGACGTTTTCTTGCGCGGCACACCTGAAGGGTTGCGCGTGGTCAAAGCGCGGGCGTGGGCATGCGATTATTTTGAGCTGATTACCGCTTATGGCCAAATCAACGCGCGCACTGCGCCCGCTATGCACATCGTTAAAAAGCGCCAAGTCATGACATTGGAAGAAGCGCTGGAACGCGTGTCGGCGATGATTGGCCGCGCGATTGACTGGACCGCAATACATGCGTTTTTGCCACCAATGGCGGACCCCGCCTTGCGGAAATCGGCCTTGGCCTCCAGCTTTGTCGCGGCCTTGGAACTTGCCAAACGTGGGATTGCCGATCTGCAGCAAGACGCAACCTTTGCGCCATTGATGGTGAGGAAAAAGGCAAGATGATCGAAACTGACCCTGATCTGCGCGCGGTAGAGGCGACCTTATTCGCTAGCGACCAGCCAATGACCGTCGAACAAATTCGCGGCTATGTTGGTGACAGCGTCGATGTCGTGGAAGCGCTGACGCAGCTAGCCGAACATTATGAAGGGCGGGGCATTGAACTCGTCCAGCGCGGTAAGACCTGGCATTTCCAAACCGCCGCTGATCTTGCGCATTTGTTGCGTCGCGAACGCGAGGAAAGCCGAAAACTCAGCCGCGCTGCGGTCGAGACGTTGGCGATCATTGCTTATCATGAACCGGTAAGTCGCGCGGAGATTGAGGCCATTCGCGGTGTGCAGATTTCAAAAGGCACGCTGGATGTGTTGATGGAGGCAGGATGGGTCCGCCCGGCCGGCCGCCGTGAAGTGCCGGGTCGGCCCTTACTCTACGCTACAACACCCGGTTTCTTGACGCATTTCGGACTGACTAGCCGCAAGGATCTGCCGGGAATTGCGGACTTGAAAGCGGCTGGCTTGCTAGACCCTATTGATAGTGCGATGGGGGAAATGCTGTTTGCCGGAGAAGAAAGTGACGCCGAACTGGCAATTGAGGAAAAGAACGCCTAAATAGGTGAAGGTCATGCGACATCGGGGTCGCAACATTCGGGGTGCGCCCCGTTAGGAGTTTGAAATGGGTGGTTTTAGCATCTGGCACTGGTTGATTGTTGGCATTTTGGTGTTGCTCTTGTTCGGCAAGGGGCGTTTTTCTGATATGATGGGCGATGTCGCCAAAGGCATTAAAAGCTTTAAAAAGGGCATGAGCGAAGACGACGAGGCTCCTAAGGCTCCGCCGCAAATCGGCGCGAACACAGTCGTTGATGCTGAAAAGCAGACTGACAAGACCCAAGGCTAAGTCATTGCCTGTGCGACATCACTTGCCCTCGATGTCGGGGGCCTGACGTGTTTGACATCGCGTCTTCCGAACTGTTGCTTGTTGTCCTTGTGGCGCTTCTGGTCATTGGGCCAAAAGATTTGCCAAAGGCATTGCGCTTTGTCGGCAAATGGGTGGGCAAGGCGCGCGGTGTCGCGGCGCATTTCCGGTCGGGCTTTGACGAAATGGTGCGTCAGTCCGAACTCGAAGAGTTGGAGAAAAAGTGGAAGGCGGAAAATGAGCGCATTATGGCGGCGCATCCGGCCGATCCCCGCGCCGATGTGGTCGGTGATGATCCTACAATAGATGGTGCAGAAACGCCTGCCGACACGCCGCCCAGTGAAACGGCGCCTAAGCCATGAGCGATATCGACGACAGCAAAATGCCCTTGCTCGATCATTTGATTGAGCTGCGCAGCCGCCTGCTCTGGAGCTTTTTGGCGCTCGCCATCGCCTTTGGCATCAGCCTGTATTTCGCACGGCCGATCTTTGGCTTTCTGGTGCAGCCCTTGCTGGCGTCGGGCCAAACGAAACTGATTTACACCGCGATATTTGAGGCATTTTTTGTCGAGATTAAGGTCGCTTTTTTTGCCGCCTCTTTCTTCTCCTTCCCAGTATTTGCGACGCAATTATGGCGTTTCGTGGCGCCGGGGCTCTACAGCAAGGAAAAGCGTGCATTTCTGCCATTCTTGCTCGCAACACCCGTCTTATTCATCATTGGCGCGTCCATGGCCTATTATATGGCGATACCTGTGGCATTGGAGTATTTGCTGGGTTTTGGCGGTTCAGTGGGTGGTGTTGAGCAACAGGCGCTGCCGGGTGTCGACAATTATCTGAATTTTGTCATGAAGTTCATTTTTGGCTTCGGCATATCGTTTCTGCTCCCCGTCTTGCTCATGTTGCTGGAACGCGCAGGCATTGTGACGTTGGAGCAGCTGAAGAGCGCGCGGCGCTATGCGATTGTCGGTGCCTTTGCCATCGCTGCCGTGCTCACTCCGCCGGATGTTGTGTCGCAATTGCTGCTCGCGATCCCTTTGTGCATATTATACGAGCTAGCCCTTATTGCGATCTGGTTCACGCGCCGACGTCGCAACAAAGCAGAGGCTGCTGAAGAGGCCGCATAATAGGCTTGATGGCATTATCGTCATCCTTGCCATTCCTCCTTAACTCCCCACGTCGTCACCCTGAACTTGTTTCAGGGTCCATCGTGCAGCACGCCCAGAGCTAGAATGGATAAATGGACCCTTAAACGAGTTCAGGGTGACGCAGAAGAATAACGCTTCCCCAGTCAAGGCACACCTTGACCGCGTTTGCGCAATCGTCGCCAATCAAAAACTGACGCGCGCTGTCACCCGGAAATCACGACCAGCTAAAGGCACAAAATCCTTGGTAAAGGCCGCAGCGCGCCGAGCAGTGACGTCGAAGATATTGTTCGCCGAAGCTATCAATGCAATATTTCGAATGCGCCCGAACGGCCGCCAGGTCGCCGAAGCGTTGACCAAAGTGAAGCCATTGGTTGGCGTCTCAAATGCCGCGGTCTTGGTTTGGTCATCGTTAAATTCGACTTCACCGCGCAGGTCAAAATTTGCATGGGCCAACTCAACGCCGCCCAGTAAACGCAAGGGTGGGATGCGCGGGACATCGCCGCCACCGGACGAGATTTTGGCGCGTGTATAATCCGCAACACCATCGACCGACAGGTCCGAGCTGCCAAAGCTCGCGAGGCGCTGGGACGCCTGAAACTCAATCCCCCAGACCTTGGCGTCATTTTGGAAATATTGGAACACGGGCAAATCGTCTTCGATGTCGCCCGTTTCCGCCTCATAAATGAAATTGTCGAACCGGTTGGTATACAGCGTTGCGCTGAATGCGGTGGCCGGCGTTTCGTATCGTGCGTAGAGTTCGCCATTCCAAGCACGCTCGCTTTTCAGATCAGGATCGCCCATTTCATAGGCTTGGGTCGCGATATGCGGACCGTTGGAGAATAACTCCTCCACCGCTGGCGCACGGCCTGTCCGCGAAATATTTGCACCGATTTTCAGATCGCCAATATGGTAGCCAAGGCCAAATGCGGCCGAGACATTGTTGAACGTGCGCGAAAGTCCCAAAGCGTCGGCGCGCAGCTTTGCTGTGTCAAACCGTATCGCGATTTCGGCGTCCAGATTGCCATTGGTATATTCCTGCAAGGTGAATAGACCTAATTGCCGTGTGGTGTTGGGCGGGATGAAGGCTTCTGCCCCAATGGCTTCCAAATCGCGGGACTGATATTGGACGCCGCTGGCCCCGCGCCAGCCGCCCAGGTCATTCTGCACAAATTCGGCCCGCGCCTCGATACCTTGGCTGTTAAAGACGGTGCCGACTTCGTCGCCTTCAAATTCGGTATGGGTATAATCGGCGTAACCCGCGCGCAGACGCAGTTTTTCGAATAAGCCCTCGCCCAAATTGACTTCACCGCGCAGGTCAAAACGATATTGCCGCAAGCCGATGGTAACGGGCACTTCACCTTCTGTAGGCTCTTCGCCCTCATGTGCATGGGATGCGCCGGGGCGAGCGGGGATGCCATAATTTGTGTCGTAAATACTGTACGACACGCCAAGATTGCCGACCTCATCGATAAACGCAATGCCACCACCGGCGGTCCAGCTTTTCACCGCGCTGTTGGGAATCTGGCCACGCTGGTCCGCCAGTTCACGTGCTTCGGATGCTTCTTCGAGATGACCTTCGCTTGCTTCCTCGGCCGCAAAGTCCAGTACCTCAGCGCGCAAATTGGGGGATAGGACATAGCCGCCGGAACGCATATCATCACTGTTCCGGTAGCTGCCGTCGAGATGGACGATGACCCGCTCGGTGAGCGGCATATCAATCGACGCGCCACCAGACCAGTCGCGTGCGGCGCTGCCATATCCCGCCAATGCGTCAATGTGGATGTCTTCGTCTGGGATGGAGCGCGGTATCCTTTTGTCGAGCGCATTAACCGCGCCGCCCACGGCTTGGCCGCCGAATAACAAGACCGCTGGCCCGCGCAGCACTTCAATGCGTTCAACCGTCAACGTATCGATGGTCACCGCATGATCGGCCGACGTGTTGGAGGCGTCGATATTGCCAATGCCGTCGGTCAGGACGGCGACGCGGTTCCCTTGATATCCACGCAGCACGGGCCGCGATGCACCCGGCGAGAAGCTCGTCGCCGAAACGCCGGGCAGGCTGGTGAGGATATCGCCCAATTGCGCGCGCGTTTTGTCAGCGAGCACTTCGCCCGAAATTGCCGACGTGCCCGATAGAATGTCGAGCCGTTCGACATAAGGTGCGGTGACAACGATATCGTCAGTGCCGTGAAAATCGTCAGATACCCTATTGCCTTCGGTCGACGCCGCATTGCTCTGCTGCGCATAAGCGGGCGTCGCCCAGGCCAGCGATAATGCGGATAGGCTTGCGGATATCGTCAGAAGCGCTGTGTTTTTCATAAGAGAGCGTCGTCCATAAGAGCGAAAGATTGATCGCCATAATATGTTTAATGATATAATATAACAATACCTGAAATGCATTTTGTTAATATTCCGGCTTTTGGCGCGCATATTGTCGCGTTCAAAGCCAGACCGTCTTGCGATTGGCCATGAACGCGCCTAGCTATCGGCGATATGAACACCATTGGCTCAACACTTGATTTGATTGGCAACACGCCGCTTGTTCGCTTGAATGGACCAAGCGAGGAAGCCGGATGCGATATTTTTGGTAAATGTGAATATGTAAATCCCGGTGCGTCGGTAAAGGACCGTGCCGCGCTTTACATTGTTCGCGATGCCGAACGGCAGGGGCTTTTGAAACCAGGCGGGACAATTGTCGAAGGCACGGCGGGAAACACCGGCATTGGCCTTGCATTGGTGTGTAATGCGCTTGGGTATAAGACGATTATTGTCATGCCCGAAACGCAGAGCCAGGAGAAAAAGGACACGCTGCGCGCTTTGGGAGCAGAGCTCGTGCTGGTGCCTGCCGCACCTTATGCAAACCCAGGACATTTTGTGCATACCTCGCGCCGACTGGCCGAAGAAACCGAAAATGCCGTCTGGGCAAACCAGTTTGATAATATCGCCAATCGCCGTGCGCATATCGAAACGACTGCCGAGGAAATCTGGACGCAGATGGATGGCAAGATTGATGGCTTCATTTGCGCCGCTGGCACAGGCGGCACGATTGCAGGCGTAGGGCTTGGTCTAAAGGCAAAGGATGAAGGCGTCACTATCGCTCTTGCCGATCCGCATGGTGCGGCGCTTTATAATTATTATGCCTGCGGCGAATTAAGCGCCGAGGGCAGTTCGGTCGCTGAAGGCATCGGGCAGGGCAGGATCACCGCCAATCTCGAAGGTGCGCCCATTGATACGCAATTCCGCATTTCCGATGAAGAAGGCCTTGTCTGGGTAAAGCGGCTTTTGGCGGAGGAGGGGCTTTGCCTTGGGCTATCGTCGGGTATCAATGTGGCTGGCGCCATCGCGCTGGCAAAGCATCTGGGGCCGGGTAAACGTATCGTGACGATATTATGCGACACAGGCTTTCGCTATTTGTCGACCATCTATAACCCCGCATGGATGCGCAGCAAAAACCTTCCCGTGATGCCTTGGCAGCAGGGCGTCTAAAGGCAATATTGGGATCTAAGGAAAACGCATATGGCCGAACAAAAGCAATCCGCAATTCAGCGCATTCAGGTGGGACTTGTCGGTCTCGTCGTGGTGCTGTTGTTCGTAATATTGGCCAATATGGTTCTTGATCGGGTAAGCGATGGGCCACAAACAGGGGGCGTGCCCGACGCTGCACCTTTGATAGCTGACAAGGACGCGACACCGGATGAACCGCTGGCGGAGCTGGGGGTTACCCCGGTGGCGAAAGAGACAGATGCCGAAAGAGCCGCCAATGACGCGGCGCAAACGCCGCTTTCACCCGCGCCGGCGCGGTGATTTCTATTTGGTGATGGATCGATTGACCCGGTTCGGCGGTAAAAAGTGGCTACTTGTCCTTTTGCTGCTGGGCCTTTTGCTTTTGCTTGTGGCTGTTTTTGCCCCACGTCCAGTGGACAGTCGGCCAAAGCCTCCATTGGGGCTGATGACAACGCTGCCGCTGCTATGGAGCGAGGGGGGTATTGAGGCCGATCTCCGCAAGGACGCTGCCCCGCATCCCGCATTTACGCGTCTGAGCGACCATTATAACATCACGCCCGTCGATGATCTAAACGCGTGGGCGCCAAAGCCAAAGCAGTTACTCCTGCTCGCGCAACCGCGGGCTTTTGCGCCGAATGAACTGGTCTGGATCGACAATTGGGTCCGGCAAGGCGGGCATGTTTTGATACTTGCGGATCCTGCCTTACAATGGGGCAGCCTTTACCCGCTGGGCGATAAACGGCGTCCGCTGTTTACGTCCATGCTGTCGCCTTTATTCGCTTATTGGGGCGTGGAGCTGGCCTTGCCGCTCGCGGATGAGGCGCCTGTCTCTATGCGCAAGATAGGCGTGTTCAATATCCGTACGGTAACAGCGGGCGAGTGGTTGCCCAAAGCGCCCGGCGCCGAAGGCAGCTGCGCCATATTGGCCAAAGGCCTTTTGGCCGATTGCCGCATTGGTAAAGGGCGCGCTGTGCTTGTGGCCGATGCCGATTTTGTCGATACCGCCTTTTGGGAAGGGCGCGGCATGCGGATCCTCACCGGCAAGGATGAATTTGCCAATATGGCCCTGTTGCAAGCGCTTTTGACGGCGCTGCAAGACGATAAGGGACTGCGTGGGGATTTTGTGGAAAAATGATGGGCGAGAGGGAAATTGGTGCCGATATCATGCGCAAAACCGCGGATTTCAGGCATTTTGACGCGACAAAATTGATCTTATTTTGTCCGCTTCATTGGGGGTGGTGCACAGGAAGTGAAGGAATTTCGACATTTTTGTGAAAAATAATATAGTTTTTCCATAAAATCCCTCTTTTCATCCATAAAATCCCTTGCTATGCACAGTCAACAAGGGGTGGATTCCTGATTCTATCGGTCGTTACGGCGTCCGCATGGCGATATGCTTCGCCATGATTAGAGATCTGCGCCCTTTTTCTAGGGGTGGTTCAGACAGTGTCAGCTTTGGTCGTTTATGCAGGTTCGGGGGTGTCGAATGTCGACGCCAAAGGCCGCACGACTATTCCTGCGGAACTGCGTGACAGCGTCCAGCAATCCAGCGGCAGCAACAGCGTGTGTATATCGCGCCATTCCACCTTGCCTTGCCTCATTGGTTTTGGCGGCTCCGAACGCCTGAAGCTGCGCGCCGACATCGAAGCCCAATGGCAAAGCGCCGTTAACCGCGGTGCCGAATTTGATCGTGAAATTGCTGGCGTATCTGCCTCCTCGATTTTCGAAACAGCGTTTGAAGCAAGCGGCCGTTTCGTGCTGTCACCGATGCTCAAGCATTTTGGGCGCATCGAAGATCGCGCTTTCTTCTTTGGTGCGACAACACATTTCATGCTGTGGAACCCTGACGTCTTCCTCAATGAAGCGCCTGCAGCATTCAATCCCGTTAAGGACGAGCTGAATTATTGGCTGTCCCAGGCAAAGCGCGACAAATGAGCGCTCCAGCCCCCCATATTCCAGTCTTACTGGATGAAGTAATTCACTCTCTCGCCATCACCCCTGGTGCTGAGATCGTGGATGGTACCTTTGGTGCAGGTGGATACAGCCAAGCGATACTGGCTGGCGGTGCGCGCGTTTTTGCGTTCGACCGCGATCCCGATGCCCTTAAAGAAGGTGCAGACCTTGCAGGCCGCAGCGAGGGTGCTTTGCGCCTTTACGCGGCCTGTTTTTCTAACATGGACGATGTCTTGACGGCTGATGGTGTTTCGTCGGTCGACGGCGTCGTATTGGATATCGGCGTTTCGTCGATGCAGCTTGATCGCGCCGAGCGTGGCTTTTCTTTTCAAAAGGATGGGCCGCTTGATATGCGCATGGGTCAGGACGGCATGACGGCAGCAGACTTCGTCAACGAAGCCGAAGAGGCTGACATTGCCGACATTATCTACCGTTATGGTGAAGAGCATCGCTCACGCCGCATTGCGCGTTCGATTGTCGCTGCACGGCCCATAGAAACCACTGCCCAATTGGCCACGATTGTCCGCAAGGCCGTTGGTCACAAGCCCGGCGCGCCGAAAGATCCCGCTACCCGTGCCTTTCAAGCGCTTCGCATTCATGTGAATCGCGAACTGGACGAGCTAACTGATGGTCTTGAGGCCGCCGAACGCATGTTGAAGCCCGGTGGCCGTTTAGCTGTCGTTACCTTCCACAGTCTTGAAGATCGCATCGTAAAGCAATTTCTGCGTCGCCGCAGTGGAGCAGAAGCCGCAGGATCGCGCCACGTGCCCATGGTCGGCAGCGACGGCCCAGCACCCACTTTCGATAAAGCAGACAAGGCCGTCCGGCCATCGGACGCTGAACTTGCCCGCAACCCACGGTCACGATCAGCAACCTTGCGTTCCGCAACCCGAACACACGCCCCCGCATGGGCAACAGGAGGACTTGCAGCATGAGTCTCGCAATGAAAAGACTTCAGAATCTGGGCTGGTTAGCTTTGGTTTTCATGGTTGCCATTCTGTTGTATCCATTGTCGCTCAATGTTGCGGCCACGCACAGCGACTTGGTCTCGGTCGATCGCGAAATTCTTGAGACAAAGCGGGAAATCAGCTTTCTCCAAGCGGAAATCCGGACACGTGCCAGCCTTCAGCAGCTGGAGGAATGGAACGAGCTTTTATACGGTTATCAGCCACCTGTGGCGCAGCAATTCGTCAATGGTGAAGCAGCACTTGCAGAACTGACCGGCGATCTGCAACAAACGAAGCCCGTAATGATGGCATCTGCAGATATTGACGTTGCGCCGAGCGCGAACCAAGCTAATCCCGCGCCAACGATTGAGGCTGTGGTGAAAAAGTCGACCGCGATTGCAACGGCCGTTGCGACCCCTATTTTCGCCGAACCCGTAAAGCGCGCAGCGCCCAAGCCTGTGACACCAAAGGTTGAACAGACCCGGACCGAGCGACTTGCGCGGATGGACGAAACGCTTTTGTCCGACGACTTGTTACGGGACATTTCGGCCAAGTCCGCGAATGAACGCCGCCGCTGATGAATCCCCAGCTGGCCCGCACTACCACTCGGAAAAGCGGCGTTAATCCACCGCCATTTGCGGCGCATGGGTTTTGGCGCATGCTTATCATATTGGTGGCGTTCGGCATGTTTGTGATGCTGTTGATTGGTCGCCTTGCTACCTTGGCCTTATTTGAAAGCACGCGGGCATATGGTGCGACGAGCACGGAATATGTTCCCGAGCGCGGCGACATTGTCGACCGTAACGGCGTCCCGTTGGCGCGTAGCATTTATGGCTATGCGATTTGGGTGAAGCCTGCAGAAATTTTGGGTGATCGCAAACAATTGGCCAACCAATTGGCGGCAATCTTCCCCGATACATCGGCTTCTGAATTTTACGCCAAATTGACCGCGAACAAGCCAGGCTATCTGCGGAAGCGCGCGTTGCCAGAGCAAGTTCGGCAGGTGCACAGCCTTGGCGAAATCGCTATTGAGTTCCCGCGTGAAGCCACGCGTCTATATCCGCAGCACGACATGGCGGCGCATGTTCTGGGCTTTGTAAACCGTGACGGCAAAGGCGCGATGGGCATGGAGCGGGTCATGAATGACTATCTGCGCGACCCATCTAAGCGTTCGGCGCCACTGAACCTTGCGTTGGACGTCCGTGTGCAGGCGGCGCTTGAAAGCGAGCTTGCATCCGGAATGGAGGCAACGTCTGCCAAAGGTGCGGCGGGCGTTATCCTAGATGTGCAAACGGGCGAAGTCATTGCCATGGCAACCTTGCCATCGTTTAACCCGAACCGGCCGTCTTTCGCCAATATTCCTGATGACGGGCAGCCTGTAGTTGATGGTCGCTACCCTATTACGCGGCAAACCAATAATGTGACCAACCGCGTTTATGAGCTTGGTTCCACCTTCAAGCCCTTAACCGTTGCTGCGGCGATGGACGCCGGCACCGTGCGTGACCTTTCGGTGCGCTATGATGCCACCCAGCCGCTTCAGGTCGGTAAGTTCAAAATTCGGGATTCGCACCCTTTAGATCGCTGGATTAATGCCCCTGAATCGCTGATCCACAGTTCGAACATTGTGACCGCGCAAATTGCCGATAAACTGGGCGCTGCACGTATGGACGCCATGTTGCGTAAGATGCATTTCAATGCGCGTCCTGACATTGAACTCGCGGAAAAAGCGATGCCGCTTTATCCCAAAAAATGGGATCGTCTGAAAAACATGACCGTTGGTTATGGGCATGGCATTGCCGTTACGCCGTTACATTTGGCGAGCTCTTATGCTGCTATGGTGAATGGCGGTATCTATCGCCCGGCAACAATGTTCAAAACCCAGCCAGGCGCGAAAATTCCCGGAAAACGTGTGTTTAAGGCCGCAACCAGCGCACGGATGCGTCAAATGATGCGCATGATTGTCGTCGATGGCACAGGCAAAAAAGCCGACGCCTCGGGCTATCGCGTTGGCGGTAAAACTGGCTCAGCAGAAAAGCCCGGCGTTGGCGGATATAGTCGCAATCTGGTGGTCGCGACCTTTGCCGCTGCATTCCCGATGGACAATCCGCGTTATGTCGTACTGGCCATGCTGGACGAGCCTAAGGGCACGGAGGCATCGAGCTTTCAACGGACCGCAGGTTTTACCGCCGCGCCGGTCGTGCAGAAAACAGTAACACGCATTGGTCCGTTGGTGGGGATTCTTCCGGATATGACACGCGATGTTGATGTTTCCGAATTGATGCCTTTAGTGTGGAAGGCGAAGGGAGAGCAATAGTGAAGCTCGGGCGATTGGTAAGCGGTGCCGATATGGCATTTGCAGACATTACAGTGACCGGCTTTGCGATCGACCATCGGAAGATTGCGCCCGGCACGGTTTTTGGCGCTTTTGAAGGCGCGACATTTAACGGTGAAGATTTTATCGACGATGCGATTGCCGCAGGCGCTGTGGCGGTGGTCGCGCGGCCCGAAGCGGTGGTGCGCGGCGCAATGCATATTGCCGAAGCCAATCCGCGCCAAGCCTTTGCACATCTTGCCGCGACGTTTTTCCAGCCATTTCCAGATCATGTTGCGGCTGTTACCGGTACCAATGGTAAGACATCGACCGCAGAACTCACGCGGCAGCTTTGGCGGATGGCGGGTCATAATGCGGCGTCGATTGGCACGCTTGGGATCATTACGGCGTCGGACCAGGCCAAGACTGGACTGACCACGCCAGACATCGTTACGTTCCTTGCGAATATGTCAGGTCTGGCACGCGAAGGCGTTAGCCATGCAATTTTTGAGGCATCAAGCCATGGCCTGACCCAATATCGCAGCGAAGGCGTTCCGGTTTCAGTAGCGGCCTTTACCAATTTGAGCCGCGACCATCTCGATTATCACGGAACGATGGAAGCCTATTTTGAAGCCAAGATGCGGCTGTTTGACGACGTTGTCGACGAAAATGGCTGCGCCGTTATCTGGGCGGACGATGTCTGGTCCGACCAAGTGATTGCCCGCGCGCGCAAACGGGACCTTCGCCTGATTACCGTTGGCGAAAAGGGCAAGGGCATCCAATTATTGTCGCGTGAGCCGACCCAGCTTGGGCAGACGCTCGAATTACGCATTCAAGGCGATGTGCACAAAGTAAAGCTCCCGTTAATCGGCGCGTATCAGGCCGCGAACGCATTGGTCGCAGCGGGCGTGGTTATGGCAAGCGGTGGAGAGGTTGAAACGCTGCTGGGGCATCTGGCGCGGTTACAGCCTGTGCGCGGACGTTTGGAACGCGCTGTGATCACCAAAAGCGGTGCCCCTGTCTATGTCGATTACGCGCACACGCCGGACGGCTTGCGCGCGGCGATTGCGGCCTTGCGCCCGCATACCAAGGGCAAGCTTATCACTGTATTTGGCGCGGGCGGTGACCGCGACACTGGTAAGCGTCCCGAAATGGGCGCGGTTGCGGTGGCGGATTCTGACATTGTGATCGTCACCGACGACAACCCAAGGAGCGAAGACCCTTCGCTTATCCGCGCCGACGTTATGGCCGGTGCGAAAGGTGCACATGAAATTGGTGACCGGCGTTACGCAATTGCCTTTGCCATTGAACATGCCGAGCCGGACGACATCGTCCTGATCGCCGGCAAGGGGCATGAACAAGGGCAAATCATCATGGGCCGTGTTCTGCCCTTTGACGATGTCGAAGTTGCACGGGAATGCGCAGCATGACCCCGTTATGGACCTTTGAAGAGTTGCTGGCCGCGACAGGCGGGGCAGCGTATGGGCATTTTGATGTTACGGGTGTTGCCTTTGACTCGCGTGAAATCGGTAAGGGCGATCTGTTTTTGGCGTTGAAAGGTGCGGAAACCGACGGGCATTTGTTCGTCGACAAGGCATTTGCCAATGGCGCAGCGGGCGCGATTGTGTCGCAGCCGGTGGCGCACCCGCATATTCTGGTTGCCGATACAATGCAGGCGTTGGAGGCATTGGGCCACGCATCGCGCGCGCGCACCAAAGCAAAGATTATCGGTGTAACAGGCTCCGCAGGAAAGACCGGTACGAAGGAAGCTTTGTTCGCCGCGCTCGACCGTAGTTCACGTGGGCGGGCGCATCGTTCGGTGAAAAGCTACAACAACCATGTCGGCGTGCCCTTAAGTCTGGCGCGCATGCCCGCAGATTGCGACTTTGGCATATTCGAAATGGGTATGAACCATACCGGCGAAATGCGCGCGTTAAGCCATATTGTTCGGCCCGATATCGCCATCATCACGACCATTGCCCCTGCGCATATCGAATTTTTCAAGGATGAAAGCGGCATTGCCGATGCAAAGGCAGAGATATTCGAAGGTTTGGTCCAAGGCGGCACAGCCATATTGCCCGCGGACAATGTGCATTACCCACGTTTGCGCGCGGCGGCAGAGAAATATTCTGGTTCCATAATGTCCTTTGGCTTCAGCCCTTACGCCGATGTCTGTGTTATCGACCATCTCAGTATGACCAATAATGACACGCGGATTACTGCAAAAGTGCGCGAGGCGATGCTGACCTTCAATTT
This sequence comes from Sphingomonadales bacterium UBA656, assembly GCA_002299895.1. Classification (GTDB taxonomy): domain Bacteria; phylum Pseudomonadota; class Alphaproteobacteria; order Sphingomonadales; family Sphingomonadaceae; genus Sphingorhabdus_B. The sequence continues at coordinate 130,599 of DBOC01000008.1, read as the reverse complement.
GTCACAACCTGGTCAGCATTGGATTGCCAACAGCATGGCCGTATTGGCCGCCGTGCTGGCCGCTGGTGGTGATTTGGCGTCCGCGGGTCTGGCTCTAGCCGAAATGGGCGGCTTATCCGGACGCGGCGCTCGGCATGATGTGGCTGTCGCCGGAGGCAGTGTCCATGTGATCGACGAAAGCTACAATGCTAACCCTGCGTCCATGGCCGCAACGATCGGCCAGCTGGGACTTTCGAGCGGCGGACGGCGCATTGCGGTTTTGGGCGCGATGAAAGAATTGGGTGATAAGGCCAATCATTATCACAGCGCGCTTGCAGCACCCTTGGCCGCCGCAAAGGTCGATTTTGCAATCCTCGTCGGTCAAGAGATGGAAATACTCGCCGAAGAGTTGAAAGCAGGGGTTGAGGGGCCCAAGAAATTCGCGCATTGCGCGACCGCGCAGGAGGCACTCGCCGTCTTGCAAGAATATCTTTGCGCATCAGACACGGTTTTGGTCAAAGGTTCCAATAGTATGGGACTTTCCGCAATCGTCAACGCGCTGACGGATGGGAAAAACTGATGCTATATCTTTTGGCCGAATATCTTGGTTTTCCGGGTATTTTTAACCTCATCCGTTATTTAAGCTTCCGCTCCGGCGGGGCCGTGGCCACCGCATTGATTATCGGCCTGTTGATTGGGCCGCGCTTTATCAGCATGCTGCGTGTGCGTCAGGGCAAGGGCCAACCCATCCGCAGCGATGGACCGCAAACCCACCTTGCGAAGGTCGGTACGCCTACGATGGGCGGTTTAATGATCTTGGTGTCGGTCGGCATTTCAATGCTTTTGTGGATGGACCTGAAAAACGTGTATGTTTGGGCCTGTTTATTGGTGACCGCTGGTTTTGGCATCGTTGGATTCCTCGACGATTATGACAAAGTCAAAAAGCGCAGCCACAAAGGCGTGTCCGGCAAAGTCCGGTTGTTATGGGAATTTGCCATTGCTGGCGTCGCAGTATCGCTGATCGTCTGGCAATCGGGTGGCAATTTATATCTGCCCTTCGTCAATGGACCTGTCGTCGATTTGGGCTGGTGGTATGTGCCTTTTGGCGCGTTCGTGATTGTGTCCTTTGGCAATGCTGTGAACCTAACCGACGGCCTTGATGGCCTTGCGACCATGCCCGTGATCATTGCGTCGATTGCATTTATGTTGATCGTCTACATGGTCGGTAATGCCAAATATGCCGAATATCTGGGCATCCCATTCTTTTTGGGTGCAGGTGATCTCGCCATGTTGTGCGGCGCGATTGTCGGCGCTGGCCTTGCCTTTTTGTGGTTCAACGCGCCACCTGCGGCGGTGTTCATGGGCGACACGGGCAGCTTGGCCTTGGGCGGGACACTCGGCGCGATTGCGGTTGTGGCGCATCATGAGTTTGTTCTCGCCATCATTGGCGGGCTTTTCGTGGTTGAGGCGTTATCGGTTATCATTCAGGTGTTTTGGTTCAAGCGCACAGGCAAGCGCATCTTTCGCATGGCACCAATTCACCACCATTTTGAGCAGCTCGGCTGGTCCGAACCGACCGTTGTCATCCGCTTCTGGATTGTGGCTTTCGTATTGGCGCTTGCGGGGCTATCAACCCTCAAACTCAGATGATCACTACCCCTGCCTTTAAAGACCGGAAGTTCGCAGTTTTGGGACTGGCGCGCTCGGGCCTATCGGCTGTGCGCGCGCTTGTCGCCGGCGGGGCAGAAGTATTGGCATGGGACAATGATGAAGGTGCGCGCATTAAGGTGGCCGATATTGCCACGATTGCCGATCCGTTACTGACTGATTTGACCGGCTATACGGCCATTGTCGTGTCACCCGGCGTACCCATAAATCGCCACCCTATTGCCGATAAGGCAAAGGCAGCGGGCATCCCTTTAATTGGTGATATCGAATTGTTCGCCATGGCGCGGCCGAACCTGCCATCGCATCGTGTTGTAGGTATTACCGGAACAAATGGTAAATCCACGACCACAGCCTTGGTGCATCATTTGCTGGAAAGTGCAGCAATCCCTGTCCGCATGGGGGGCAATATTGGCCTGCCGATATTGTCGCAAGAGCCACTGCCTGCAGACGGTATCTATGTGCTTGAGCTTTCAAGTTACCAGATTGATATCACGCACAGCCTTGCCTGCGATGCCGCTGCGCTCATCAACCTCTCGCCTGATCATCTCGATCGCTATGACGGCTATGAAGGCTATATGGCGTCGAAAGCGCGGCTGTTTGAAATGCAAACGGGCAAAGAGTTTGCAGTGTTTGGCAAAGGCGACGCCGATACCGAACGGGTTTATAACGACGTGCTTGCGCGGCGCGGCGCACAATGGGTGCATCTCGCCGATCCGCAATTGGTAAACGGCCAAGCCGAATGGCCCTCGCTTCAAGGGCCGCATAATTTGCAGAATATTGCGGTGGCGATTGCCATCGTCGAATCCTTAGGGCTGACGGAGGCACAATGGCGGCCAGCGATGCGCAGCTTCAAAGGACTGGCGCACCGTATGGAAGTTGTGGCCGAGCGTAATGGCGTATTATTTGTGAACGACAGCAAGGCAACGAATGCGGCGTCCACCGCGCCCGCCTTGGCCGCTTATCCGCGCGTCCATTGGATCGTTGGCGGCTTGCCAAAGACCGATAATCTGGACGAATGCGTTCCTAATTTTGGTCATGTTGTTAAAGCATACACTATTGGCGAGGCTGGTCCGTTGTTCTATGAAATGTTATCGCCGCACATGCCTGTGGAACGCAGCGAAATGATGGGTGCAGCGGTGCATTCGGCTGCGGCTCAAGCGCAACCAGGCGACGTTATCATGCTTTCGCCCGCTTGTGCGTCCTTTGATCAGTTCAAAGACTTCGAAGCCCGCGGCGATGCGTTTCGTGCGATTGTGGAAGCATTATGAGCGATAGCAAAGAAGCACCTTGGGTCCTTGCGGCTAAAACCGGCAAGATCGGCTTTGCCAATCGCTTGGGCCGTGGCGACCGTTCGCCATTGGGCGTTTGGTTCTGGGAACTCGACCGCGTGTTGCTGTCTTTGATGATGGTGCTGATCGCCATTGGTCTGCTTGCGGTGGCCGCGGCGTCGCCGGCGGGTGCGCAGCGTCTGTCTTCGTCTACGACCGAGCTTTCTTCGCTCTATTTCTTTTATCGGCAATTGATGTGGGTCCTTATTGGTGTCCCTGTCATGCTTCTGGTGTCCATGTCTCCGCGCGACCAGGCACGACGCTTTGCGGTTTACGGCTTTTGCGTCTTTTTTGTTCTTCTTGCATTAGTGCCTGTATTTGGGCGCGAGGTGAACGGGTCGCAAAGATGGATTGGCCCTGGCTTTGCGGGGCTTCAGCCGTCTGAGTTTTTGAAACCCTTTTTCGCGGTCATGATAGCGTGGATTATTAGCTGGCGGCTGAAAGACCCAAGCTTGCCCGTTCTCCGCCTCACCATAATCACCACAGGGGTTGTCTGTTTTTTCTTGTTGCGACAACCGGACCTTGGGCAAACAATCTTGTTCATGGGCACATGGTTCGCCCTGATGATGGTGGCTGGCGTGCCTGCAAGCCGCCTTTGGTTCCTTGTGATCAGTGGCATAGTGTTCATCCTACTCGCCTATAATTTCTACCCCGTTGCAACGCAGCGGATAGACGCTTGGATTTTCGGCACGGAGGGGCTGACACATGACAAGATGGCGATGGCGACCTTAACTAACGGTGGCTTTATCGGCCTTGGCCCTGGGCTTGGCATAAAGAAATATTCGCTGCCCGAGGGGCATACCGATTATATCTTCTCGGTCATCGGTGAAGAATTTGGCCTTTTGGCCTGTATGGCGATAGCCATATTATATTTTGCGATTTTGGTCCGTATCATCGTTCGCCTATTGGATGAGAAAGACCAATTTGTGGTGATGGCGGTAACGGCACTGGGCGCGCAATTTTGCGGTCAGGCGATGATTAACATCGCCGTGAATTTGGGTGTTTTCCCATCCAAGGGCATGACGTTGCCATTTATAAGCTATGGCGGATCGTCGACCTTGGCGCTTTCAATTACTTGCGGCCTGATACTCGCGTTAACGAAGCGAAACCCATATCTTGACCGGTCGCAGTATATGGTGAAGGGAAATAGGCCATGACCATTTCTCGTCATTATGTGTTGGCCGCTGGCGGTACTGGCGGGCATTTGATTCCTGCCTTTGCGCTGGGACAGGAATTGATCAATCGGGGTCATCATGTGGCGCTGATTACCGACGAGCGCGGTGCCAAAATTCCGGGCTGTCCTGATAAGATGGCGACACATAAGCTGCCCGCTGGCCGCATTACCAAAAATCTGTCGAGCTGGCTTCCCGGTTTAAAGGCAATCGCCGATGGCCGGGCTATGGCACGCCGCTTATACGAAGATTTTGCACCCAGCGCCGTTGTGGGCTTTGGCGGGTATCCCGCGTTTCCAGCATTGCTCGGTGCTTTTGCCGAAAAAATACCGACGATCATTCATGAACAAAATGCGGTGCTTGGCCGCGTCAATCGCTTCACGGCGCGGCAAGTGAACGCTATCGCAACCTCCTATCCTGACGTGCTGCGCCTCTCGCCACGCTATGCCAGCAAAGTGCATCTGGTCGGTAACCCGGTCCGCGAAGAGGTGCTTGAATTGCGGGAGCAGCCTTATCCAGCTTTATCGACCGAAGGCATCTTTCGCGTGCTGGTTACGGGCGGAAGCCAAGGCGCAACGGTGCTTTCCAATGTTGTGCCTGACGGGCTATCGAATTTGCCAATGAGTTTACGGCGGCGTTTGCAAGTAACACAGCAATGCCGCGCAGAAGATATTGATGCCGTGCGCGCGGCTTATGCTGCCCATGATGTTCCAGCAGAGTTGGCAACTTATTTGCCAGACTTGCCGCAGCGGCTTGGTTGGGCACATATGGTGATATCGCGGGCAGGGGCATCGACCATTGCCGAATTAACATGCGCAGGGCGGCCAGCGATATTGGTCCCGCTGCCCAGCGCGACCGACGATCATCAAAGCTACAATGTTAAAGAAATGGTCGAAGCGGGCGGGGCACGCGCCATTGCGCAGCCAGAGTTCACGGCATTGGAGCTAGCCAAGCAGATCCAGATGATAGCGTTTGAGCCTGGAGCGATGGAAAATGCTGCCAAGGCCGCCAAAAGCTGTGGTCGGCCCAATGCCGTCGCCGATCTAGCCGATTTGGTAGAATCCTTTGGCCGCGCCCCCATCATGCATGGCATCAAATCACAAGCCCAATCCAGCAGCGGTTTCAGCCCATCCCCCGCACTAGCCAAAGAGAATGCAGCATGAGAGGTGTTCCAACGGATATCGGTATTGTGCATTTCGTTGGCATTGGCGGCATCGGCATGTCGGGCATTGCGGAGGTCATGCACAATTTGGGTTACCAAGTGCAGGGCAGCGACATCGCCGATAGCTATGTCATTGATGGGCTGCGCCAGCGCGGCATCAAGGTAATGATTGGTCATAGTGCCGACAATCTGGGCGATGCGGCGGTTGTGGTAACATCAACTGCGGTAAAGGCTGGTAATCCAGAACGCGACGCTGCTTTGGAACGCCGCATACCCTTGGTACGCCGTGCCGAAATGCTCGCCGAATTAATGCGGTTGAAGCACACGGTCGCGGTGGCTGGCACGCATGGCAAGACGACAACAACATCGCTGATTGCCGCGATGCTGGACCATGGCGGCATTGATCCGACTGTCATCAACGGCGGCATCATCAATAGCTACGGCTCGAACGCGCGCCTTGGGGCCAGCGACTGGATGGTGGTTGAGGCAGATGAAAGCGACGGTAGCTTCCTGCGGCTTGATGGCACGCTGGCCGTTGTCACCAATATCGATCCTGAGCATCTCGACCATTATGGCGATTTCGATGCGATCAAAAACGCCTTTGTCGAATTCGTCGAAAACGTGCCTTTTTATGGCGCGGCGATTATGTGCCTCGACCATCCCGAAGTGCAGGCGATTTTGCCGAAGATCCGCGACCGTCGGATCATCACTTATGGCTTTTCGGCGCAGGCCGATATTCGCGGCGAAAATGTTACCCCGCATCCCGGTGGTAACAGCTTCGATGTAGTTGTCCGCGCCCGCGACGGCTCGCTGCGGACGATACAAAATATTCGGCTTCCCATGCCAGGCCGCCATAATGTCCAAAATGCGCTGGCCGCTGTCGCGGTTGGCCTTGAAATGGGGATGAGCGATGCGGCGATTGAGCATGGCTTTGACAAATTCGGCGGCGTCAAACGGCGGTTTACCAAAGTCGGCGAAGTAGATCGCAGCGATGGCGTCGTTACGATCATCGACGATTATGGCCACCATCCCGTTGAAATCCGTGCGGTGCTGTCTGCTGCCCGTGAAGGCGCACAGGGTCGGGTGATTGCCGTGGCGCAGCCGCACCGTTTCACGCGGTTGCGCGACCATATGGATGATTTTCAGCAAGCCTTTAACGATGCCGACATGGTGTTCATCTCTCCGGTATATGCCGCGGGCGAGGGGCCGATTGATGGCATAGATGCTGCGGCATTGGTGCATGGCATTAAGGCGCGGGGACATCGTTCCGCCGCGACGGTCGCCGATGCAGGTGATTTGGCGCGCACATTGGCCGAGGTGGTGCAAGGCAATGACATCATTGTCTGCTTGGGCGCTGGCGATATCACCAAATGGGCCGCTGGCTTGGCTGACGCGATAAAGGCAGCGCGTGCATGACCATGCAACCCGTGCCGCACGTAGAAGGGCGTTTGACGCAAGATGCGCCATTGGCACCATTGGTGTGGTTCAAATCGGGCGGCAGCGCAGACATATTGTTTGAACCAAAGGATGTCGCCGACCTGCAATCCTTTTTGCGCCAACTTGACCCTGCTACGCCGGTTATGGCGCTGGGCCTCGGCTCAAACCTGATTATTCGCGACGGCGGCGTAAGGGGTGTCGTGGTTCGGCTGGGTAAGGCCTTTGCGAAGGTTGCGTGCATTGATCCAGTGACGCTGGCCTGTGGCGGAGGGGCGTCAGGCATATTGGTGTCCTCGACCGCGCGGGACAAGGGCATAGCTGGCTTAGAATTTTTGCGCTCAATCCCGGGCACCGTCGGTGGATTTGTGCGCATGAATGGCGGCGCTTATGGCGGTGAGGTAAAGGACATATTGCGCGATTGTGATGTCGTGCTGCGCGACGGATCACTCGTGACCTTGTCGGTCGAAGATTTGCATTATTCCTATCGTCATTCCGAATTGCCCGATGGTGCTATTGTCGTGGCGGCGCGTTTCCAAGGGCGTCCGGGCGAACCTGAAGCGATACAGGCTGAGATGGACCGGATCAGCGCATCGCGCGAAGCATCGCAGCCACTGCGTTCCAAAACCGGCGGCTCAACCTTTAAGAATCCGGATGGCCATAAAGCGTGGCAATTGGTCGACGCGGCGGGATGCCGCGGTCTTCAAATTGGCGGTGCGCAGGTGTCCGAAAAGCACACCAATTTTTTGATTAATACAGACGACGCAACCAGCGCGGATATCGAGGCGCTGGGCGAAGAAGTCCGCGCCCGCGTCATGGCGCATTCGGGCGTCGACCTGATATGGGAAATACAGCGCGTGGGTGAAACGAAATGAGTAAGCAAATTCACGTTGCGGTATTGATGGGCGGATGGTCGAACGAACGCCCTGTGTCCTTAATGAGCGGCAATGGCGTGGCCGATGCGCTTGAAAAGGTCGGTTATCAGGTCAGCCGCGTCGATATGGACCGCAATGTAGCACAAGTGCTCGCCGCCCTTCGCCCTGACGTAGTGTTTAATGCCTTACACGGTGTTCCCGGTGAAGATGGCTCGGTGCAGGGTATGCTGGATTTGATGGACATTCCGTACACGCATAGCGGCATGGTGACGTCGGTTATCGCCATTGATAAGGAACTGACGAAGCAATGCCTCGTGCCCGCCGGAATTCCGATGCCAAAAGGCACCATGGTCGACAGCGAAAGCCTATTCGTGGCTGACCCACTGCCGCGCCCATATGTCCTAAAACCTGTGAACGAAGGCAGCTCGGTTGGTGTGGCCATCGTCACCGAAGACAGCAATTACGGCAACCCGATTGCGCGCGATGCCAAGGGGCCGTGGCAGGAATTTGATCGGCTGCTCGCCGAACCCTTCATCAAAGGCCGTGAACTGACCGTGGCGGTATTGGGCGATAAGGCTTTGTGCGTGACCGAGTTAAAGCCGAAAAGCGGCTTTTATGATTTTGATGCGAAATATACCGACGGGTTGACCGAACATATTTGTCCTGCGGATATCCCCGATGATATTGCCCAATATATGCTGGAAACCGCGCTGCGTGCGCACCAATTGCTCGGCTGCAAAGGCGCCTCGCGCACCGATTTCCGCTGGGATGATGAAGCGGGCATGGACGGCGTTTTCGTTCTCGAAACCAATACACAGCCGGGCATGACCCCGCTCAGCCTTGTACCCGAACAAGCACGTCATGTCGGGATCAGCTATGAACAGCTTGTCGACATCATCGTCAAAGAGGCGCTGATGGATAAAGGGGCGGTGGCATAATGGCTGGTGTCGCCCGCAAAGCGCCTGCAAAACGCAAGGCGAAAAGCCCAAGTTCCGGGCAAAAGATACTGCAAGCCTCCTGGGTTGATCGATTGATGCATATGCTGCCTTTTTCCGAACAGGATGTGCAGCGCGTTATAAGCTGGATCATATTGGCGGCTATCACGCTGCTGGCCTTTGCCGCTGCACAATATGCCGGACTTACCGCAGCCGCCTATCAACAATATGCCGCGCTTGCTGCCAAGGCAGGCTTTCAGGTGCAGCGTGTCGAGGTCACCGGCATGGAGCGGGTGGACCAGTTGAAAGTCTATCAATTGGTGCTTGCCGAAAAAGATCGCGCGATGCCCTTGGTGGATATCGACAAGGTGCGGGCGGATTTGCTGAAATATGGGTGGATTAAGGACGCCCGCGTTGCACGGCGCTTGCCCGATACCTTGGCGGTTGAGATAATCGAACGCGAGCCGGCCGCGATATGGCAACGGGGTGGGAAATACTCGTTGATCGACGCGAACGGGATCGTTCTTGCCCATGTTCGCGCAGGCGAGGGCGGTGATTTGCCGATCTTGAACGGCAATGACGCCAATACCCATATCATCGCGTTGAACGCATTGCTCGACAAAGCTTCGGCGTTGAAATCGCAAGTTTCCGGCGCGAGCTGGATAGGTAATCGACGCTGGGACTTGCAGTTTCAGACCGGCGAAACGCTGGCTTTACCAGAAGGTGAGGCTGAAGCTGCTAAAGCATTGCTGAACTTTGCACGTTTGGACGGTGTCCACCGTTTGCTGGGCCGCGATCTTATTCATTTTGACCTGCGCGATCCCAATCGCGCTTATTTCCGCAAAGCACCAAAGGCAGAAGCTGTTAAAGTGCAACCGGCAGAGCCTGTTAAAGTGGAAAACAAAGACAGCACCGAAAAAAATGAAATCACATCAAAAAACAATGGATTAACGGCATGAAAACGGCGCGCGCTGAACGGTTGATTTCGGCGATTGATATCGGTTCATCCAAAGTGTCCGCGTTAATCGCGCGGCAAACCGAAAATGGCGAACTGCTGGTGCTCGGCACGGGTCAGCGCGAGAGCCGGGGTGTGACCCGTGGCTGCATTGCGGATGTCGAGCAGGCAGAATTGTCGGTACGCCATGCGGTTGAGCAAGCCGAACGTATTGCGGGCCTCAACATTGACAGGGCTTGGGTCGGCATGTCGTCGGGCGGGCTCGATAGCATGTTGGCACCCGTAGAAATCGAATTGGGCGGCGATCGTATCACGCAAGACGATGTCCAAGAACTGCTTCAGGCCGGACGCGCGAATATCCAAACGGGCGGCAAAATTGCGTTGCATATGCAACCTACTTTATATGCGCTCGATGGCGTTGGCGGTGTCGCAAATCCGGTCGGGCTGCACGCAAATCGGCTTGGCGTAGACGTGCATGTCGTTCTGGCTGACCAATCACCCGTGCGTAACATGGATATGACGGTGCGCTCGGCGCATCTGGACGTTGATTCGCTTGTCGTCGGGCCGGTTGCCACAGGTCTTGCCTGTTTGACTGCGGAGGAGCGCGATCTCGGCGTTGCGCTGGTCGAATTTGGGGCGGCCGTGACCAACGTGTCGGTTTTCATTGGCGGCATGCTCGTCGGACTTGAAACTATTCAAAAGGGCGGCTCCGACATTACCGACGACATCGCGTCGGTCTTTGGTATTCGCCGCGCGCAGGCAGAGCGGTTGAAATGCTTCCATGGTTCGGCGCTGACGAGCCCGCGCGATCATCAAGAGGTGCTCGACATCGGTCCAGATGAAAATGGCGTTGAACCTGGCAGTCAAGCTCCACGCATCACCAAGGCGCAGTTGAATGCCGTGGTGTGTCAGCGCGTCGATAGCATTGTAACCGAGGTTGCGCAGGCGTTAAAAACGCTCGGCTTTACGGGGCCATCTGGGCATCAAATTGTCCTGACGGGCGGTGGCGCGGAATTAAAGGGTGCGGCCGAACATATGCAGAGCGCACTGGGCCGCACTGTCCGTATAGGCCGCCCATCCGGGCTTATCAGCATTCCTGAAGCGCATTCTGGCCCCGCATTCTCAACGCTCGTTGGTTTAATTCATTATGCGGCATCCGAGAGAATCGACCTGCAATCGGGTTATGATTTGCGCGCCGAGCATTTGGGCGGTTCGATACCAAATTTGATTGAACGTATAAAACGCGCGATTCGTGAGAATCTTTAGGCGATAAAGGCCTAAAAGCCCCTTCAGGGCGTCAAAATCGCCTTAAATCGTGAAGCTGTTATGTTCGCGGTCATCGCCTGACAGAAACCTGTGCAAAAAGGGTAATTTTCTGATGTGCCCCTTACGCTTTTGTGCCAAAAGAATGCAAATTTCGAACAAGCCAAAGAGGCTAAGGGGATAAAATTATGAGCATCAATATCGGACCACCCATGGTTGACGAATTGAAGCCGAAAATTGCAGTGATTGGTGTTGGCGGCGCCGGCGGTAACGCGGTTGCCAATATGATTAGCTCTAAGGTGGAAGGCGTCGATTTCGTCGTCGCTAATACCGATGCGCAGGCATTGAACGCTTCGCCTGCCGATTATCGTATTCAGCTGGGGCCAGAGATTACGCAAGGTCTTGGTGCTGGTTCGCGCCCCGAAGTCGGACGCGCCGCTGCAGAAGAAACCATTGAACAAGTGAAGGCCGCTTTGGCGGGGTGCCACATGTGCTTCATCGCAGCGGGCATGGGCGGCGGAACCGGAACCGGTGCTGCGCCTGTGATTGCCCAGGCTGCGCGCGAAATGAACGTATTGACCGTTGGCGTGGTAACAAAGCCGTTCCTTTTCGAAGGTTCGCGGCGGATGCGTTCTGCAGAATCGGGTATTGCCGAATTGCAGCAGCATGTGGACACGCTCATTGTCATTCCGAACCAAAACCTGTTTTTGGTCGCTAACCCGAATACGACGTTCAAAGAGGCATTCTTGTTAGCGGACGAAGTTCTGCAACAGGGCGTGCGCGGCATCACTGATCTGATGGTCATGCCTGGCCTGATCAACCTAGATTTTGCCGACGTTCGGTCCGTCATGCACGAAATGGGCAAGGCGATGATGGGCACAGGCGAAGCCGAAGGCGACGGTCGTGCGCTTGAGGCGGCGGAACGCGCGATTGCCAATCCGCTGCTCGACGGTGTGTCGATGCAAGGTGCAAAGGGCGTTATCGTGTCCATTACCGGCGGTGAAGACATGCGCCTGATGGAAGTGGACGAAGCCGCGAACCATATTCGTGAGTTGGTCGATCCTGATGCAAACATCATCTGGGGTTCGGCTTTCAATGAAAATCTGAACGGCAAAATCCGCGTTTCGGTTGTCGCAACCGGTATCGACAATGACGGCGTAGCTGCATCGCCAGCGCCGCAAGCGCGCACGGCATTTTCGTTCAGCCGTCCAGCACCCGAGCCAGTTGTGGAGGCACCAGCGCCCACAGCATCTTTGTTTGAAAGCACCGAATCTGCGCCCGTCGAAGAGCCAACCGCAGTGGCGGAACCAGATGATGAGGCAGAAGACGACAGCTTGGTCCTCGGTAGCGATTTCGAAGCGCCAGAAGCAGATGAAGAAGTCGCTGAAGCCAACGCCACCAACGAAGAAAAGCAGCCTGAATCGAATGGCTTTCCATCTACGTCTTGGGCAGGTGCCGATGCGCTTGAACTGAACACGCCGGCGGATGCAAATCCACCATCGCCTGCGCCCGTTGATGTAACACGGGCACCTGAGCGTGCGGCACCGCGCCTGCCCACAGGTGGCACGTTGTTTGAACGCATGTCGAACCTGTCACGCGGTCTCTCGCGCTCCGCTGATGAAGATGACAAGGGCCGTGACGGCGAAAGCAGCGTCAATGTGCCGCGTTTTCTGGATAGGCAGAACAACTCCTAAGTTGCGGGGTCAGCGCACGGTCATTTCGTCCGCTTTAGGCAACCGTTTGTCGGAGCATTGCGTAAACATGCTTTGCGTCCGGCCATCGGCATCCCAATAAGGGCGAATGAATGTGACAATGTTACGTGGTGCAGGAATATTCTGTGCGCTCGCTTTATCATCGGGCGTGTTTGCGCAAGCTGTTGACGAAAGCGCGCTTGAGGCTCTTGACCAAGCTGCTCCTGCTGCACCGATAATCGCGGAGCCCGCTGGCGCGGCTGAATTGCGTGCGGCCATGCGCCGGATATCTCTCAATCCCTCCGACGCCGATGCCATGGCCGATGCTGGTAACGCGGCGCTTGCTTTGGGGGATGCCAATGCTGCTTTGAACTTCTTCACGCGTGCCAATACGCTGCGTCCGGGTAGCAGCCGTATCGTAGCGGGTTTGGCGACGGCGACTGTGCGCACTGAAAATCCGTTTGAAGCGCTGCGCTTATTTGATCAAGCCGTTAGCCTTGGCGCAAATGAGCGCGCAATTGCGCTGGATCGTGCTTTGGCCTTTGACCTTTTGGGTAATTTCAACCGCGCGCAGCAGGATTATAAACTGGCACGAACCGCGTCCATTTCGGATGATCTCGTCATCCGCCAAGCGGTTTCTTTGTCGCTTGCGGGACAAAAGGACGCCGCCGACGCGATGCTGCTGCCATTGCTTGAACGCAACAGCGCGACTGCATGGCGGGCCCGCGCTTTTATGCTGGCGGCGCGCGGGGATGTGCGTGAATCGACGAAAGTCGCCCAAGGTTTCATGGATGCAAGCTCGGTGCTGCGTATGGAACGCTTTTTCCGGCTCATGCCGTCCTTGACCGATGCGCAGAAGGCAGCGGCCATACATTTGGGGCACTTTCCAACAGGCCAAGCGCTCGGTCGGGACAGCGAACAGGTCCGCCGCATTGCATCGACATTACCCCAGACGTCTGCCGTTTCCGGCGATAATCGCCTTATTCCGTCGGGCGCCGCACTCGGACCAAAAGCTGCGCCATCGCGCGACAGCAAAAGCACCCCGAAGACCGAGACGCCCCGGCTTGGCGCTGCCAGCGCGCGCGGCAAGGTCGATGAACCACAAACGACAAGGATTGCGAGCGTAAGCAATACGGCGCAGCCGGCCCCAGAAACGGCACGCCCATTGGTCAGTGCGACATCGGCCAAGCCGGCAAGCACGCCGACGCCCGCTGCTATAACGCCAGCACCAGCACCAGCACCGACAACGGCAGTGGCTGTGCCCGCGGTCATTACGCCACAACCCGCGCAAAGCAGCGGGGCGACAATTGAACCACTTTTGACAGCCCAGGCACCTGCTGTTGCCGTGCAAGCGCCCGAGCCTGCGCCTGCCGCGCCGGTTGCATCATCCCGCTTTGATTTGGGTGCAATTGTCGAGGCAATTGATATTCCAGAAAGCGAACAACGGCCCTCGCAAGTTCCTGTGGATTTGAAAAAGCTCAAGCCGGTGGTCAAGGTCGATCCTAAGCTTGCTGCTAAGGCCAAGGCTGAAAAGGAGCATCCTGCGCGCTTCTGGGTGCAGATAGCGACCGGAAACGCCGATGCCCTTGGCTTTGATTATCGCAAGCTTTCCAAAACTTATGCGGCATTGCTGAAGTCCCGGAATGCCTTCACCGCCGAGTGGGGCAGAACGGACCGGCTATTAGTCGGTCCTTTTGCGGACCAAAAAGCCGCGAAAAAGTGGGAAGGTGACTACAAAAAGGCCGGTGGCGATGCCTTTATGTGGAAAAGCGAGATCGGCGAGGTCGTTAATCCGTTGAAAACAAAATAGCGGCTTCCGGTTCGCGGCACTTGGCGGCATAAGCGCGGCATGTCGCATCTTGCTCCTTATGCTTCCTTTCCTGACCGTAGCCGCGGTCGGCTGCATGCCGAACCTTCGAATGATATGCGCGGACCACGCGACATTTTTCAGCGCGATCGCGACCGTATCATCCACTCGATCGCGTTTCGCCGCCTGCGCCACAAAACACAGGTTTTTATCTCGCCCGATGGGGATCATTTCCGTGTTCGCCTGACGCATAGTCTTGAAGTGGCGCAAATTGGCCGGACGATAGCGCGCGCGCTGGGCCTAAATGAGGATTTAACCGAGGCATTGTGTCTAGCGCATGATATCGGTCACCCGCCCTTCGGCCATGCGGGCGAGGGAGCGCTTGAAGCGGCAATGAAGCCCTTTGGCGGCTTCGACCATAATGCGCAGACTCTGCGCACGCTGACGCAACTTGAATCGCCTTACCCGTCATGGCCGGGTTTGAACTTAAGCTGGGAACTGTTGGAAGGGCTCGCCAAGCATAATGGCCCAGTTGCCAAGCCCGGTTGGGCCTTGGCTGAAGTGGATGCCGACTTTGGCTTAAATTTGGTGCATTGGCCTTCGTTAGAGGCGCAGGTCGCGGCGATTAGCGACGATATCGCTTATGATAATCACGATATTGATGATGGCATCAGGGCAGGACTGCTCGATATCGAACAATTGCTCGAGCTGCCATTCGTTGCCGCACGTTGGCAGGCCATATTGGCGCGCTATCCTGATGTTCGCCCGCGCCGCTTAATCGGGGAACTAACGCGTGAGCAGATTGGCGTGATGGTCAATGACGTGATTGAATCGACACGCGCGAGAATCGAGGCATTGGGTATCAAAGAAGCAGATGATGTGCGCCATGCGGGGGTAATGATTGGTGGTTTCTCGCCTGAAATGGCGGCGCGCGAACGCCAACTCAAAACCTTCATGTATCAAAATCTTTACCATCACCCCACGCAGAATGCGGCGGCCGAGGCGGCATCGAAGATTGTGCGTGAATTGTTTGCGATCTACCACAATGATGTGCGCTTGCTGCCGCCCGAATGGCGCGAGAATTTGCCCGAACAAGATCCAGCACGTTCCCGCCATATCGGTGATTTTTTGGCTGGTATGACCGATCGTTACGCCACCGACCGGCACCGTGAATTGTGCCGCAACTTTTGAACGGACTGATATGAGTGAAGACGACGATTTCGAACTCGAACCCATAGAAATATTGGAGCTGCCGCTCGATGCTTGGCATCGCGACAAGGGTGCGCGGATGGTCGAGTTTGCGGGCTATTACATGCCCATCCAATATGAAGACATCATCGCCGAACATATTTGGACCCGCGAAAATGCAGGGCTGTTTGATGTCAGCCATCTGGGGCAGTTGATGTTGACCGGCGACGGTGCCGCCAAGGCGCTTGAAACGCTGGTCCCCGGTGACATTTCCACGCTGCCTGAAGGTAAAATGCGCTATTCGCTTTTGCTGGCCGAAGATGGCGGCGTGCTGGACGACATGATGATTACGGCGGTACCCATGGGCCTCTATATTGTCGGCAATGGCGCGGTGAAGTGGGACAATATGGGCTATTTGCGTGAATATCTGCCCGACGAGATCACGATCAACAATATGGAAGACCGCGCATTGTTGGCGCTGCAAGGGCCAAAGGCGGTGGATGCGTTGAAGCGCGTCGTGCCGGGCGTAGACACGCTTTACTTTATGGAGGCGGGTTCATTCTTCTGGGGGCCCAAAACCGACCCTGAGCCGTTGTGGATTAGCCGTTCGGGTTATACCGGTGAAGATGGCTTTGAAATCTCTGTGCCAGGCGTGCACGCAAAGGCCTTGGCTGACCAGCTTTGTGCACAACCAGAGGTCAAGCCAATCGGCCTTGGCGCACGCGATACTCTGCGGCTTGAGGCGGGCTTGCCGCTTTATGGTCATGATATGACGCCTGATGTGGAACCCGTTGCGGCCAACGCCGCCTTCGCCATCTCCAAACGCCGCCGCACTGAAGGTGGATTTTTTGGGTCAGACCGCATCCTGAATGCCTTGGCCAATGGCCCCGCACACAAGCTGGTCGGGCTTTCGGTCGAGGGCGAAATGCCGGTCTGTGAAGGCGCGCCGATTTTTGCAGGCGACGCGCAAGTCGGCGTTATCACCTCGGGCGGCTTTGGCCCAAGCGTCGGCGCACTTATTGCCATGGGCTATGTCGATGCAGGCCATAACGCCATCGGCACGGCGCTTGCGTCCGAAGTGCGCGGCCAGCGCGTTTCAATCACCGTCGCCGATCTGCCCTTTGTGGAACATCGTTATCGTCGCAAAGGAGCTAGCGCGTGACCCCTTATTTCACCGAAGCTCAAAAGTGGATCGAAGTTGACGGCGACAGTTTGTTCGCTGAAGTACCTGCGATTGGCGCGACCCTTAAAAAAGTCGTTGGCGCCGCGGTTGCGCCATGATGAGCGGACCGCAACCTTTTATCTTCGAAAGCGGCCCGGACGTAAAACGCCACGCGCCGGCGACCGAACGCAACCGAGATGTGATTGCTGAAACATTGGCGCGCGTGCTTCCGGCGGAGGGACTTGTGCTCGAAGTGGCGAGCGGGACCGGCGAACATGCGGTGCACTTTGCAAGGTGCTTTCCGGGGCTGATTTGGCAACCTAGCGACACGGATCCTATCGCTATTGCATCAATTAACGCGTGGCGCGGGGACTCCAATCTGTCCAACATGCAGCCCGCGATGCCGCTCGACGCATCGGCAGATTGGCCGATATCGCGCGCGGATGCGGTCATTTGCATCAACATGACGCATATCAGTCCATGGGCGGCCACCTTGGGGCTACTGCGCAACGCGGCGCGTGTATTGCCGCAGTCTTCCGTGCTTTTCATTTACGGACCCTACAACCAACGCGACGTCCCTTTGGCCGACAGTAATGCGGCATTCGATGCATCCTTGCGGCAACAAAATGCCGCCTGGGGCCTGCGTTTTGTTGAGGACATTGCAGAAGAAGCGCACAAATTAGGGCTATGCCTTGACCAAGTCATCGATATGCCCGCGAACAATCTGTCGTTGATTTTCCGCGCTTAGTCGTCCGCAAATCACAATATTGACATGCCGCTATAATCTCTCAACACATTGCAACAGGCCGCTGCGAAAAAATGGCCAGTGTTAGGAGAGAATGACATGGCCGTTGCCAGCTACGACATCGTAACCTTTGATGGTTTTTTGACGCACTGGGCGGCGGAGCGGCCCGACTGGGCTGCGCTTTCGCAAGATGACCACCATTTCACTTATGGGCAGCTGGAGGAGCGCACCGCGAAGATCGTCGCGATGCTGCTTGGCTTAGGCCTAAAAAAGGGCGACCGGATTGCCTGGATTGGTAAAAACAGCGATTTATATTTTGCCCTTTTTTACGGCGCAGCACGGATTGGTGTGGTCATGGTGCCCGTCGGATGGCGTCTTGCGCCTGCGGAATGGGCCTATATCGCCAAGGACACCGGCGCTCGCGTGCTCTTCGCGGGGCAGGGGTTTGAGGCGGGTGTGCACGCTCTGGCCAAGGATACAAACGGTGTTGATCGAGTCATAGCCGAAGAGGAAGCCCGCGCAATGATTGACGCCTCGGCGCGCGTTGCGTTTGAACCTGCTGGCCCTGATGACGCCGCGCTGCAACTCTACACCTCCGGCACGACGGGTAATCCCAAAGGCGCGGTGCTTTCCAACCGGAACCTGTTCGCGCTGCGTAAAAATGCTGCTGAAGAGGCGCATGCCTATAGCAAATGGGACGATGATGAGGTCGTTCTAATCGCGATGCCCTGCGCGCATATTGGTGGAACCGGGTTGGGTATCATGGCGATGGCGTCCGGTCTGCCCGCGCTCGTCCAAGCGGAGTTTTCGCCAGATTCCGTCTTTGATGCTATTGAAAAGGGCGGCGCAACGCGGCTTTTTATCGTTCCTGCTGCGCTACAGATGATGGTCAACCACCCTCGTTGTCGCAGCGTTGATTATAGCCGTCTTAAATACATCCTCTACGGCGCTGCGCCTATTCCGCTCGAACTGTTGCGCCAATGCATGGATGTGTTCAGCGCAGAATTTATCCAAGTCTATGGCATGACAGAAACAACGGGCACCATCTGCATGTTGCCGCCCGAGGATCATGATCCGAATGGCAACAAACGCATGCGCTCGGCCGGTAAGCCGCTTCCCGGCGTCGAATTGCGCGTGGTGGATGGTGCCGGGAATGATGTTCCAGTAGGCGAAGTGGGAGAGATTTGGACGCGGTCGTCGAACAATATGATTGGATATTGGAACTTACCCGACGCTACAAAAGGTACCGTTGCTGATGGCGGTTGGATTAAAACCGGTGATGCTGGATATCTGGATGAGGATGGATATATGTATATCCACGACCGCGTCAAAGACATGATCATCACGGGCGGGGAAAATGTTTATCCCGCCGAAGTCGAAAGCGCTATTTACGGGCATCCCGATATATTGGAGGTCGCCGTGATTGGCGTGCCAGACGCAAAATGGGGGGAAGCGGTGAAGGCAGTTTGCGTTCCCAAGCCTGGCGCACAAATCGACGCAGAGAGCGTCATTGGATGGGCCCGCGAACGTATCGCAGGGTTCAAGGTGCCGCGTTCGGTCGACATCATTGCGGCGTTGCCGCGCAATGCGTCGGGCAAAATCCTGCGCAAGGATTTACGCGCGCCATATTGGGCTGGTTTTGAACGACAGGTAAACTAACGCCATTGATAATGGAGATTAGCGCCCCACGCTCACATATTTAAACCCTGCAGCCGCCGTATCTTCAGGGCGGTAGATGTTGCGTAAATCCACAAGAACGTCGCCTGCCATCGCTGCGTGCAGTTTCTTCAGGTCAAGTGCGCGATAGGCGTCCCATTCGGTAATCAAGGCTACCGCATGGGCATCTTGTACCGCATCATAAGCGCTGTCGGCCATGATCACGTCAGGCAGGATCTTCGCGGCTTCTTCCATACCTTCGGGGTCATGCGCGTGCACGATTGCGCCGGCATCGAGCAAGGTCTGAACAATTGCAATGGACGGTGCATCGCGCATATCGTCGGTATTGGGCTTAAATGTCAGGCCGAGCAGGCCGATCTTCAAGCCGCGGACATCGCCGCCCATCGCCGTGATGATCTTGCGGCCCATAGCACGCTTTCTAAGGTCATTTGCCTGCACCACGGCCTCAACCACCCGAACAGGTGTTTCATGGTCCTGAGCGGTCTTGAGGAGCGCCAGAGTGTCCTTTGGAAAGCAACTGCCGCCATAGCCTGGTCCAGCGTGTAAGAACTTCGACCCGATACGGTTATCGAGACCAATGCCGCGCGACACGTCTTGCACGTTCGCACCCAATTTCTCACAGAGATCTGCCATTTCATTAATGAAGGTGATCTTTGTCGCCAAAAATGCGTTGGCGGCATATTTGATCAACTCCGACGAACGGCGGCTGGTGAATAACAAAGGCGATTCGTTGAGGAAGAGCGGACGATACACCGCGCGCATGACATCACGGGCCCATTCAACATCGCTGCCGACAACAATGCGGTCGGGGCGTTTAAAGTCACCAATGGCAGCGCCTTCGCGCAAAAATTCGGGGTTGGATACCACTGCAAAGTCAAGATCGGGGCTGGTTTCGCGGATGATCCGTTCGACCTCATCACCGGTTCCAACTGGAACAGTCGATTTGGTGACAACAACCGTGCGCGGGTCAATTGCGCGCGCCAGTTCCTCGGCAGCGGCATAGACATAGCTCAAGTCCGCATGGCCATCACCACGGCGCGACGGCGTGCCCACGGCGATGAAAACCGCATCGCATCCTTTGACCGCCTCTGTAACATCCGTGGAAAAGCTTAACCGGCCTGCATCGACGTTGGTTTTGACAAGCGCGTCAAGGCCAGGCTCGTAAATCGGCATGATATTCGCCTGTAGGCGGGCGATCTTGGACTCATCCTTGTCAACGCAGACAACGTCATGGCCGAAATCAGCAAAACACGCGCCAGACACAAGGCCGACATAGCCAGATCCGATCATAGCAATTTTCATTGGATATCCCTCTTTCAGACTGCCGTCCAATAGCAGCGCCTTATGACGTTATTTGGTCAGGAACAAGTGCTGGCCCATTTGTTTTGAAGACGAAGTTTGCCCGAGCAATCGAGGCCGCACATTGGTGCGATATCAATGGATTATCGTCACCGCGCGTTTGAGATAATTTCGGCTATGTGCTGGCTCGCATTCCCATCGCCAAAGGCATATTGCCCACGGGCCATGGCAGTGTAAGCGGCGTTATCGTCCAAAAGTGTCGAAATCTCGCAAATGATCCGCTGGGTATCTGTCCCGATGAGCTTTGCTATTCCCGTTGCAACGCTTTCGGTGCGTTCGCTGGTTTCGCGCAGGACCAATACGGGTTTGCCGAGCGCAGGGGCTTCTTCTTGCACACCGCCGCTGTCCGTGAGAATGATGTGGCTTATCGACAAGAGCCGCGCAAAATTGGGGTAATCTAGCGGTTCAATTATCGCGACATTGGACAAATCCCCTAGAGCAGCCTGCATAACCGCCCGAACATGGGGGTTCAAATGGACAGGAAAGATACAGGCAACGTCGGCGCGCGCGGCGATCGCTTTTAGGGCCGCAGCTATGTTCAACATGCCCGCACCGAAACTCTCCCGGCGGTGGGCGGTAATGCCGATGATTTTGCGACCATGAAACCGCGCCTCCAATGGCGCAAGGACACGAATTAGCGACGTGTCTTGGGCAATGCGCTTCAAGACCCAATGCAGCGCATCAATCACAGTATTGCCCGTAACAAAGATACGTTGGTTAGGGATAGTTTCTGCACGTAATGCCAATGCGGAGTTCTCTGTCGCGGCGAAATGCTGATCGGCAATATTGCCTATTATTTTGCGATTTACCTCTTCGGGCCAGGGTTGGTAGATGTCTCGGCTACGCAAGCCCGCTTCGACATGGCTCACCGGAATTCTGCGATAATATGCGGCCAGCGCGCCGACCATAGCCGTTACGGTATCGCCCTGTACAATGACACGGTCCGGTTTTGCGCGGTCTAGAACGTTGCCAATTGTCTGCAGCAGACGCGCCGTGATTGCGTCTAGGGATTGTCCCCGGCGCATGAGGTTTAGATCATAATCTGGCAAAATGCCGCTGATCGACAGCACTTGGTCCAGCATCTGCCTATGTTGTCCGCTGACGAGGACTTCGGTGCGCATATCCGGATATTGCCGCAGTGCATTTATAACCGGGAACAGCTTAATGGCTTCGGGCCGCGTACCGAAAATTACCATATTCTTGTACATCTACGGCCCCCGCATCCTTGGACTGCGCCAGGATCGTAGATAAAGTTAACATATTAAAAAATAACAAATGTTTTGTGTATATCGTGCAGGACGCTCGCGTTTTTCTTTGTTGTGCCACACGCAGTGGCACAAAACATCAATGTCGGATGATGTGATCAAATGCCGACAAAGCTGCCTTTGTGCCTTCACCCATTGCAACGATAATTTGCTTATACGGCACAGTTGTAACATCACCTGCAGCAAACACGCCGGGAATGTTGGTCGCGTTATGCGCGTCGACTTCAATTTCCCCGCGCGGCGACAATGTGAGCGGGCCTTTGAGCCATTCGGTATTAGGAACAAGGCCAATTTGTACGAAAATGCCATCCAGATCGATACGATGAGACTCATCAGTATTTCGGTCGGTGTAAAGTAAAGCCTGAACCTTATCGCCATCGCCAATGACTTCAGTGCTGAGCGCGGAGGTAATGATATCTACGTTGGGCAGGCTGCGGAGCTTCGTCTGCAACACGGCATCGGCGCGCAACTGCGAGTCAAACTCGATTAAGGTGACATGCGCGACGATACCCGCCAGGTCGATTGCCGCCTCAACACCAGAGTTGCCGCCGCCAATGACCGCGGTGCGCTTGCCCTTGTACAAAGGACCATCGCAATGCGGACAATAAGCCACACCCCGATTGCGATATTCTTCCTCGCCGGGCACGCCCATTTGCCGCCAGCGCGCGCCGGTCGATAGGATTAAGGTGCGCGCCTTTAATGATGCACCGCTCTCAAGCTTGATTTCGTGCAGACCATCCGCGCCAGCAGGAATCAATTCGGTGGCCGTTTGTAAATTCATGATATCAACATCATATTCACGGACATGCTGCTCTAGTTGGGCAGCAAGCTTTGGCCCTTCTGTGTGCTGAACCGAAATGAAGTTTTCGATACCCATAGTATCCAGAACCTGCCCGCCGAAGCGTTCTGCCACGACACCTGTCCGAATGCCCTTACGCGCGGCGTAAATCGCCGCTGCGGCGCCAGCAGGGCCGCCGCCGACAACTAGTACTTCAAATGGCTCCTTCGCCGCGATTTTTTCCGCAGCACGCGCAATCGTTCCGGTGTCAAGCTTTGCCATGATCTGCGAGAGGTCCATACGGCCTTGGCCAAATGGTTCGCCGTTCAAGTAAACCGCTGGTACGGCCATGACTTTGCGTGCTTCAACTTCTTCACGGAACAACGCGCCATCAATCGCCACATGGCTGACGCCGGGGTTGAGCGCCGCCATGATATTGATTGCCTGAATGACATCAGGACAATTCTGGCACGATAAAGAGAAAAAGGTTTCGAACTTGAACGTGCCCTCAAGCGCTTTCACGGAATCGAGCAGCGCTGTCTCTTCCTTTGGCGGGTGACCGCCCATGTGCAACAATGCGAGCACCAAAGATGTGAACTCATGCCCTAGCGGTAAGCCAGCAAATTGCGTTTCCGCAGTGCCATCGGCGCGGCGAATGGCGAAAGACGGCACGCGATCTGCATGACCATCATAACGTGCGGATAACAAAGGCGACTGCTCGACTACAGTTTCTACCAGCGCCCGCATTTCGGCAGACTTTGGGCCGTCGTCCAGTGTCGCGACCAGTTCAACGGGCGTGCGCAGATTTGCCAGATAGGTTTTTAGCTGGGCAGTTGTAGCAGCATCAAGCATCGGGGAGGCCTTTTTAAAGCGAGCACAAACGCACCGCGTAAAGAACGCGGCCGAAATTTTTCGAATAACGATATATCGGGTGCCACGCTGTTTACGCGGCACCCGGAATTTTGATTAGATCTTGCCGACGAGGTCGATCGAAGGCGCGAGCGTTTCGCTGCCTTCTTCCCACTTTGCAGGGCAAACCTGGCCTGGATTTTCACGCACGTAAATCGCGGCCTTAATCTTGCGGACGAGTTCAACCGCGTTGCGGCCAACGCCTTCGCAGGTGATTTCCATAACCTGGATGACGCCGTCTGGATCAACAACAAATGTCGCGCGATCTGCAAGACCTTGGCCTTCGCGCAACACGCCGAAATTGTTACTAATGACGTGGTTTTGGTCGCCAAGCATATGGAAGTTGATTTTGCCGATTGCTGGTGAACCATCATGCCATGCTTTGTGGCTGAAATGCGTGTCGGTCGATACCGAATACACCTCAACGCCCATGCCTTGCAGATCTGCATATTGGTTGGCGAGATCTTCCAATTCGGTTGGACAGACGAAGGTCCAGTCGGCGGGGTAGAAGAAAAAGACGGCCCATTTGCCCTTTACGTCGGCATCCGACACTTCGACAAATTTGCCTGCCTTATATGATTGCGCAGTGAATGGCTTAATGCTTGTACCAATGATACCCATGAGATTACCCTTTTTAATGGAGGAGAGGTTGAATTGACTATTGAACCTCAACACTATTTTTTTGTGATAGTCTAGCAACGCTTTTTGCAATGACTAATCGTTTTTGTCGATGATGGGCCTTTGCAAGCTTCGTTGTCGAAGGTGCTAATAACGCACATATGGCATGTATAGAAGACGTTGACGTTGACACGCACCTTTGCCGACAAGTCACACTATTTTGGTGATGTCTGGCGCTATGTTTTCGGCCTTAAGTCCAAGTAAGGCACTAAAAGAATTTACAAGAAAATGCATTTATTCGGTGGCTTAAGGTAGAAAAGTTACTTGTGAATGGGGCGCAACCCGTGCACCTATGTCGCGTTGGGACGATGCAAGAACAATAGGAACAGGTTATGAAAAAACGGGGATTAAGCAGCATCATACTTGTACTGGCTGCAAGCGTTTCGGCATGTGGTGGCGGCGGAAGTGGTTCGGGTAACGATACAATCACCGTTCCACCCGCGCCCCCTGCGCCTACGCCTCCGCCTCCGCCTAGTTCGACTTGCAGTTTGCTTAATCGGCAAAATTTTGCGGCGTCCGTCCTGAACGAATGGTATTTGTTCCCAGAAACGCTGCCAACATCGCTCAGCCCCGCAGCTTACACCACAGTGAATGACTATATTGATGCATTAACAGCCACGGCACGTAGTCAGGGCCGAGATCGATATTTTACTTATGTTACTTCTATCCAAGAGGAGAACGCCTACTTCTCGTCGGGTGCTACAGCCGGGTTTGGCGTACGCCTCTCGTATCAAGGCACGCGGTTATTCGTTATAGAAGCCTTTGAGAGCGCGCCAGCCCTTACCGCTGGCATTGACAGAGGTACGGAAATTGTAGGAATCGGCACAGATTCTTCGAATATCCGGTTGGTTTCTGACATAATAGCGGCGCAAGGCTCTGCGGGTGTATCCAGCGCCTTGGGGCCAAATACCGTAGGTACGAGCCGTGTATTGCGCATCACTGATGCGACCGGCACGCGCAATGTCACCGTGGCCAAAGCGGAATATGAAGTTAGGCCGCTTTCGTCGCGTTATGGGGTTAAAATCATCGACAATGGCGGTGGACAGCGTGTCGGTTATATCAACATGCGTACCTTTATTTCGACCGCAGACAATCAATTGCGCACCGCTTTTTCGGATTTCCGTGCGCAGGGTATTACAAATTTCGTTATCGACTTTCGCTATAATGGCGGCGGACTTGTATCAACGGCTGAATTGATGGGCGACTTGCTTGGCGGCAACCGCTCGAGCAGTGACATTTTCTCAGTTACGCGTTTCCGCGCATCCAAGGCATCGCAAAACGAAACGCGTCGCTTTACGCCGCAGTCACAATCGGTTTCACCCGTCAAAATCGCGTTCATCTCCACCAACGCTACCGCCTCTGCCAGTGAGTTGGTAACGGCAAGCTTTGCACCATTTCTCGGTGCCAATGCCGCATTGATTGGCAGCAATAGTTACGGCAAGCCGGTCGGGCAGATTGGGCTTGATTTGACAGCTTGCGATGACAGAATTCGCGTTGTTGCCTTTGCGAAAGAAAATGCTGCTGGGCAGGGTGATTATTTTTCCGGCCTTGCAGGCACCATGCGCACTACTTGTGCAGCGACAGACGACATCACCCGACCATTGGGCGACCCGCAAGAGGCATCGCTACGCACGGCACTGGATTTCGTAGCCGGACGTAGTTGCACACCAATCGCGTTGGCCCAAAGCGCGCAAAGCACAAATTCACGAAATGAACGGCGTGTTTTGCCTGCGCCAAGAGACGCCAGCACAGCGCAGCGTGAGATTCCCGGATTATTCTAAAGGTATCAAATTAGATGCGCTCAGGTGGCCGATGTGGCCGCCTTTAGCGCGTCCAATACCCGCTCGGCATGCTCTTTGCGACAAATTAGCAAGTCCGGGATGTAAGTATCCGCCTGATTATAGACCAAAGCGCTACCATCAATGCGGCTGACGTGCAGGCCAAAAGCCGCAGCGACGGCCGCTGGCGCGCAATTGTCCCACTCATACTGCCCGCCATTGTGCAGGTAGATGTCCGCCTCACCGCGCACGACTGCCATTGCCTTCGCGCCGGCAGATCCCATTGGGATGCACTCAGCGCCTAACGCGTTTGCCACGCTCAAGGCTTCTTCTGCGGGCCTGGTGCGACTGACCACCATGCGTAGTTTTTGTGGGGCGGCGGGTATTGCGGTCGGCTGGTCGCTTCTCAAAACAATATCCAAACCGGGCAAAGCAACTGCACCAATCACCGGCGCGCCATTTATGGCGAGCGCGACGTGGACGGCCCAATCGGTCCGGCCTTCACCATATTCGCGGGTACCATCAACGGGGTCTATGATCCACACGCGGGATTTTGATAGGCGCGCCTTGGTGTCCTTGCTTTCTTCAGAGAGCAATCCGTCATCAGGCCGTTGCTCGGCAAGCGCATGGATTAGAAACTGGTTGGCAGTTTGATCGCCAGCCTTGCCAAGCGCATGCAATGATAGCATTCCGCTGTCGCGCACTTGCAACAGCAATTTTCCGGCAGTTTCGGCTAAATGCGCAGCCAATGCGCTATCGTCGGTGATAATGCTCATTTTAACGGCATTAGCTGGCGAACGATATGTTCAGCGGCTTCAACGGGGCTCATTTCAACCGTATTCACGCGGATGTCAGGATTTTCGGGTGGCTCATAGGGGCTGTCGATACCCGTAAAATTCTTCAATTGTCCAGCGCGGGCTTTTTTATACAGCCCTTTCACATCGCGCGCTTCCGCAATCTCAATTGGGGTGTCGACGAATATTTCGACAAACTCACCCTCAGGCATCATCGCGCGCACCATATCGCGTTCTGCGCGGAACGGCGAAATAAACGCAGTCAGGACAATAAGTCCCGCATCTGCCATCAGCTTTGCCACTTCGCCCACGCGGCGAATATTTTCAATCCGGTCGGTTTCGGTAAAGCCCAAATCCTTATTAAGGCCGTGGCGGATATTGTCGCCATCGAGCAAAAATGTGTGCCGATTCAAAAGATTGAGGGTTTTTTCGACTTCATTGGCAATAGTTGACTTACCCGAACCGGAAAGACCGGTGAACCACAATATCTTTGGTTTTTGGTTCTTAAGCGCAGCATGTGCTTCGCGACCAACGTCGGTTGCTTGCCAATGAACATTTTGGGCGCGACGTAGAGAAAAGTGCAGCATACCGGCCGCGACGGTCGCATTGGTGATCTTGTCGATCAGAATATATCCGCCCAAAACATGATTGTTCGCATAGGGTTCGAACACAATGGCTTTGTCCGTTAAAATTTCCGCGACACCAATGGCGTTGAGTTCCAACGTCTTGGCGGCCATATGCTCCATGTTGTTTACATTGATTGTGTATTTTGGCGACTGAACGGTGGCGGAAACTGTTTGGGTTCCAAGCTTCAGCCAATAAGCGCGCCCCGGAACCAAAGCCTCGTCTGCCATCCAGACAATAGTGCTTTCAAACTGGTCGGACACCTCGGGCGGATTGTCTGCAGCGGCAATCACATCTCCGCGCGAACAGTCGATTTCGTCTGCAAAGCACAGGGTGACCGACTGGCCTGCAACGGCTTCGCTGAGTTCTCCATCGAGCGTGACAATCTTGGTTATCGTTGATGTCTTACCGGACGGCAGCACCCGAATGGCATCACCGGGGCGCACTATGCCGGTTGCAATCTGGCCAGAAAATCCCCGAAAATCCAGATTGGGGCGGTTGACCCATTGTACTGGCATACGCAATGGCTTTGCCTGATCCGCGTCATTATCCAGCGCGACGGTCTCCAAATGCGCGATCAGCGGTGGACCTGCATACCATGGCATATGGACCGAACGCTCGGTGATGTTATCGCCTTTGAAGCCGGAAATCGGCATTGCGGTAAAATCGCTTATGCCGATGCTGTTCGTAAATGCGGTGTATTCGGCAACGATTGCGTCATATTTCGCCTGATCATAGGCGATCAGGTCCATCTTGTTCACCGCAAGAACAATGTTTTTTATGCCCAGTAACTGGGCAAGATAGCTATGACGCCGCGTCTGGACGAGCATGCCTTTGCGTGCATCGATAAGGATTACCGCAAGATCTGCGGTTGATGCGCCAGTTACCATATTGCGGGTATATTGTTCATGACCTGGGCAATCGGCGACGATGAATTTCCGCTTCTCCGTAGCGAAAAACCGGTAGGCGACATCGATCGTGATGCCTTGCTCACGCTCGGCTGCAAGTCCGTCTACAAGCAACGCAAAGTCGATTTCCTGACCTTGCGTGCCCATCCGTTTGGAATCGGATTCCAAAGTCGCAAGTTGATCTTCAAAAATCATCTTGGAATCGTACAATAATCGACCGATCAGCGTCGATTTGCCGTCATCTACCGAACCGCAAGTGATGAACCGAAGTAGCGATTTATGCTGGTGGATGTTCAGATAGGCGTCAATATCCGAAGCAATTAGCTTATCGGTTTTATAAATGCCATTATGGAGGGACACATCTGACATCAGAAATAGCCCTCTTGTTTCTTTTTCTCCATGCTGGCGGCCTGATCATGGTCAATCACACGCCCTTGGCGCTCAGAGGTGGTGGTTAACAACATTTCTTGGATAACTTCGGGTAAGGTTGACGCCATGCTCTCGACAGCGCCGGTAAGCGGATAGCAGCCAAGCGTCCGGAAACGGATCGAGCGTTTGACGGGGACCTCACCATCTTTCAACGGGAAACGTTCATCATCGACCATCAGAAGCATGCCGTCGCGTGTGACCGTGGGACGCGGTGCGCTGAAATAGAGCGGAACAATTTCGATATTCTCAAGGTGGATATACTGCCAAATGTCTAGCTCGGTCCAATTGGAGATGGGGAAAACCCTTATGCTCTCTGCTTTCGCCTTGCGTGCATTATAGAGGCTCCATAATTCGGGCCGCTGGTTCTTTGGGTCCCAAATATGGGTTGCAGTGCGGAACGAGAATATACGTTCCTTGGCACGGCTCTTTTCCTCATCACGCCTTGCCCCGCCAAAAGCGACATCAAAACCATATTCATCAAGCGCTTGCTTTAGCCCTTCGGTTTTCCACATGTCGGTGTGCAGTGATCCGTGATCAAAAGGGTTGATACCACGCGCAAGTGCCTCGGGGTTTTGGTGCACCAACAATTCCATACCTGCATCGCGCGCAGCTTTTTCGCGCAACGCATACATCGCCTTGAACTTCCATGTTGTATCAATATGTAGCAAAGGAAATGGCGGGGGTGAGGGATAGAATGCCTTGCGTGCCAAATGGAGCATAACCGCGCTGTCCTTACCCACGCTATACAGCATCACCGGCTTGTCCGCTTCAGCGACAACTTCCCGCATGATATGGATTGCTTCTGCTTCAAGGCGCGCAAGATGCGTCAGGGTTTTGGTCATAGTTTGCTACTCTTCCTATGCGCCTCATAGTCAGGTTTCATTGCGTCGGGCAAACAAGACATTCTTGCATCGGCGAATATCCCTGTTTTAGCGAAGGTTACCAAATTCAGTATTTTATAATGTCTGGACCTAATCGTCATGAGAGCTAACTGGATATAGCGGAAGAGGAAAGTAGCATTTCAGTCGACAAGTGTTGAACCTAATGTCACGGCTTAAACAAACAGTTTTTCGAATTTACGGCTCAATGTGGTTAGTAGTGAGCGCATACGGAAATGATATTTTTTGAACCTCAGGGGAAGCGGACGTGATGGATAACGATATTTTTGAACAGTTTATCGTGCAGCTACAACGCTATGTTCGCGAACGGTTAATTCCGGCGGAGAAGGAAATCCTAGAAACAGACGTAATTCCGGACCCGATCCTTGCTGAAATGCGGGACATGGGTCTGTTTGGTTTGACCATGCCTGAGGAATATGGCGGCGCAGGTATGAATATTCAGCAATATATCCGCACGATCCGCGAATTGAGCTATGCGATGCCATGCTATCGGTCGATCACATCGATCAACATCGGTATGATTTGTTCGGCGTTTAAAAATGGCGGTACTGATGCACAGAAAGCCGAATGGTTGCCGCGATTGGCAGCGGGTGAAGTTGCTTCATTCGGACTTACCGAGCCTGGATCGGGTTCGGATTCTGCCGCTATGCAGACCATCGCCGTGAAGTCCGGCAATGGTTGGGTGCTGAATGGCACAAAGCGCTACATTACCAATGCACCTTTCGCGAAGGTCGCCCTTATTATGGCGCGCACCAGTAAAGAGGCTCTGCCAAAAAATGCGCATGTTTCGGCCTTTATTGTTCCCATGGACACCGCTGGTGTCACCGTTGGTAAGTCCGACAAGAAAATGGGGCAGGCAGGAAGCCACATCGCCGATATCATTATGGAAGATGTGAAATTGCCGGCCGATGCCATCTTGGGTGGCGAAGAAGGTAAGGGCTTTGCATTTGCCATGCAGAGCCTCGACAATGGCCGCCTGTCAGTGGGGGCTGCAGCAACCGGATATGCCCGCCGTGCGCTCGATAGCGCGCTGCGCTACGCCAATGAACGTAAGGCTTTCGGTGAACCGATTGCCAATTTCCAGCTGATCCAGCAAATGCTGGCGGATAGCGACATCGAAATCTATGCCGCAGAATGTATGTTGGATGACGCTGCCCGCCGTGCCGATGCAGGTGAGAATGTCCTGCGGAAGGCTGCTGCTGCAAAGGTGTTTGCCACCGAAATGTGTGGCCGCGTGGTTGATCGTGTTGTCCAGATTTACGGTGGCGCTGGTTATCTTGCAGAATATGATGCGGAACGTTTCTACCGTGACGCGCGTATTTACAGGATTTATGAAGGCACGACGCAAATCCTGCAGCTTCAGATTGCCAAGCATATGCTGCGTGAATGGGCAGCTCAGGCCTGATGACACGTGCGTAATCCCCAGGGCGTAATGCATGTATAATTTACTGGATGGTCTGAAGATTATCGAGGCGTCGTCCTTTGTGGCGTCGCCGACAGCCGGTTTGTATTGCGCGCAATTCGGGGCAGAGGTGATCCGTGTCGATCAGGTTGGTGGCGGCCCGGACTACCATCGTTGGCCAGTGACTGCGGCAAATGACTCGCTGTATTGGGAAAATCTAAACCGCGCCAAAAAATCAGTCGCGCTTGATCTTTCGAGCCCGCAGGGGCGCGAGTTGTTGCAGGAACTGGTGCGGGTCACCGGGCAGTTTATCACCAACTTTCCCGCGGAAGGTTTTCTTTCCCACGCAAAATTGGCCGAAGGACGTGCAGACCTTGTAACCGTTCGGGTTATGGGCTGGGCCGACGGGGCACCGGCACTTGATTACACGGTTAACAATGCCGTTGGCTATCCAATGATGACTGGGGCTGGCCCGGAACCAGTCAACCATGTGCTGCCTGCTTGGGATGTCATCAGCGGCGCCTATGCGGCATTTGCAATGCTGGCTGCCATTCGTAGGCGGGAACAGACGGGCGAGGGCAGTGAGGTTCGCATTCCTCTGTCGGATGTAGCCATTGGCACTGTGGCTAATCTGGGCGGTGTCGCCGAGGTGTTGCATAATAATGCCAATCGTCCTCGACTCGGCAACGCGGTCTATGGATTGTTCGGGCGCGATTTTGTGACCAAAGACAATGTGCGCACGATGGTGGTCGTTGTGACACATCGCCAATGGGCGAACCTAATTTTGGCGCTTGGTTTGACGGCGCAAATCGAGGCGATAGAGGCGGAACGTGGAGTGAGTTTTGCGAAAGACGATGGGCTTCGCTTTCAGCACCGCGATGCGCTTTATCCGTTGTTTGAAAGGGCAATTGGCTCGCTCGATCACGCGGTGATGGCTGCAACCCTGGATGAGGCCGGAATTGTTCATTCGGCCTATCGAACCATGTTGGACGCTGCGCATGATCCACGCTTGGTTGGTAACAATCCTATTTTTAGCGACTTTGACGCAAACCCTTCGGGTTTCAATTATCCCGCTGCTGGTGCTTTTGGCAGTATTCCCCAATTGCAGCGTGGCGTCGCAAAGGCAGCGCCGCGCAATGGGGCGCATAGCGAGGAAATATTGAGCACTTCGCTCGGCCTGTCCTCGGGCGAAATAGCCCGTCTCATCGACACTGGAATAATAGGAATTTCCAAATGAATAAGCTTCGCCGTGCCGCTATCGTCGCGCCCATCCGCACGCCCGTCGGCAAATTTGGTGGTGCGCTATCTTCACTCAACGCAGGTGACTTGGGCGGTATTATCCTCAAGGCTCTGATCGAGAGGACAAAGATCGATCCGACCCGCGTGGATGACGTAGTTTTTGCCCAAGGATATGGCAGTGGTGAAGCACCCTGCATCGGACATTGGGCGTGGCTTGCGGCGGGGCTTCCGATTGAAGTTCCTGGGTATCAAGTCGATCGACGTTGCGGCTCTGGCCTGCAAGCCATCGTGAATGCTGCCATGATGGTTCAAACCGGCGTTAGCGATGTGGTGGTTGCGGGTGGATGCGAAAGCATGTCCAACGTTGAGCACTACACGACCGATATTCGCAAAGGCGTGCGCGCAGGCAATTTGACCTTGCATGACCGGTTGACCCGCGGACGCGTCATGAGCCAGCCGGTTGAACGCTTTGGTGTGATCACTGGTATGATTGAAACCGCCGAGAACTTAGCCAAAGACCATGATATCAGCCGCGAAGCATGTGACGCGTATGCGGCCCGATCGCACCAGCGCGCTGCGGCGGCATGGGCAAATGGTTTGTTTGACGATGAATTGGTGCCGGTGAGCATCGCGCAAAGGAAAGGCGATCCCATCGTCTTTGATCATGACGAAGGCTATCGCGCCGACGCGACACTTGAGACAATGGCTGCTTTACGCCCGCTCGAAGGCGGCGTTGTCACTGCGGGCAATGCCAGCCAACAAAATGATGCCGGTGCAGCCTGTCTTGTTGTCGCAGAAGATAAACTTGAAGAACTTGGGTTGGAGCCCATCGCCTATTTCCACAGCTGGGCTGCCGCCGGTTGCGAGCCTTCACGCATGGGCTTTGGTCCGGTTCCAGCAACTGAGCGGCTCTTTGCGCGCAATGGCCTTTCCTGGGACGACATCGGTCTGGTTGAATTGAATGAGGCGTTTGCGCCGCAAGTTCTGGCCTGTCTCAAGGGCTGGGGTTGGTCGGATGATGACAGTCGACATGACATGCTCAACGTCAACGGTTCCGGTATTTCGCTTGGGCATCCCATTGGTGCCACCGGCGGTCGGATATTGGCGAACCTTACCCGTGAAATGCATCGCCGTGATGTTCGCTTCGGGCTTGAAACAATGTGCATTGGCGGTGGTCAGGGTATTGCGGCGGTGTTTGAGCGCGCATGAGTTTTGCGGCCGCTCTCGAAGCTGCTGAGGGCTACCGCGACGGGGCGAAGGCGGCGCTTTGTGACCGGGTAAAAGAGCGGTCGATGGACGCCGACCAACGTGCGGCCCATGGCTTTTCTTGGATTGCGACAAGCGTTGCTGCGCTTGAAGCAGTGGCTGACTGGCTGCGCCTACATGATGGTGGAACCGAACTTGATCGAAACATTGCGACGCTGATTTTTGCCGAAACGCTTGGGCAATTGACCGGCGGATTGCCGATGGGACAGAATGAAATATTCCGTCCCGTTGATCTTGGCATTTCGCAGCAGGCGGCAACGTTGGCTGCAAGCTGCAAAGATATATTGGGTGCAGATCATGCCGGGATGCGTGCCGATGTCGCGCACGCAATGGCGTCAGGTACAATGCCGAGTGAAAGCCTTCACGACGCGGAGCTTGATGCTATTCGCGATCAATATCGCCGATTTACGAATAGCGAGATTTTGCCGCACGCGCACCGCTGGCATCTGGCCAATGATTTGATCCCCGATGACACGATTTCGGCGATGGCGGCGCTTGGCACTTTTGGCGTCTGTATTCCTGCAGAATATGGCGGGCTTGGTTTATCCAAGCTGGTCATGTGTGTGATAACCGAAGAGCTGTCACGTGGCTGGATTGGCGCGGGCTCACTAAGCACGCGGTCTGAAATTGCCGGTGAATTGATTTCCATGGGCGGTACTGAAGCGCAAAAGGCGTACTGGCTGCCGAAAATCGCGGGCGGAGAAATTTTACCGACTGCAGTGTTTACGGAACCCGACACAGGGTCTGACCTCGGCGCGTTGCAAACCCGGGCGCAATTGACCGATGGTGGATGGACAATCGATGGGGCCAAAACATGGATTACGCATGGCAGCAGGTCTGATTTGATGACGATGCTCGTGCGCACTATGCCCGATGCGAAAGGCTATGCCGGGCTATCGATGCTGCTCGTCCCCAAGCCGCGCGGAACCGATAGCGAGCCGTTTCCGGCGACGGGGATGACCGGTAGCGAGATTGAAGTGCTCGGTTATCGTGGTATGCGGGAATATGCGTTGCAATTCGATGGGATGCTTGCCCCGGCCGATGCCTTGTTGGGCGGCGAAGAGGGGCAGGGGTTCAAGCAATTGATGCGCACCTTCGAAGGCGCACGAATCCAAACTGCCGCCCGCGCCGTTGGTGTTGCCAAACGCGCATTGGAGCTGGGTCTGGATTATGCGGTTAACCGCAAGCAGTTTGGCAGGGCCATCATTGGGTTCCCGCGCGTAGCCGACAAAATTGCCATGAGCCTTGCCGATTTCGTGATGACCCGTGAACTGACTTACGCAGCAGCACGCGCGAAGGACTCCGGCAAACGGTGCGACATTGAGGCGGGCATGGCGAAGCTGCTGGCCGCCCGCGCGGCATGGAGCAATGCCGATGCCGCACTGCAAATTCATGGCGGCAATGGCTATGCGCTTGAATATGAAATCAGCCGTGTTTTGTGTGATGCGCGCATATTGAATATCTTTGAAGGTGCCGCAGAAATTCAGGCGCAGGTGATCGCCAAGGGTTTAACGGGAGGTCGCAATTAATGAGTGCATGGGACGCTTGGATTGGACGTGAGGAGGTGCGCACAGATCGCATCGACACTGGCTTGGCGGCACGCTGGCTTGCAACACTTGATCGTGATGCGCCGAGTGATGGCAATGTGCCGCAGGGGCTCCATTGGTGCCTTTGTGTGCCGGATGCTGCGACAGCGCAACTTGGGCGGGACGGCCATCCAACGCGTGATGATAGCGAAGCGAGTTTTCTTCCTCCGATAGCCTTGCCCCGCAGGATGTGGGCATCCAGCAAAGTAGATTTTTTTGCACCATTGCGGGTCGGTGAAGCCGTTACCCGCCAGTCACGCGTGCAAACCATTACAGAAAAATCAGGCGGTTCCGGCCAACTGGTATTTGTCGATGTGGCGCATGAAACATTCGGCGAATCTGGCCTTTCGGTCCGTGAGGTGCAGAGCATCGTTTATCGTGAAGCCGCCGCGCCTGACGCAGCTTTGTCGCCGCCCATAGCCGGGCCCGCGCACGTCGATTTAGAGGGATGGAGCAGCCATCGCACGCTTATGCCAAGCGAACTGCTGCTATTTCGTTTCTCTGCACTAACGTTTAACAGTCACCGGATTCATTATGATCTGCCTTATGCGCAAGGCGAAGAGCGCTATCGCGGCCTTGTCGTCCACGGCCCGTTGACCGCGACATTGTTGCTGGATTTGGTGCGACGGGAATTTGGCGATAATGCGTTGGCACATTTTTCCTATCGGGGCCTCTCTCCGGCAATTTGTGGTGAGGCTTTGCACCTCGTGATGCGTGAAACGGGTAACGATATCGAAATGGCAGCTTTCGCCGCCGACGGACGGCAAGTGACCGCCGCAACAGCTCAAAGGAAAGAACCAAATGTCTGAAAGCCCAGATATCAGCGAAATACGCCGCGCGGTCCAGGCATTGTGCGCGGAGTTTCCTGGCGAATATTGGCGGAAAAAAGATCAGGAACGTTCCTATCCCGCTGAATTTGTTGATGCACTGACAAAGGCCGGTTTTCTCGCAGCGCTAATCCCGGAATCTTATGGCGGTTCGGGGCTTAAGCTTGATGCCGCAGCGGTGATCATGGAAGAAATTCAGGCGGCAGGCTGTAACGGCGCCTCGGCACATGCACAGATGTACATTATGAACACGTTGCTAAAATATGGCAGCGAAGAACAGAAGCAGGAATATCTGCCACGTATCGCGACAGGAGAGCTGCGTCTGCAGGCCTTTGGCGTTTCTGAACCGACCAGCGGCACCGACACGCTTTCTTTGCGGACTGTAGCTGTGCGGGACGGTGACGAATATGTCATCAATGGCCAAAAGATCTGGACTAGTCGTGCAGAATATTCCGACTTGATGATGTTGCTTGCACGCACAACGCCGCGTGAAGAAGTGGCGAGTAAGACCGAGGGGCTCTCCATCTTCTTGGTTGATATGCGCAAAGTCGTTGGCCCAAAATCGGAAGCGGGTGGGGGCATGAGCATCAAGCCAATCCGCACGATGATGAACCATTCAACGACTGAAGTGTTCTTTGACGATATGCGGATACCGGCTTCCGCCTTGGTTGGCGAAGAAGGCAAAGGTTTCCGTTACATTCTGTCGGGTATGAATGCCGAACGTATCCTCATTGCCGCCGAATGTATTGGTGACGCCAAATGGTTCATCAAAAAGGCCAGCGATTATGCCAGCGAACGCAACGTTTTTGGTCGCGCCATCGGCCAAAACCAAGGTGTGCAGTTTCCGATCGCGCGCTGCTACGCACAAATGTGCGCAGCGGAACTGATGGTGCATCATGCAGCTCAGGTTTTTGACGCTGGAGGCAACCCGGGCGCGGAGGCGAATATGGCCAAGCTTCTTGCGTCAGAAGCCAGTTGGGCCGCCGCCGACATGTGCGTGCAAACGCACGGCGGCTTTGGCTTTGCCGAAGAATATGACGTCGAACGAAAGTTCCGCGAAGCGCGCCTGTATACCGTTGCCCCAATCAGCACCAACCTGATCCTCAGCTATCTTGCCGAGCATGTCCTCGGTCTTCCGCGCAGCTATTGATTGAAGGATATGTCCATGCATTTCGCACTCGCTCAGGAGCATCAGATGCTCAAAGATCTTGTCCGCAAATTTGTGGACGCTCAACTTATGCCTCTGGAAAGCGACGTCCTGGCGCGCGAGACCGCAGGCAAAGGCAGTTATCTGACCAAAGAAGAACAAGCGCGTGTCGATCTTGTATCGAAGGATCTGGGGTTGTGGGGACTCGATGCGCCCGAGGAAGTGGGCGGGATGAACCTGCCGATGGTAGCTATGGTTGGTGTTGGTGAAGAACTTGGACGGACGGTTACGCCTTACACAATCCCGCCAGACTCGCCCAATTTACGCATGATGATGGCTGCTGCGGACGAAAAGCAGCGCGAACATTATCTGGCGCCTTATGTGCGCGGGGAGACGATTTCTGCCATTGGTATATCGGAGCCGGGTGCTGGAGCCGACCCGCAATTGATGAAAACAACCGCAGTTCAGGATGGCGACGATTGGATCATCAACGGCCGCAAAATCTGGATCACGAAGGCGGATGAGGCCGATTTTACTATATTGATGGCCGTGACGGACAAAAATACCGAAGGCCGAAATGGCATGTCGGCATTTCTGGTCGACCGCGACACCCCGGGCTTCAATGTCTTGCGCAAAATTCCGATGATCGACGGCACGGCGACCTATGAAATCGCGCTCGACGATTGCCGCGTTCCAGGCTGGAAATTGCTTGGCAAACGCGGGCAGGGGTTTTTGCCCATGCAAGTCCGGTTGGGTACCAGAAGGATAGAAATGGCTTCATGGTCAATTGGCATGGCGCAGCGCGCGCTTGATATGATGATCGAATACGCGCCGCAACGTGTGACCTTTGGTAAAGCTTTGTCGTCCCGCCAAACCGTGCAGAATTGGGTTTCGGATGCTGCTACGCGGATCCATGCCATGCGATTGATGACTTATGATTGTGCTTGGAAAATGGATGATGGGCGTGACACCAGACAAGAAATTTCGATGATCAAATCCTATTGCACCGAAACGGCCTATGACATTGTCGACCATGCGATGCAGATGTTTGGCGGAATGGGGATGACGCGTGAAATGCCCCTATATCTGCTGTCCAACAAGTTGCGGACAATGCGCATTTATGATGGGCCAAGCGAAATTCACAATTGGGTGGTCGCACGGGACTTGCTTGGAACGCGCGACTGAATTAGCCGACGAAAAGACGAACGCCGGAGGAGGGCGCCTTATAATGACTTATGAAACGATCACTTTGGATGTTGCCGACAAGATTGCAACTATCACCCTGAACCGCCCGGAGCGCATGAACGCTTGCTCGCTCGAAATGGCCGGTGAAATAAACGATGCCGTCTCCAATGGTCTGGGTGATGCCCGTTGTCTTGTCATTACAGGTGCAGGGCGTGGTTTTTGTTCTGGCGCGGATCTCTCGGCACGCGGCGATCGATCGGTTGCCCGGGGGGAAGGTAGCTACATCGCACTGACGCGGCATTATAACCCGCTGATGATGAACCTGGCACGTCTGAATATGCCAATTGTTACCGCCATCAACGGGGCCGCTGCGGGGGTTGGCTGCTCCATCGGCCTATGCGGTGATTTTGTCATCGCGGGCAAATCTGGCTATTTTCTTCAGGCGTTTGTAAATATCGGCCTCGTCCCCGATGGTGGTGCCTCTTGGATGCTACCACGCTTGGTTGGCAAAGCGCGCGCTACAGAAATGATGTTGCTCGGAGAAAAAATCAGCGGCGAAAAAGCGGCGGATTGGGGCATGATCTACAAATGCGTTGATGATGAAGCGTTGCAGACAGAGGCGCGCGCTCTGGCGACACGGCTCGCCAACGGCCCCACCGTCGCATATGCGGTAATGCGCAAAAATATCCTGACGGCGTTGGAAAACTCTTACGCAGAACAATTGCTCGCTGAAGCAGAAGGGCAAAGGATTGCAGGCAGTTCAAGCGATGCAGTCGAAGGCACTAAAGCATTCGTAGAGAAACGCAGAGCGGTGTTCACCGGCCAGTAAGGCATTCGTAGCGGGGGCGTGGCAATATGCTGGTTTCCACTCCCCAAATATATGGTGAGCCCTGCTGGATTCGAACCAGCGACCTACTGATTAAAAGTCAGTTGCTCTACCGACTGAGCTAAGGGCCCCCGACTTGAACCATCATCGGTTCAAAGGAGAGCGCTCCCCCTAATGGCGGTGGGGGGACTGG
Organism: Sphingomonadales bacterium UBA656; assembly: GCA_002299895.1. Classification (GTDB taxonomy): domain Bacteria; phylum Pseudomonadota; class Alphaproteobacteria; order Sphingomonadales; family Sphingomonadaceae; genus Sphingorhabdus_B. The sequence continues at coordinate 91,466 of DBOC01000008.1, read as the reverse complement.
TCAAGCGCCTTTGGTCGGTTAAATCGCGATTGCAGGTGACGAATGTTAAGGCCGGACACCGGGTCGCGCCAATCGGGGGCGACCATGGCGGCTGGCGTCAGCACAAAACCCCGCGAACTCAGGCCCGGATGGGGAATGGAAAGCCCTGGGTTACTGTCTGCCCACATGCCGCCGGACCATAATAGAATGTCGAGGTCCAACACCCGCGCGCGCCAGCTTTGTCCGCGACGGACACGTCCGAAATGGCTTTCTATTTCTTGCAGGCGAACGAGCAGCGCAGGCGGTTCCAGTTCGGTCGATATTACCGCCGCCGCATTGGCAAAACGGCGTGACGATGGTCCCATCGGGCTGGATTGTATGGTCGCGGAATGCGCGAACACATCAATGTCATCCATCTCTAGCGCTGCTATCGCTTGCGGGATGATCCGGTTTGGCGTGCCAATGACGGGATGTGGCTGGTTTGAACCGATGCCAATGAGATAGAGATGCGACAGATCAAATATCCTCGGCAAGGCGGCTGTATAGTTGAGGGCGACGGTCTCGAAAGAAGCCCATGCTGGCGCGGTGCTTACGGGCTTGGTCTAAGTCAAAGGTCGATACCAATAGACCGGTTTCGGCGTCGTCCAGGTCGCAGAGCACATCGCCCCATTCATTGGAGATGAAGCTGGTGCCGTAAAATTTTTGTGCCGTCTGACCATGGTCGTCTTCGCTACCGACCCTATTGGCCGCAATGACGGGCATACAGTTCGATACAGCATGGCCGACCATTGCCCGCCGCCACATGTGGCGTGTGTCCAATGTCGCATCCTGCGGCTCTGCACCGATAGCTGTGGGGTAGAATAAAAGCTCAGCGCCCATCAACGCCATGGCCCTTGCGCATTCTGGGTACCATTGGTCCCAGCAAATGCCAACTCCGATGCGCGCACCGAGGACGTCCCAGACCTTGAATCCTGTATTACCGGGACGGAAATAATATTTCTCTTGATAGCCGGGGCCATCAGGAATGTGGCTTTTGCGATATACGCCCATGATTTCGCCATTGGTGTTGATCATGGCGATGCTGTTGTAGAAATGCGCGCCGTCGCGTTCGAAGAAGCTCGCAGGGATAGCAACGTTAAGGCGCTTGGCCAGTTTAGCCATCGCCCTGACCGCAGGATGCTCCGACGCTGGCTGCGCGAGCGCGAAATGCGCCTCCTCTTGCGTTTTGCAGAAATAGGGGCCTGAAAACAGTTCGGGCGGTAGGATGATTTGCGCGCCAAGATCTGCGGCCTGCGCAACAAGATCGCTCACGGCATCGATGTTTTCGGCTTCATTTGCCGACAAAGGCAGTTGCAGCGCGGCAACGGTTATATTTCTGGTCATGTGGCGTCTATAGCCGGACCCCGAAACGCGCCGCAATCACGATTGTCGCCAGATACAATATATTTTGCGGCGCAATTTCGCCGCAAAATCATCAGTCGCGCTTCTTGAACAACAATGTCATCCGGTCGGTTTCGCCAATTGCCTCATATTTTGCGCGATCGACATCCTTCAACCGCAGCGCAGGCGGCAACGTCCATACGCCGTCGGGCCAGTTTGCGCTATCCTTGGGATTGGCGTTCACTTCGCTCTTGGCGACGAGTTCAAAGCCATGGATTTCCATGAAGTTGATGATGTCGGCTTCGCGCATATAGCCTTTGCTGCCATTGGTATAGCTATAGGGGGCGTCTGCCTTCGCACGGTGTTGTTCGATGCCGAGCAGGCCGTCAGGTTTCAAAAGATCCCGCATGGCTTTGATTTCGGCGTCTGCAATGTTCCAGTTGATCAGATTGTGCATCATCCGCATCACCAAAATGCGGTCAAAACTGCCCTTTGCACTTTCTGGGATTTCGCTGAGGGAAAAGGCGTTGAAATCGGTTGCGGGGCGGCCAGATACCGCCGCGACATCGGACGGAAATTTGGTGATGGCGGCAGCAATGCCTTGCTTTTGTTGATCGCTAAAATGGATTTTTGTTCCAAAATACAGGCCAGTATATTTGCCATTTTCGTCGACATAGCGGCCAAGAAGGCGCGAGACCCATTCTCCGCCGGGGGCATATTCGCCAATGATATGATCAGGGTGCAAGCGGAAAAATTCAAATGTTTCGGCTGGGTGGCGATACTGGTCGCGCTTGGCGTCATTTGCTCGGGCTGGGTCGGCCAAGATTTTGGCAAGACGTTCCTGATGTGCCTTATGCATCTTCTCGTGGTCGGCCTTATTGGGCCCCTGGTGGTTGGCAAAGGCTGGTGCGGCCAAAGTTGTTGCAGCTAGGGCGAGTAGAAAAGCTTTTTTCATTGGAAATCCTCTTCTTGGTTGCGTGCAGCGGATATGGTTATGGGCGCTTGAAATTCCAATAGAGTTACGTCGGCACTTGTTGACTAGAGCAATGAAAGCTGCCGCCGCCGGTCAAAACGGCGTCCGCCATGACCCCAATAACCTGCCGGTCGGGGAACAAAGTTGCCAAAGTGGCAATAGCTGCATCATCATTTTGTACGCCATAGATAGGCACGACAATGGCGGCATTGCCGATGTAAAAATTCATATAGCTGGCGGGAACAGCTTCTCCGTCCTGCAGGAAGCGTCCGACCGAGGGCATCAGGCTGACCCGGCACCCAAAAGCTTCTGCACGTTTCCGGGCATCTTCAAAAACGGCTGCATTGGGGTCATCGGACCCTGCGCTTTGCGGAATGAGTATGTGGTTAACACCGACAAAGCGCGCCAGATTGTCGATATGCCCATCGGTGTGATCATTCGCCAAGCCGTCGCCCAGCCACAGCAGACGTTCGATCCCAAGGTCATCACGAAGTCGCGCTTCAATCGCCTCCTTATTGAGCGAAGGGTTACGGTTCGGGTTCAACAAGCAATCGACTGTGGTTGCGGCAAGACCTTCACCGTCCACATCGATTGAACCGCCCTCCAATATCCAGTCGGCCTTCTTAATATCAAAGCCTGCAGCAATGGCGAGGTCTTGGCCAATGCTTTTGTCGCCCGGATAATCGAAGCGGTCACCCCAGCCATTAAAGCCAAAATCGCGGGCGATACGAAGATTACCGTCCTTTACAATGATGCAGCCGGTATCGCGCAACCAGACGTCGCCTATATGGCGCTGTTCGACATGAACCCCGCTGTCTACAAGACCCTCAGCAATTGCAGCGGCTTCGGCGCTGCCTGCAATCAAATAGACATGCTCACCACTGCCAGAGGCATGAACGGCATTAGCAAAGGCCGCAATCTGTTGCTGGGCGCGATGTAGTGGCTCACCCCAAGCATCTGGCGAGCTCGGAAAGCCAATCCAAACCGATTCATGTGGTGCCCATTCTGCGGGCATACGAAACGGCATGGATTACTTACCGTTACGGCTTTTATCGCGAACCGCGCGGAATTCGTCACCTTCGTTCCAGTTTGGCCATGCGTCGGTCATCGCCAGCATCCGGCCTACACGGTAATAGAGTTTTAGATCGGACATGACGCCCGACCAATCCCATTTTTCGTCATATTCATCGCTGGGGGCATGATAGCGGTTCATTTCATAATCATCCGCCGCTGCCTTGGCCGCTGCCTTCCCGCCAGTGACCAGATCATCGCCGCCTTCGAAATAGACCATTGGCACGCCGAGCTTGGCGAAGCTAAAATGGTCGGAACGATAATAAAAACCTTTTTCCGGTGTCGGTTCCATCTCGGGCGTGCGACCTTCCGATTTCGCCGCTGCTTCTAAATAGGAATCCAGTTGCGACTTGCCCTTGCCAATGACGGTCAGGTTTTTGGCAGGACCAGACATTGAAAACGCATCCATATTCACGCCGCCAACGGTCTGCGACAACGGAAATACAGGGTTTTCGGCATAAAATTTGGAACCGAGCAGGCCGCTTTCTTCGGCCGTGACGGCAAGGAACACGACGGATCTATTGGGAGCGCCTGCCTTTGCATAGCCTTCCGCAAGCGCCACCAGCGCGGCCGTGCCCGTCGCATTGTCAACGGCGCCGTTGCAGATATCATCGCCATCCGCTGCCGCCGTGCAGCGCCCCAAATGGTCCCAATGCGCGGTGTAAAGCACATATTCGTCAGGGCGCTTTGTGCCCTTCATGACGCCAATAACATTCTTACTCGCCTTGCGCGCAATGTCGTTTTCAAAACTTAAAGAGGCGGTGAGGTTCAATGGCACGGCCTTAAACCCCTTTTGCTTAGCTGCAGCCATTTGCTTTTCCAAATCCTGGCCCGCTGCAACAAAAATGTCCTTGGCGACAGATTTCTGTATCCAGCCATTGGCCTGAGTCTGGCTTTTGCCGCCGTCCTTGGATTGCGCGAGGAACTGCGTGCCTGTCCAACTCGAATTGACGACGTTCCAGCCATAAGCGGCAGGCGCGGTGTCGTGGATGATCAAAACGGCCGCCGCACCCTGACGCGCGGCTTCTTCATATTTGTAGGTCCACCGGCCATAATAGGTCATGGCTTTGCCACCGAAGGGGCCATCTAGGCCCTCATTTTCAAAATCGGGATCATTGACCATCACAACAACGGTCTTTCCCTTCACATCGACGCCGGCATAATCGTTCCAGCCCCTTTCTGGGGCCACAATGCCATGGCCGACGAAAACCATATCGCTTTGGTTAATGACTGTTTTTGGCGTTTCGCGATAGCTGCCGATCACATATTCACTGCCATAAGCAAAGGACATGGCCTTTCCGTTCCGGTCGGCAATGTTTAAGGTGGAGACGTTTTTCGCGGTAATTTCGATCAGGGGAACGTCCTGTGTCCAGCTGCCATGATTGCCCGGCTCAAGCCCTGCGGCTTTGAATTTTGAGATTAGGTGCGAAACGGTCTTTTCTTCTCCGATAGATCCCGGAGCGCGACCTTCATATGTATCAAGCGACAATTCGCGGGTGACGTCCTGCATTGTTTTTTCGGAAAGGGCTGGGACCTCAACCTGGGGGAGTGCTGATGTCTCAACATTCGCCGATGCCGCCTTTTGGAACCCGCCGGATAGGGCAAGCGTGGAAACAAGAGCCAAGGAAAGCAGGCGCATCGAATTCTCCTAATGGGAAATATTGTTCTATGCCTTGTGGCAGACCCGTCCACGCGGCTCAAATGAAAAAGGCGGCCACATGGGGCCGCCTTCTTGGTATTCTATATGCAAAAATTAACGCGAATAGAATTCGACGACCAAATTTGGTTCCATCTTCACAGGATAGGGCACTTCATCAAGCGTTGGTACGCGGGCGAAGGTAACCTTGTCGGTGCCATCTACGGAAACATATTCAGGAATATCACGCTCGGCGAGGCCTTGGGCTTCGATAACCAGTGCCATTTCCTTGGCTTTTGGACCTAGGCTGATGACGTCGCCAACGGCAACCTGACGGCTGGCGATGTTGCACTTCACGCCATTGACGCGGATGTGGCCGTGGCTAACGATCTGACGTGCAGCAAAAATCGTTGGTGCGAACTTGGCGCGGTATACGACCATGTCCAAACGACGCTCCAGCAAACCAATAAGGTTCTGCGATGTATCGCCCTTCATGTTGCTGGCTTCTTGATAGGCACGCTTGAACTGCTTCTCAGTCACGTCGCCATAATAGCCCTTGAGCTTTTGCTTGGCACGCAACTGGATGCCGTAATCGGACAGCTTGCCTTTGCGGCGCTGACCATGTTGACCTGGTCCATATTCGCGCTTGTTTACAGGGGATTTTGGACGGCCCCAGATGTTTTCACCCATCCGGCGGTCAAGTTTATACTTCGAGCTTTTGCGCATCGACATATTGATTCTCCAATTGCTAACAACGTTGTTTCCGGTCCCGCGCGACACATCTGGGACGTGCCGGACACCTGCTTCACCGGAATGCAGGGTCGATTGCGAAGCGGCGCCTATGGCCGTTGATGGGCCTTGTGTCAACATCTGGCTCGACTTTGCGGGTGTTGAACCGTAAAGGCGCGGCCATGAGCAGCACATCCAACCCAATTGAACCCGCCAAGTGCAGTGATATGACGCAAGTGCGCGCAGGCGTTGATAAGATAGATGCGCAATTAGTTGAGCTTTTGGCTGTTCGCTTTGCCTATATGGATGCCGCGGCTCGAATTAAAACAGAACGCATCGCCGTCCGTGACGAAGCGCGCAAGCAGCAGGTTCTAGCGAATGTGAAAGATGCCGCACGCAGCGCGGGCATTTCCACAGAGCTCGTCGGCGATTTGTGGGAGCTTTTGGTGGAAGCCTCTATCGCCTACGAACTCGAAAAATGGGATGCCAAATGCGCTTAAGCGTTAAATGTTGGTGTCCATTTGTGGCGGCATGGTGGTTCCAGCTTTGCCTTTTACCGTAAGTTCAGACGCAGATTCTGCCTGATCCCATTGCTCCTGAGTCTTGCAAAGCTTCTTTGCGATACGGCTGCCGGTAAGGTCCGTTGTTCTGCAGATCTTCTTTGGCTTCGATTTGGGTGCTTCCTGCGCGACTGTATCTGTGGCCCTCGGCGCAGCCTCAGATACACCTGATGCGGCCAACAAAATGCTAAAAAATATAGTGCTGATCATGAATGCTCCTTGTTGCGCATCGGTGTAAACAGCCATGTCGCCGTTACAAGCCTCTATTTTTCGGGTGGACGTCGTTTACTTAAGGTTGTCAGCACACCGCGTAATGTCCTGACTTCAAGAGCATTCCATGCTGGCTTGGTAAGAAGGTTGCGCAAGGTCCGACGGGTAACGGGAGCACGGTCAATGGGGGTGAAATAATTCAACGGTTCCAGCATGGCATCCAATTGTGCGATCAATCCGTCTAGCTCGAACTGCGTCGCAGGCGGTTCCAAATCCGTTTTCGGCGGGCTCGCAAGCGTTTGCGTTTTTGACCATTCATACGCGCATAATATGACTGCTTGCGCCAAGTTCAGTGAACCAAATTCAGGATTAATCGGCACTGTGATGATAGCGCGGGCAACATTGACTTCGTCGCTTTCAAGACCTGATCGTTCGGCCCCGAACAATATCGCACTTCGCCCCGTGTTGACGAATATCTCTCGGGCGGCCGCTTCGGGCGTGATAACCGGCTTGGTAACGCCGCGCTTACGCACCGTTGTCGCATAGACATGGGCAATGTCTGCGGTTGCTTCTGCGAGCGTCGGAAAAACTTGGGCATTCGCCAACACAATGTCAGCGCCGGATGCCGCTGGGCCTGCATCGGGGTTAGGCCATCCGTCGCGCGGGGCAACAAGGCGCATTTCGGTAAGGCCGAAGTTGAGCATAGCGCGCGCCGCCTTGCCGATATTTTCCCCCAATTGCGGACGGCATAGAATGATAATAGGCGGCGCGCTCATTTTCGCGCTGCTTCGACCACGCTTCCCGCGAAATCCTCAAAATCCTTGGCTTCGTTAAAGTCCTTATACACTGATGCGAAGCGGATATAGGCAACGCTATCAAGCGCCTTCAGTCCGTCCATAACGAATTCACCAATACGCTTGGTTTCGATTTCGCTTTCACCCAAGGTTTCAAGCTGTCGCTGAATAGCGGAGGCAAGCTTTTCGATTTGCGTATTGTCCACGGGCCGCTTTCGACACGCAACCGACAGCGAGCGTTCCAGCTTCTCCCTGTCGAAAGGCTCTCGCTTACCTTCGCTCTTGATCACCAGTAATTCACGCAACTGAATGCGTTCAAAGGTTGTGAAGCGCCCACCGCAGCCCTCGCACTGCCGCCGTCGGCGGATAGCGCTATTGTCTTCAGTCGGACGGCTGTCCTTTACCTGGCTATCATCATGTCCGCAAAATGGGCAGCGCAATTATTTTTCCTGATTCTTTTTCTTGTTTACATGGCGGTAGGCGACGATGCCTGCACCAATCAATGCGCCGGTGGCAAGTCCGATGGGGGCGATAATGCCAGCAGCTGCGCCAATTGCTGCGCCGCCAGCTACCTTCTTGACGGTATCTTGATCGGCGAGATGCTTGCCGGTGTGAAACGCGTCCTTCGTTGCACCCCATAGCTCATCGGCTGCTTCACCCACATAATGCCGTGCCTGATTGGGTATGCTTTCGGCGGCCCTTTGTTCAGGTGTTTTGGCACCGCAATTGGCGCAGAACTTTGCGCCCTCGCCATATGCCGAATCACATTCGTTACAAAATCCCATGGTCAATTCCCTTCTGTGTATTAGATGGGTAAGTCACCTCTATAATTCAAGACGGGTAGATTGGAAAGCGTGCGCAAAGTGCCTCGGCTTCTTCCTTGATCCGTGCTTCGATTTGGCCGTCGCCAGCTTCACCATTGTGCCGAAGGCCTTCGACGACATCAGCGATCATTCTGCCGATTTGGCGGAATTCAGCGGGACCAAACCCGCGGGTGGTTCCAGCCGGCGTGCCCAACCGGAGGCCAGATGTAACAAAAGGCTTTTCTGGGTCGAACGGTATGGAGTTTTTGTTGCACGTAATCGAGGCGCGATCGAGCGCATGTTCGGCGTGTTTGCCTTTTGCTTCTTTGGGCCTCAAATCGACCAGCATCGAGTGATTGTCGGTGCCACCTGACACGATATCTAGGCCTTGCTCCTGCAATGAAGATGCAAGTGCCTTTGCATTTTCCACCACATTGGCGGCATAGGTTTTGAATTCTGGTTTCATTGCATCCGCGAAGCACACGGCCTTTGCGGCGATCACATGCACCAACGGGCCGCCTTGGAGCCCTGGGAAAATTGCGGAGTTGAATTTTTTGGCCAGTATTTCATCATTGGTCAAAATGATACCTGAGCGCGGCCCGCGCAACGACTTGTGCGTGGTGCTTGTGGTAACGTGAGCGTGCGGCACAGGGGAGCTATGCGCGCCGCCTGCAACCAATCCGGATATATGTGACATATCGGCCAGGAGATAGGCCCCGACTTCATCCGCGATTTCCCGGAATCGAGCCCAGTCCCAACCCCGCGAATAAGCAGTGCCGCCGCAGATGATGAGCTTTGGTTTGTTTTCCCTGGCGATTCGCGCGACTTCGTCCATGTCGATCAAATGGTCATCGCGACGGACGCCATATGCGATTGGATTGAACCACTTGCCGGACATATTTACGGGCGAACCATGGGTCAGATGCCCACCTGCGTTGAGGTCGAGCCCCATGAAAGTATCACCGGGCTGTAAAAGCGCGAGGAACACTGCCTGATTCATCTGGCTACCGCTATTAGGCTGCACATTTGCAAACGCACTGCCGAACAATTTCTTCGCGCGTTCGATGGCTATGCTTTCGATTTCATCGACATATTCACAGCCGCCATAATAACGTTTGCCCGGATAGCCCTCGGCATATTTGTTGGTAAGTATCGAGCCGGTGGCTTCGAGCACGGCGCGCGACGTTATATTTTCCGACGCGATTAATTCGATTTTGTCCTGCTGGCGGCCGAGTTCTTTCGCTATCCAGCCCGCGATTTCGGGATCGCGTTCCGTGAGGCTCTGCGTAAAAAATCCAGAAGCTTGGATGTCGTTGGCGGCAGCATTGCTCATGTTGGTTCCTTGGTCGAGAGGGGATTTGATAACTTGTCAACGCGCCGTTGGTGCCGGTCGCCACCAAATGCGGTTGAGAGAAATGCGTCAATACAGGCTTTTGCCATTTCGATGCCGATCAGGCGGGCCCCCATGGCTATGACATTGGCGTCATTATGTTCACGGGCAAGCCTAGCGGACAGCGGTTCAGAGACGAGCGCGGCGCGCGCGGCGGAGTTGCGGTTCACGGCCATGGAAATACCAATTCCGGAACCGCATAAGGCTACGCCGCGTTCTGCCGAACCATCTGCTATGGCGTTTGCAAGCTTGTATCCATAGTCTGGATAGTCAACCGACGTTTCGTCATATGGGCCAAGGTCGGCGACATCGTGCCCCGCAGCACGCAGATATTCAACTAGCGCTGATTTCAGCGCGAGAGCAGCATGGTCTGAAGCGATGGCGATACGCATGGCACATCCTGTAGCAGCTTGAGTCGGACTACGTTCCCCCTATGGGACCGCGCTGTAAAAGGCCATGCCGAATTTCCGCGATTGCGCAGCTTATCCACCGCCTTTATGGAGGCGGCCATGCTTAATGCCATATTGTCCATCGCCATGCTGTCCGCTTTCCTGCTGCTTTATGGTGCATGGAAACGTTGGCGGCGGGAGGGCGTTAGCCAGCAAATGTGGCTGATGGTCGCGGCGGCCTTGGTTGTATTCGCCAATGTGGCGATTTGGGTGGTGCCGAATGAAAAGGGGCAGTCATTGGCGACTGGCGCTGTTGATCAACGCTGATTGGTTCGCGCAAAGGCCAGAGGGCGCGGGGGCTATTGATTCAACGTCACCCTGAGCTTGTTTCAGGGTCTTACTTCTGCGAAGGTTCAGTGTTAAGATACTGAAAAAATTCAGAATTATAGCAGGAAAACTACAACGTCTCTGCGTCAAAAATCACTTAATAGGGCAGTTCGGGTCCAACCGGAAATCGAGATAGCCGTTCACCGACGCCATCAACAGTTCCATTTCATTTTCGAAGAAATGGTTCGCGCGCGGAATTTCGTCATGATGGATGGTGATGTGTCGCTGGGTGCGCAGCTTATCGACAAGCTTTTGCACGGCGTTCGGGGTCACAACTTCGTCATTCACGCCCTGAATGATGATGCCTGATGAAGGGCAGGGCGCCAGAAAGCTGAAATCATACATGTTGGCGGGCGGCGCAACCGAGATGAAGCCTCGGATTTCTGGACGGCGCATCAACAACTGCATCCCAATCCACGCACCAAAGCTGAAACCGGCAATCCATGTGGTCGACGCCTCGGGGTGAAAGCTTTGGACCCAATCGAGTGCAGATGCGGCGTCGGACAATTCACCGATACCATTGTCAAATTCGCCTTCGCTTCGGCCAACGCCGCGAAAGTTGAAACGCAAAACGCCAAATCCACGCGCCACAAAAGTTTTGTACAACTGTTGGGTGATACGATCGTTCATTGTTCCGCCCGCTTGTGGGTGCGGATGCAATATCATTGCAATTGGTGCCCTTGGGCGCGGCGGCGGCGAAAAACGAGCTTCGAGGCGACCTTCTGGACCGGGAATAGCAATGGCGGGCATATAAAATTTCGATTCTAAGAATGTGTGCCGAGCTTTACCCGACGGTTCGGGCTTTGCAGTTATGGGAAGCGCTATATAGAAGCAGTGACGATTTTCGCAACTGTCATGGAAACTATGTCCGACCAAAGCCGCATCTATCTTGATCATGCCGCCACAACGCCTGTCATTCCTGCAGCGCGCGCAGCTATGGCTGATGCTATGGCGCAATGGGCGAATCCGTCATCGCCGCATCAAGAGGGCAGGGCCGCTCGTTTTGCGCTTGAGGACGCACGTAGGCGGATTGCAGCGGCGCTCGACTGGGATGGCGAAGTCATCCTGACAAGCGGCGCCAGCGAAGCAATTGCGCTTGGGCTTAGGGGCACAGCGGCGTTGGCAAGTGCGGTGGAGCATGATGCGGTGCTGGCAGTGGCTGGACGAAACCATTTGCTCGTAGGGGCAGATGGACAAGTTGATGTCGGTGCAATTTCTGGCAAGGCACGATTTGCTGTGCAATCCGTGAACAATGAAACCGGCGTTATCCAACCAATGGCCGAAATTACGGCCGCTGTGCGGGAGGTTGACGGCATATTTTTCGCCGATTGTTCACAAAGTGCTGGAAAGCTGCCGCTCCCCGATGCCGATATGATTGCGGTCTCGGCGCATAAACTGGGCGGGCCGCCAGGCATGGGGGCATTGCTCGTGCGCAATCTTGGATTGTTGGCACCGACAGGTGGGCAGGAGCAAGGATATCGGCGTGGCACGGAGAATTTGCCGGCTGTGATCGGGTTTGCAACTGCGCTCGAGGCAGGGTTTGCGTGGATGGAAAACGCGGTTCGCCTTCGCAAAATATTGGAAGATGCTATTGTCGAATCAGGAGGCGTTATCATTGCTCCGGAAAGCAACCGGCTAGCGACCATTGGCAGTTACCGGATGCCAGGCGTTGCCGCGTCGAGCCAACTTATCAATTTTGACATGGCGGGGATTGCGGTTTCTGCGGGCAGCGCCTGCTCGTCTGGGACGCTTAAAACCAGCCATGTACTAGGTGCAATGGGATGGGATGGTATATCCGCGTCCGAAGTCATCCGTGTAAGCTTTGGCGCGTCTACGAATGACGATGACATTGCGCGCTTCATTGATGTCTGGCGCAGCATAGCTGCCCGCGCAAAAGCTGCATGATTTATCTGGACTATCAGGCGACGACGCCGCTCGCACCCGAAGCCTTTGCGGCTATGGAGCCTTGGCTAACGAATGGATTTGCGAACCCGCACAGCGCACATGCAGCGGGCAGGGCAGCCGCAGCAGCGGTGGAGGTCGCCCGTGATCAGGTGGCGGCTTTATTGCCGCCCGGCGGGCGGGTTATCTTTACCTCCGGTGCGACCGAGGCGCTTAATCTGGCGATTATGGGGTGCGGTCTACCGGTGCGTGCGGTCGCAACTGAGCATGCCGCGGTGTTGGATTGCGTGCAGCATGTAGACGGTGAACTTCTGCCGATCAGAAGCGACGGCCTTTTAGACCAAGTGACAACAGATGCGACGTTGCTGGCGGTGATGCTGGTCAACAACGAGATAGGAACCATTCAACCTATTGCTCATATCGCTGGGCTTACCCGTGCCAGCGGCGGATTGCTGCTGTGCGATGCCGTTCAGGCTTATGGGCGAATGCCCATTCCCGATGGGCCCGATATGATCGCGATTTCTGCGCACAAAATTCATGGACCAAAGGGCATCGGCGCTTTGTGGGTGCGCGACGGCGTGTCATTGATCCCACAAATGCTGGGAGGAGGGCAAGAACAAGGCATGCGCTCCGGAACGCTCTCGCCAGCTTTATGTGCAGGCTTTGGTGCCGCGGCGAAATTGGCAGCAGAACGAATGGAAACGGACGCTGTGCATGTTTCCGCCTTGTGGGATCGCGCATTGGCTGCGTTTGCTGATTGGACCGTGAATGGCGCAACCACTGAGCGCTATAAAGGCAATCTCAACATTCGCCGCGAGGACGTCGACGCGGCGCGGTTGATTTCCGAATGCCGAAACATCGCATTTTCCGCCGGAAGCGCCTGTGCGAGCGGCTCTGGTCGGCCAAGCCATGTGTTACGCGCCATCGGCCTGACCGATGCGCAGGCAAAATCTTCCATCCGTTTGGGTTTTGGCCGCTATACGACGGTGGAAGAGATTGATATTGCTGCCGAGGCTATCAACCGGGCAGCAGAGGCGATGTTATGATCACAGTCACGTTCATCAATGCCGAGGGCAAATCGCAAGAGGTGCAAGGCGTTGAAGGTCAAGGTCTACTTGAACTCGCACAATCCGTTGGGCAGCCTCTAGAGGGAACGTGCGAAGGCCAGATGGCCTGTTCTACCTGCCATGTGATCATCGACAAGGATTGGTTTGGTAAACTCCCACAAGCGGTTGAGGATGAGGAAGATATGCTCGACCTTGCTACGGGCGCACGGCGCACGAGCCGTTTGTCCTGCCAAATTACGTTGACGCCTGCTCTCGACGGGTTGGTCGTCCATGTTCCGGCTGAGAGCCGAAATATGCAGGGTCTTTAACCGCCTTCACTTCCCATTCACGAAAAAGGGCCTATATGGGTCGGTGCCGGGTTCGCCCGGCTATGGTGATAAATTGCGATGTGCAATAGGTGCAGCGGACCCGGGGGCGGTACCCGGCAGCTCCACCAAAATCTCTGTTAGCCAGAGGTCTTGGAGGGGCTGAACTAGGATCGACGTGCGTTGAAAAGCATTGTTTTTGCCCGGCATGAATAAGCCGTGAAATGGTTCATAACCAATAGGTGCAAACGATAACGAAGCACTTGCTCTCGCAGCGTAATTTTGGGCCTCACGGTCTGAACTTACACTAAAAGAACGCGGCCGAACCGGCCGGGCAACAGAAAGGTTACAGCGGCCCCCCGGAGCCGGGCAACAGAATCCGGGACCCTTTCAATATGCGCGTGCCGGGCAAGAGAAGTCGCCAACCTGAACAGCAATATCAAGGCCAGCAACGCTTTAGCGCCCATAATCCAAGCGCTGTGCGCATTTGAATGTGTAAGCTGTTATGCGAGCCCAATGAGATCGGCGGCCTCCAGCAACGCCAAACGCGCCAACCGGACTTTATCCAGTAAATCAGGGTCACTAAGCTGTTCCGGTGTAATGGTGTCGGGCCAATACGCGGCAACAACTTCTGCGATTGTGTTCAGCTTTGTCGCATCGGCTATGAAACGCTGGTCAATGGTTGCAGGGTCGGCAACGACGCGCAGGCGCAGGCAGGCGGGGCCTCCGCCATTTGCCATAGACTGACGCACATCAACTGGCACCAAATTTCGGATGGGACCATTGCCCTCCACCATCTCGGTCAGCCAACCCCAAACTCTTGCATTGTCTTGCGCCTCGCTGGGCAAAATAAGCGCCATGCCGCCGTCGGGCAGGGTGACCAATTGGGCATTGAACAGATAGCTTTGAATGGCGTCTGCAAGGCTCACCCGATTTGCTGGGACGATGATAATCTCTGCCTCAGGCATCATCCGCTTTATGTCGGCATAGGTCTGGTCTGGATGCTCAAATGCCTGTTCATGCGTGAAAAGAACACGCTCATTCGCAACCGCGACAACATCATTGTGAAACGCCCCAGCGGCAATGGCTGCCTCGGATTGTTGCACGAACAAAATTTTAGCAGGGTCAAGCCGGTGCGCGCGCGCAATGGCCTTTGACGCCTCAATATGCTGCCGTGCAGGGTAGGGACCACCGGTTCTGCCATAGACAAAAATTTCGATACCCGCTGCATCATGCGATGCGCATAAACGCATGAAATTGGCTGCACCCTCGTCGCCAAATGGCGCTGGCACGGGGCCATGTACCAGAAAATGCTTTTCATTAGCAAAAGCTAACCGTAATTGCGCCAGCGTCCCTGTCCACTCATGGCTTCTATGTGCCATTGTGAGCAAATTTGCCGCGGACAAATGGCATTTGCCATCGGCTGTGTCTGGTGCCGGCGAAACCGTAGCGGCGTTTGCCGCCCACATGGACGAAGCGGAAAAAGCGGCGGCGCGAATATGCGGCTCGGCCGATTGCATATCGGTAGCAAGCCAGCGGAGCCAATCATGGTTAGGTCGGTCGAGCGGCATGAAGAACCCCTGCGCCAACCCCAGATCAATATTGGCGCGCATTTTTTTGATGCCCTGTAGGGCCGCAGCTTTAGGGTATGATGGTGCACCAGCATTGTTTGATGATGCTAAATTTCCACGGCTGAGCCCAGCATAATTATGGCTTGGTCCTATGATCCCGTCAAAATTGATTTCGACCAGGGTCATTAAGACCGTCCCACATAGGTCACCTGATCGCCAACCGAAATATTTAAAGCTCGTGCAGTTTCTGCATCGATGATGACGTCATCGCCGCGATCATCCATCCAGCCATAAGCTGCCTTAAATGTATGCAAGCGGCCGAGTGTGAGCAACTTTTTTTGATCGACCTTCTGCTCGCCTACGAATTTGCGTATCTCCGTTATCGTGACGTCTTTTGCCTCGCGGATGCTGCGGATCTGGTCCGTACGGGCGGTCATGGTTGGGCCACCGTCAAAAATGTCGATGTAATTTTCCCAAGCGAAACCTTCATTCTCGAGCATACGCATAGCCGCGCGACCAGAAGGGTGCGGCACGCCAATTACGGTCTTTGCACTTTCTGGAAGCATGGCGATATATACTGGGTGCTTTGGCATGAGGTCGGCGATAAACTGGTTACCGAATTTCGCGTTGAACTCGTCCGCTTCTTGGAAGCTCATTCCAAAAAAGCGCCCGGCGACTCCGTCCCAAAAAGGAGAGCCGCCGGCCTCATCAATCACGCCGCGCAATTCGGCAATAGTTCTGTCGGCAAAGCGTTGGCGGTGGTTACGAATGAAAAGATAACGGCTGCGGGCAATCAACATACCAAGCCCGCCTGCGCGTTCGCCAGGGTGCAGGAACAAACCGCCGACTTCCGTAGCGCCCTCGAGATCAGTCGATAGGTTGAGAATGTCTGCACGGAAGGTGCGCTCCAGTTCGACGCTATGCTGCGTCAATGCGCCAATGCGATAGCTGTAAAATGGCCATTTCTGCCCGACATTTCCGAAAATCTGGCAGGTGCCGCGCACTTCGCCGGTTAGGGTATTTTGCAATACGAACACATAAAGATCGTCGGCAACCTCATCGCCCACGCGGTCAAATCCAGCAGCAGACCTCTCTAGCTTTGCAAACAGTGCCTTCTTGTCCGGCGGCAAGTTTGTGAAACCGCCGCCGGTGCGTTTTGCCATTTCGTAAATCGGTTGCAAATCGCCCATATTCGCCGGACGAATGAGAAAAGTCATAAAGCACCTTTTTCGGATAAACGCATGATAGTCAGTGCGGACAATTGTGCGCGCTCGGTCAAGCTTTCGACGATGAGGAATTCATCCTTGCTGTGAATGTTGCCTCCGCGGACACCCATCGTGTCGACCACTGGGACGCCGCACGCCGCGATGTTATTGCCATCGCACACACCGCCGCTGGAACGCCAGGCGATGGATAGGCCGAGATCGGCGCCACATTGTTTGACGAGGCCAAATAACTTGCCTGCCTCTTCGTCAATAGGCTTAGGCGGGCGTCCAAAACTGCCATGCAGATGAGCCCGTACGTCATGTTCGCGTTCTATGTCGGCGATGATGCGATGCAAATCTGCTTCGGTTTGTGTTTCAATTTCTGGCGTACGAGGCCGAAAGTTCACACGCAATATTGCGTGATCAGGGACCACATTATTCGGGCCGCCACCGTCGATTTTAGCAGGGTTCACCGAGAGGCCGTCACGCGAAAGCCGCTTAAGTCGCAGCGCAAGGTCGGCAGCCGCCAAAACCGCATTGCGACCATCATCGGGGTTTCGGCCCGCATGTGCTGACAACCCTGAAAAAATGACGGAGAAATTACCACTCCCGCCACGTGTCCCTGCAAGCGTGCCATCGGGCAGTGCAGGTTCATAGGTCAACGCGGCCAACTTGTTTTGCGCCAGCTTTTCAATGAGTTTTGCGGAGGACGGCGAGCCGACCTCTTCATCGCTGTTGATAAGAATTTGATAGCCGGTGCGCGCAAGGCTTCCCGAAAGTTCCGCTGCACGTAATGCCGCGAGCATGACGGATATGCCGCCTTTCATATCGGCAACACCGGGGCCATTGAGTGCTCCGTCCTCCAACCAGTGCCAATTCTGAAATTCATGGTCTGCAGGAAAAACCGTGTCCATATGGCCCGTAAACAACAATTGTGTTGGCGCGTCGGCGCGCACGGTGACCAAAAGATGTTGGCCGTGCGCCACCGTTTTTATGGATCCGTCAGTTAGCACGCGGTCGACCGGTTCGGGGTCAATCAAGGTAATTTCGCCAGGAAGAACCGAAAATGCCTCTGCAAGCATGTTTGCAGTCTCGGCCAAGCCATTGAGATTGCCTGAGCCGCTATTCACCGCGGACCAACTCAACACCTGGTCAAGCATCGACTGCTGTTGAATTGTTTCAAGAATCTGTCGTTCGCTGGCGGTTAGCGTATGCATGACATGGTCTTAGCTTTGGTCGCATCAAAGGACCAGCCCTAGCAGAGTGGTTTATCCAACTTCCCGGGCGAGCGCGCACCATTCGGCTATGCTTACGGTTTCAGGGCGGCGATCTTCGGCAATGCCGGTTTTATGGAGCGCTTCCAAAGCGCCCGGAACGCTTTTGAGACTTTGCCGAAGCATTTTGCGCCGCTGTCCGAAGGCCGCACCGGTCAGATTTTCCAAAACGGACATTTTTACACCATTCGCCGCTTCCTTGGGCGAAAGGTGGACTACAGCGGACATGACCTTTGGCGGCGGAGTAAAGGCGGAGCGATGGACTGGCATCGCGATGGAAGCGTTTGACCGCCATTGCGCCAATATGGCCAGGCGGCCATAAGTGCCAGTGCCGGGTGCGGACACAATTCGATCGGCAACTTCACGCTGGAACATCAACGTAAGGCTTTTCCAATTTGGTGGCCATGCCTCGCCGCCAAGCCAACCCACGGCCAATGCCGTTCCCACATTGTAGGGCAAGTTAGAAACGATGTGAAATGGCGCACCGATCTCTGCAAAGGGATCAATTTTAAGGGCGTCACCTTCAATAACGCGCAATTGTCCTGGAAACGCCTCCGCTAGCTCGGCAAGCGCGGGTAAACATCGGTGATCGCGCTCTACGGCAAAAACATGTGCGCCGGCGCGCAAAAGCGCCCGTGTGAGGCCACCGGGCCCAGGGCCCACTTCATACACATGCTCGCCGACCAAGGAGCCGGGGATGGCCGCGATACGATCAAGCAGTTTTTCATCAAAAAGGAAGTTTTGGCCAAGCGCCTTGCTGGCGGACAGTCCGTGGCGGGCAATAACATCCCTAAGTGGTGGCAGCGAAAACGTCATCAACCACCATCGGCGGCGGCAAGGCGGTGTAATGCCGCTGACTCCGCCATTTTGATTGCTGCAATCATGGAATATGGCAGTGCTTTGTTCTGGCCAGCTATATCGAAAGCGGTGCCATGGTCTGGCGATGTCCGGACGACAGGCAACCCAAGGGTTATGTTGACTGCATCATGGAAATAGAGTGTTTTTAGCGGGATAAGTGCTTGATCATGATAGGCGCATAAAGCCGCGTCATATTGCGTGCGCGCTTCGGCATGAAACATCGTGTCAGCGGGCAAGGGGCCAATGATATTGAATCCTTCGCTCCGAACCTGCGCAATAGCTGGCTCAAATATTTCCAGCTCTTCACGGCCCATATTTCCCGCTTCTCCGGCATGGGGGTTGAAACCTGCCACAGCTAGTCGTGGATTTTCGATGCCAAAATTGCGCTGTAAACCCTTGGCCGTGGCGCGTAGGCGTTGGCGGATCAGCCTAGCGTCCAGCGTTGCTGCGACATCGGCCAGTGGGATATGGGTTGTCATTGGGACTACACGTAAGTCGGGGCCAGCGAGCATCATCACCGCATTATTCTTGGCTACACCGCAGCGTTCGGCAATAAATTCCGTCTGCCCAGGGTGCGTAAACCCAACGGCGTAAAGTTGCGATTTGGAAACGGGCCCAGTGACCAAAGCTGCTGCGCTGCCTGCTCGGGCAAATCCAATTGCCATTTCCAACGCCTGATAGGCACAATGCGCGCCATCAAGATTGGGCCGGCCCGGGACAACCGATAGGCAGTTATGCAATTGAATAACCGGCAGGGCGCTATCAAAATGCTTAAATGTATCGGCGGGATCTTCAATGCGGACAACCGGACCATCCCAATGTGGCGCGAAACTTCCGATGTCGCCAATAGCAAAGAACGGCGCTAAGCCACTGGCGTGGCGGGCTTCCCATGCTTTTCCGATAATCTCCGGCCCAATGCCAGCCGGGTCACCGACCGAAACGGCCAGCGGCAGTTCCAGTCGCCCGAATGGCATCAGTTATATTCGATTACGGCATCGCGGCGCAAATCGCGCAGGTAGATGCGGGCACGCTTGTTCACGCGCTCCTCTTCCAATCGCGACATGATTTCGTCAAAACTCTCGGACGCGGCCTCTTGAGGTGCGTCACGACCGCATAGGACGAATACGCGAACCCCATCTTCCAAAGAGCCATAAGGCGGCGTCGACTGGCCAACCTGCAAATCAAGCATGACCTGCTGTAAGGGAGCGGGTAAATCGCGGATCTTGATACCGTCGCGGTTAACGACATCGGCGCCTAATTTGCTTGCCATCTCGTCTGCGACACCGCATCCAGTGATTTTCTGGGTTTCTTCACTGAACCGCTTCACCAATGGCGTTACCTGTGCTTCAGATGTGCCCTTAGGGAAATTAATAGCAATTTGCTTCAAGCTTAACACCGAGTCTCGCGGATCAGATGTCGCAACCTGCCGTTTGTCGATGAGTAATAGGATAGAGATGCCGCCCGGTGACGCTACCGCTTGAATCTGATTGCTGTTCATGCCGGCGGCGGCTGTGGCCAGCGACTGAGGTAATTGCGCGAGCGACAACCAACCGAGGTCCCCGCCTACCGATGCGGTGGATGCTTCAGAAAACTGACGGGCGTAAGCTACAAAGTTCCCGCCTTGGCGTAATTGCTCGATTATTTTGCGTGCGTTTTCCTGTACTGCTGGCAATGTCTCAGGCGTCGCCGCTAGATAAATTTCGCCCAAGCGATATTCCGTCGTGCCCTTGGTTGCCTTAATGCGTTCAATAATTGCGTTCACTTCATCGTCGCTGACATTTGCAGATGGACGTACATTTCGCGAAAGCAGTCGGCTCCAAGAAAGTTCGCCTTTAATTTGACGCTTGAGTGTTGCGACCGATGCACCAATGGAAATCAAATATTTTTCGACTTCACTGGGTGGGCGGTTGAAGTTTTGTTGCGCTACACGGTCGAAATATTGGTTTACTTCGGCGTCAGTGACTTCAATTTCATTGGCGGCTGCCTCTTGGATTTGCAGCGTTTCATCTATCAAATTCGTCAAGATCTGCGCGCGAAAACGGGCAAGTTCCTCTGGCGGTAATTTGTTGTCATTAGCAGCTACGATAAGCGCAAGGCGGTGGTCAATGTCGGTACCGGTGATGATTTCACCATTCACCTGGGCTGTTGCGCGACGCACATTGGGGTCGTTTTTGCCGAATAATTGTTGTCCTTCGGGTATATCCAAATTGGCCGCAGTGGTACCAATATCAGAGTCCGTTTGGGCAATTAGCGGTGTCAAAGCCGTAGCGGAGACGAGTACGGCAGCGAGGGACAAGCGCTTATAAAAATTCATTTATATTGATCCAATACAGTATCATTTTCGGACGGCTAGGTAGCCAATGCTTGCTGAACCGCAGATGAGTGGCCACAAACCCGTCTGAATATTAATGAATGTCGCCTTACACACCCAGATTGCGAAACGCCAGACGGAACAAGAAGCTATTGCCGCGTTGAGAATCACCAACAGGCTGATAATCGCGTCGCCACGTTAGGCTTAATGATAAGCAATCGTCATCATAGGAGACGCCAAGCCTGTGCCGAATTGGATCGAACCCGTCCGACAGGATCGTGGGGTCTTCTTTGGTATCGGTAAGGTCAAGAATGGTCGACCCAAAAACCGACCAGTAGCGCGCCACACGGACACGACCCGCGAGCCGAATTTCTTCGCGATCCTTCAAGTCTTCTAAAGTGGGGCCAATGTTGCGGTTCAACTTAAGATAGCCCGCCTGCAGATAAGTTCCGCGCGAGCCGATGGTAGCGTCAATCTCGTTGCGACGAATGGCCAAACTGTCTTTATCGAGCCGGAAGCGATGCGTTAGCTTTACGATGTTTTTAAAACGAAATTCTGAACGACCGACTATGTCTGATGCTTCGTCTGACAGTCCAGTTCCATCCGGGAAGATCGAGGCGCGTTTCGACAGGCGATAGCTTTGCCCCAAATTGACATCGGCTGTAAAATTCGACTTCCGTAAGGCCCAGTCGAAGCCATAGGTTATGCGGTAATCGTCTTCGAACCGGTCATAGCCTGGAAACCGGTTTAGCGCAAAGATATTGCTATCCTCAAGATCGACAGCTCGCGAATCTTCATTTGGAATATTTAGATTGCCTATGGCTGGCGCTGCCACCACCTGAACGCGCGGCGTCAAAATTTGCGTACCACCAAAGGTCTGTCCTACAAACGGCCATTTGATATCTGCGGATGCTGCAAATATGCTGCGCGTTTGCCAGCCAGTTTCACCGCGGTAAATGGCGGTAAGCGTGCTTGCATTGTCTGCACTATTGT
The DNA here is from genome assembly GCA_002299895.1 of Sphingomonadales bacterium UBA656. Lineage (GTDB taxonomy): Bacteria > Pseudomonadota > Alphaproteobacteria > Sphingomonadales > Sphingomonadaceae > Sphingorhabdus_B. Next base: position 69,679 of record DBOC01000008.1, on the reverse strand, counting down.
AGACATCGCCGCGCGCAAGCATGGTAAAAGTCATTTCTTGACCCAGACCATTAATGGTCCGCCGGTCCCATTTTGCCGAAGCAAATGCCCGTTGCGTATCTTGTCCCTCCGAACGGGCGATGGCGAGGCTGTTAGCTTGAAGCTGAACAGTTCCACCAACCAACGGAGTATCCATGCGCAAGCGGTAATCTAACTCGGGCAGCGCCATGGGCGCGAGCCCTTGCGGGTCTCCTGTACGCAAAGTCTGCACAGCCCAGCCAGCCAATGAAAAATAGCTTTTGCCGCCGATGCGCTCGACCGAAAACGTCGAACGCAGCCGGTCGTCGCGGCTTATGTCGTAGCGCCTAAGGAATGTCCGGTCGGATGCATAGCGACCGGATGCTGAAAATGACCAATATGGGTCGAATTGAAAACGACTAGCGCCCTCCAGATATCCCCGAAAGACATTTGATCCAACGGAGGTTGTAATGTCACTTGTGCTGATGCGGTCGCTATATGTGCCATATGCTCCCAGATCGATCGCACCATATTTCCCCAATGACCTAAAATTCACGCGACCCAAAGGTGCTGCACCGGAAAATGCAGTGACTGATCCGGTTAAATCCCGACTTTGGGTAATGCGCCAATAATAAGATTGCTCGAGCTCAATGCCGTTGTTGCGCGAAAAACCGATGCTGGGGACCAAAAAGCCGCTGGCGGCCTTTGTGCCCACAGGGTGCGATAATAATGGCAACGGCACAACCGGCAATCCAAAGAGCTCAATGCGCGCGCCCTCGTAATCAACTCGCTTCTTGGCCGGGTCATAAACAACTTTAACGGCTTTTACTTCCCAGCTTGGATTTTTTGGACAGCCATCGGCGGTTTCGACCTTGCATGCGGTGTAAGCAGCATAGTTCAGCGTGTAGACACCATTTTTGCGTGTGCCGCGATTGGCGGCTAAGCGACTTTCGTCTGCCAGCACCACAAGCATATTGTTGATGACGCCGTCTTTCAGGGTGTCGGTAAGCTCGACTGTGTCGGCATAAGCTACTTCGCCTTCTGGTCCGACCGACCGTATATTGCCTTCGGCTACAACTTGGCCAGTTAAGCGGTTCCATATAATTTTATCAGCGCGTACAGAATATCCGTCGCGATTTGCAATGACGTCGCCTTTTGCCGTTACGACTTCCGTATTCGAATCATATTCAACAACCGCCGCCGAAAACCCGATTTGATCGCTGTTCTGCTGCGTTGCTTTGGAAGATATATCGCTTTGGGCGATTGCAATGGTCGGCAACGAACCGCATCCGAGCAATATCGGCATAAGCATTACACGCGAAAGGGCGGGCCGGGAGGCGGGAATAATCATAAAAACCGATACGCCCTTTATCGTTGCTATGGTCGTGGGTCCACCCATGTTGCCATGCATGGCATTATTTGCGTTGCGACGCGGGCATATTCACGGCATCTTTTGCTTTAATTGGAACGGATAATAGGCCTATAGCATCGTCAAACATGACACCCAGCGGAAAGGCTGTTTACCTCCATGAAGATTAATTTCACAGATGCGCACCCCCAAGATGCCGACGTGCTTGCATTTATAGTTACCAAAAGCAGCTTTGCTGAATTCAAATTTCCTTTGGAAAACAAAGACTTCATTCACGCGACCGCAAAGCTGGCGCGGTTTGAGGGTGCTGCCGGGCAAAACTTCCTTTTGATCAACGAACAAGGCGGCAAATTGGTGCGTATCATGCTGCTAGGCGTGGCAGAAGGTGAAGCGGCTGATTACCAGAAGGCAGGAGGAGACATTATTGCCAAGGTCCAGACATCCGGCGCAAAACACATCGCCATTCATGGGGCTAATTTGACGGCGCAGCATGCGGCAGAGGTCGCGTATGGCGCAACGTTGCGCAACTGGCGGATGGATAAATATCGCACCAAACTGCCCGAAACGTCAAAGCCAACCGTGGAGTCGTTAACCGTTGTTGCGGGGCCTGCTGAGGCAAACGTGCATTGGACAAATTATCATGCGGTAGCAGAAGGCGTTGCCCTGACGAAGGAATTGGTCACTGAACCTGCAAACATCATTTATCCGGAGAGCTTCGTTGCGCGTTGCCAGCATTTAAAAGAGCTGGGCGTCGAAATCAGAGTGCTGGATGATAAGGATATGGCCGCGCTTGGTATGGGGGCCTTGTTGGGCGTAGCGCAAGGTTCACGTCGCCCCGCACGTCTGTTGGTGATGAAGTGGGACGGCACTGGCGGCGCCCAAGAACGGCCTGTCGCTTTGGTCGGCAAAGGTGTGACGTTCGACACTGGTGGCATTTCCATTAAGCCAGCGGCAGGCATGGAAGATATGAAATGGGATATGGGCGGCGCTGGCGCGGTGGCTGGTGCCATGAAGGCATTGGCGGGACGCAAGGCCAAGGCGTATGTTGTCGGCGTATGCGGCCTTGTGGAGAACATGCCCGACGGTAATGCGCAGCGTCCCGGTGATATCGTGACGTCGATGTCAGGGCAAACAATCGAAGTGCTGAACACCGACGCCGAAGGCCGTCTCGTACTGTGTGACGCGCTGCATTGGGTGCAGGAAAAGTATAACCCAGAATATGTTGTCGATTTGGCGACGCTAACGGGCGCGATCATTGTCTCGCTTGGGAGTGAATATGCAGGATTATTCTCAAACAGTGATGAACTTGCCGATAAGCTTACCGCGGCGGGTAAGGCATCAGGCGACCCGTTGTGGCGTTTCCCCTTGTCGAAGGCGTATGACAAGATGATCGACAGCCCGATTGCCGATATGAAGAATATCGGCGGGAAAGGCGCAGGTTCCATTACCGCAGCACAATTTTTGGGCCGCTTTATCAAAGACGGCGTGAAATGGGCACATCTTGATATTGCCGGCACGGTGTGGGCCGACAAAGCTGGGCCCGTTTGGGACAAAGGCGCAACGGGATTTGGCGTGCGTTTGCTTGACCGTTTCGTCGCCGATAATTTTGAAGGCTGATGTAGCGGCATCATGCAGGTCGATTTTTATCAACTTACCCGTGATCCTGCTGAAAAAATACTTCCGGTCATCGCTCAGCGTGTGTTGGACGATCACGGACGGTTATTGATTGTCAGTGACGACAGGGCACAATTGGACGCTATATCTTCCGCGCTTTGGACGGCAAAGGCGGACAGTTTTTTGGCGCACAGCATGGCGGGGGAGGGAGAGGATGCCCTTCAACCCATATTGCTGTCTAATAATGTCGAAGCCCTCAATGCAGCGCGCTTTGTGGTCATTGCCGATGGGAATTGGCGTCCCATTGAAAAGGACTTTGACCGCATTTTTTACCTCTTTCCGCCGAGCCACACGGACAACGCGCGCGCGGCATGGCGAAACTTAAGTGAGGGCGTGGAACGGCGTTACTGGAAACAGGACGGCGGCAAATGGGTGCAAGGCCCATAAAGCTTGCCAAAAAGGGCGGGCATCGTTAGACGCGCGGCAAATTCATCCCCTTTATATTTGGAGTATCTCATGGCGGCTACGCGCACATTCTCGATCATTAAGCCTGACGCAACACGTCGCAACCTGACGGGCGCGGTAACCAAGATGCTTGAAGACGCTGGCCTGCGCGTTGTTGCATCAAAGCGCATTCATATGTCGCGTGAACAGGCCGAAGGCTTTTATGCCGTGCACAAAGAGCGCCCATTTTTCGGCGAGCTTGTTGAATTCATGATCAGCGGCCCCGTAGTGGTTCAAGTGCTTGAAGGCGAAAATGCTATGCAGCGCAACCGCGACATCATGGGCGCGACCAACCCAGAAAATGCCGAACCCGGCACCATTCGTAAGGAATTGGCCGAAAGCATCGAAGCCAACACCGTGCATGGCTCGGACAGTGACGAAAACGCTGCCATCGAAATCGCTTATTTCTTCAAACCTGAAGAGATTGTTGGCTAAGCCAACCTAAATATTTGATGTTCCGGCTTTCCTGATGTGATCAGGGAAGTCGGGCGTCGGTCAAAGATGGGATAGGTTTGTTACCTAAGAACGCACCAATTCCGAAATTTCTCGGCCGCAAATCGGCTTAAAACTCTCCAGCCACATCCATCAATTTGGTCAGCTTCCTCGGTGCCACTGCGCGCCAGCTTTTGGCGATCCAGTCGCCAATATGGTTCCAGTCGGTGTCGCCGAGGTCCAACCTGATGCCAATCCAACCATCGCCGAAATAAGCGGGGCGGTAATAGTGGTCGGCATCACTATCAATCAGCATTGCCTGTTCCTCCGCGCCGCTGATTTTGACCAGTAATGCGGTTTTGCCGTCATTGTGGTGATCGACAGACACATAAGCGAATTTCTTGCCACCAACGATGCCGAAGCATGCCATGCCATGTGATAATTTTTCGTCAGCCTCGGGCTGGGTGAGGGCGAGGTTACGCACCTGTGCCGTCAGATATTCCGGGTCGGTCTCGCGCGTGACAAAATCAGCCAGCGTCTTGGGGTATAATTGATATTCCGCCATTTTTACGCGGTCCGAAAGCGTGTCCGCCGTATCGTCTGGCAAAATTGCCACTTCGATTTGGCCGAGCACGGGGCCGTCGTCCAGTTCCGCCGTTACCAAATGCACACTGGTTCCCGCGACTGCATCTTTGGCGTCAATAGCTCTTTGATGGGTGTGCAGACCCTTATACTTTGGCAGCAAAGACGGATGGATATTGAGCATGCGCCCATCCCATTTTGCCACAAATTCCGTGGACAATATCCGCATATATCCAGCCAAAGCGACATAATTGGTACCTGCGCCGACGATTGCGTCATGCATAACCGCGTCATGTGCGGTACGGTCAAGGCCGATATGCGACGCTGCAAAGGTCGGGATGCCTTCTGCCGCCGCGATTTTTAGCCCTGCTGCGTCGGGATTGTTGCTGGCCACCAAAACAATTTCATACGGACAGTTTGGCAGTTTCGAGGCGAACAATATGGCCGCCATATTGGTGCCCGCGCCTGAAATGAGGACAGCGACTTTGGCTTTCATGCCATTACCAAAATACTGTCATGCTGAACTTGTTGCACCTCTGGTGACTGACGTTCCAGTATCCATAGTGCCAAATCAACCGGAGCCATTTTTAAAGATAGACCCTGAAACCAGTTCAGGGTGACGGTGCGGTTTTTAGCCGACATAAGTCGCAGTCCAATCAGATTGCGCGCTCCATGTTTCGACAGAACCCGTCACGGTGCAACCTTTATCTCCATCGGCAATGTGGCCGATGTTGAACACAGTCTCGCCAGCGGCCTCAAGCGAAGCGGTTATATCTGCTACATCGGACTGCGCAACCACGACAGCCATGCCGACACCACAGTTAAATGTGCGCGCCATTTCTTCAGGCTCAATATTACCCTGCGCCTGCAAGAAAGCCATCAGGCGCGGCTGCGTCCAAGCGTCTGCGTTGACATGGGCATGCAGCCCTGATGGCAAAATTCGTGGGATATTTTCGAGTAAGCCGCCGCCAGTAATATGCGCCATTGCATGAATTTTGCCTGTGCGCACGAGCGGGAGTAAGGACCTCACATATATCCGTGTGGGCGCCATCAGCGCGTCTATCAGAATGACATTCTGGTCGAACAGAGCGGGGCGATCAAGCTTCCAGCCTTTGTCCGCGGCAAGCCTACGCACCAAGGAAAAGCCGTTAGAGTGGACCCCGGAAGATGCGAGTCCCAAGATGACATCGCCTGCGACAACCTTATCGGCGGTTAGGACTTGATCGCGCTCAACGGCGCCAACGCAAAAGCCAGCCAAGTCATAATCACCGTCGGAATACATGCCCGGCATTTCAGCAGTCTCGCCACCTATCAGTGCGCAGCCTGCTAGTTTGCAACCCTCTGCGATACTGGCCACAACGGACGTTGCGATAGCATTGTCGAGTTTGCCAGTTGCATAATAATCAAGGAAGAACAAAGGCTCTGCGCCTTGCACAATCAGGTCGTTTGCGCACATTGCAACTAGATCAATACCGACGCCTTCGTGCCGTCCGGATTCTATCGCCAGTTTCAGTTTGGTTCCAACGCCGTCATTGGCAGCAACCAGTAAGGGGTCATTAAACCCTGCCGCTTTCAAATCGAAGAACCCGCCAAATCCGCCAAGGTCCGCGTCGGCTCCTGCGCGACGCGTTGCTTTGGCCAGTGGCGCAATGGCGCGCACCAAGGCATTACCGGTTTCAATGGAAACACCGGCCTTGGCGTAGGTGTAGGATTCTGAGCTTTGATCTTTTGCGTCCATTTGTCGCCGTTAGCGAGAACAAGCTTGGAATTCCACGTCTATGTCGCCTAAAGGTGCCGAGATGACAAATTTGCGCAAAAATTGGTTACGCATCGCCGCAATTGGCTTGCCTTTGGCGCTGGTCGGCGGCGGCATCGTTGTGGCGCAGATTGAGGGACCAAAGCGCGGTATTGCGCCGATTGCGAGCGCTGGCGACTTTGAAGTTACCGGCGTTTCGGTCAACGTGGTCGGCGATAACGCCTTTGACGCGCGGCAAAAGGGCTGGGAGCAGGCGCAGCGCCTCGCATGGGCCGCATTGTGGCGCAAAACCCATAATGAAACAGGGGCTAGCCTGTCCGATTCGACATTGGACGGCATCACTGCCGCCATTGTTGTGGAACAGGAGCAAATTGGCCCCCGCCGTTATGTTGCAAAGCTCGGCGTCCTGTTTGACCGCGCGCGCGCCGGTCAGTTGTTGGGCGTCAGCGGCGTAACAAGGCGTTCGGCGCCTTTGATGCTTTTGCCCGTCACTTATTCGGCAGGCGCCCCTACAGTATTTGAACAGCGTACATCATGGCAACGCAGCTGGGCCAAATTTCGCACCGCAGACAGCACCATCGATTATATCAGGCCCAGCGGGGCAGGCGGCGAGTCGCTGTTGTTGAATGCAGGTCAACCGGAGCGCCGTAGCCGCATTTGGTGGCGCACCATCCTTGACCAATTCGGTGCGGCGGATGTTATCATTCCGATCGCGCGGATTGAACGGCAATGGCCCGGCGGTCCAGTCATAGGGCGCTTTTCGGCGCGTTATGGTCCGGATAACAGATTTTTGGGTGCATTTACGCTTCGTACGACGAGTGAAGCTGGCATTCCTGCGATGATGGACCAAGCCGTCTTGCGGATGGATCAATTGTTCCAATCGGCCTTGAACTCAGAGCGCCTGCGCGCAGATGCATCGCTGGTCCTTGAACCCGAAGTTGTCGATGGCGAGGATTTGGAGAGCGAAATCGAAGACGCTGCTACTGGGGATCAAACCGGTGCCCCTCTGCAAGGTCCTGCAGGGCCATCGCTCGATGACGTGGTCAGATCTATTGTGCCAGAGGGGCAGGCCCCTTCCGCACCGCAACCCCGGCCGTAACGCATTTAGCCTGTCGATGCGCCAAATTGCCTTGCCCTTGGACGAATTGCGCAGCGGCGCGTCGTCCAGTCTCATCATTACGGAATCGAACGCTGCGGCATTTGCCGGACTGTCCAGCGCGACGGGCTGGGCGAAGCGTTGCGCCATTCTCACCGGACCAGCGCGCTCTGGAAAATCACTGCTGGCGCGCTATTTTTCGGGACAGAATGGTACGGTCATCGATGAAGCCGAGGCGTGTTCTGACGAGACACTTTTCAACGCATGGAACCGTTCACAGGAGAGCGGCGTCCCATTGTTGCTGATATCGCGTTGGCAGCCTGCAGAATGGAATATCGAACTGCCCGATTTGCGGTCGCGATTAGGCGCGGCCACGTTACTCGACATTGCGCCGCCCGATGACGAGATGATCGAGCAATTGCTGCAAAAACAACTCGCCGACCGCGGCGCAGCGATCAGCATCGATGCTTTAAGCTATGTGAAGCGACGTATCGAACGCAGCTATGTTGCCATTGAAAAATTTGCGCGATCCGCAAACGCCATGGCGCTCTCGGAAAATGCGCCGGTGAACTTGAATTTGGTAAAAAAGGTTCTCGAAGGCTGATCTAAGCCGGGGTTTCCCGCGCCATATCTTCTTCGTTTGTCAGCGTCATCTTGAGCTTGCCATTGACAACGGCAAAGGCCAAACGTCCTTCAACAAGGTCAAGAGCATCGCGTCCGAATTGGTCAAAACGCCATCCGGTTAACACTTCAAGGTCTTCGCGTTCGCCAGCAGCTACGCGCTCAAGTTCTTCTGATCGCACAATCAATCGCGGCGCCACGTTAATTTCACGTGATCGAATTTTGAGCAATAGCTTCAGCAGGTCCGCAACCAGCCCAGCATCCTTGCCACCGCTGGGTGAAGAGCGGGCGCGGTCTGGTAAGTCGTCTCGCGCCATCGGCTGGCTTGCCTCAATCACTGCGATCAGGCGCGCGCCAATGTCATTGTCACGCCAGGCGGGCGAAAGGCCACGCACTTTGGGCAGGTCGGCCTGACTTTTGGGTGGATGCGACGCGATATCGGCCAGCGTTTCATCCTTCATGATGCGCCCGCGCGGAATATTTTTGCGCTGCGCTTCTTTCTCGCGCCACGCAGCCATGGCTTGCAATCGGCCAAGCACATCGGGTTTGCGCGACTGCACTTTAATCCGCGTCCATGCGTTTTCGGGGTCATTACGATAATTGGCGGCGTCGGAAATGCGTTCCATCTCGTCATTCAACCACGCACCGCGACCCGTGACCTTAAGTTTCTCAAGCATCATTGGAAAGATGACGGACAAATGCGTCACATCGGCAATGGCATAATCGATTTGGCGTTTATCCAGCGGACGGCGTGACCAATCGGTAAAGCGGGCGCCCTTGTCCAACTGGATACCCATCCATAAGTCGACGAGGTTGGAATAACCCACTTGCTCACCCTGACCGAGCGCCATGGCGGCGATTTGCGTGTCGAACATGGGGTGCGGGGTTTTGCCGGTCAGGTTAAAGAATATCTCGATATCTTGCCCACCAGCGTGGAAAACCTTCAAAACATCCTCATTTTCGCACAGCAGCTCAAGCATGGGCGTAAGGTCAAGGCCCTCCGCTTTCGGGTCAATTGCGGCGGCCTCATGAGCGTCAGCCAGCTGCACCAAACATAAGTCCGGATAATAAGTATTTTCCCGCATAAATTCGGTGTCGACCGCAACAAAGGGCGATTGTGCAAGGCGTGCGCACAATTCGGCGAGGCGTTTGCTGTCGGTGATAAGTGGATGAATCTGCATTGGGGATCGCCGTAGCACCCATTCACGACTTGACAAAGTGCCGCTGCACTGTTGACAGGCGCGCTTTCCACAGCTTTTTTGAATTGAGTAACCAATGCACGCTTATCGTACGCACAAATGCGCTGAACTCCGCGATTCCCATGTAGGCGAAACCGTCCGCCTGTCGGGCTGGGTCCACCGTAAGCGCGACCATGGCGGCGTGTTGTTTGTCGATCTGCGCGACCATTATGGAATGACGCAAATCGTTGCCGATACCGACAGTCCCGCTTTGCCGATCTTGGAGGCTTTGCGCCTTGAAAGCGTTGTAACCATCGATGGTGAGGTGAAAGCCCGCAGCGCGAGCACGGTGAACGCTAACCTGCCAACAGGTCAGATTGAGGTTTTTGCCCGCAGCGTAACGGTTTTGAGCAAGTCCGAAGAACTACCTTTGCCTGTCGCCGGTGAACAAGAATATCCGGAAGAAACGCGGCTAAAATACCGTTTCTTGGATTTGCGCCGCGAAACGTTGCACGCAAATATTGTGAAGCGCACGCAGATCATTCGCGAAACGCGCCGGCGGATGGAAGATATCGGCTTTACCGAATATTCGACGCCCATCCTGACAGCATCCAGCCCAGAAGGCGCGCGAGACTTCCTTGTGCCGAGCCGCATCCACGCCGGCAAATTCTTTGCGCTTCCGCAAGCGCCACAGCAGTATAAGCAGTTGTTGATGGTCGCTGGTTTTGACCGTTATTTCCAGATTGCGCCCTGCTTCCGCGATGAAGACCCGCGCGCCGACCGGTTGCCGGGTGAATTTTACCAGCTTGATTTGGAAATGAGCTTTGTCACGCAGGAAGAAATCTGGGACACGATGGAGCCAGTAATGGCGGGCGTGTTTGAGGCATTTGCAGATGGCAAAAAAGTAACACCGGCAGGACAGTTCCCGCGCATACCGCATTCAAAAGCGATCCTCGATTACGGCACCGACAAACCGGATTTGCGTAACCCGTTAATCATCCACGACGTTACCGAATATTTCAAGACATCAGGCTTTGGCCTATTTGAACGTATTGTCGAGGGCGGCGGCGTTGTTCGTGCAATCCCTGCGCCAAAGACTGCCGATAAGAGCCGTAAATTCTTCGATGACATGAACGAATGGGCGCGCAGCGAAGGTCATGCCGGTCTTGGATATGTCACCCGCAAGGGCGGTGAGTTTGGCGGCCCAATTGCCAAAAATCATGGCGAAGAGGGTATGCGCGCGCTGTACGACGCGATTGGACTTGGGCCAGACGATGGTTGCTTCTTTGCCGCAGGCAAGGAAGAGCAAGCGGCAAAGCTGGCTGGCGCGGCGCGTACGCGGACGGGCGAGCAGCTTGACCTGATTGAAAAAGACGCGTTCCGTTTTTGCTGGATCATCGATTTCCCCTTCTACGAATGGAGCGAGGAAGACAAAAAGGTCGACTTTGCCCACAACCCCTTCTCAATGCCTCAGGGAGGGCTACAGGCGCTCGAAACGCAAGATCCACTTACCATCAAGGCGTATCAATATGACATGGTCTGTAACGGCTATGAGCTCGCCTCAGGCTCGATCCGGAACCAGCATCCCGATTTGATGGTCAAAGCGTTCGAAATCACTGGACTGACACAGGCGGACGTTGAAGAACGCTTTGGCGGCATGTATCGCGCGTTCCAATTTGGCGCGCCACCGCATGGCGGTATGGCTGCTGGGGTGGACCGGATGGTCATGTTGTTGTGCGGCGTTCAAAATCTGCGCGAAATCACACTATTCCCGATGAACCAGCGGGCCGAAGACCTTTTAATGGGTGCGCCGTCGCCAGCCATGGCCAAACAATTGCGCGAATTGAACATTCGCGTCGTGGAACAGCCACCAAAAGCCTGACATCAAGGACAGATTTGCTCTTTCGGCTATTCCGCCAAGGGATAGCCGATAGCTAATATTTCCCATTCCTTTGGCCCTGTGGGCAAATGCACGGTTTTGACATCCCCCACGCGCGCGCCGCGTAAAGCACGGGAAAGCGGTGCATTCCAGCCTATCCGCCCGTTGCTAGCATCAGCTTCGTCATCACCGACGATTGTGATTGTGCGTTCTACGTCGTCAACATCCACAATTGTGACGCAAGCGCCAAAGAAAATACGGCTTTGGTCCGCTTGCTTTGATGGGTCCAAGACTTGGGCAGCCTTCATTTTTTTTGACAACTGACCTAGTTCTCGGTCAATCGCGCGAAGCTTCTGGCGTCCATAAATATAGTCGCCATTTTCGCTTCGGTCGCCATTGCCTGCTGCCCAATGGACGATTTCGACGACTGCTGGACGGTCTATGGCAAATAATTGTTCATAGCGTTCGCGTAAGGCCGCGAATCCTGCCGGGGTGATTGGGTTGGTACGCTCGGCCATATATCCGCCTTAGCCCGGCGTTGATTTGCCCAAATAAGCGCTCAGTGGCGTAGATGACCGTATCCGTGCCTTTTCGGGATGGAGATGATCATACATCACCGCATTTTCCAAAACGCGATAAACATAATCGCGGGTTTCGCTGAGCGGGATTTTCTCGATCCATTCCATCATATCAATGCTGCCTGTGCGTGGGTCGCCATACGCCCTGAGCCATTTGTTCACATTACCCGGGCCGCCATTATATGCAGCAATCGCCAACGGATAGCTGCCGTTATAATAATTGAGCATGCGCTCAATATAGGTGGCACCTAAGGCGATGTTATAATCGGTATCCACAGTCAGCGCATCAGGGCGATAGGCCAATGAGATTTTGCCCGATGTCTCTCGCGCGGTTCCTGGCATTAGCTGCATTAGGCCGCGGGCCCCGGCATGACTGACGGCAGCGCGGTCAAACTGGCTTTCCTGACGCATGATTGCATGGGCGAGCGTCCAAGTCTGACTATGCGCCTCAGGAACATTGACGGTAGGGTAACTGTTACCCAGCAAATCGGGTATGCCATCGGTGCGCGCGGCGCGACCTGCCATTACCGCAAGATCTGGGCGGCCAAGCTTTTGAGAGAGGCCAATCGCAGCTGTATATTCGTCACGGTCATCGGCATGACGGGCAATCGCCCTGAAAAAGTTGCTTTGGTCACGCCAGCTGCCATATTTGGCGGCCAGTGCAGCCGCCAAATGTACCGGGGGAATATTTCCGTCCTTAAGCACAGGTAAAGTAGCGGCGACGCGCGGTACTTGCGGTAAGGGGCGGCGCAATTGCTCTAAGGCCAATTGGCCAAAAAAACTCTCGAAATATGCTGCTGCTTGTTCATGAAAGCGTGTGGCAGTCAACGAATCTCCGGCCTTCGCGGCTGCCTTGCCAGCCCAATAAAATCCCTTCGACCGAGTTTGCGCTGTTTTTGCAGCTTTAGCATAGCGTTCAAACATGCTTACCGCGTCACGAGGGCGGCCCAAGCGGTCCATAGCCAATGTTCCAGCCAACCAAGTGAGGCTGGTATATCGATCACGCACCGCGAGATCTTGGTCAGCCATATCAATGCCAGAGGGAACGGCGTCGTCGACACGCGACGCGATGCGATATGCGACGTCATATTGGCCATCATTTTCGGCGGCGCGTGCATGCATGAGCAGCAATTGGTACCAATCCTTAAGAACAGGAGCGGGTGCCACCAAATTCCCTCTGTTTGCAAGCAATTGGCGCACAGCTAGGGCGTTCCCAGCCGCACGCATCGCGTCAGCCTGTGCCGCCAGAAGACTGGCTTCGCTATTCGCTAAAGCGCCTGCCTCTTGCATCTTCAAATCGGCATCGGGCGCCTTCATCCGCATTGCAAGCGCCGCTACAAAGGCTGGTCGACGCTGCGACGAAGTAAACGCGATCCACCGTTCGGCGCCGCGCGTCGATCCTGACCACAGCAGCCGATCGACCCGTGCATCATGGTCGGCGGATGTCAGCGTCCCACGCGCAATGCGGAAAACCCTTGCTTCATCTGCATCGCTCAAGGCGCCACCGCGCCATGCCTCGCGCGCCTGTGCCGCAGCGCGTGCCTTGTCGTTAATGCTATCCAGCGCCAATGCAAATTTTGCGCGGCCTTCATTGGTAACTGGCGGCAAACGGTCAAAATAAGCCACCACTTGGTTCGGAGAATAAGACAATGGATTTATGGTCTGCTCCGCCTTTTTGCGCATGTCATCGGCATTTGGCCAATCGGGGTAAAGCATCAAAAAGGAGGCATAATCGTTAAAGCTATAGTTGCCCGGGGCGCTTAACATTTTCCAACGCTGCAGCGCGGCAGGGATTTTGCCCTCACTTGGGTCGTAAATGACGGGAGGTGAAAGTGGTTGTTCGGATGGTGCAGGCATTTGCCCGGTACCGCTTTGCCATATAATCCCGTCAGATTGCTGTGCCGATGCAGACACGGTTAAGGGAATAATGATTACCGATGCCGAAATGAGATGCTTTACCATGCTGGACATATTATGGACCCCAACCTTATCAATCGCTGAACAAGCGACTATGTTAGCCTTTGCGTCCAATTTGAATCAGAATGAAAGTCATATAATATGTTTTCCGGATCAATACCGGCTCTAGTGACTCCTTTTTGCGACGGAGCGTTTAGCGAAAAGCATTTTCGTGCGTTGATCGATTGGCAAATCGAGCAAGGTTCGAACGCGCTTGTACCAGCTGGAACCACAGGTGAGGCGTCGACGCTGTCTAATGCGGAGCATCATCGGGTCATTGAGGTATGCATCGAACAAGCTGCGGGGCGCGTGCCTGTCATTGCGGGATGCGGTTCAAACGACACCAACAACGCTATCCTGCACCTCAACTTTTCCAAGAAAAGTGGAGCTGCCGCTGGGCTTGTCGTTGCGCCTTATTACAACCGGCCAAATCAAGAGGGCATTTACGCGCATTTCGAACATATGACGAAAAAGAACGATTTGCCGATATTGCTGTACAATGTGCCGGCGCGCACGGTGACTGATATTAAGCCGGAAACCGTCGCTCGTCTGGCAAAGCTTCCGACCGTAATTGGCATCAAGGACGCCAGCGGTGACATGCCGCGCGTTACCGACCATCGTTTGGCTTGTGGGCCGGACTTCTGTCTACTGTCCGGGGTAGATGAACAGTCGCTTGCGTTCAACGCGGCTGGCGGAAAAGGCTGTATTTCGGTGACGGCGAATGTCGCGCCGAAGTTATGCGCAGAGTTTCAGGCGGCGTGTGCGTCAGGTGATTACGATTTGGCACGTGAGCTGAATGACAAGCTTTACCCCCTCCATTTGGCCTTGTTTTCCGATGCGTCGCCCGGTCCAATCAAATATGCTTTGTCTCGTGTCATCAAAGGCTTCCCCACGGAATTGCGTTTACCCATGACATCGCCGAGTGAGGCGAGTTGTCGTCAGGTGGATGCTGCTTTGGAGAATGCAGGCCTCATTTAATGACTCGTCCAAAGCCGGAAGCATTTAATAAAGTTAAAACGGTCGCTGAAAACCGGCGGGCGCGCTATGACTTTCATATTGATGACAAATATGAAGCTGGCATCGTTCTGACAGGCACCGAAGTGAAATCCTTACGTTTTGGCGAAGGCTCAATTGCCGAAAGCTATGCCGAGGTTCGCAATGATCAAATTTGGCTGATAAACGCCAATATTCCTGAATTCAGCCATGGCAACCGCTTCAATCATGAGCCAAAGCGTCCGCGCAAATTGCTCCTCAACGAACGCGAAATAAACAAACTACATGGAGCGGTAATGCGGCAGGGTATGACGCTTGTTCCGCTCTCGATTTACTTCAACGGCAGGGGTAGAGCGAAAGTGGAGCTGGCGCTAGCAAAGGGTAAAAAAGCCCCAGATAAACGTGCGACGGAAAAAGAGCGCGACTGGAAGCGGGAACAAGGACGTATCATGCGGGATCGCGGATGAGCAAATTTAACGCCTGGTTTAACAAGCAAGCGCCAACGCGCGATAGCTTTGAACGTAGCCGCTTTCTGCGCCCTTTTGCGCAACGCGTTTTCCATCCGGCGCTGTGGCGGTTCACCCGCCGTTCGGTACCGCGCGGCGTTGCGCTGGGCTTGCTGGTCGGTATTTTCCTTTTGATACCAGGTGTCCAAATTGCTGGTGTAGCCTTATTGGCGCTGCCGTTTCGCGCTAATATTCCCATAGGCGCGGCGATGACATTTCTCAGCATGCCAGCGACTACTCCGTTTATCTTATTCGGCTCCATCTATGTCGGTGAATCCGTTTTGCGTTTAAACAATGGTTATGGCCGCTTTTATGAACTTATTGAAACAGCAGCGCCCTTATCTGCCTGGGGCGACTATGTTTGGAACGAAGCACCTCTTGCACTGGTTCAGGGGATAGCTGGACTCGCCATTATTTCCATCGGTGCTGCGGTTATCGGATATTTTGTCGCCGCGTGGTTCTGGCGGTGGCGGGTCAGTGCCAAATGGCGTCGTCGGTCGAAGTCGCGCCCATTACGCAAATGAAGGCTGCTGGGTTTGCGGTAGAGCCGACATGACTGTTACGAAATCTTGACAAATCACACGATGCGTTCCAGCCCAAGGGCAGGGTAAATTTTTTACCATAAATCTGAGCCGCAGCATCTTATCGGGTAAGGGGCCGTTTTGAAAAAGATATCGCCGCCGACTGAATGCAAGATGCTTGGCGGGGATGTCGAGATATCTCCGCAACGGGATTTGCCAAAGCTCGGAATCTTGGTGCTGGCGACCATATTATCCTGTGTAATTCTTTGGTTTTCCTTTAAAAATTTCGTGGTTCTCGGGGCCTGGGTTGCTGCGATAATCGCCGTCTCCGGCCTTATTCATTTTTTCCGCAGCGGACCTACTGTCGATACCCTGACTGCGCCTCCAGTGTCCGATTGGTCGATAATTCAAGCGGCGATACAGGCGAACAATGCGCCCATTGCGATCTGCGACAAGACGGGGCGTGTGGTCTGCGCCAATGCCCCTTTCACGGATGCCTTTCCCGGATTGAAAGCTCTGGCAGATCTTGAAATCGACGACGCTAGTCGTGCGTTGCTGGGCGCTGCGGGTGCTGCAGCATGGCGCGACGGAACCGCCGATATCCCTGCAATCGTTCATGATGGCGGAACCTATAGCGTGAAGGTAGCTCGTGCCGGCATGGCCGAGGAATATCTGCTGTGGCATTTTGTGGCGGCGGATGAAATCGACATGGAGCGCCACGTGATTGAGATAATCACGGGGCCTGTAGGCGCGGCCATGTCCAACAACGGTATCATGGCCCTCGCCGTGACCGCCGATGGCAGAGTGTGTGCCGCCAATGCGGCTTTTGGAGCGCGCGCAGCCTGTGCGGATCAGGAGGCTATCCTTGGTCGGCTCTTTGCCGATTTTGTCCGGATGGATGAGAAAGGCAGCATGTACTTTGAAAATGAGGGGCAATGGGGTTTGCCGATCCGATTGCTGCAGGTGCCTTTGAAAGACCAAAATGCCCAAAGCGCGGCGCTTTTGCTAGCGGTCGATGAAGAAGGCGCGAAAGTGGAGCGCGGTTTGGCACTGGCACATGTCGAACAATTGCTATCGACGCTTCCACTGGGGCTGGCGCTCGTTGATCGCGATGGACGGTTTCTCTTTGCCAATGAGGCGTTTGTGCGCGTTCTAGGCGTTGAGGCGGATATTCTCCCAACTTACCCCGCCGACCTTGTAATCAATGAAGACAAGGGCGCAGTATTGGAGAGCATTCGCCGATATAGCCGCGGGTCAATGGCCTCTGGCGATATCGCCATCCGGTTAAAAGAGCGGCCGGATGAAGTGATTGCTTTATCGATCGCAGCGGTGCGCGGCTTGGGCGAGGCTGCGGTATTGCTCGGGCTGAAGGATAATAAAGAAGAGATACTTCTGAAACGCCAAGTCGCACAGCAGACAAAGATGGAATCCATTGGTCAGCTTGCAGGCGGCGTTGCGCATGATTTCAACAATATCCTAACTGCGATCATTGGCTATTGCGACCTGATGCTGCTGCGCCATCAGCCCGGCGATGACGATTATGACGATATCCAGCAGATCAAAAATAACTCCAACCGCGCAGCCAGCCTGACACGCCAATTGTTGGCTTTTTCACGGCAACAGACCTTGCGTCCGCAAATCTTACAAATTGCCAATGTGGTTGCCGATGTTTCCAACCTGCTGAAACGGCTGTTGGGCGAGACAGTGCATCTTGAGGTGCATCATGGAGCCGGTGTTGGTGCCGTTCGGGCTGATCCAGGGCAGCTTGAACAAGTCATCGTTAACTTGGGCGTCAACGCGCGCGACGCAATGCCCAAGGGCGGCATCGTACAAATACGCACGGCCGCTATCAGTCAACGCGAAGTCGCCGCCATGGATCGGGAATTTCTGCCAGTCGGTGATTATGTCCAATTGTCTGTTCAAGACAGCGGCGTTGGCATCCCGAAGGAAAATCTGTCGAAAATATTCGAGCCGTTTTTCACCACTAAGGAATTGGGAAAAGGCACCGGTCTTGGTCTGTCGACTGTCTACGGTATCGTCAAACAATCGGGCGGGTATATATTTGCCGACTCCCAGCCGGGCAAAGGGACGCGGTTTGACATCTTCTTGCCGGCCTATCGGGGCGATGCACCCGCGCCGGACAGTGGCAAGCGCGAAACATACATACAAAAGGAATTTTGGGGCAGCGGCCGGATTTTAATCGTTGAAGATGAAGATATGGTGCGCGCTGTGGCCGAACGGGCGCTGGTCCGGCAAGGCTATGATGTGGAAACCGCAAGCGACGGTGAACAAGCGCTGAAACTCTTCGCCGATGGAAAGCGTTATGATTTGGTCATATCCGATGTCGTAATGCCTAATTTGGATGGGCCATCAATGGCGCAGCAATTGCGCAAAAATTATGGAGATGTCCGTTTGCTGTTCATATCTGGCTATGCTGAGGAGCAATTGCGCGAAACAATCAGTCTCGACAATGTCGCGTTCATGGCTAAGCCTTTTTCCGTTCAGCAAATTGCCGAGGCTGTTCAAGTCGCACTTGCATAGGGCAATGAGTTTAGATATTGAAATAACGTACATAAATTTTTTTGTTCCTCTCTTGTTCTTTTAGAACATAACGCGTACATAGGTGGTGTTCCGGAGATGTTTTTCGGAATAGGCATGACGCTAAGGAGTGGAAAAATGGCAGCAAGTCTCAAGATAATTGATGGGAATCAGGCAAACGGTATGAAAAATTCGGAACGTGAAAAGGCCCTAGAAGCAGCCTTGGCGCAAATTGATCGCGCATTCGGCAAGGGCTCGGCAATGAAGCTGGGCAGTCGTGAGACGATTAGTATTGATGCGGTATCGACAGGTTCGCTTGGGTTAGACATCGCGCTGGGCATTGGTGGCTTGCCTAAGGGGCGCGTGATTGAAATTTATGGCCCTGAAAGTTCGGGTAAGACGACATTGACCCTGCATGTGATTGCAGAGGCGCAAAAGGCAGGCGGTACAGCGGCATTCATTGACGCAGAGCATGCACTTGACCCCGCTTATGCCAAGAAGCTTGGCGTGGATGTCGACAATTTGATTGTGTCGCAGCCGGATACAGGTGAGCAAGCACTCGAGATTGCCGACACTTTGGTGCGTTCAAACGCGGTCGACATCATCGTCATCGACTCGGTTGCTGCACTCGTACCGCGCGCAGAAATCGAAGGTGAAATGGGCGACAGCCATGTGGGCCTGCAAGCCCGTTTGATGAGCCAGGCACTGCGCAAAATTACGGGTTCGATCAGCCGGTCAAACTGTATGGTCATTTTTATTAACCAAATTCGTATGAAGATTGGTGTGATGTATGGCTCGCCAGAAACCACAACCGGCGGCAATGCTTTGAAATTTTACGCTTCGGTGCGTTTGGATATTCGCCGCACAGGTCAGATCAAGGCTGGTGAAGATATTGTCGGCAATACAACCCGCGTAAAGGTTGTGAAGAACAAGGTGGCACCGCCATTCAAGCAAGTCGAATTTGACATCATGTATGGAGAAGGTATCTCCAAAACGGGTGAGCTGCTCGATCTGGGCGTAAAGGCCGGATTGGTCGAAAAATCGGGTAGCTGGTTTAGCTATGATTCGATCCGCATTGGCCAAGGCCGCGAGAATTCGAAAAGCTATCTGATAGAAAATCCGGAAGTAGCGGCTCGGTTGGAAGCTGCCATTCGCGGGAAGACCGAAGAAGTCGCAGAGGTCCTGATGACAGGACCAGATGCGGACGACGACATTTAAGGTTTTTACGAACAAGCGCGGCCTTGCCTGAGGCTGCTGCTTTCGGCCCGCCCCGGTCCACCCTGGGGCGGGTCATTTTGTTTTGCGGCGGGTGCCGTCCTGTCTCAGACTGTATGCGTGGCGGCGCGCGCTAATATCTTGACAGGCAGGATGGCTAGGCCACTACTGCCGATATGCATCCAATCATTCATCTCATAGGATTACCGACCGACCAGAACAGCTCGTTCGAACGCGGCGCGGCCTTGGCACCACCGGCCATCCGCGCGGCATTGTGGAGCGATAGGGGCAACCTGTCCGCCCAGTCAGGCCTTGAGATTGGTGCCGATATTGCACTCAAGGACATCGGTGATGTGCCGTTATCGGACGTTGACTGCGCCACCGATGACGCATTGATCATACAGGCTGTAACCGAAAGCGTGGATGCAGATGCTATCCCTCTGTTGCTTGGCGGGGATCATGCGGTGAGTTACCCCATAGTTGCGGCGCTGGCGGCGCGGCATGGGCCGCTGAATATTCTGCATTTTGATGCCCATCCCGATTTATATGCCGATTTTGAAGGTAATCCACGCAGCCATGCTTCCCCCTTTGCGCGCATATTGGAAGGCGGGCATGCAAAACGTATCGTTCAGGTCGGCATTCGCACGCTGAACCAGCACTGCCGCGAACAGGCGGCGCGCTACGATGTTGAAATTTTACCGATACTTGATTTTGATCTTGAGATGGTACCGATACTTGATGGCCCATTATATATCAGCATTGACCTGGACGGTATCGATCCGTCCGAAGCGCCCGGCGTGGCACATCCAGAACCCGGCGGCTTAACGGTCCGCGAAGTCCTGTCCATCATCGCCAAACAACGCGCGCGGATCGTCGGTGCGGACATTGTCGAACTTAACCCCACGCGCGACATAAACGACATAACGGCCATCGTCGCCGCCAAGCTGGTGCGCGAAATAGCTGCGCAAATGCATCAAAATTACGACAATTTATAAGGAAGCAGACATGACCATCATCGTACATCATCTCAACAATTCGCGGTCGCAACGCATCTTGTGGCTGCTCGAAGAGCTGAACCTTCCTTATGAAATTCGCCATCATGCCCGTGATGCCGTCACCAATCTTGCGCCCGAGGCACTATTGAAGGTCCATTCTCTGGGTAAGTCGCCGTTGATAGAAGATGACGGTAAGATCATTTACGAATCTGGCGCGATTGTTGAATATCTGTGCGAGCGTCATAATGGGGCGCACCTTGTTCCTGCGCGCGGCACGGACGCGCACATTCGCTATCTGGAGTTCATGCATTTTGCCGAGGGCTCGGCTATGACACCGATCTTGTTGAATCTGTACACGGCACGGTTGGGCGATGCGGCTGCGCCTTTGCATCCTCGTATAAATCAGCAGCTCGAAAGCCATTTTGCGTTCATGGATGACAATTTGAAAGCGACAGGCTGGTTTGTGGGGGATGCCCTCACGGGCGCGGATATCATGATGAGCTTTCCGGCGGAAGCCGCGGTTAAAATGGGCCGCGCGGCGAATCTGCCAAACCTCACTGCTTTCGTGGAAAAAATCCATGCCCGCCCAGCCTATCAGGCCGCGCTGCAAAAGGGCGGTCCTTATGCCTATGCATGAAGGTAACCGCAAACTGCATATCCGGCTTGCAGCGCGGCGAGTCGTTCCCTAAGTCGCAGTCATTATGACATCGACCAATGATATTCGCCGCGGCTTCCTCGATTATTTCGGTGGTGCCAATCATGACATAGTGCAGTCTGCACCGCTCGTGCCGTATAATGACCCGACATTGATGTTCGTCAATGCCGGTATGGTGCCGTTCAAGAACGTGTTCACGGGCCTCGAAAGCCGGGAAACACCGCGTGCAGCCTCAAGTCAGAAATGCGTACGGGCCGGGGGTAAGCATAACGACCTCGATAATGTGGGTTATACGGCGCGGCACCACACGTTTTTTGAAATGCTCGGCAATTTTTCGTTCGGCGATTATTTCAAAGAGCAGGCGATTACCCATGCTTGGACATTGTTGACCAAGGAATGGGGGTTAGACCCCGCACGGTTGACGACCACCGTCTATCACACCGATGATGAGGCGTTCGAACTGTGGCGCAAGATTGCTGGCCTTCCTGAAGACCGCATCATTCGCATTTCAACCAACGACAATTTTTGGTCAATGGGCGATACGGGGCCGTGTGGACCGTGCAGCGAGATATTCTACGACCATGGCGATCATATTTTCGGAGGCCCTCCGGGAAGCCCCGATGAAGATGGCGACCGTTTTGTCGAAATTTGGAACCTCGTGTTCATGCAGTTTGAACGGCAGGATGATGGCACCGATGTGCCATTGCCAAAGCCGTCTATCGATACCGGCATGGGGCTGGAGCGGATTGCTGCCGTCATGCAGGGCGTAACGGACAATTACGACACCGATACGTTCAAGGCATTGATTAATGCATCGGAAGAACTGACGGGCACCAAGGCGGTTGGCGAACAAATGGCTAGCCACCGCGTGATTGCGGACCATTTGCGTTCGACCAGCTTCCTGCTCGCCGATGGCGTGATGCCGTCGAATGAAGGCCGCGGTTATGTTCTGCGACGGATCATGCGCCGCGCCATGCGCCATGCCCATATTCTTGGCGCGAAAGAGCCGTTGATGCACCGCTTGGTCGGCAGCCTCGCCGCCGAAATGGGCGCTGCTTATCCTGAATTATTGCGCGCGCAGCCGATGATTGAGGCGACGTTGAAGCAAGAGGAAACGCAGTTCCGCCGGACGCTGGATAAAGGCATTAAGCTGCTCGACGAAGCAACCGCTGGTATGAATCCAGGGGATGTTTTGGCAGGCGATACGGCGTTCAAGCTGTATGACACTTATGGCTTTCCGTATGACCTGACCGAAGATGCGTTGCGTGCGCAAGGCTTTGGCATTGATCAAGCGGGCTTTGAAACCGCCATGAACAATCAAAAAGCGATGGCGCGTGCTGCATGGAAGGGTTCCGGGGCAAAGGCTTCGGATGACGTGTGGTTCGATATTGCCGAACGGGTCGGCAGCACTGAATTTACTGGCTATGCCGCCAATGAGGGCGAGGGTCAGGTGGTCGCGCTCGTGAAGGATGGCACAGAAGTGCAATCGGCGGGTGCCAAAGACACAGTCACGGTCATCACCAACCAAACGCCATTTTATGGCGAGAGCGGCGGCCAGATGGGTGACGCTGGCGTCATTTCCAGCAGCAATATGCGTGGCGAAGTGACCGACACGGCAAAGCCCTTGGGCCGTTTGCATGCCCATCAGGTCATAATTGGTACAGGCGAGATCAAAGTTGGCGATTTCGTGACGCTGAAAATCGATACCCAGCGTCGTGACACGTTGCGTGCGAACCATAGCGCCACACACTTGCTGCATGCATCATTGCGCGATCGCTTGGGCGAACATGTGACGCAAAAGGGTAGCATGGTGGCGCCGGATCGCTTGCGGTTCGACTTCTCGCATAACCAGGCAGTGACCCCGCAAGAGATTGCGATGATCGAGGCGGACGTAAACGCCCAAATCCGCGGCAATGAGACAGTAACGACGCGGTTGATGACACCCGATGATGCCGTTGCTGCCGGCGCGCTCGCTTTGTTTGGCGAAAAATATGGCGAAGAAGTCCGCGTGCTGACGATGGGCAAGAGCGAAGACACGCATTATTCTTTGGAGCTGTGCGGCGGGACCCATGTTAACGCCTTGGGCGACATTGCTTTGTTCACGATTATCTCCGAAGGCGCAGTTGCCAGCGGTATTCGCCGCATCGAGGCGCTGACCGGTGAGGCGGCGCGCTTATGGCTGGTTGGCCGTGAGACGCAGTTGAAGAATGTGGCTGCAATGCTGAAGACTGCGCCGGACGAAGTAAGCGTGCGTATCGAAACGCTTATGAATGAACGCAAGCGGATGGAGAAGGAACTGTCCGAAGCCAAGACCGCGCTCGCGCTCTCCGGTGGTGGTGGTCCAAAGGCAGAGGCCGAACAAATCGGTGATGTGACCTTCATGGGACAAGTTATCGCGGGTGTTGAACCAAAGATGCTTCGCGGCCTTGCCGATGACCAGATGAAGGCCATTGGCACGGGCATTGTGGCCATCATTGCCGCAAATGAAAACAGCAACACAGTTGTGGTTGCCGTCTCGCCTGCCTTGCATGCTTCTGTAACTGCGCCTGACCTTGTGCGTGCCGCAACAGAGGCCATGGGCGCGCAGGGCGGTGGTGGACGCCCCGACATGGCGCAGGGCGGCGGTCCTGCAGGTGCCGATTTGGCGCAAGCCGCGTTGGATGCGATTAAAGCGAAAATCGCTGGTTAAGAGGTAAGTTTGAGCTTGGGGGCATCATCAAGGCCCCCGGCTTCCTTTATCTGCCGCCGAAATTCGTCGCGCTTTTCGTGGATTGATGCGATGACGGGGCCCATGGCAACGCCCAGGTCGACGAGCACTGCTTCTGATAATTGAAGCGAGCTTTCCAATGTTTCGGGCACGGCGTTAGTGACGCCCGCTTGATAGAGCCGCGCGGCATGTTCAGGATCACGGGCACGTGCGACAATCGTAATATCGGGCAACCATTGGCGGACGCGCTTAACGATGTGTTCGGCCAATACCGGTTGGTCCATTGTCAGAATGAGCGCCTTGGCATGGCCCAAGCTCAATTTATCCAACGTCTCAGGTCGCGAGATGTCCCCATAAATAACCTTATAACCCCCGCGCCGCGCGGTGGTTACCGCGTCGACATTGGATTCGATGGCGACATAAGGCTGGCCGTGCATGCTTAGCATGTCGGCCACCAATTTCCCGACCCGACCAAAGCCAATCACGACCGTTCGTGGTTCTTGCGTCGGGTCTTGCTCGTGCACTTCATCATCGCTCTCGCGCAATTCTAGACGGCGAGACATGTCATGACCAATCCGCGCCAATATCGGGGTGATCGTGAGGCCAATTGCGGTCGCCACTTGCCAGAAGTTAACGGTGGCAGCGTCAATAATCTGCGCTGCGCCGGCGACGCCCAAGACGATCAAGGTTGTTTCGGACGGGCTGCCCATAAGCACGCCCGTTTCGGTTGCGGTACCCGTGCGAGCCCCGTTCAACTTCAACAAACCCGCTGTCACGGCGGCTTTAACAAGCACGACGGCCGCCACAGCGCCAACCAGTGCTGCCCAATTTGCTGCTACGAAACGGACATCGACTTGCATGCCAATGCTGATCAGAAAGACGCCCAAAGCCAACCCTTTGAAAGGCGCGGTCATGACATCCACTTCGTTACGATAGTCGGTCTCGGCGATTAACAATCCCGCGATCATGGCCCCTACGATTGGCGAAAGGCCAACTGCGCCCGTTGCCAGACTTGCGACAATGACCACAAGCAAGCTGATCGATACAAATAATTCGGGGCTTTTTGTGCGTGCCGCTTGCCCGAACAGGCGGGGTAGGAAGAACCGGCCGAGCACGAGCATACCTACAATAACAAGGCCGCCTTGCCACAATACAGTGACGAGGCCTGACCATGAATCCGCGCCGGCTTGCGGTGCCAACGCGCCCAAAACGAATATAATTGGCACAATGGCCAAATCTTCGAATAGCAACATCGCTAGAGCGGATTTACCAACGGCGGAATGCGTACCGGATATCGGAAGCACCAACGCTGTCGATGAAAGTGCTAATGCAATGCCAATGCCTATGGCGGCTGTCGCGCCATATCCGAACACATATAGACCAGCCGCGATAATTAGGCCCGCGCCAAATAATTGTGCCGCGCCGACGCCAAATACCAAGCGCCGCATTTTCCATAATCTGCGGAAGGATAGTTCAAGACCAATGGAAAACAGCAATAAAATAATGCCATATTCGCCGATGGGATGAATAGCCTCTGGATTGGTGATGGTGACCCATTCGAGCATTGGGTACATGGACACCAAAGATCCAAGTCCCATTGGGCCGACCATTATGCCGACCAATATGAAACCAATGATGGGCGTGATGCGAAGCCGGGCAAACGCAGGGATGACTATACCCGCTGCACCCAATATTACGAGCAGATCGCTAATGCCGTCGGTATGTAGTTCGCCTGCCATGGTCTGCATTTACGCACAGGCGGCACGATATTGGAAGGGCTGGGCAATAAAAAAGCGCAGGAGTTGCCCCCGCGCTCTCTTATTTTCAAATGCGCTGGCGTTACATCCAGCTACCCATTTTGATTTCAAGATTTGCGCGCACTTTTTCAAAGAATTGCTCGGTGGTCATCCAAGCCTGATCCGGACCGATGAGGATCGCGAGATCCTTTGTCATATGGCCATCTTCAACGGTTTGAATGCAGACTTCTTCCAGCGTTTCGGCAAAGCGCGTCACTTCAGGTGTTTCGTCGAACTTGCCGCGGAATTTAAGGCCGCCCGTCCAAGCAAAAATGGAAGCAATCGGGTTGGTTGATGTTGCCTTGCCTTGCTGATGCTGGCGATAGTGGCGCGTAACCGTTCCATGCGCAGCCTCGGCTTCAACGGTCTTGCCATCTGGTGTCATCAGGATGGAGGTCATCAGGCCGAGTGAACCGAAGCCTTGCGCAACCTGATCAGACTGCACGTCGCCATCATAATTCTTACATGCCCAGATGAACTTGCCTGACCATTTCAGCGCCGATGCGACCATGTCGTCGATCAAACGGTGCTCATAGACAATGCCCAATTCCTTAAACTTTGCCGCAAACTCGGCTTCGTAAACTTCTTGGAAGAGATCCTTGAAGCGACCATCATAATATTTGAGGATCGTGTTCTTCGTCGACAAATATACGGGCCATTCGCGGGTCACGCCATAGTTCAACGAGGCACGGGCAAAGTCGCGAATGGAATCGTCGAGATTGTACATCGCCAGCGCAACGCCCGGGGAGGGGTAACGGAATACTTCTTCGTCAATTTTCTGCCCATCATCGCCATCCCAAACGAGGCGGAGCGTTCCGGGGCCGGGGACCAAGAAATCAGTCGCGCGATATTGGTCACCGAACGCATGACGGCCAATCACGATGGGGTCCGTCCAGCCCGGGATCAAACGCGGTACGTTATCGATGACGATTGGTTCGCGGAAAACTACGCCGCCCAAAATGTTGCGGATAGTGCCGTTGGGCGACTTCCACATTTTCTGCAGGCCGAATTCTTCGACGCGCGCTTCGTCTGGTGTAATTGTGGCGCATTTTACGCCGACGCCGAATTCGCGGATGGCGTTGGCGGAATCAACGGTGACCTTATCATTGGTCTTGTCGCGATATTCCATGCCAAGGTCATAATATTTCAAGTCGACATCAAGATATGGCAAAATGAGTCGTTCACGAATCCATTCCCAGATGATCCGTGTCATTTCGTCGCCATCAAGCTCGACAACTGGGTTTTTGACCTTAATTTTTGCCATGTTACAAAGCACTTTCCATTAGGGAGATGGGTTGATGAGCGGTGCCATAGCAAAGTCTGCCATTTGTTCAACTGCATCCCCGAGATTGTCTGAAAATGGCTGAAATTGTATCTTAGGTTGTAAGATGGCGGCGCATCCCCTAGCTAAGACGCATGAGCAGACAAGAATTGACAAACCGGGGTGCCGGCGTTGCGAAATGGTCGTTTCCACCCGTCCACCCCGAGGGCCGCAAGTTCGGACTTATCGCCGCAGGCATCACCCTGTTTTTCGCCCTTATGGCTTGGGAGACGCTGGCTTGGCCGATGGCAGCCGTCACCATATGGACACTGGCCTTCTTTCGCGATCCTGTGCGTGCGACGCCGATTGACGAGCGATTTATTGTGTCACCCGCCGATGGGCTTGTTACTTTAATTGAACAAGTCCTTCCGCCAGCAGAGCTTCGTGGACCTGATGGTTTGGGTGACCAGCCAATGACCCGCGTGTCGATTTTTATGAGCGTTTTTGACGTCCACATTAACCGGACGCCTATTCGCGGCACGATTACACGCGTTGTCTATATCGCGGGTAAATTCCTCAATGCGGACCTTGATAAAGCCAGCGAAGAAAATGAACGCCAACATTTCCTCGTGGAACGCAGCGATGGCGTACGTATCGGCTTTACGCAAATTGCTGGCTTGGTCGCGCGCCGGATTGTCGCTTTTGTGAAAGAAGGCGATAATGTTGCCAATGGGCAGCGGGTCGGCTTAATCCGTTTTGGCAGCCGCGTTGATGTGTATTTGCCGCATGGCACCGCATCGCGCGTTATCAAGGGGCAGCGTTGCGTTGCCGGGGAAACTGTTCTCGCCGAAATCGGCGTTGATCAGGACCTTATCGCCGTCGCCCATTGATGGCCACGCATTCCTCCCGTCCTGGCATACCTTTGCGTGCACTTGCCCCTAACGCTGTCACAGCGCTTGCTTTGTGTACCGGATTGTCCGGCGCTTGGTTTGCGATGCAGGGGCGTTGGGAAAATGCCGTAGCCGCAATTGTCATTGCCGGCGTACTCGACGCCATGGATGGCCGTATCGCGCGGATGTTGAAAGGCGAAAGTCGTTTTGGCGCGGAACTGGATTCGCTTTCTGACGTGATTGCTTTTGGAGCCACGCCCGCTTTGATCATGTATATGTGGGTCATGCAGGATATGCCGCGCTTTGGTTGGACCATATCGGCATTCTTTGTGCTGTGTGCAGCATTACGTCTGGCAAGGTTTAACGCACAGATTGATACCGAAAACCAACCGCATAAGTCCGCGGGTTTCAACACCGGCGTACCGTCACCAGCGGGGGCGGCGATGGCTTTATTGCCGATGATGATCTGGTTTGAAACTGGGGCGGATTGGGTGCGCGATTATCGCTTCATTGCGCCATGGCTGTTGCTGTCTGCGCTGTTGATGATTTCCAATGTCGCGACCTATAGCTGGTCGTCGATCAAGGTGCGCCGAAGCTTGCGTTTCATGGCACTGGCGGTCCTTAGCCTGTTTACTGCAACGTTGGTCGCCGCACCGTGGGTTGCCCTTATTGGTGTTGGTTTCATTTACATTGCCCTGCTGCCGCTGAGCGTGATGAGCTACGCACGGGTTAAGAAGGCGCAACGGAACGTCATCGAAGCCACTTGACCTCAGCCCTTCAGTGGGTATGTTCCAGTTTCGTTCTAATATTGGAGGTGGCTGTTGGAGCCGTTGATCGTCATTTTCGTCGTGGTTTTTGCTTTGTTGGGCGGGCTGGCACTTGGCTGGTTTGCGGGCAGCCGCATGGGCAAAGCAGGCCACGAAACGACCACGCAATTGCGGGCGATGCTGGATCAAGTGGTCGTCGAACGGGACAGTGCCAAAGACCGCTTGGCGCGGCTTGAAACCAGTTTGGAAGAACGCGAGCGGAGCTTTGAAGAACAGATCGCGGCGCTCGGCAATGCGAAAGAAAACTTGTCCGCGCAATTTGGTGAGATTGGGCAGAAATTATTGGGCGAGGCGCAGGCGGCATTTCTGCAACGCGCCGACGAACGCTTCCATCAGGCTGGCGAGAAGAATGAGGAAAGGCTGAAACAGTTGCTTGGCCCTGTCGGTGAAAAGCTGAAGGCCTATGAAGAGCAGGTCGGCAAGATCGAAAAAGACCGGACCGAAGCTTATGGCGATCTGAAAGGCTTAATCGGCGAAATGCGCTTGGGTCAGGAACGCGTGTCGAGCGTGGCGTCCGGCCTGATGAACTCCTTGCGGAATGCGCCCAAGGCGCGGGGGCGTTGGGGTGAGCAGCAGTTGAAGAATGTGCTCGAAAGTTGCGGACTTTCGGAGCATGTCGATTTCGATCTGGAAACCAGCATCGATGTTGGCGATGGTTTAAGGTTGCGGCCAGATGCGGTCATTCATGTCCCGGGTGGCAGGACATTGGTAATCGACGCGAAAGTATCACTGAATGATTATCAGGACGCATTTGATTCAGTGGATGATGACGTTCGTGCGGTTGCCATGGCGCGCCACACGCAATCGATGAAGAACCATATCGATGGCTTGTCGCGCAAGGCTTATTGGGATCAATTTTCCGAAGCGCCTGATTATGTCATCATGTTTGTCCCGGGTGAACATTTCCTTGCGGCCGCGCTGGAGCATGAGCCGCAATTGTGGGATTTCGCCTTTGATAAGAAAGTTCTGTTGGCGACGCCGACAAATTTGGTCGCAATCGCCCGCACCGTTGCCAGCGTTTGGCGGCAAGAGGGGCTGGCGCGCGAGGCGAAGCAAATCGGGGCGCTTGGCAAGGAAATGTATGACCGTATTGCGGTGGCGGCGCAGCATCTGAAATCGGTCGGCAGCGGACTTTCGTCTGCGGTGAATAACTACAATAAATTTGTCGGCAGCTTCGAACGCAATGTGATTTCGACAGGACGGAAATTTGCCGATTTGAACATTGAAACCGGCAAGCGCGAGTTAGAAGATGTTCCTGTGGTAGAAGCTTTACCGCGATATGGCGACGGGGAAATGTCGCAAACGATTGAGGATCAACGGGAAACGAATGCCTGAGGCTTAGCGGACTTTGGAATGCCGAAACTGGTTCAGGACCTCGTAAGCCATAACCGCCGTTGCGACTGCGGCGTTTAAGCTATCAGCTTTGCCACGCATGGGCATTTTGACAAGCAGATCACATGCGGCTTCATAATCGTCGGGCAGACCCTGCGCCTCATTACCCGTCAGGATGAAGCATGGCGCGCTATAACGAGCAGCTTGATAATCGGTGTCGGTCTGCAGGCTGGTGCCGACCAATTGGCCTTCACCCGCGCGCAACCAAGCGGTGAATTCTTCCCACCGGCATTGCACGACCTTTTGTGTGAAAATGGCTCCCATGCTGGCGCGGACGGACTCGACAGAAAACGGGTCCGTGCAATCATCAATCAGGATCAGCCCACCAGCCCCCACCGCATCGCCCGTGCGCAACATCGTGCCAAGATTGCCCGGATCACGCATCGATTGCGCCACAAGCCAGATGGGAGCTGCCGTGCGGTCCACGTCGGCCAATGCGGCGCCATGGTCGCGATAGACGCCCACTACGGTCTGGGCGTTATCCTTTCCGGACAGCTTTGCCATGATCTCGGCACTGGTTTCGATAACGTCGCCATTATTGGCCAGAACATCGGCTTCTAAAGCCACTTCAAGGTCGTGTACGGGGCGGTCTTTAACGCGAAACAGCATTTCGGGAAGAAATCCTGCCTCCCGCGCTTCGGTCATAATGCGCAAACCTTCGGCCAAGAACAGCCCTGCGCGTTTACGAAGCTTCTTTTCACGAAGCCCGCGTATGTCCTTTAAAAGCGGGTTAGAAAATCCGGTAATTTCACGGCGCATCAATCTTCGCCAAAACCGTCGACGACCAAACCAACCAGCTTTTCAATCGCGAGTTCGGCCTGTTCGCCTTCGACATTTATGGTGATTTCGCTCCCTTTGGCTGCGCCGAGCATCATCAAGCCCATGATGGAAGTGCCCGTCACGTATTGGCCATCCTTTTCGACCTCAACTTTGATCCCTTCGGGCAAGCGGGACACGAAGGTCACAAATTTGGCGCTAGCCCGCGCGTGAAGGCCCTTTAAGTTAACGATAGTGACGGTGCGGCTGATCCGGGTCATTTTGATGCTTCAAGAACTTCTGACGCAACGCTGATATATTTGCGTCCTGCTTCACGCGCGGCTGCGACTGCTTCTTTTACGTCCAGATTTTTGCGCGCGCTATCGAGGCGGATAAGCATCGGGAGGTTCACGCCCGCGATCACTTCAACGCGTCCGCTATCCAGCAAGGAAATTGAGAGATTTGAGGGCGTGCCCCCGAACAGATCAGACAGGATGATCACGCCTTTGCCGGTATCTACCTTTTTGATGGCAGCCGCGATTTCATTGCGCCGAACTTCCATGTCATCATGCGGGCCGATGCAGATGGTCGCAATGTCCTTTTGTGGACCCACAACATGTTCCAGCGCGATAAGAAACTCGTTCGCCAGTTTGCCATGCGTGACTAAAATCAAACCGATCATGTGATGTTGCTGCCTTGTCGCGACGTTACTCTGTCTGCGCCGTTAGCAGGCTCTTCCAGCGCGTCAATTGGTCTTGATGCCAGATCGCGATGTGCCACCTGTAAGGTAAAGCCATTTTCACGCAACCAATTGCCAAAAGTTTCCGCAACATGCACGGACCTGTGACGCCCGCCTGTGCACCCAAAGGCGATGTTTACATATGCCTTCCCCTGCTCATCGTAGAGCGGCAGCAGGAAGCGCAACAGGTCGCGGATTTTCTGCAAGGCTTCATCATATTGGGGGTCGGCAGCTACATAATCAGCAACCGCTGCATCCAAACCTGTCATGGGCCGCAAATGGCTGTCCCAATGCGGGTTCCGTAAAAAACGCAAATCAAATAGCAGGTCGGCATTGTGCGGGACCCCACGCGAAAAGCCAAAGCTTGAAACCGTGATATTGGAGTGCAGTGAGCTATCGCTACTGAACCGTTCACGGATTACGACTTGCAATTCATGCGCCGATAGCTTGCTGGTATCGATCACGGCCTCCGCCCATCGGCGAAATGGCTCCATCATGGACCGATCCATGGCGATGCCGTCCATCGCGGGCCGATCCTGAGCCATGGGATGGCGGCGGCGGGTTTCCGCATAGCGCCGTTCGATCTCGACGCCGGCGCAATCCAAAAACAATGTCATTATTTGGAGATTAGGTTGCGCCTGCAGCTTTTTGATTTGCCGAATTAACGCCTCCGCGTCAAATCCGCGCGTCCGGCTATCAAAACCCAGTGCCAGCGGAATATTTGGTCCATTTTCGCCGCCAGATGCGGGAATTTTAAGTAATTGGCTTGCCAATTTAATCGGAAAATTGTCGACCGTTTCCCAGCCAAGATCTTCCAGTGTTTTAAGCACTGTGGTCTTGCCGGCCCCGGACACGCCAGTGATCAGCAGGATTTTTTGGGTTTCGGAAGCTATGTTCTTGGTCACATTGTTACGCTTTCATTGAACGCGGCTTCCGCATTTGACATTGGTAGCAATCCCGCATCAATAACCAACCGCAGCGCCCATTCCACCTTTATTGCGCTGCTGGGCTGAAAAGGGGGTAGCCTGAACATGGGTACCGAATACCCCGCTAAAGTGATCCGCTGATGCTCCGGCGGCATGCGGTCCACGTCCTGCGCCAATTGCACGACGAGGCGCAGTGGCGCGGAATCGACGAAATCAATCGGACATATCCCGATGCCCCGCACTTCGATTTTTCCAGCTATATTCGGCGCGCAGGCCAATTGCGGCAAGCTGTTGTTGTTTTCAATGTGTACGACATCATCGCAGATGAGCTTTGCGCCTCTGTCAACCAGGCGCAGCGCTAGGTCTGATTTCCCGCTACCGGAGGGTCCTAGCAATAACACTCCGCTTCCGTGTATGGCGATAGCGCTGCCATGGACCATCGCCGCCATTAGCGTGTTGCCGCAGCCGCACAGGGCAGGGCGATTTCGAAACAAGCCCCGCCTTTGCCATCTACCCGGTCGCGTACGCCGATGCGTCCATGATGCCCTTCGATAATTGTCCGGGCAATGGCAAGGCCAAGCCCACTATGCTTACCGAAATTCTCGGTCGCGGGCCGTTCACTGTGGAAGCGCCTAAAAATGGCTTCCCGCTCTTGTGGCGGTACTCCGGGGCCTTCATCGCTAATCCGGATGATGACGTCTTCATCGGCCAGTGTTGCGGATATTTCGACCACCGCGCCCGGCGGGGAAAAGGATACCGCATTGTCGATCAAGTTGGTCAACATGCGTTCAAGACGGACATCTTCGCCCATGACAGTCGTAATATTCCGGCGCGGTCGAGCAAAAGCAATGTTGACGTTTTTGTCGCTGCCCCGGTCTTCGCGTGCCTGAAGCAATTGCTCAATCATGTCGCCAAGGTCGATAGGTTCAAATTTTGCCTTGGCCAGTTGCGAATCCACACGGCTGGCGTCGGAAATATCGCTGATCAGGCGGTCCATACGCTGAACATCGGCTTTTGCGACGTCCATTAATTGCTTCCGCAATTGGGGATCTTCGATCCGTTCTGCGCCGTCCAGCGCCGACCGTAACGAAGCCAGAGGATTTTTGATTTCATGCGCGACATCGGCTGCAAAGGCTTCGGTTGCGTCTATCCGCTGGCGTAGCGCGATGCTCATATCCGATAGCGCGCGTGCAAGCATGCCAATTTCGTCGCGGCGCGAGGGCAGGCGGGGAACGGTAACCTCTTGTGCGCGACCAAGCCGAACCTTGACGGCAGCACGGGCCAGATGGCGCAACGGTCGGACAATCGTGCGGGCGAGGAATACAGAGAGCAGGACGCCGATGCCCAGCGCCAAAAGGAAAAACATGCCGACATTGAAGCGCTCTGCGCGGACAAACAAGCGGATGTCGCGCTCATTGGAGGTGGTTAGCACGGTCAAGCCCCCGTCGCGCACTGTTGCCGCGGCGCTAATCATGTGCGTGAGGTCAGGTGCAAAGCGCACCTTTGATGCAGCATTGGCAGGCGTTGCCGCGCCAATTTCTGGCCATGCGGAAGGGATGTCTTTTGCGGGTTCAACATAGCGTTCCAGCTTGGCTGCACCGACCAGAAAATCGAACAAAACATCGATCCACCGTGCCGCAATTTTGGACCAGGGTTCGCTGTTGGGATCGCGAAAGACATAAGTGGGCTCACGGCCGGCAAAGCTGTCCAATATTTTCTTGCCATCTTGGTCATACACGCGAATGCGCGACAGATTCAATTGACCGAATTTGGCGATATAATCGTCCCGCTTTTCCTTCGCGATAAGTGGCAGGCTGGACACAAGGAAACTGGCCTGAACGCGTGCTGCGTTTTCGCGCTCTGCGATTAATCGAACGCGATAGCTGTCGAGGAAGAACAGGCCGGCGCCTAACAGAGCAAGCACGAAGAGGTTGACGGCAAGAATACGGGCGGTCAGCGATAACCCCCGGCTCCATCCCAGCTGCAGATGCGGGGGCTCAGCTGTCTGCGAAGCGATATCCGGCCCCATAAAGCGTATCAATAGCGGTGAAGTCAGGGTCAATTTCGCGGAATTTGCGCCGGAGCCTTTTGATATGGCTGTCAATGGTGCGGTCATCCACATAGACGTCATCCTGATACGCCGCGTCCATCAGTTGGTCGCGCGTGCGCACGACCCCCGGTCGGTTGGCCAGCGCCTCAAGGATCATAAACTCTGTTACCGTCAACGTAAGCGACTTTCCGTCCCATCTGACGTGGTGCCGCGCCGGGTCCATTTCCAGCTTACCGCGTACCATCGGTTCTGGCTCAGGTTCTGCCTCGCCGTTGCCGGGGACTTTGTCATAGGTTGCGCGTCGCAATATTGCCTTCACGCGGGCAATCAAAAGGCGTTGCGAAAATGGTTTAGTTATATAGTCGTCCGCACCCATGGCGAGACCAAGTGCCTCGTCCAGCTCTTCATCTTTTGATGTAAGGAAGATCACGGGCATATCGCTTTTTTCGCGCAACCGCCGCAACAATTCCAGCCCGTCCATGCGCGGCATTTTGATATCGAAAATACCAAGATCTGCAGGATTTTCGAACAATGCCTTTAACGCCGTTTCGCCGTCCGAATAAATACGCGTCACATAGCCTTCTGCCTGCATCGCAATCGATACAGAGGTCAGGATGTTTCGGTCGTCGTCAACCAAGGCTATATTGGCGCTCATATCTCAACTATAGGGTGGCAAACGCGGGGGTTCAATCATCATGCAAAGTCTCTCGTGGATAACCTGTGTCTTGCAAAATGATGCACCCCTATTTGACGTTCTAAGATGCATCGTATACCGGCGGCGTCTTCAATGTGCATACGTATGCACTAGATTCGCAACTTTTGCCGGAGTTTATAATGTCGACACCACTGAACATCTCATTAGCACAACAGGGTTTCGACACGAAAGCGGCACTGTTTTGTAATCTTGGCACGGCGCCTTTGGTCGAAGCCGCTTTGGCCAATGCAGAAGGTATACTGGCGAAAGATGGTCCCCTTGTTGTTAAAACCGGCGCGCACACTGGCCGCTCTGCGAAGGATAAATACATTGTCCGCGATGCCGAAACCGAAAACAGCATCTGGTGGGGCAAGACCAATGTCGCCATGGATCCCGCGCATTTCGGAGCGTTAAAGGAAGATTTTATTGCGGCGCTGGGCGGTAAAGACAAGTTATACGTAGCTGATCTATTTGGCGGGTCGCAGCCAGAGCATCGCGTCAATGTGCGCGTTATCAACGAATTGGCGTGGCATAATCTGTTTATCCGCACCTTGCTGGTGCGCCCCTCCCAAGACGAATTAACCAGCTTCGTGCCCGAATATACCATCATCGATTTGCCAAGCTTCCGCGCCGATCCAGCGCGCCATGGTTGCCGCAGCGAGACGGTGATTGCGGTCAACTTCACCGAAAAGCTGATATTGATTGGCGGCACCGCTTATGCCGGCGAAATGAAAAAGTCGGTGTTCGGTATCCTCAATTACTTGCTGCCGATAAAGGGCGTGATGCCGATGCATTGTTCAGCCAATATTGGTGCGGATGGGCATACAGCTGTGTTTTTTGGCCTGTCAGGTACTGGTAAAACAACATTGTCCGCCGATGCCAGCCGCACATTGATTGGTGATGACGAACATGGCTGGTCCGACACCGCCGTTTTCAACTTTGAAGGTGGTTGCTACGCCAAGATGATCCGGCTGTCGCCTGAGGCCGAGCCTGAAATCTTCGCCACAACCAAGCGTTTTGGTACAGTGCTTGAAAATGTTGTTATCGATCCAAAAACACGCGAATTGGACTTTGACGACAACAGTCTCGCCGAAAACAGCCGCGGTTCTTATCCCATTGATTTTATTCCGAACACCTCGAAAGAAAATATGGGTCCCGTGCCCAATACGATCATTTTCTTGACCGCTGATGCCTATGGCGTGCTGCCGCCCATCGCGCGGTTAACGCCGGATCAGGCGATGTATCATTTCCTGTCGGGCTATACGGCGCGTGTGGCTGGAACGGAAATTGGGGTGACGGAGCCAGAGGCGACATTTTCGACCTGCTTTGGCGCGCCATTCATGCCGCGGCACCCAAGTGTCTATGGCAATTTGTTGAAAGAGCGTATTGCCAAGGGCAATGTCCAATGCTGGTTGGTCAACACCGGCTGGACCGGCGGCAAGGCAACGATGCCGGGCATCAGCCGTATGCCCATTAAGGCCACGCGTGCGCTTTTGAACGCGGCGCTGGATGGTAGCTTGAACAATGCCGAATTCCGCCAGGATCCAAATTTTGGTTTTGAATTTCCGGTGGCGGTACCAGGCGTCGACAGCGGCATCCTTGACCCGCGGGCGGCATGGTCCGACAGCGCGGATTATGATGTGACCGCGCGAAAGCTGGCGCAACAATTCATTGATAATTTCGCGCAATTTGTCGATCATGTTGATGAAGGTGTAAGGCAGTCGGCACCAAAAGTGTCTTAACCCGTCCGGATAAGCCGGACCGATTGAAAGTCCGGAAGATGTCCCATTTTAACGTCCGCTTGTTCGCCGATGATGCGTCGATTGTCACGATTGGTGAGGGCTTGCTCGCGGCCACTTTGCCGCGGGAAACGTGGACGCATGAGGCGCATTTGGCGACTTGCAGTTGGCTACTGCGTGATCGTTGCGACATTGATATAGAGCTCGAATTGCCTGGAATTATATCGGCCTACAACCTCGCAAGTGGCGGCGTGAATGATGATAGCCAAGGCTATCATGAGACCATTACGCAGGTGTATATCGCAGGGGTGAAGGCACATTTCGCGGAAATTGGCAGTCAACAACCACTCTATCAGTCGGTCAATAGCCTCTTGTCATCAGCACGCGGACGCCGAGATTATCCGCTTCGCTTTTATTCCAAAGAGCTTCTATTTTCGGCGGAGGCTCGGCGGAGCTTTGTGGCACCGGACCTTGCCAGCCTCGATCAAACTTAACGCATGATTGCGCTGCATCTTTGATTTTATGGCGCGCTTATTGGTGAAATTTTTTACCTGCAAAGACGGTCAAGACGGACAATATGACGAACATCGCGACTTGATAGGCAAGCGTGATGGGCAAGAAATAGTCCGCCGTGCCTATAATCAAAGCGGCCAAGCCAATCCACATGAGATATCGGCCCCTTGCAAGCCATTCGGCCAGAATGAGCGAGACCCCAAGTGTAAGCCAGAACCAATG
Organism: Sphingomonadales bacterium UBA656; assembly: GCA_002299895.1. Lineage (GTDB taxonomy): Bacteria > Pseudomonadota > Alphaproteobacteria > Sphingomonadales > Sphingomonadaceae > Sphingorhabdus_B. The sequence continues at coordinate 32,182 of DBOC01000008.1, read as the reverse complement.
CGTTGATAATGTGTCGAGCCAGTCAGCCATTTTTTTACCCTATATTGTTAAGTTCCGGATCGCAAATAATACCGAAGCGGAAGAGTTTATTGCGGCGAACCGAGGCGGTTTGCTGTGATTTTAGGGTCGCATGATTGAATTGATGCATGTAGAGAAAGCAAAGTTGACGATAGAGCGTTGCCGACATGCGATGGGCGGCGTTGTGTCCTAATCTGGAGCGATAAATATGCGTCTTGCCCGTTATGCCTTTCTTATAAGCACAGCTGCGCTGGCTGGCGGGCCATTATCTGCAAAAGGCGTGACCGAGGCGGACTTGCGCAGCCATATTGAAATACTTGCCAGCGACGCATTTGAGGGGCGCAAGCCGGGCACCGAAGGCGAAACCAAGACAGTCAAATATATTGCCGAAGCATGGGCAAAGGCTGGTCTGAAACCTGCTGCAGCCAACGGTAGCTGGTTTGATCCCGTGCCGCTGATACAACGCGGGCAAGGCAGTTCTACTTATGCTTTCACCGTCAAAGACCGCAAATTGCGGATCGTTTCAGACGACATCATCCTGATTGGTAAGCAAGCAGCCTATGCGCGCAGCAACCTGCCATTGATATTCACCGGAGCAGGCGTGGCATCGAATGGTAAGGTGGCGGCTGATGTTAAGGGTAAAGCCGCAATCGTCTTATTTGGTGCGGATAATCTGCCCGATAACATGAAATCGCCACGTGCACGGCGCGAAGCATTGATTGCGGCGGGCGCAGAGGCGGTCATTTTTGTGGGGGACAGCCAAGGCAATTGGCCGACATTGCGCCGCCAGCTTTTGTCGCGCCCCATCGCCCTGGAGGCGAGAGAGAAGCGCGCGCCAGTGGAAGGCGTCATCAGCACCGAATTCATGGTCGAATTGGTCACCGCGGCGGGACAGGATTGGGACAAGTTGCGCGCCAACGCCAAACAGGCGGATTATGTAGGCGAAGCGCTTGGTATAGACGCGGGTCTGGATGTGAAAACTGACCTATATCGGTTCAACAGTTCCAACGTCATCGGCAAGATCCCCGGGCGCAGGAAAAATAGCGGCGCATTGTTGTTCATGGGGCACTGGGACCATCTGGGCATTTGTGCGCCCGAAGGCGCGCCCGACCGTATTTGCAATGGCGCGGTGGATAACGCCAGCGGCATTGCCGTGATGAACGAAGTTGCCGAAGCCTTGGCCAAGAAAAAGCATGATCGTGATATCTATTTTCTGGCGACCACAGCAGAGGAGAGCGGCTTACTGGGCGCTTATGCCTTTGCCGAAAAACCTGTTCTGCCTTTGGACCAGATCATATTGTCGTTAAATATCGACACTGTCGCGATTGCACCGCGCGGGTCGAAGGTGGCGATTATTGGACGCGGAACAACGCCGCTCGATGCCGAGGTCGAAGCCGTCGCAAAGAAGACGGGTCGGACAATTGAAGGGTCTACCGATGCCAACGCCTTCGTGCAACGGCAGGACGGGTGGGCGCTTGCGCAAAAGGGTGTTCCTGCCTTAATGGTCGGGGGCTCATTCGCCGACCTGAACCTGATGCAGAAATTTTTGGGCAGTGATTATCATGGCCCCAATGACGAGTTGACCGACAGCACCGCATTGGGCGGTGCAGCCGAAGATGCCGACCTGCACATTGCGCTCGGCCGTCATTTTGCCGATACGCGAAAATATAAAGCGAAGAAGGCTGGCGAATAAAAAGGTTACTGTTTACATGGGCCGCCACGAATCAAAGCTTAAAGCGGTGGCCCTATGAAAGAAATTCCCCTCGGTCTGACATTTGACGACGTGCTGTTGCAGCCCGGAGCGTCTGACATTCTGCCCAGCCAAGCGGATACGCGCACGCGGCTGACCAAAAGCATTTCGTTGAATATCCCCGTTTTATCCTCGGCGATGGACACCGTCACTGAAGCGCGCATGGCCATCGTCATGGCACAGCTTGGCGGTATTGGCGTCTTGCATCGCAATCTCAGTATCGAAGAGCAATGCGCTGCGGTCCGTCAGGTAAAGCGTTTTGAAAGCGGTATGGTCGTCAACCCCATCACCATCGCACCCGAAGCCACGCTCGCCGAAGCGCAAGCGCTGATGGCGGCCAATGCCATTTCTGGGATACCGGTCGTGGAGGCGAGCGGAAAGCTTGCCGGCATATTGACCAACCGCGATGTGCGCTTTGCCGAAAATCCAGCGCAGCCTGTGTCCGAACTAATGACGCACGAAAATCTGGCGACAGTGTCGGCATCCGTCACGCAAGAAGAAGCGCGACGTTTGCTGCATCAGCGGCGGATCGAAAAGCTTTTGGTTGTGGATGATGCTTATCATTGCGTTGGCCTGATTACGGTCAAGGATATCGAAAAGGCCGTTCTATACCCCGATGCGACCAAGGATAGCTCCGGACGGTTGCGCGTCGCTGCAGCCACCACTGTGGGGGAAAAAGGCTTAGCCTATACAAAGGCTTTAATTGATGCGGACTGTGATCTGATCGTCGTCGATACGGCGCACGGCCATAGCGCGATGGTCGCCGCTGCCGTTGCCGAAATTAAGCGCATGGCCCCCGAAGTTCAGGTTGTCGCCGGTAATGTCGCAACTGCCGCTGCCACCCGCGCGTTGATCGATGCGGGCGCCGATGGCATCAAGGTTGGCATTGGTCCCGGGTCCATCTGCACCACCCGCGTGGTTGCGGGCGTTGGCGTGCCGCAATTGACGGCCGTTATGGAATCTGCAGCAGAAGCCGCAAAATCCGGAATTCCGGTCATTGCCGATGGCGGTTTGCGCACATCGGGCGATTTGGCCAAGGCGCTTGCCGCTGGTGCATCCTCGGTAATGGTCGGATCATTGCTCGCGGGCACCGAAGAGGCACCGGGCGAGACGTTTTTGTATCAAGGCCGCGCTTATAAAAGCTATCGCGGCATGGGCAGCGTTGGCGCAATGGCGCGCGGATCCGCCGACCGTTATTTTCAACAGGATATTAAGGATCAGCTTAAATTGGTCCCCGAAGGCATTGAAGGGCAGGTGCCCTTCAAAGGGCCAGCCCGTGATGTCATTCATCAGCTTGTGGGCGGCGTAAAGGCTGCCATGGGCTATACAGGTTCGCGCACCATCGCCGACCTTCAGGAACGCGCGCAATTTGTGCGCATCACCAATGCCGGATTACGGGAAAGCCATGTTCATGACGTTACCATCACACGCGAAGCACCCAATTATCCGACCCGTTAAGTCATGAGGCCCGCTGCGCGCCTACAATCGGCGATTGAGCTGGTTGATCAGATCATTCTTGCGGCCCGCGATGGCGGTGCGTCTGCGGATCAGATTGCCAAACGCTTTTTTGCCGAGCGGCGCTATGCAGGGTCAAAGGACCGCCGCGCGGTGCGGGATTTGGCGTGGGGTGTAATCCGGCGCTTTGGTAAGCGCCCTGCGACTGCACGCTCGGCCTTCGCCGCCATGGCCGATGTCGATCCCGAACTGGCCGCTTTGTTCGACGGCAGCGATTATGGCCCGGCGGTCATGGATCCGACGGAGGCTCGCTCAACCGGCGGTGCTTTGCCCAAATGGATAAAACCTTTATTTTCCGAACATTTGGATGAAGCCGAGCAAGCATCCTTGCTGGACCGCGCACCTATGGACTTGCGGGTCAACGCGCTAAAGGCGCGCCGGGAGGAGGTCGCTGCCTTGCTGCCGGAAGCGGAACTATTGCCGGCCCTCGACTTTGCGCTGCGCTTGCCCGGTGGCACCGCAATCGATAGCCATCCCGCGGTTGAAAATGGACAGGTTGAAATACAGGATTTGGGCAGCCAGCTCATCGTAGAGGCGTGTCAGGCGAAGGGGCTTGGCACCGTGCTTGACCTATGCGCTGGTGCGGGCGGTAAGACGCTTGCTTTGGCCGCGGCGATGCGCAACGCGGGGCGCCTGATAGCGACCGACACCAACCGCAACCGTCTGGACCAGTTACAGCCGCGCGCCGCGCGGGCAGGGGCAAGTAATGTTGAAACGCGTTTATTAAATCCTAATAAAGAGAAAGACATGCTGTCTGATCTTAAGGATAAATGTGATCTTGTTCTGATCGACGCACCTTGCTCCGGCAGTGGCACTTGGCGGCGGAACCCGGAAACGCGCTGGCGTTTGGATGCTGCACGGTTGAAGCGGGTGGTCGATGAACAAGCAAAGCTGTTAGACATTGGTTCGGAAATGGTCGCGCGCGGTGGGCATATAGTCTATGCGGTATGCTCGCTCATCGAAAATGAGGGCAAGGGACAAGTGGCAGCGTTCTTGAAATCGCATAATGGCTGGCGCGCGGTGGAAACCGGCGTTTCCATGGGGCGTGCCGATGGTGACGGAGTGTTGCTGACGCCTTTACACGATGGCAGCGACGGATTTTTCTTCGCGAGGCTCCAAAAGCTGTGATAGCGAAACGGACCGAAAATTTTTGGATAAAATGTATGCGTTTTTCACCCGCGGCGATTGCTCTGTCACTCACGCTCGCCATCATGTCGAGCGCCAGCATCAGCGGCCGGGCGGACAAAGACATTGATGCTCGTTCCATCGCTTTGGTGAAAACCGGCGACGAGGAAACCAAAGCTGGCCGCGTCGATAGCGCAATTGGCTGGTATGAAAGCGCGCTCGCGGTCGATCCGCGCAACCGCGCTGCTTATGTCGGCATGGCGCGGGCGGTCCAAGCCCAAGGGTTGAACGGAAAGTCTATCGGTTTCTACAACAAGGCGTTGGAGATTGACCCTAACGATCAAATCGCTTTGGCTGAACAAGCCCATGCCTTTGTTGCCAAAGGCGCGCTGGAACAGGCGCGTAAGAATATGGCTCGTTTGACTACAGTGTGCCGCGCCGATTGCGCTTCTTTAGGCAAGCTTTCCGCCGCCATCGACTTGGCATCAAAGAAGCAGCAGGCACAGGCCAGTGCGGTTGACTTGAAGGCGACATTGGGCGCAACGCCGGAGCCTAAGGCGAATTAATCGCCTAAATCAGGTCGGCAAATTCGGCGACGATGTTTTCATAGAGCCGTTTTTTGAACGGCACGATGAGTTGCGGGACCATATCTGCGTCCACCCATTGCCAGCTTGTGAATTCCTGATGCTCGGTTTCGATGTTGATATCGGCATCGCTGCCCTTGAATCGCATCAGAAACCAAATTTGCCGCTGGCCGCGATATTTGCCCTTCCAAATCCGCCCAATCATATCGTCGGGTAAGTCGTAGAAATGCTCTTCTTTGCTACGGGCGAGAATGTCGACCAAGTCCGCGCGGACACCAGTTTCTTCGAATAACTCGCGTACAGCCGCGGCCTCTGCTTCCTCGCCTTCGTCAATGCCACCTTGCGGCATTTGCCATGCGTCGGTGCCCTCTGGCCGGTCGACACGCTGCCCCACGAAAATCTTGCCGTGCATATTGGCAAGCATGATACCCGCGCAGGGGCGGTAGGGAAGGTCGTCCAAATGAGAGGTCATGCGGGCGGCGATACTTCAGCAAGCATGTTTTTCAAAGCCTTGATATAGCCTTCGATATCGGCCTGAACCGACGGAATCGCTTGGCGAATGTTGATATGGCCGTGGATGTTGCCGTCGGCGCTGATGTGTTGAACTTTAACACCCGCTTGTTTCAGCTTTTCGACATAGGCAAGACCCTGATCGCGCAAGGGATCAAGGCTGGCGGTGGTGACAAGGCTGGGCGGCATACCCTCTTGCGCGAAATTCAGTGGTTCAGAGCGATAATCACCCGGCACCGCTGCATGGCCTTCACCGAAATAGGCCATGCCCTCTTCGGTTAGCAAATAGCCGTTGGAAAAGGCCCGCATGCTTGGCCAATCGGGGTCAAGCGTGACGACCGGGTAAATGGGAAACTGCACCAATACCGGCACAGCAGCCGGCTTGTCGCGTAGCGCCATGCTGGTCACAATCGTCAAATTACCGCCCGCGCTGTCGCCTGATGTAATAAGGCCAGTCACATTAAGGCCCAGTTCTGCCGGGCTAGATGCAATCCACCGCGTTGCCGCTTCGCAATCTTCCGCAGGCGCGGGGAAGGGATGTTCCGGCGATAGACGATAATCGATGGAGATAACGGGCAAGTCGAGCAAGCGCGCCACTTCGGCGCAATAAGGCTCATAGCTATACAGGCTGCCAATCACGAAGCCGCCGCCATGGTAAAACACCATGACAGGGCCAGGGCCGCGATCAGCTCGTCTGTCATACACCCGCGCGGGGATTGTGCCTGCGGGGCCGGGAATGGCTATATCGCGAATGACCGCAAGTTCACCCACAGGGGCATCGGCGACATCGCGCATCGCCGACGTGATCGCACGCGCCTCAACCGCGGGCACTTCCCAAAATTTAGGGCCGGGTGCCGCATTCAAAAATTGCAGGAACAGGGCCACATCAGGGCGAACAAAGGGTGTTGTATCAGTCATCTCATTCTCCAATTTAGGCCAACGATAGGGCGGCGTGTCGGACAGGTCCAGTATATTGGGTCGCAAGGCGATGGGCTCGAACTTGTTTTTATGACCTCTGCGTCCTTTGCGTACACAAAATCGGCATAGCGATAACGCCGTATTGCCATTCCGGCACCATTGCGCCAGCAGCGGACCTATGGATAATCTCACTCACAGCCTCGTCGGCGCACTTATTGGCCAAATGGGTCTCAAGCGGAAAACCGGCCTTGCGATGCCGACGCTTATCATCGCGGCGAACATTCCCGATATTGACGCTGTGACTACTTTGTTGGGTGGGCAACAGCATCTCGCTTTGCGGCGCGGCCTGACGCATGGGCCGATTGCAATGCTGCTCCTGCCGCTAATTTTGTGGGGTATCATGCTATGGTTTGACCGCTGGCAAACCCAGCGGGGAAAACGACCCGAAAAACGCTTTACGGTGCATAAGGGCTGGCTGTTGATTTTGGCGTATATTGGCTGCTTCAGCCATCCCTTGTTTGATTGGTTCAACAGCTATGGCATCCGCTTTTTGGAACCCTTTTCCAGCCGGTGGTTCTACGGCGATACTTTGTTCATCATTGATATTTGGTTGTGGGCGGCTTTGATCGCGGGGGTTTGGATTTCACGGCGGCGTGAACATCAGGATGCGAACTGGCGCGCGCCAGCCTTGGTGAGCTTCACGGCTATCTGCGCGTATATTCTCGCCAATGGCCTGATAACGAACCGCGCAGAGCAATTGACAGCAGAGGCCGTTCGACAAAAGCATGATATTGTGCCCACCCTCGTCGTGGCAAACCCCGTTCCTCTGTTTTTCTGGAAGCGGGAAATGCTTTGGCGCGACGACCAATATTACGGGCAGGGCAGCTACACCGCGTTCGATGATGTGCACATCGATGATAGCGTGCGCGCGCATTATATGGGCGCCGCGGATAAGCGGTCCTTTGCAGATAATGTAACCGAGCAGTCGCCTTTGTTGTTCTGGTCGCGCATGCCCGTCGCGCAGATCGTAAGTGAGGGCGATAGGAAGGTGTTGAAAGTCTCCGACCAACGCTTTGTCGACCCGATGGTTGGCGACCGGTTTTCTGCAAGCTTTCCGATTGGAGATGAGAGCCAATGACCGCGCCGGTGATAATCTGGTTCCGTCGTGATTTGCGCCTTGCGGATCAACCTGCATTGGCAGCTGCGGTGGCCAGCGGTGCGTTGGTTATTCCGGTGTATATCCTCGACGATGATACGCCGAAACATCGCAAAATGGGCGCTGCATCACGTTGGTGGTTGCACCATAGCCTGACAGCGCTGGATGCAGATTTGCAGAAATTAGGTTCAAAGCTGCTTCTGCGGGCAGGGAAATCAGACGCGGTTTTGGGAGCCTTGGTCGCAGAAACCAATGCGTCGGCCATTCATTGTATCCGTCATTATGAACCTTGGTGGCGCAATGCCGAGAAGGCGGTGGCGAGCCGACTGCACAAAGACACTGCCTTGATATGCCATGACGGCAATTATCTGCTTCCCGCCGGCAGCGTGACCACGGGCAGCGGTGGGCAGTATAAGATCTACACCCCATTCATGCGCGCTTTGTGGCAGCATATGCCGCCGCCCATGCCACATCCCGCTCCAACAAAAATTGCCGCGCCGGACAATTGGCCGGATAGCGATAGTCTGTCCGCTTGGAATTTGCTGCCGACGAAGCCCAATTGGTCGGGCGCTATGGATGAAATGTGGACGCCCGGTGAGGCAGGCGCAAAAAATCGTCTCGCAGCCTTTGTGGATAAGGCGAAATTTTACGACGAAAAACGCAACCTGCCGTCGGTTGAAGGTTCGTCCTTTCTATCTGCGCATTTGCACTTTGGTGAGATTTCACCTGCCGCTTGCTGGCACGCCACGATGAATCAGGGCGGTTCGGTGGATGTGTTCCTGAAAGAACTGGTCTGGCGCGATTATGCGCAAAATGTCATTGTCCAGATGCCCGAATATGGCGCAAAAAATGCGCGCGAGGCATTTGATAATCTCCCTTGGCGTGACCTGTCTGATCCTGCGGTTCAGGCGGACTTTGTTGCTTGGACGAAGGGGCGGACGGGCTATCCCATCGTCGATGCTGGCATGCGGCAATTATGGGCGACAGGATGGATGCATAACCGCGTGCGCATGATTGCGGCATCGTTCTTGATCAAACATCTGCTGATCGACTGGCGCGAAGGCGAAAAATGGTTTTGGGATACTTTGGTTGATGCCGATTATGGCAGCAACAGCGTCAATTGGCAGTGGACGGCTGGAACAGGTGTCGACAGCAACATGTTCGTGCGCATCATGGCGCCCTTGTCGCAGTCAGAAAAATTCGATGCGGCGCGTTACATTCGGGAATGGGTGCCTGAATTGGCGGCGTTGCAAGAGCCTTATATCCACGATCCCGATGAATATGGCGTGCGTCCGAAGGACTATCCCCGCAAGATCATAGGTCACAAAGCTGCGCGGGAACGCGCGTTACACGCCCATGCAGTCGTGAAGGGATAGCGCAGCGCAGCAGTGCTGATTTAACCTGCAACCACCAAACGATGTCCGGTCGCAAATTCAGTCTGCAGCATCTGTAAAATTGCATCTGCAACAACCGAAGGTTCTTTGACCGTTGACGGGTCTTCGCCGGGATATGCCTTTGCCCGCATTGCGGTGCGTGTGCGGCCCGGGTCGACGATAACAGTGCGCACCTGCGACAGGTTTTTGACCTCATCGCCATAGCATTGAACCAAGTTCTCCAAAGCCGCCTTTGACGCGCCATATGCACCCCAAAACGCACGTGGGCTGGCGCCAACGGAGGATGTGAGCGCAACCAGTCGGCCAGCGTCACTTTTACGCAATAAGGCATCGAACGATGCAATCATAACTTGCTGCGCCGTGACATTTAATGTGAACAAACGTGCAAACTCGGCGCCATCAATCGCGGGAACCGGACTTAAAGTACCGAGCATGGCGGCGTTTAAAACCAAGATATCCAGCTTGCCCCAACGCTCCGTCACGGCCACGGCCAAGCGCGATATGCTGTCGCCGTCGGTTAAATCCAGCGGGGCAATAGTTGCGCTGCCGCCGACTGTAAATATTGCGTCTTCAACCGCCTCAAGGTCTTTTGCCGTGCGCGCGGTCAAAATGACATGCGCGCCTTGCGCCGCCAACGCTTTCGCCGTTGCTGCACCAATCCCGCGACTTGCGCCAGTTACGAGCGCAATCTTGCCTTCAAATGCTTTGCTCATATTTATGCCAGTTTTTGCTCGCCTAGCATCATGAGGTCACTGGCCTCATGTTCGTCATGGTCGGTCAATGTAGTGGGATAATCGCCGGTGAAACACGCATCACAATATTGCGGTGTGTCTGCATGGCGCGAGTTTTCGCCGAGCGCGCGATAGAGACCGTCGATGGAAAGAAAGGCGAGGCTATCGGCTTGAATAAACTGGCGCATTTCTTCGACGTCCATCCGACTTGCCAGCAGCTTGGAGCGCTCCGGCGTATCCACGCCGTAAAAGCAGCTATTCATCGTCGGTGGGCTGGCAATACGCATATGCACTTCGGCGGCACCCGCCTCGCGCATCATCTGCACAATTTTCAGGGATGTGGTTCCGCGCACGATGGAATCGTCGATAAGGACGATGCGCTTGCCGGCTACCAAATTTCGGTTTGCATTATGTTTTAACTTTACGCCCAAATGGCGGACGCCGTCACCCGGCTGAATGAAGGTACGACCGACATAATGCGAACGGATGATGCCCAGTTCAAACGGGATTTTCGCCGCTTCGGCATAGCCAATGGCCGCGGGCGTGCCGCTATCGGGCACTGGAATGACATAATCGACATCGACGCCATTTTCCCGTGCGAGTTCAGCGCCAATCGCCTTGCGGACCGAATAGACGCTAATACCTTCAACGATCGAGTCTGGACGTGAGAAATAGACATGCTCAAAGATGCAAGGCCGTTGCGAAATGGGAATGAACGGCTTGTGCGACTGGATTTCGGTTCCGCGTACCACAACCAATTCGCCGGGTTCCACCGAACGGATATACTCCGCGCCGACGATATCGAGCGCGACGGTTTCCGAGGCAAAGATGATAGTGTCGCCAAGCTTGCCCATGACCAATGGCCGAATGCCCAACGGGTCGCGGCAGGCAATCATGCCCTCTGTCGTCAGGCACAAGAGCGAATAGGCGCCCTCTACGCGCTTCAACGCGTCAATCAAGCGGTCGAGCAATGTCCGGTAACCGGATGTCGCGACCAGATGAATGATCACTTCTGTGTCCGACGTCGACTGAAAAATGGAACCACGACGCACAAGGTCGCGGCGCAAGGTCATCGCATTCGAAATATTGCCATTATGCGCAACGGCGAATCCGCCCGTTGCAAGATCTGCATATAAAGGCTGAACATTGCGCAGTGATGTTTCGCCGGTCGTTGAATAACGTACATGGCCAATCGCGCATCGCCCAACGAGGCCGCCGATGATTTCTTCGCGGTCAAAATTGCCCGCGACATGGCCCATCGCCCGATGCGTGTGGAAATCATGGTCGTCAAAGCTCGTGATACCAGCAGCTTCTTGCCCGCGATGTTGGAGCGCGTGGAGGCCAAGCGCAACCATGGCAGAGGCGCCTTCAGTGTCATAGACACCGAAAATTCCGCACTCCTCGCGAAGTTTGTCGTCATCAAAAGGGTCGGTGGTCAGCATATATCGAATCCCGCTGCGCTTCGCTGTGACGCCTATAGGCATCGCCGTTACAATTGTCTCCCCCTTGTCGTACGTTTGTAACAAAGAAAATGTTGGCGAGGCAAAGATGCTTGGGTTACCTAACCAATATGACCGACGAACGAGAGAGCGGATTGACGCTTAACCCCAAATATGACGCCAATGGATTGGTGACTGCCGTCGTCACGGATGAAAGCGATGGCGCCGTTTTAATGGTGGGGCATATGAATGCAGAGGCACTTGCAAAAAGCTTGGAAACCCGCACTGCCGTGTTTTTCTCGCGTAGCCGTCAGCGGCTTTGGCAAAAGGGCGAAAGCAGCGGTCATGTCTTGCATATTGTCGACATGCGTATCGACTGCGATCAAGACGCCTTATGGATCATTGCGCGGCCGCAAGGCCCGACTTGCCACACCGGTGCACAAAGCTGCTTTTATCGCAAGGTGACCGATGGCGGGTTGGAGCCCGTTTAAATGCGGCGGCGTTGTCGAAGACGCGCCACGGGATAGTAAGGCAATATCTGCCTGATCCTAAATAAGCTTGCCGCCCTTTAACATCTGCCGAACACGACCTTGAACCGGCAAGCGGTCAAAGGGTGTGTTGCCGGCCAGTGCGGCCATGCGGTTACCATCGACCTGCCACGGCGCATCAACGTCGATCAGGATTAGGTCGGCCTCTTGCCCTTCACATATTTGACCTGCGTTTAATCCTAATATCTTCGCAGGGTTCGATGCGAGCAATTCAAACATGCGACCCATCGAAATCACATTATCGCGCACGAGGTTGAGTGATAGCGCCAGCAAAGTTTCTGCGCCAGCCATGCCAGGGGCGCTTTCGGAAAAGGGCAGGCGCTTGTCTTCTGGCCCGCGCGGATCATGGCCGGATGCAATGACGTCAATCGTACCATCGGCAATGGCCTGTATGCATGCCAATCGATCGCTTTCGGACCGCAGCGGTGGTGATAGCCGTGCAAAAGTCCGGAAATCCGAGATGGCATTGTCCGACAGGAACAGATGCGCTGGTGTAATGCCACAAGTAACGCGCAAGCCTTTCGCCTTTGCCGCGCGGATCAGGTCCAGACCGCCTGCGGTGGTGACTTGCCGGAAATGCACATGCGCGCCGCTTTCTTCCGCCAATAACAGGTCGCGGGCGATAGCCAATGTTTCGGCCACAACGGGCGCGCTGGAAAGGCCTAATAAGGTGGCGGTTTCGCCGGCCGTTGCGACGGCATGGCCGGCTACGCCTGAATCCTCATTATGCACGATGACGGGAAGGTCTAACGCGGCACAATAATGCATGATGCGCAGCATGACGCCGCTATCAGCTATCCATTTGCGTCCAGTCGCCACAGCCACAGCGCCGGCGTCTTTCATCAATGCAATTTCCGCCATATGCAGGCCATCAAGGCCTCGGGTCGCGGCGGCTAGCGGGTGGACCCATAGATCGGGCTTACCCTTTAATGCGGCAAAGCGCACGGTCGCTGGATCGTCATGCACAGGCGATTGATCGGGCATTAAGGCCGCACGCGTTATCCCGCCGAATCGGAAGGCCGGCTTGTCGGTTTTGAAAACACCCAAATCGATGATGCCCGGCGCGACAATCAGCCCACTGCCGTCAATATGTTCGGCCGTTGGCACTGCTGTACCAACAGAGGCAATTTTGCCGTCCGCAATATGCAAAGACAATAGCGCTGTCGTATCTGCACCGGGGAGGATGACATTGCCATTTAGGATGCTCATGTTGGTCATGCCCAACCCTCCTGACCGCGCGCCTTGCGGGTCAATATGTCGAGACAGGCCATCCGAACCGCCACGCCCATTTCTACTTGCTCGGTAATGGCGGAGCGGTCGACATGGTCGGCAACGCTGCTGGCGATTTCAACGCCGCGGTTCATCGGGCCAGGGTGCATGACCAGCGCGTCCGGTTTGGCCAACGCCAACCGCCTTTCGTCGAGGCCATAAAGATGGAAATATTCACGCGGCGATGGGATGAAATCGCCCTGCATCCGTTCGTTTTGCAGACGCAGCATCATGATCACATCAGCCCCATTCAATGCGGCATCGAAATTGCTGAACGGAATGGCGCCAAAAGCCTCGATGCCGCTTGGCATCAGGGCAGGGGGCGCGACAACGCGGACTTCTGCGCCCAAAGATTTGAGGCAAAACAGGTTCGATCGGGCAACGCGGCTGTGCAGGACATCGCCGCAAATCACGACGGTTTGTCCTTCGACCTTGCCCTTGCGGCGCATGATGGTCAGCGCGTCGAGCAATGCTTGCGTCGGGTGTTCGTGACTGCCGTCACCGGCGTTGAGGACAGGGCAATCTACTTTGCTGGAGATAAGCTGTACCGCGCCCGAGCTGCCATGGCGTATTACAATGGCGTCGGCGCGCATGGCGTTGAGCGTCATCGCCGTGTCGATAAGGGTTTCGCCTTTTTTCACGCTCGACTGCGCCGCGTGCATATTCACTACATCGGCGCCGAGCCGCTTTCCCGCGATTTCAAACGACAATAATGTGCGGGTAGAATTCTCAAAAAAAGCGTTGATGATGGTCAGGCCAGACAGCGTGTCCGCATGTTTTGCCGCGCCCGCGCGGTTGAGCTTTACCCATTGCTCTGCCTCTTTGAGGATGTAGAGAATTTCCCAAGGCTGGAGTCCGGCGATACCAAGCAAATGCTTGTGCGGAAAGGCATCCGACCCGCTTGGAAAGCTGTCGGCTGCGAAAGATGATGTCCATGTCATTAAAGCAATGCCCTTAACGGGGATTTTGGTGAGACTCAAATGTTTTGTCAGTGCTTTGGCGGCCAAATTCTATTTCAACCGTCACCCTGAACTTGTTTCAGGGTCCATCTTGCGGCACGTCAGGAGCCAGAATGGATCAATAGACCCTGAAACAAGTTCAGGGTGACGGGGTGGTTTGAGTAAAGTGGGAGAAGTTATGGCGATCAATAGTGCCTTAGCAAAACAACATCACCCACTGGTCAGCGCATCAATCGCACCTTGCAGGATGAACGCCGCCGCGCCGCTGTCGATTTTTTCGGCGCGTTTGGCGCGGCTCATGTCAGCAGCGATCATGTCGCGTTCGACCGCTTGAGTCGACCAGCGTTCATCGCGCAACAAAATCGGAAGGCCAAGATCCGCGATATTTCTCGCAAAGGCACGGCTGGACTGGCTGCGCGGACTTTCGCTGCCATCCATGTTGAGCGGCAGGCCAATGACGATGCCGCGCGTGGGCCGCGTCGCGATCGCGGCCTTTAATTCGAATTTATCCTTCGTAAACTTGGCGCGCTTAATCAGGTCCGCAGGTGAGGCGAAGGTCCAGCCAGCATCACAAAAAGCCGTGCCAATGGTTTTGCTGCCGATATCGAGCCCGATTAAAACACCGCCATCAGGTAGTTGATCGCGGAAGCTGGCAACCGATTCAAAAATCATTTCTGCAGATATTTCTTCAAGCGCCATGTCGCATCTGCCCGCACATTGGCCCAGAATAAGGGGAAATCATAGACATGATAATTGTTGCCGGGAAGGACATAAGGGCCAATTTCCGGTGGATCACCAATGAGCAGAAACCCCTTCTCATCGCATCGCGCCGGAACTGCACCGACAATAAGCTCGCCAGTCTCGAGCTTATCGTCCGGTTTCAAAGTGCCCAGATTGGCTTCCATCAACGCCGCAGGTTTCGCGCCGCCGTTGAGCGGATTGGTGCACAACATCGGCGTGCCCTTGCGCGGCGTGCCGTTAAATCCGGTTGTGGCGTTATAGACTTTGACGATCCGGTCATATTCGGCCGGCTCGGCAAAACTTTGCCATGCCATGATGCAGCCTGCGTCATCACGGCCAGCGCAAGCGGGTAAGCCCATTTGTGGCAAATCAGCGGTCATCGATATTGGCCAGCCAACAGCATAGACCGCGACAATGCGCTTGGCGATTGGCTTTCCCGCCACCCGGTCCTTAAGCAAGTTTGTCAGGTGCAGCGCGCCTTGGCTATGCCCCGCCAATATGATCGGGCGATCCTTTTGCACCTTTGCGGCAAATTCATCAAAGGCCAAAAGCACGTCTTGATAGGCGGCATCCAGCGCTTGCCGACCCTCCGGCTTGGTGGTCAGAAATGCGCCAATCGCAGCCTGACGGTATCGCGGCGCCCACATTTCGCCTGCACTGACGAATGGCGAGGCAAGGCCACGCAGAAACATTCGCGCGCGATCCTGTGATTCTGCATCATTTAGCGGCGCATTCCAATGGTCCCGACCGATATAGGATGTAGGATGCACAAAGAATATCGCGGCAGAACCTGGCATTTCGGGCTTGGTCGCGCCCGTTGGCGACCAGTCTGCGGGGTTGCCTGTTTTGCCGGGGCGCGCAAACCAAATGTCATTGTCCGCATATTTACTCGGATCAAAGGCGGGTTGCCGTTCAAATTTGGCCGTCGGGACAAAGGCAAGCTCAGTCAACTCGCTTTCATAAATGCGGATGACAAATCCCGCCGCTATGACAAGAAAAGTAAGCGCTGCGACGATATAAAGAAATTTACGTGCCAAGTTTAAGTCCCGAGATTTTGATGCGATTTACCCGATTAGATGGAAATAGCATCGTAAAATTGAATGGGGGCTGAAAGATTAGGTCTTTGCCCCAAGCTTTTCCGTTGAAGCGATGCGGGCGCAATGCTAGCGGCGGGCTTATGTCTGTAGATAAAGATACCGTGAACAAAATCGCACGGCTTTCGCGTGTCGCGATTAGCGATGCTGAGGCTGACAAGATGGTCGGCGAACTCAATGGCATTTTGGCCTGGGTGGAGCAATTGGGAGAGGTTGACGTCACCGGCATAGAGCCGATGACCGCCGTTATCCCCAATAAGCTGCGTCTGCGTGAGGATGTTGTGACCGATGGCGATGTGCGCGACAAAGTGCTTGCCAATGCACCCGCCAAGGAAGGCAGCTTTTTTGGCGTGCCGAAGGTGATTGAATAATGACTGATTTTTCAAGACTCGGCGTTGCCGCGATCCGCGATGGCGTTGCCAAGGGTGAATTTAAAGCTGTTGAAGTCGCAGAGGCGCTGAACGCTCGCGTATCTGCCGCAAAGGCCTTGAACGCTTTCATCGTGGAAACCCCAGAAAAGGCGATAGAGGCTGCGCAAGCCGTCGATGCCGACCGCGCGGCAGGTAAGCCGCTCGGAAAAATAGCGGGCGTGCCAATTGGGATGAAGGATTTGTTCTGCACCGAAGGCGTGCAGACAACCGCGGCAAGCCACATATTGGAAGGCTTTGTGCCGACCTATGAGTCCACCGTGTCCGCGAACCTTTGGAAGGCTGGGGCAGGGATGTTGGGCAAGCTCAACCTGGACCAATTCGCGATGGGCTCGTCGAACGAAACCAGTTATTTCGGCAATGTTATCTCGCCATGGCGGCGCAATGATGGCAGTACGGCCGCATTGGCGCCCGGCGGATCGTCGGGCGGTTCGTCGTCGGCTATCGCGGCGCGGCTTTGCCCTGCGGCGACCGGAACCGACACTGGCGGCTCGATTCGTCAGCCTGCGGCTTTTGTCGGAATTAGCGGTATCAAACCGACTTATGGACGCTGCTCCCGCTGGGGTGTTGTCGCGTTTGCAAGCTCCTTGGATCAAGCTGGACCCATGGCCCGTGACGTGCGCGATTGTGCAATCATGTTGGAGGCGATGGCTGGTTTTGATCCAAAGGATTCGACCTCGCTCGATTTACCAGTCCCCGCATGGGAAGCTGGCCTGAACAGCGACCTAAAGGGAAAGCGTATAGGTATCCCCAAGGAATATCGCCTCGACGGTATTGACGAAGATATCGCTAAAATGTGGGACAATGGCATCGCTTGGCTGAAGGATGCCGGCGCGGAAATCGTCGACATCAGCCTGCCGCACACCAAATATGCGCTGCCGGCTTATTATATCATCGCCCCTGCCGAAGCATCATCGAACTTGGCGCGTTATGATGGCGTGCGCTTTGGTCTGCGCGATTTGCCCGATGGTGCTGGTTTGCAAGACATGTATGCCGCGACCCGTGCTGCTGGCTTTGGCGAAGAAGTGCGCCGCCGCATCATGATTGGCACTTATGTGTTAAGCGCCGGTTTCTATGACGCATATTATACGCAGGCGCAAAAGGTCCGCGCTTTGATCGCGCGTGATTTTGAAAATGCCTGGGCAAGTTGCGATCTCATTCTCGCACCAACCGCCCCAAGCGCGGCTTTTGGATTGGGTGAGAAAAACGCTGACCCATTGTCGATGTATCTGAACGACGTGTTTGCGGTGCCTGCCTCACTGGCTGGTCTGCCTGCCATGTCGGTTCCGGGCGGCCTGAGCAAAGAAGGCTTGCCCTTGGGCTTGCAGATTATCGGTAAGGCGCTCGATGAACAAGCGGTGCTCAACGCGGGCCTCGCGATTGAACAACGTTCAGGATTTACGGCGGAAGCCGGAGAGTGGTGGTAATATGAGCGAATACCGCATCCAAGGGAATACCGGTGAATGGGAGGTCGTAATTGGCCTTGAGGTTCATGCGCAAATCACGAGCGAATCCAAGCTGTTTTCAGGTTCATCGACCGGCTTTGGTGCTGAACCGAACAGCCATGTGAGCTTGGTCGATGCCGCGATGCCGGGCATGTTGCCCGTGCCCAACCGCGAATGCCTGCGTCAGGCCGTGCGCACGGGCATGGCGATCAATGCACAGATCAATCGCTGGTCGCGCTTTGACCGTAAGAATTATTTCTACGCCGATTTGCCGCAGGGATACCAGATTTCGCAGCTGTACCACCCGATTGTGGGCGAAGGCGAGATTGAGGTTACGCTGAACGAAAAAGACCCGGATAGCCCGACCAAGAAAATTGGTATTGAGCGCATCCATGTTGAGCAAGACGCAGGCAAGTTGATGCATGACCAGCATCCAACCATGTCGTTCGTTGATTTGAACCGTTCGGGCGTGGCCTTGATGGAAATCGTTTCGCGTCCGGATATCAGCAGCCCACAGGAAGCCGGCGCATATCTTAAAAAACTACGCTCAATCCTGCGTTACGTCGGCTCTTGCGATGGGAATATGGAGCAAGGATCGATGCGCGCCGACGTCAACGTATCTGTGCGTAAGCCCGGCGGTGAATTGGGCACGCGCACCGAAACCAAGAACGTCAACTCAATCCGTTTCATGATGCAGGCAATTGAGTATGAGGCGCAGCGTCAGGTCGACCTGATCGAAAGCGGCGGCGCAGTGGTACAGGAAACCCGCCTGTTTGACCCAAATAAGCAAGAAACGCGGTCGATGCGGTCAAAAGAAGACGCGCATGATTATCGCTATTTCCCCGACCCCGATTTGCTGCCGGTGGAACTCGATGATGCGTTTCTGGAGGAATGCCGCGCGTCCTTGCCTGAACTTCCCGATGCCAAACGTGCACGTTATGAGGCGATGGGCCTGACGGCCTATAATGCCGCCGTTTTGACCGCAGAGGCCGAAACCGCATTCTGGTTCGAAGATTTGCTGGCCGAAGGCGTCGATGCCAAGCAAGGTTCCAATTGGTTGATGTCCGAATTATTCGGCGCGCTGAACAAGATGGGCAAGACCCTCGACGAAAGCCCCATCAATCCAAAGCAAGCTGCAGAATTGCTTGGTCTGGTTGCCGATGGCACCATCAGCGGCAGCATCGCCAAGCAAGTGTTCGAAATCATGCTGGAAACCGCGGCCCAAGGAAGCATAATGGCCGCATCCGCTATCGTTGAAGAAAAGGGCCTGAAGCAAACCAACGACACGGGCGCGATTGAGGCAGAGATTGCCAAGATCATGGCCGCGAACGAAGATAAGGTTACGGAATATCGATCCGGCAAGGACAAATTGTTCGGCTTCTTCGTGGGCCAAACCATGAAGGCCATGCAAGGCAAGGCTAACCCGCAAATCATCAATGATTTGCTGAAAAAGGTTCTGGGGTAAACTGGCGGCGTAAAGGGGTGGTGGTTTCCCCGCTTCTCCCCTTGCCCCGCAGCGGCTTTCCCGTTAGAGGCTCCCGTCGTTTGTTAAACGGCAGCTTTTCGTAAGCGGGCGTGGCGGAATTGGTAGACGCACCAGATTTAGGTTCTGGCATCGCAAGGTGTGGGGGTTCGAGTCCCTTCGCCCGCACCACGAAAAAGGGATATCCCGGGCTGTCGTTGAACCCGAAAGCCATTTAACAGTTTTTGGCAGGCCAGCGGGCCTGTCGTAGATAGAGAAGAAAAAATGCAGACCGTCGAGACACAGAATGAAGGCCTGAAGCGCGCTTATCGCATGACGATTACCGCAAAGGACGTTGAATCCCGCATCGATGCCGAGGTGAAGAAAATTGCACCTCAAGTGCGTATGCCCGGTTTCCGTCCCGGCAAGGTTCCCGCCAATCTGGTTAAGAAGATGCACAAGGATTCGCTTCTTCAGGACGCATTGAACAGCTCGATCCAAGAAGGCGTCCAAAAGGCGATTTCTGACAATAAATTGCGTCCAGCGACTCAGCCGCATGTGCATTTGGGCGATGATTATGCGCCGGGCAAAGACGCGGTTGTCGATTTCCATCTGGAAGTGCTGCCTGCGATTGCAGCGCCTTCTATCGATGGCATCACGTTGGAGCGCCTGACGGTCGAAGTCAGCGACGCACAAGTCGACGAATCGATCCTGAAGCTTGCCGAAGGCCAAAAGAGCTTTGAAGCGGCAGACAAGAAATATGCCGCAAAAATGGGCGACAGCGTCGTTATCGATTTTGAAGGCAAGGTTGATGGCGTGCCTTTCGAAGGCGGTAAGGGCGAAGGCATGGCGGTTGAGCTTGGCTCTGGTCAGCTGATCCCCGGCTTTGAAGACCAGTTGGTTGGCGTAAAAGCTAATGACGAAAAGGTTCTGAACGTAACCTTCCCAGACGATTATAATGCCGAAAACCTTAAGGGTAAGGCAGCCACTTTTGACATCGTCGTCAACGAAGTGCGCAAGCCCGTCGAAGCGAAGGCCGATGACAATCTTGCTAAGATGTTCGGCCTCGACGGCATCGACAAACTCCGCGAGTTGATGAAGGTTCAGGTTGAGCAAGAACATAATGGCCTGACGCGGACTTATATGAAGCGCCAGTTGTTGGATCAGTTGGCTGCTGGCCATGATTTCGATGTGCCGCCTTCGATGGTCGAGGCTGAGTTCTCGCAGATTTGGGCGCAATTGGAGCAAGAAGCTGCGCGCGAAGCAGATGCTGAAGCTGCGAAGAAAGAAATGGAAGCTGAGCGCGAAGAATATCGCGACATCGCCGTTCGCCGCGTGCGTTTGGGCTTGCTCCTATCGGAAATTGGCCAAGCCAATGGTGTTGAAGTGACTTCGCAGGAAATGAATATGCTCGTGCAGCAAGCTGCGCAGCAATATCGCCCTGAAGATCGTCAGCGTTTCGTGCAATATCTGCAGGAAAACCCAATGGCAGCCGCGCAATTGCGTGCGCCAATGTTTGAAGACAAGGTTGTCGATTTCTTGTTCGAAAAGGCGACTGTGAGGGACAAGACCGTGACTAAGGACGTTCTGGAAGCAGCGATTGAAGCTGAGCCAGATGCAAAGCCTGCCGCCAAGAAAAAGGCACCAGCCAAAAACGCTGCTGCAAAAGACGAGGCACCTGCCAAGGAAGCCAAGCCCGCTGCGAAGAAGGCCGCACCTAAAAAGGACGCAGAAGCTGCGCCAGCCAAAAAGGCACCCGCCAAAAAGGCTGCGCCTAAGAAATAATCGCTGCATCATGCATTGCGGCAAAAGGGGGATGCGATGCGTCCCCCTTTTTGTTTCTGCCAAGGTGAAGGCGGCTTGTTGTCACTGATGGTTCATGGCAGAAGATGACTCATGTTGAACTTTTTCCTCGCCATGGTCGCGCCAGCGATAACCATATCGCCGTCGCCTGCACCGTCCCCGATTGTGACGACGGTCAATCCCATTGAACGGTCCGCTCGGCGTCAGACCGTGCTTGTTATGGTACCTACGTCAGGCCGTTGCGGCGATGATTCGCTCGATATTTCCCGAGTTCAAACGCCCATGGCGGACCTTGTCTGGAGTAGCAGCGATGCGGACCAGCCTGTGAATGTGCGATTTCGCATTAACGAAAATGGCCGCCCATTTGGCATAACGCGCGATCCGGTGGGCTATGGCGTGCTGGCGGACCTAACGCCATCTCTTGCGGCGAGCCGATTTGCTCCCAATTCTAGGCGAGAGGGATGCACGATTGTCTATCAGCCAAAGCGTAGCAGTATTGCGGATGCCGACATCCACGACCTCATCGGCTACTCGATTTTTGCGCAATCTCGGTCACCCAAAGAGCTGTTTGACCGGATTGCACCCGCGGGATCAGACTGCAACACACAGCGGCCAGCGTTTTTATTGCGCGCTTCTCCCGATTTCGAAAAAATCCCCGCGACAACGGGCCGGCCCGACTGGAGTATGGTGCAGTTTGACATTAATGAAGCGGGCAAGCCCGTGCGTCTTCGAATATATGGGACAACGGGCAATGTTGCGCTTGATAAAGCCTCTTTGAACGCCATGGCGCAATCACGCTTTACGGAGGGTGCGAAGCAGGGCTGTCTCTATCCTTATTGGCGGCGCAGCGGCACTCTGACCGCGCCTGAAAGCAAAGAGATCGACGCATATCGCCCCGAAGACAGTAATTGTCCCCAGATGGTAGAGTGGAAATCTCAGCCATCATTGGTGTATCCGGAAAATTTCCGGCGGCGTGAAATTGAGGGCTGGGCGGTCATTGCGTTTGACCTCGCGCCATGGGGCGAGGTCGGCAATTCAAAGGTCGTGGTCGCCGAGCCTGCTGCGGAATTTGGCGAAGCTGCGCAAAGGATCGTGCTTGGCAGCACAACTTCACCATCCACACAGGGCTACAGCAATTGCGTTGTGCGGGTTCGTTATGCAATGCAGAAGCAAGATCGCGCGGCAGAAGTGAAAGTCGATTAAGGCGTCAAATAAACAAGAAATAATCGATTTTGCGCCTTATGCCGTTGCGGTGCGCAGCCAAGCGCCCCAATTCATCCCCAGACTAAACCGTTTTCGTGCTTGAAACTTTGCTTGCCCGCGCCGATGTAGGCGTCGACGCATAAACATAAATTCTTAGAGGTATTTCATGCACGTTCCTTTTGATCCCGTCCAAGCATTGGTCCCCGTCGTTATCGAGCAATCGAACCGTGGGGAGCGCAGCTGGGACATTTTTTCGCGGCTTTTGCGCGAACGGATCATTTTTGTGACCGGCGAAGTGGAGGACAATATGGCCTCCGTGATTACCGCGCAGCTATTGTTTCTCGAATCGGATAATCCGAAGAAAGACATCTGGATGTATATTAACTCGCCCGGCGGTGTGGTTACTGCGGGCATGGCGATCCACGACACGATGCAATATATCCGTCCCAAAGTGGGCACTGTATGCATCGGGCAAGCGGCTTCGATGGGTAGTTTTCTGCTCGCGGCGGGTGAGCCCGGTATGCGCGTTGCTTTGACCAATTCGCGCATCATGGTGCATCAGCCTTCGGGCGGCGCACGCGGCATGGCATCGGATATTCAAATTCAGGCCAATGAAATCTTGCGTATTCGCAAGCGTATGAACGACCTATATGCAAAATATACCGGCAAGCCATTGAAGGATATCGAAAAAGCGATGGACCGCGATACCTTCCTTGAAGCAGAAGAAGCAAAGGCATTTGGTATCGTCGATGAAGTATTCGACAAGCGTCCGGCCAATGCAGACGCCGACGCAGGCTGATATTATCGTCGATTAATTTCATGGATTTGCCGTGATGGCACAGCCACTATTGAGCTATTGCCAAATCGGAACGCATCTTTAGGATGTTGAAACAATAAGGTGCGTTTAAATTGGCGTGCAAGCAGGACATATTATGACGAAGTTGAGCGGTTCAGATACAAAAAGCACTCTTTATTGCTCCTTCTGCGGAAAATCGCAGCACGAAGTGCGCAAGCTGATCGCTGGTCCCACGGTGTTCATCTGTGATGAATGCGTAGAGCTTTGCAACGACATCATTCGCGAAGAAACAAAGGGCGCGTTGAACGGCCGTAAAGAGGGCGAAGTGCCAACGCCGCAGGAAATCTGCGAAGTATTGGACGACTATGTCATTGGGCAGCCGCAGGCAAAGCGCGTATTGTCGGTTGCCGTCCATAACCATTACAAACGCTTGAACCATGGCGCAAAGGGCGCGGATGTTGAGCTTGCAAAGTCCAACATCCTGCTCGTTGGCCCTACCGGTTGCGGTAAGACATTATTGGCGCAGACGCTCGCCAAGACTTTTGACGTTCCGTTCACCATGGCGGACGCCACAACCTTGACCGAGGCCGGCTATGTCGGTGAAGATGTCGAGAATATCATTCTTAAGCTGCTGCAGGCCTCCGACTATAATGTAGAGAAGGCGCAGCGCGGTATCGTCTATATCGACGAAATCGACAAGATCAGCCGCAAGGCCGAGAATCCCTCCATCACCCGCGACGTTAGCGGGGAGGGCGTGCAGCAGGCTTTGCTTAAGCTGATGGAAGGCACAACAGCCAGCGTCCCACCACAAGGTGGCCGCAAGCATCCACAGCAAGAGTTTCTGCAGGTCGACACGACGAACATCTTGTTCATTTGCGGTGGCGCATTTGCGGGGCTTGAAAAGATTATTTCAAACCGCCTGGAGAGCAAGTCGATTGGCTTTGGCGCCCATGTCGCCGACCCGGACGAGCGCCGTACCGGCGAAATCCTCAAGCAGATTGAGCCTGAAGATTTGTTGAAATTTGGCCTCATCCCAGAATTTGTTGGACGCTTGCCGGTCACGGCTACGCTGGAAGACCTCGATATCGCGGCTTTGGTGAAAATTCTGGCTGAACCAAAGAACGCGCTTGTGAAGCAATATCGCAAGCTGTTTGAAATGGAAGAAGTTGGCCTAAGCTTCACCGATGATGCGTTGGAAGCCGTTGCCAAGAAGGCGATTGAACGCAAAACGGGCGCGCGTGGGTTGCGGTCCATTTTGGAGGCAATTTTGCTCGATACGATGTTCGATCTGCCAACCTATGACGGCGTAGACGAGGTTGTGGTCGACAAGGACGTTGTCGAAGGCCGCAAGACCCCTGTCTTGGTCTATGCCAAGTCTGCCAAAGCCAGCAAAGAAGACGCTGCTTAGGCGGGTTTTTCCTGACTGTGGCAAACAAGCCACAATGGTTAACAAAATATCAAAACGGGCCGTTTTCTAAAGTTTGCTGCACTGCAATAGATTGCGTGTTGGGCGCGGTCGGCTAAAGGCGAATCATCTGCGGGACGGGGTGTCATTTTACTGTCATTTACCGGTCCCAAGGGGATGGCGCGGACCAATTCATTCGGACGAGTCGAGCGTAATGTTTGATTGCCAATGAATTGGCATGTGAAAACCAAAGGGGTTTTAAAAATGAAAATTCGTTACCAGCTTGCGGCAAGTGCGGTTGCACTCACCATTTGCAGCTTTTCAAGCGCTGCTTTCGCACAGTCGACTGGTTCAGTCGATTTCGAAGAAGAAGTAATCGTCGTCTCCGGCACACGTACGCAGGACGTTGCTGGAATTCAGGCACCTGACTCGACAAAGGCGAAGGCTGTTCTCACGCAAGAATTTATCGAGCGTCAGAACCCTGGCCAAACAATTCTCGACACCATCAATGCTATTCCAGGCGTTAACTTTCAGAATAACGATGCTTATGGTTCAGCTGGCGGCACGTTGAACATTCGCGGCTTTGACTCGTCGCGTATCTCGCTGACCTTCGACGGTATTCCGCTGAATGACTCAGGTAACTATGCCATTTACTCCAACCAACAGCTTGACCCTGAACTGATTGAACAGGTCAATGTTAACCTTGGCACGACCGACGTCGACAGCCCTACAGCATCGGCTGTTGGTGGCACCGTCAACTACCGCACAATGACGCCAACTGAAGATTTCGGCGTTAAGGTATCGGGCTCGATCGGCGACTTTAACTTCGAACGTCTTTTTGGCATGGTCAACACTGGCAATCTGACATCGTTCGGTACGCGCGCGTTCTTCTCGGCTTCGAAGGCAACCAACGACAATCCGTTCAACAATTACGGCGTTATCGACAAGCAGCAATATAACGCAAAGGTCTATCAGCCCATCGGTGGCGACGGTGACTTCATTGCCATTGCAGCTAACTACAACCAAAACCGCAACAACTTCTTCGGTTCGCTGCCTTTGCGGAACGACGCCGGCCGTGTAGTTGGCTCGGGCAGCGGCAACCGCTACCCAGCGAATAATGATGAGCGGGAATATCTGATCAACTTCCCTTGCTCGACAACGGTCACACCAGTTGCCGGAACTGCTGATGCGGCAACAAGCTGCGGTACGGAATTCGATCGTCGTTACAATCCGTCCAACACCGGTAGCATTCGTGGATCATCAAAATTCACTTTCGGTGAAAAGCTGACGCTAACGGTCGATCCTAGCTATCAATATGTAAAGGCAAATGGTGGTGGCACCGATAGGGCACGTGAAGCACGTCGCGACATCGATCCGACTGGCGGCACCGCAAACTGCACGACCGTCGCAACGGGTGCTGGCGTAAACTGCCAGGCTGGATATCTGTCGGGTTCGCCATTCTTTGGTAAGGATTTGAACGGCGACGGCGACATCCTCGATCAGGTTACCATGATAGCTCCAAGCCAGACCCAAACACATCGTTACGGCGTCATCAGCTCGCTGCGTTATGAAATCAGTGATGCACATTCAATCCGTCTCGCTTACACCTTTGACCGTGCCCGTCACCGTCAGACAGGCGAAGTTGGCTTGTTGGATGTCAATGGTGAGCCACTTGATGTTTTCCCAGTAAACGCTCCGCAAATTGCTGCAAACGGCGTAACGCTTCAAAAGCGTAACCGCCTGTCTTATGCAATTTTGCAGCAGGTCTCTGGCGAATATCGCGGTGAATTCATGGACAGCGACCTTGTCGTGACAGCTGGTGTTCGTGCACCATTCTTCAAGCGCGACTTGACCAATTACTGCTTTACCAGCTCAGCTGGCGGCTTTGTTGAGTGCTTCGGCGATGGCAACCAGAACACGCTGAACGCAACGCTGAACCCAACGCAGGCTGGTCCACAAAACCGCGTATTCAAATATGATAAGGTTTTGCCAAACTTGGGCTTCAACTACAAGTTTACGCCTGAATTCAGCATGTTCGCGAGCTTTGCGCAGGGCCTTTCGGTTCCAGGCACAGACAGCTTGTACAACGCGTTCTTCTTCCCGATCACGACCGCGCGTGCGCGTCCTGCTCCAGAAACAACAGACAGCGTTGATGTTGGCTTGCGTTACCGTTCGGGTAACATCCAGGCACAGCTTTCGGGTTGGTTGACGAAGTTCCAGAACCGCTTGGCTTCGGCTTATGATCCAGAACTGGACCAGAACGTGTATCGTAACCTCGGCAATGTCGACAAATACGGTATCGATGGCTCGGTTTCATATCGCCCAATTCCTGAATTGGCCGTTTATGTCTTCGGCTCTTACATGAAGTCGGAAATCAAGAACAACGTTGCTATCGGTGAAAACGCTGACGGTACGCCGGTTTTTGCTGCGACTGCTGGCCAGCGTGAAGGTGGTTCGCCGAAATATTCATTCGGTGGAACTGTGCGCGGTGAAGTTGGCCCAGTTGAACTTGGCATTACTGCAAAGCGCACTGGCCCACGGAACGTCTTCGATACCGGTGCGGCAACTTACACAGGTTCGTTTATTCCAACTGGTGCGGTTCCTAGCGGTACTTTGGGAGCAACAGCGCGGACCGAAATCTTTGGTGACGCTGCGCCTGCTTACTGGTTGGTTAACCTGGATGCGAGCGTAAACCTTGGCTTCTTGGGCGTGAGCGATAAGACCCGCTTCCAGCTTAACGTCTATAACCTGTTCGACCAATTCTATGTCGGCGGTTTTGGCGGTGGCTTGGCGCAGAGTGCAACATATAACCGGACAACCGGCGTTGCGACTTATGGCAGCCCTGGTTTCGTCCAGATCGGTGCACCACGCACCGTTAGCGGAACGATTACTGTCGCCTTCTAAGTCATTTAGTTAGGTTATTAAAATAGGGCGGGGCTTCGGCTCCGCCCTTTTTTATGTGTAAATGCAAGCATCCAGGCCGTCACGTTTGACGACACGAATGCGCGCGGAGATGCTGTTACCATAGCGGCGGGTAAAACCGCCCACGCCGTTTACAGCCCGCTTTTTGGGCAAGGGTAAGATCGCGGCCAAGCGCGCGGCCTCTATCCGGGTCAGGTTCTTGGCGGATTTATTGTAATAACGTTGCGCGCCGGCTTCTGCGCCATAAGTGCCAATGCCCGTCTCCGCGACATTCAGATATACTTCCATGATCCGGCGCTTGCCCCAGATTTTCTCAATCAGGAAGGTGAAATACACTTCAGGCACCTTGCGCAGATAGCGGGTCCAGCCAGATCCCTGCCACAGGAATACATTTTTGGCGGTCTGCTGGCTTATGGTGGAGCCACCGCGCATCCGGCCACCCTTGATGTTGCGGGTTAGCGCCTTTTCAATGGCTTCGCGGTCAAAGCCGTCATGGCTACAAAATTTGCCATCCTCTGCGGCGATAACGGCCCGTACCAGGTTGGGCGAAATGTCTGAAAGCGGCGTCCAGTCGCGTTTCGCGCCATTGCTATCGACCAACATCGTCAAGGTCGTGGGCACGGGTATCACCGCATAAGCGGCCGTAAGCGCGACTGTGCCGCCAATAAAATAGACTGCACCCTTAAAGCTTGAACGAAGAATACGGGTGGAAAGCGAACGCTTGGTTTTTTTCATGCGCAAAAACTAGCGCAGTGCTTTCCGCCCGTCATCTCTTTTTACCGAGAGGGCTGAACCTCTTTAATGCGTGAGAAGTAGCCGTTTCTCGCCAGCAATGCGCAACATCGCCTTTTGCAGCTTTTCAAAAGCCCGCACTTCAATCTGACGCACGCGCTCCCGGCTGACGCTGTAGGTCTGGCTGAGTTCTTCGAGCGTTTGTGGTTCTTCGATCAAGCGGCGCTGCGTTAGAATGTGCTTTTCGCGCTCATTCAGGCTGTCCATAGCTTCGGACAATAACGCATGGCGCATGTCGCCTTCTTGCGCGTCGGCAACGCGTTCATCCTGCAAAGGCGTGTCATCGACTAACCAGTCTTGCCACTGGCCATCGCCATCTTCGCGCATGGGCACGTTAAGCGATGTATCGCCGCCCATCGCCATGCGGCGGTTCATATTGTTCACTTCTTCTTCGGAAACGCCGAGGTCGGTTGCGATTTTCTGCAACGCTTCCTGGTTCAGGTCGCCGTCTTCAAAAGCCTGCAGATTGTTTTTCATACGCCGCAGGTTGAAGAAAAGCTTCTTCTGCGCCGCAGTGGTGCCGATTTTGACGAGGCTCCAGCTGCGCAGGATAAATTCCTGCATCGAGGCGCGAATCCACCACATCGCGTATGTCGCGAGGCGGAAGCCACGATCGGGATCAAATTTCTTTACGCCTTGCATCAATCCGATATTCCCTTCGGAAATCAGCTCGGACACCGGCAGGCCGTAGCCGCGATAGCCCATTGCGATTTTTGATACGAGGCGGAGATGCGACGTGACCAGCTGTTCAGCTGCTTTGGCATCGCCATGTTCTTGCAAGCGCTTGGCAAGCATATATTCTTGCTCAGGCTTGAGTACCGGAAATTTCCGGATTTCGCTTAGGTAACGATTAAGGCTCGCGTCCCCCCCAAGGGCAGGTATCGTAGCCGGAACATTCTTTTTAACAGACATGTTTTCCTCTTTTCATTGTGCCTTCCGACGGGCCTCATCAAGCACCCGATGGTAAAGCGTTCCCTTCGAAACTTTTATAATTGAAGCTTGCTTAACAGAAGCTGCATGTCTTCTGGTATACCGCATTCAAACCGTAAAGTTTCGCCGGTAATGGGATGAATAAACCCCAAAGAGGCCGCATGCAATGCTTGCCGGTCGAATTTGGCCTGATTTGGACCGATTTTGTAGTGGTTTTGTCGATTAGAGTAGACGCTATCGCCAATAAGCGGATGGCCAATATGCGCCATGTGTACGCGAACCTGATGCGTGCGGCCTGTCTCCAGCGTGCATTCAACTATCGCTGTTTTGGCAAAGGCCTCGACCATCCGGTAATGCGTGACGGCATGGCGGCCTTTTGATTCGGGCAGTACCGCCATTTTCTTGCGATTTGTGGTGGACCGGCCAATTTGTGTGCGCACTGTGCCGGCTGGCGGCGCGGGGATACCGTTTACAATCGCAATATATTTACGCTCTATGGCATGCGCGGCGAAAAGTTTCGCGAGGCCCTCATGCGCGGCATCGCTTTTGGCGACGACCAAAAGCCCCGAAGTATCCTTGTCAATGCGATGGACGATGCCGGGGCGCTGGACCCCGCCAATGCCCGACAATTGGCCCTGGCAATGGTGCAGCAGCGCGTTAACAAGCGTCCCATCATTATGTCCCGCCGCGGGATGTACGACGAGCCCGGCAGGCTTGTTGACGATAATCAAATGATCATCTTCAAACACCACATCCAGCGCTATCTTCTGTGCCATCGCTGTGTCGGGTACCGGGGCAGGGACATTAAGTTCAAAATTCTGGCCCGACATTTTCTTGCTGCCGGCGTCGACAAAGACCTGTCCATTGATGCGCAGCGCGGCATCCGCAATTAAAGCCTGAATACGCGCGCGCGAATATTGCGGCAATGCAGCAGCAAGCGCGCTATCCAGTCGTCCGGCACCTAAAACGCCTGTAAATGTGGTAATTTCCCCAACCATACCGTAGACATGGGTTATGGCTTTGCATTTATCAAGCAGCGACTGGCGACAACTTCTGGACTGGGCGGAAAGTGCGGGGACGCATGAATGCTGCGGTTTACTGCGCGGTGAGGGGGATTGTGTCGCTGCGGTGCAGCTTACGCAGAATGTCGCGGCCGATCCTACACGGCATTTTGAAATCGATCCTGCCGCATTGTTCTCAGCAGGCAGGGACGTGCGAAGTGGCGGAATTCCTGTTTTGGGATATTTCCACTCGCACCCCAATGGCGTTGCTGTGCCATCTGCAACTGACGTCGCGCAAGCCGCGCCAGACGGGCGGTTTTGGCTGATTATTGCCGCTGGTGCGATTACCGCATGGCAGCCTGTGGTTACAGACACGCAGGTGACCGGATTTACCCCCGTGGCATTAATAGTCGAGGGTTGAAACGCCCGCCAACTCGGTCCATGAGCGGCGTTAACCCGCCAGATGCCCTCAGGAATCTTTTATAATGTCCGAAACCGAAATCGATTTTGCCAGCCTGTTGTGCTCACGCCTTTGTCATGACTTGTTAAGCCCCGTTGGCGCGATGAATAACGGCCTTGAGCTCTTGGCGGATGAGCATGATCCCGAAATGCGGCAACGATGCATGGATTTGCTCGCAGAAAGCGCAAAGGCAGCTGCCGACCGGTTGAAGTTTTTCCGCTTGGCCTTTGGTGCGGCGGGCGGATTTGGCTCCGAAGTTGATCCAAATGATGCAAAATTGGTGATTGAGCCAATGGTAACGTCACATGGGCGGACGGTCCTTGATTGGGCCGTACCTGCGCAGATGATGCCAAAACGGGCGGTGAAAATACTGCTAAATCTCGTTTTATTGGCCAATGACGCGTTGATACGCGGCGGAACATTGTCTGTGGGTGCCGAAGCGCATGCCGGTGAACTGGAAATTGTTATTGGCGCAAGCGGGCCTAAAATCCTCATGGAGCCCGCTATCCGGGACGCATTGGCAGGGCAACTTGCCCCTGCAGCTCTGGACCCGCGCACCGCAGCGGCATGGATGGCGCGGACACTAACCGTTCAAAATGGCGGTATGTTGCAACTGGCCGAACCTGATGCAGAAAATCTTGTGATTGGCGCGCTCATCCGCACAGAAGGTTAGACTGGGCCGCATAGCAGGGATGCAGTGTAAAGCGTTTGCAGGCCTGATGTTGCACGTCGCGCCTGACTTACCTATGGTTCAGACATGACTATGATCTGGAACCCATCACCCAATTTTGGCGAACGTAGCCTGCCCATCAGCATGATCGTGCTGCATTATACCGGTATGCAATCCGGCGCCGCAGCCATTGATTGGCTCGCGAACCCAGCGTCTAAGGTTTCCGCGCATTATGTGGTCGATGAAGATGGGCAATTGGTCTACATGGTGCGCGAAGAGCAACGCGCCCAACATGCCGGATTATCTTATTGGCGGGGCGTTACCGACTGCAATAGTGCCAGCATTGGCATTGAGATCGTCAATCCCGGTCATGAATTTGGCTATCGTCCGTTTCCTGAGGCGCAGATGAACACCGTGACGCGTTTGGTCGCAGAATTGGTCCGGACCTATGGCATACATCCACGTAACGTTGTCGGACACAGCGATGTGGCCCCGGCTCGCAAAGAAGATCCCGGCGAGCTGTTTGATTGGGAAGCGCTTGCAAAGCTTGGACTTGCCATAAAGCGGCCAAGTGCAAATCTGGTGGATCCCGGTTGGTCTGACGCTACGTTTCTGTTGGCACTGGAACGTTATGGTTATGGCATAGCCGATGGTAAAGCGGCGACAGTTGCATTTCAGCGACGGTTTCGGCCTACGAATATCGACGGTGCGATCGACGGTGAATCGCGGGCCATCTTACACAGCTTGCTCTTGGCGGTTGAGGGCAATTCTGTTATCTGACGTCTGCCAGAGGGTTGGGCGACCGCCGCTTAGCGGGTAACTGCTAAGGGGAGGAAAGTCCGGGCTCCAGCGAGGAACGGTGCCGGATAACGTCCGGCGAAAGCAATTTTAGGGAAAGTGCCACAGAAAATAGTCCACCGCATTTCGATGCGGCTAGGTCGAAACGGTGCGGTAAGAGCGCACCGCGTTTCTGGTAACAGAAACGGCAGGGCAAACCCCACCGGGAGCAAAACCGAATAGGGGCGGCATATGGCATCCTCCTGCCAGTCGCCCGGGTTGGTTGCATGAGTGCCGCAGCAATGCGTCGCCTAGATGAATGGTCGCACATCCGCTT
>DBOC01000011.1:106663-118427 GCA_002299895.1 Sphingomonadales bacterium UBA656 | reverse complement strand
AGATGGTGACCCCTACGGGAATCGAACCCGTGTTTCAGCCGTGAAAGGGCCGCGTCCTAACCGCTAGACGAAGGGGCCAATCGCTTGGCGAGCCGCGCCTTTACGGGTTCGTTTTGCGCTCGTCAAGGCCAAGTTCACGCAAATTCAGTCCGCAAAGGCAATGTCGTCGACGTGCAGCTCCGCTTTTGGCGTCGCACCCCAGTCATCGACCTTCGCGCGGCCCGCAAACCAGTAACGGCGGCCGCGATCGGCGTGGAGCATGGTCTGGCCCAAAACGGTCTCGCCCTGACGAAATGCCATCGCTTTGAACGACTGGCCATCGTCGCCCGCCACAATGGCGCGGACATGGTCCTTGCCAACAATATCGCACTTGATGATCCGCAATGGCCCCGTGACCACGCGCGGCCCGGGCCAGCCCATGCCATATGGTCCCGCCGTCTCCATCGCGTCGACAAAAATGGGGTTTAGGCCACGCGGTGCGACGATCGCGTCAATCAACAACGCCTTGGCGCCGGATGCATTGGCGACATCTGTTGCGAGGCGCGCGTCGAGCCAATCCGCCAGCGCGTCAATCTTGTCAGCGTCAATGGTCAAGCCCGCTGCCATGGCATGGCCGCCGCCGGCGACCAGCAATCCCGCCTCCCGCGCCGAAATGATGGCTGCGCCGAGGTCAACGCCCGCGATGGACCGGCCCGACCCCTTGCCGACGCCATTTTCGTCGACCGCAATGACGATGGCGGGCTTGCCCGTCTTTTCCTTGATGCGGCCGGCGACGATACCAATTACCCCGGGATGCCAGCCTTCGCCGGATAACAATGCCACGGCGCGGTTATGTTGCCCCGCCAACATGGCCTCGGCCTGCTCCTGCACGGTCCCCTCTATGGCGCGGCGCTCTTCATTCAGCCGGTCAAGCTCCATCGCTAAGTCTTGCGCCTCGGCTGCATCTTCGGTGATTAGCAAGCGCACGCCAAGGTCGGATTTTCCGACGCGGCCGCCGGCATTGATGCGCGGGCCCAAGGCAAAGCCGAGGTCGGAGCATATCGGCGCGCGGGTAAGGCGGCTGGCTTGAATGAGCGCAGAAAGGCCAATGTTGCGGCGCGCGGCCATGACCTTCAGCCCCTGTGCCACAAAGGCGCGGTTCAGCCCGCGCAGCTGCGCCACATCGGCCACCGTGCCCAAGGCCACGATATCGAGCAGCTCCATGATTTTGGGTTCGGGCCGCGTAGCGAAATAGCCGCGGCTGCGCAGCGTCCGGATCAACGCCGCTCCCAAAAGAAATGCCACACCCACCGCCGCCAGATGCCCGTGGGACGCAGCTTCGTCGGTTTCGTCGAGGCGGTTGGGGTTCACTAAAGCAAAGGCCTCAGGAAGTTCTGACGCGCATTTATGATGGTCGACAACGATGACCTCAAGGCCAGCGGCCTTGGCCTGCGACAAAGCATCATAGGCCATGGCCCCGCAATCGACGGTAATGATCAAGCGGCTGCCGCCTGCCCCAATACGCACCAGCGCCTCGCCTGACGGGCCATAGCCTTCCATCAAACGATCTGGGATATAATAGCCTGCGTTCAATCCTAACATGCGCAGCAAGCGGATGAGCAAAGCCGCGCTGGTCGCGCCATCGACATCATAGTCGCCATAGACGGTGATTTGCTCTCCCGCCTCCACAGCCTGCGCCAATCGCAGCGCGGCATTTTCCATATCCTGAAAGATTGACGGGTCGGGCATGAAGTTGCGAATGGTCGGGTTGCGTTGCCGCTCGATATCATCCCGCGCTACTCCGCGCGCCATCAGCAATTGGCTAACGAGGTCATCGGGTTGAAAATCCGGGTCACGGCCATCTATGCCGCTGCCCCGCCAATGCCATGCTTGTGCAAGGATGGAGTGATTAATGTCGAGGACTGACTTCATCCTACTTCCCTATGGTGCACTGCTGGTGCTAGCAAGTGGGGATGCGGCAATTGGCAATAATCTGGCACAGCATGACCGGCGGGTCTGAGGCTCTAGCACAAGCCGCGCATGAGGGTGCGCGGCGGGTGCAGGGCGTCGACATATTGATGCTGCATGCCGCCGAAGCGGGCCCCGAACATATGTTGGTGGCAGATGGATATCTGTTGGTCTTTCCCGAAAATCTCGCAGCGATTAGCGGCGGCATGAAAAGCTTTTTCGACCGATGCTATTATCCGTGCCTCGGCGCGCTAAACGGCCGGCCTTATGCCATGATTGTATGCGCAGGTTCCGATGGGCGAAATGCCGTTGCGCAGGCGGAGCGTATTGCCACAGGCTGGCGGCTGCGACAGATCGTGCCCAGCGCTATTGTGTGCACCCATGCGCAGACGCAAGAGGCGATATTGGCACCGAAAACCATTGATTTAGCGCATCTATCGACGGCGGCGGAAATGGGTGAACAGATCGCCACGGGTCTGCAAATGGGTATTTACTGAATATCAGCCGAGACGGTCGGCTTTCCGATGCTCGCTCTTGACCCAGCGCACGGTGCCCGATGAGGCGCGCATTACCACACTTTCAGTGGTCACGCGGCCATCGCGCAAGGTCTTTACACCTTCCAGCAAGGAACCATGGGTCACGCCGGTCGCGGCAAAGATACAGTCACCTTTCGCCAATTCTTCAAGATCGTAGATCTTGTCCAAATCTTCGATACCCCATTTGCGCGCGCGCAGTCGTTCATCATCATTGCGGAAAAGCAAACGGCCCTTGAACTGGCCGCCTACGCAGCGCAATGCTGCGGCTGCCAACACGCCCTCTGGCGCGCCGCCGCTGCCCATATAAATGTCGACTGTCGTTTCTGGGTTCGTGGTTGCAATTACGCCCGCGACGTCGCCATCGGGGATAAGCATCACGCCGCAGCCAATTTCGCGGAGTTCGGCGATCATCTTTTCATGGCGGGGGCGGTCCAAGACGCAGACAATAAGCTCATGCGGTGGAACGCCTTTTTCGGCGGCAACGGCCGCGACATTTTCTGCTATTGATTTGTCGAGATTGACAATGTTGGGCGAATAGCCGGGGCCAACCGCGATTTTGTCCATGTACACATCGGGGGCGTTGAGCAAATTGCCTTCTTCAGCGACCGCCAACACCGCCAGCGCATTCGGGCCGGCCTTTGCGGTGATCGTCGTGCCTTCCAATGGATCAAGCGCGATGTCGATTTTGGGTCCAGTGCCAATCGCGGAACCGACCTTTTCGCCAATGAACAGCATAGGTGCTTCGTCCCGTTCACCCTCACCGATGACGACGGTTCCATCCATGTACAGTTCGTTCAAAGCAGCGCGCATCGCTTCAACGGCGGCGGCATCAGCTGCCTTCTCGTCGCCACGCCCAATCAGCTTCGCCGCCGCAATCGCTGCAGCTTCCGTCACGCGTACCATTTCCAAAACAAGGACACGGTCGAGGATTTGGCTTGCTGTAGTCATTTGAATTTCCTAGCTAACTTAAATTCAAGGTGGGCGATTTAAACGCCCTCAATGGATCGACATTTCGGGACTTCAATTCCGATAGGGAAGGCGAAGGCCATTGTCGAGATTGCTTATCGCAGTTTTCTTTTTCACGGTCGCGGTAATGGATATAGCGGCACAAATTAATGGCTATAATGTACACGAAGCCTGAAGAGGCGCTAAGCTTAGGCGCCCAAAATGTGCATCACCATGGGTTCGCCAAGCAAGCTATCGGAATTTGCCAGCGCATCTATGGTGTCATTAATCGCCTGTTCCGGTCCCGCATGGGTAACCATGGCAATCAACGCCGAACCATCGTCACTCGCTTCGGTTTGGATAAGGCTCTCAATCGATAGCCCCGCATCGCGCATGGCTGCGGTGATTTCCGCGAGTACGCCAACCCGGTCCGCCACCAACATGCGCAAATAGGTTTTGCCGATCCGGTGCGCCGAGGCCGCGCGCGGAAGCTTTTCAAGCTCAGCCGACGGCATGGAGAATGCAGGGCCGGTTTCCTTGCGCGCGATATCAACCAAATCAGCAACAACCGCTGATGCCGTTGGCTTGTCACCGGCGCCTGCGCCTTGGAACAGCAAGCGGCCAGAGAAATTTCCTTCGGCAACAACGGCGTTGGTTGCGCCTGTGACATGCGCCAGCGGGTGGCTGAGCGGCACAAGGCAAGGTTGGACGCGTTGGAAAATAGTCGATGCGCCATTATTGCCGTCAATTTCGGCAAGACCGATGAGCCGAATGCGATAGCCCAAGGTTTTGGCCTGTGCGATGTCCGCGGCCAGGATTTTCCGAACGCCGCGTGCTTCGACGCCGCCAAAATCAATGACAGAGCCAAAGCTGAGTGACGCAAGAATTGAAAGCTTATGCGCGGCATCAATACCGTCAATGTCGAATGACGGATCGGCTTCGGCGAAGCCCTTGGCTTGGGCATCGGAAAGAACCTGCGCAAAATCCAACCCGTCGCGCTCCATAGTGGACAGGATAAAATTGCAGGTGCCGTTAAGGATGCCATAGACACGGTCAATGCGGTTGGCGGCTGCACCATCGCGCAGACCTTGAATGACCGGAATACCGCCCGCCACCGCCGCTTCAAATTTGAGCGCGGTATGCTTGCTTTCCGCCAAAGCCGCAAGCTCGGCACCATGATGCGCGATCATCGCCTTGTTGGCGGTCACCAAAGCGCGCCCGTTGGACAAAGTCTCGCGTGCGAGCGTTAGCGCCGGACCGTCTGACCCGCCCACGAGCTCCACGACGACGTCAATGTCATTAGCGGTCGCAAGCTGCCCCATGTCATCGACCCAGCGATAAGGTGATAGATCAACGCCGCGATCCTTTGTCCGGTCACGTGCGGTAACAGCAACAATTTTGATCTCGCGACCAGCCCTGCGCGCAATCAGCGCCGCATTTTCTTCTATCAGGCGAATGACACCACTGCCCACGGTGCCCAGTCCCGCGAGGCCCACATTCAGGGGTGCGTGGCGAACGGCTGTAGACATGGTTAAGGGACTTTCTGCCTAGAATCTTCTGGATTTATGCCGCGCTTAAGTGGAATCTGATGGAAATGCCAGCCTAAGCTTGCGATGCCCTTGCGCGTGCACAGATAACCGCAAGGCTGGCGCTTGCCCACGGCGTTCGCTAGAGTCGAAATGAATACGAAATTGGAGTGAAAAAATGCGTGCAGTTGGTGTTATCGGGGCGGGTCAAATGGGTGCAGGCATCGCGCAAGTGAGCGCGGCTGCTGGTTATCATGTCTATCTCTCCGACATTGATTTGACCAAGGCCGAAGCAGGCAAAGCGAACATTGCCAACGCCTTGGCTCGCTTGGTCGCCAAAGATAAAATGGGACAGGCCGAGGCCGACGCATTGATGTCGCGCATTGAACCTGTCGCCAATTATGAACCCATGGCGGAGGCTGGGCTGATCATCGAAGCCGCAACAGAACGCGAGGACATTAAGCGCAAGATATTTGAGGCCGTGGGCAAAGTCCTTGGCGATCAGGCGGTACTGGCATCGAACACTTCGTCGATTCCAATCACACGGCTGGCGCAATCATCGCCCGATCCAAAGCGTTTCATAGGCGTCCATTTCTTCAACCCCGTGCCGGTAATGGGCCTGATTGAAATCATTCGCGGCCTAGCGACAACCGACGCCACCGTCGACGTTGTGCGCCAATATGGCGAGGCGCTGGGCAAGCAATTGGTTTTTGCCAATGATGCGCCGGGCTTTATCGTCAACCGCGTGTTGATGCCGATGATCAATGAGGCCATCTTTGCACTTGGCGAAGGCGTGGCCAGCATTCGCGACATCGATACCGCATGCCAGCTTGGCCTCAATCACCCGATGGGACCGCTGACCCTGGCAGATTTTATCGGGCTCGATACGTGTCTTGAAATCACCAATGTGCTGTTTCAATCGACGGGTGACCCAAAATTCCGCCCCGCCCCATTGCTGCAAAAATATGTTGAGGCCGGATGGTATGGCCGCAAAGTGAAGCGCGGATTTTACGATTATTCGGGCGACGTGCCGGTGCCGACGCGCTGAGGCTTAAGCGCGGCGCGTCGTCATAAAAGCTTGGCTTAGATCAGCGATCAAATCGTCGGTATCTTCCAAGCCAATCTGTAGCCGGATGAGCGTGCCATCTTTTTCCCAAGCTACTGCAGACCGATATTTTTCAGGCTGGACGGGCAAAGCCAGGCTTTCAAAGCCGCCCCAGCTATAACCGATCCCGAACAGGTCGAGTGCATCTACAAAGGCGGCGGCGGTTGCTGGGTCACCCTTGTGGATGAAGGAGAATAAACCCGACGCACCGGTGAAGTCGCGCTTCCAAATTGCGTGTCCGGGGCACTCCGGTAGTGCAGGGTGATAGACTGCCGCCACATCGGGTTGTGTTTGAAGCCATTTGGCGATTTGCAGTGCTGATGCCGCATGCGCGTTCATCCGGATGGACAAGGTGCGCAGCCCGCGGCTGGCGAGATAGGCATCGTCGGGCGATACTGTCTGGCCAAGTTGCTGTGCGGTTTGGCGCAATCGCGTCCAATATTTTGCATGTGTGGTGACGCTGCCCATCATGACGTCGCTATGGCCGACAATATATTTCGTGCATGATAAGATTGCCATATCGATGCCCTTGTCGAGCGCCGTGTGGAAATAAGATGTCGCCCAAGTGTTATCGAGCAAAGTGACGACATTGCGTTTTTTTGCGGCTGCGCAAATGGCAGGAATATCCTGAACCTCAAAGGTCAGACTACCGGGGGATTCGAGCAGTATCGCTTTGGTGCGATCGCAAAAAAGCGTGTCATAATCAGTGGTCAGCGGATCAAAATAGCGGGTTTCAACGCCAAAACGCTTCAGAAATCCGTCTGCCAAGGACCGGCTTGGGTCATAGGCGTTGTCCGTCATTAAAAGGATGTCGCCCGCTTTCAAAACCGACAACAGCGCGCACGCAATAGCAGCGACACCGGATGGATAGAGCATCGTCCCATGCGCTCCGGGCTCCATTTCGGTCAACGCCTCGGCTAACGACCATTGCGTCGGTGAACCGCGGCGACCGTAAAAAAAGCGGCCGTCCGCATTGCTTGATTTACCGGCCTCCAAAGCCGCGACATTGTCATATAGATGCGTGCTCGCGCGCCAAATGGGCACGTTGACGACCGGGCCAGTTAGCGCGCTGTTTCGCCCTACGGTGACTATTTTCGTGGCGGGCTTTTGGGGCTTGTCAGAACTCAAGCCGCACCCTGCGCTTTTGGGGTGTCGGAATCGAGACCCCATTCGGACCAGCTTCCGTCATACAAGGCCACATCGGTCTTGCCGGTCATGCGCGCTCCAAAAAGGACAACCGCAGCGGTCATGCCTGAGCCGCACGTGGTGATCATCGGCTTGTTCAAATCCACGCCAGCGTCGGTAAAGGCTTGGGTTAATTCTGCGCCGCGTTTCCATGTTCCATCTGCGTGGAAAAGCTGACCAAATGGTAGATTGCGGCTGCCCGGGATATGCCCTGATGCCATTTCAGGCCGCGGTTCGGCCTCTGCGCCCGTAAAGCGGCCAACGCCGCGGGCGTCGACGACATCGGCGTCCTTGCTGTGCAAATTGGCGAGCATGTCGGCCTTGTTGCGTACGGCCTTGTCATCTTTCCACACGGTAAAATGGCGGTGGCGCAATGTGGGCTTGCCGGTTTCTAGTGGCCGGCCTTCTGCTTTCCATTTGGCGATGCCGCCATCAAGGATGGCTACATCATGCGCGCCGAACAAGGTCAACATCCACCACGCGCGCGTCGCAGATTTGAACGGGCTGTCATCATAGACCACGATACGGCTGCCGTCGCCTAGCCCCAGCGACTGCATACGGCTCGCGAATTTTTCAGGAGGCGGCAATGTGTTCGGAAGGCTGCTATTGGCGTCGGCCAATTCTTCCAAATCCATGAATACGGCCGATGGAATATGTCCGCCTTCATATTCTGCCTGCGCATTGCGACCCGCATCGGGCATGAACCATGTGGCATCGACTATGCGAAGGTCGGACGCGCCGATTTCGTTCGCCAACCAATCGGTGCTTACTAACAATTCCATAATGTCGTCCCTGCCCGCATATATGATTCTTATGCCGAGCAGGATAAGACGCTTTTACAAACTATCCAAGCGTTTCCAGAAACTGCTGCGCATGCGCGCGGAGCTTTACTTTATCTGCGTCCGTCATCCGCGCCCAATTTTTATACGGCATCGCCATGCGAGGATTTTTGCGCAGCTTGCTTTCGTTCCGGGCAATGAAGTCCCAGTATAATGCGTTGAAAGGACAAGCTTTTGTTCCAATACGCTGTTTGACGTCATAACGGCAATTTGTGCAATAATCGGACATGCGATTGATATAGGCACCGCTCGCCGCATATGGTTTGGACGCCAGCATGCCGCCGTCGGCAAACTGACTCATGCCGAGGCTGTTGGGCAATTCTACCCATTCATAAGCATCGGCATAGACCGCCAAATACCATTTATGGACTTGTTTTGGATCCAGACCTGCCAGCAAAGCAAAATTGCCGGTGATCATAAGCCGCTGGATATGATGTGCGTAGCTATGAGCGATTGTCTGGCCAATGGCCTGCGACAGGCAATGCATGTCGGTCTTACCCGTCCAGTAAAATGCGGGCAGGGGTCGCGTGGCGTCAAGCGCGTTGCTCTCCACATATTCGGGGCCAGCGTGCCAGTAAATGCCGCGGACATATTCGCGCCAGCCAATGATTTGCCGAATAAAGCCTTCGGCGGCGTTAATCGGAACCTTTCCCGCTTGATATTGCGCCTCAACCGCGCGGCACAGCTCAAGCGGTTCAATCAAGCCCGAATTGATATAAGGTGAGAGGATCGAGTGCCATAAAAACGGTTCGTCCGTGAGCATTGCGTCCTGATAATCGCCAAAATGGGGCAAGGCATGCGCCAGAAAATGCTGTTGCTGCTGCAACGCGTCTTTACGGGTCACGGCAAAACTGAATTTCTCCGTCTGTCCGATATTGTCACCATAACGGGCCTCAACCATCTGGATCACCTCTTGCGTCACGGCATTAGGTGCAAAATGCAGTGGCTGTGGCATCGTCAGATCGCGTTTGGCGGGTTTGCGGTTTTCGGCGTCAAAATTCCATTGTCCACCTTCGGGTGCATCGCCGTTCATCAGCAGACCGGATTTGCGGCGCATGTCGCGATAGAAGAATTCCATGCGCAACTGCTTGCGGTCCTTGGCCCAGCTTTCAAACTCGGCATGGCTGCACAAAAATCGGTCGTCTGGCAGGATGGTCATTGGAATATCAAAACGGTCGGGCCAGCTATCCAGCATGGCCTTTACGCGCCATTCGCCCGCCTCGGTCACGCGCAGTGCGTTGATTTTGTGCCGCTCGATTGCGCGTGCGACTTCTCCGGTGAAGCTACCGCTGTTGTTGGCATCGGTCAGTTTTACGTAATCGACGGCCCAACCTGCTAGGCGCAGATCCTCTGCGTAATGGCGCATGGCGGACAGGATATACGCCATTTTGGATTTATGGTGCGGCACATATTCGGTTTCTTCATCCACTTCCGCCATCAAGATGACGCATGCTTTTTTGTCCTGCCCCGCCAAAGAGGAAAGGCCGTGGCTTAGCTGGTCACCAAATATCGGAATCAAAATTGTCATGCATGCGACATAGCGCAGGGCACTCTTCTGGACGATACAGGGTTTCCAGAATGTTGGGGGGATGCCGCCATATTTATACTCGAGCCGTTTGCTTCGCGCTACAAAACGGCTAAATGCACGATCATGACTGATACACTAAAGCCCAAATTTCTCGGTGCGCAAAGCGCGCTTCCCCAAACGCCCGAAGAGGCGCAACTGGATTATGTTCCCAATCCACGGCCGGGCGTCTTGTATCTCGCGCGCTTTGCGGTGCCCGAATTTACCTCGCTATGCCCAGTGACGGCGCAGCCGGATTTTGCGCATTTAGTGATCGATTATGCGCCGGATGCGACAATCGTTGAATCAAAATCGTTGAAGCTGTTTCTAGGTTCATTCCGCAATCATGCCGCCTTTCATGAAGACTGCACTGTTGGCATAGGCGCGCGGCTTTTTACGGAGATGAAACCGCATTGGTTGCGTATCGGCGGCTATTGGTATCCGCGCGGCGGCATTCCGATTGATGTGTTCTGGCAATCTGGTGAGCCACCAAAGGGTTTGTGGATACCCGACCAAGGGGTTCAGCCTTATCGTGGCCGCGGCTAGGATATTCCCACTGCCCACAAAATATTGGTTCAGTAACCGCGAAGGTCAACGCTGCTGCGTGCTACTTCCTCATTTCGTCGACGCTCATGAATCGTTCGTCGCAAAATATGGGTAAAAGCTGTTCTCTACGAAAAGCCTGCTTTAGCACTTCTGCATGGCCAATTTATTCAGAGCTCACGAAAACCGCATTCAGGGCATTAGTCGCAAAGGCATGGCCGCATTGGCGATAATGGGCATGTTGTCAGCATGCGTTGCTGCAGAACGCGCACCATCGCGAACACAGCCTGCCCCAGCCGTGATTAGACCAATGGTGCCGGCAGTTCCAGTTCGCCCCGCAGTTGCCCGTGCACCAATAGGGTTGGAAAATCTGCTGAACGAGCAATGGCGTGTTTTTCCGGGTCGCACCGGCGTTGCAATTATGCGTATCGATGGCGGTGAATGGATAACCGGTCAACGCGTTGACGAGCTATTTCCCCAGCAAAGCGTATCCAAAACATGGGTGGCACTGACGATTTTGGACTTGGTTGACCAAAATAAGATCCGTCTGGACCAAAAAATACGCATTACGCGGGATGACCTTGCGGTCTTTCATCAACCCATTCGCGACCGTGTTATCGCCAATGGTGAGATTGAGGTCACGGTGTTGTCACTTCTCGAACAAGCAATCATAGGTAGCGACAACACGGCCAATGACTCTCTGCTGCGCACGGCAGGTGGCCCACAGGGGGTGCAGAATTTCCTAATGCGCAAAAAACTGGGTGCCATT
Organism: Sphingomonadales bacterium UBA656; assembly: GCA_002299895.1. Lineage (GTDB taxonomy): Bacteria > Pseudomonadota > Alphaproteobacteria > Sphingomonadales > Sphingomonadaceae > Sphingorhabdus_B. The sequence continues at coordinate 107,468 of DBOC01000011.1, read as the reverse complement.
CGTTTTGGTCCGGGTGAGCGTGCGATGCAAAGCGCGATAGCCGGGCTGGAATGGCGGCAAGAATATGCCATTGGACAGCGCTTTTATGCAGCGCGCGCAGAAGTGCCCCTAGCGACGCGAAAAGCAGCATTGGATCGCTACCTTGCCGATCCTGTTGATGGAGCAAGTCCGGAGGCGATTGTCCGCGCGCTTGCGAAATTGGCGAAAGGTGAGCTGCTCTCCGCCACCTCAACGCGACTGATTCTGGGGATAATGGCGCGCACATCAAGTGGTCCGAACCGTTTGAAGGCAGGGGTGCCTGCGGGGTGGCAGTTTGTGCACAAGACGGGGACAGGACAAATTCTTCCGCCGGTTTCAACGGGCTATAATGATATTGGTATAATGACCGCGCCTGATGGTACGCGTTATGCCGTGGCCGTTATGATGGGTAGCACGACTGCCCCCATACCGCAGCGCATGTCATTCATGCAGTTTGTGTCGCGCACCGTCGCCACATATCACGGACAATAATCCCATATAGCAATTCGGCTTGCCAAAGACATAGCGCAGCATTGTCGCAGACAAAGAAAAGGGCCGCCCTGTAAACAGGACAGCCCTTATCAAATGCTTTCGCTTAGAAAGCGCGAATATTACTTCGCAGCTTCTTTCGCAGCGTCTGCAGCGGCGCCAGCTTCTGCAGCAGCGTCAGCAGCAGGTGCAGCAGCGTCTGCAGCAGGAGCAGCAGCAGCGTCAGTTGCAGCAGCGTCGGTAGCTACTTCAGCGCCTTCAACAGCGGCGTCAGCAGCTTCTGTTGTTGCTTCTGTTG
>DBOC01000011.1:0-106320 GCA_002299895.1 Sphingomonadales bacterium UBA656 | reverse complement strand
GTTGCTTCTTCAGCACCTGAGCAAGCAGCCAAACCGAGCGAAGCGGCAAGAACGAGAGATACAGCAATTTTCTTCATATGGGAAACCCCCTAGCAAAACTTATGAAAACCTGACAGGCACGATGCAAGAATTGCAGCCTACCTGCGAAAATCCCTCTAGCCCGTTCATAATTCGCTGGCAATGCGCTTTTTCATTTCGGCAGAATGTTAAATGGCTGTTTGGGGCTTATGTCTACCATAACGATAGAAAATATGGCGAATTTGTGCGGATTGACAAGATATAAAGATTTCTTTATATCCATTCCAAATGATCAATTTGTTAAACATCATGCGGGCTTTAGCCGATCCTACACGGTTACGAATCGTGTTTCTAGCGCGCCGGCTTGAGCTATCTGTAGGTGAATTGGTTCAAATACTCGATCAGAGCCAGCCTCGCGTTTCCCGACATATTCGGATCCTAGATGAAGCTGGGCTTTTGGAACGTCGCAAGGAGGGAAGCTGGGTATTCTTAAGGCCTAGTGGGCTGTTAACCGACGGCTCACTTGCATCATTATTGGCAGAGGCCGATGTGTCGCAGGCAAGGGCTTTCCAGCGCGACCTGCTTCGATTGGATGAGGTCCGCAACGCGCGCACCGACATGGCAGCGCAATATTTTGCGGCGCATGCCGATGAGTGGGATTCACTCAGATCATTGCACATTGCCGATTCGGAAGTTGAAGCGCGGCTAGCGCAGGTGCTGCATAGCGCTCCCTTAGGCCAAGTGCTTGATGTGGGTACTGGTACTGGACGCATTGTCGAATTATTTGCAGCCGACGCCAGTCGGCTTGTCGCGATCGATAGTAGCCCAGAAATGCTGCGGCTTGCCCGCGCGAAAATCGCCAACTTAAGTCCCGAAATCGCCAATAAGGTTGATATCAAACTGGGCGACTTCAACATGCTCCCCGTGGCGGATGGTGAATTTGACACGGTTATCTTTCATCAGGTCTTGCATTATGCACAGCACCCCGAAGCGGTTATTGCCGAAGCGATCCGTACGATTGCGCTGGGTGGCCGACTGGTTATCGTGGATTTTGCCGCGCATAATCTGGAAGAATTGCGCACGGTGCATGCCCACGCGCGGCTTGGCTTTTCCGATGATTTCATGAAAAAGGCATTTCATAGTCACGGTTTGCAGATGGTGCATCAAACGGCACTTGAGGCAGGCGCTTTAGTGGTCAAAGTCTGGATGGGCGAAAAACTTTCGGCTCAGCAACCGCGTCCCACACATAATCTCACCCTAAAAAACAATTTAAGGATCGTTTCATGATTCTCCCACTTGCGCAGATGCAGGAGGCCAGCCGAGCAATTGCCTCGCCCCTTTTTGCAGGGCTTCCCGGCGATTGTGAAATCAGCTTCGAATTTTTCCCGCCCAAAACGGAGAAGATGGAAGAGCAGCTTTGGGATTCGGTTGTGACGCTCGCGCCGCTCGGTCCCCGCTTTGTCTCGGTAACTTATGGGGCAGGTGGCACAACGCGCGAACGCACGCATAACACCGTGGCGCGCATCGCCCGCGAGACTGCTATTCCAGCAGCCGCTCATTTGACCTGCGTCGAAGCATCCAAGGGTGAAATTGCTGATGTCGCCAACGCTTATTGGGAAGCAGGGGTTCGTCATATTGTTGCGCTACGCGGCGACGCCCCTAGTTCTGACGGCCAATTTGTCCCGCATCCCGATGGCTATGCCAGCGCGGCGGAACTGGTGGAAGGTTTGCGCAAGCTGCACCCGTTTGAAATTTCGGTCAGCGCTTATCCAGAAACCCATCCAGAGGCCTTGTCTGCTGCGGCAGACATTGATTTTCTCAAACGCAAGTTAGATTCCGGCGCGAGCCGCGCAATAACGCAATTCTTTTTTGAACCCGAAACTTTCTTCCGTTTCCGCGATGCGGCTGCAGCGGCAGGCGTTGATGCAGAAATTGTGCCGGGCATCATGCCCGTGTCGAACTTCGCGGCGATTACCCGCATGTCGCAAATGACCGGGACCGCGATACCTGATTGGATGGCAGATGTGTTTAAGGGATTGGATGATCATCCCTCCGCCCGACAATTGGTGGCGGCCACTGTTTCGGCAGAAATGTGCCGGAAATTATATGCGGGCGGCGTTCGGGAATTTCACTTCTACACCCTAAACCGCGCCGAGCTATCTTACGCGATTTGCCACTTGCTGGGTAAGCGGCCCGCGGATGTAGCGCAAAAGGTCGCCGCATGAGCGCGCGGGAAGCCTTTGTCGCGCGTGCGGCGCAACAGATATTGGTTTTCGATGGCGGCTACGGCACCGCGATTCAAGGCTATAAACTGTCTGAGGCCGATTATCGCGGCACGCTTGAACTGACGCACGATCAAAAGGGTAATAACGACCTTTTGTCGATCACGCGGCCCGACGTCGTGGGCGCTATCCACAGCGCCTATTTGGATGCAGGTGCCGATATGATCGAGACCAACACGTTCAGCGCAACAAAAATCAGCATGGCCGATTATGGATGTGAGCATTTGGTCCGGCAGCTAAACATGGAATCTGCTAAGCTGGCGCGCGCTTGTTGCGAAGCTGCTGAGGCGAAGGACGGCATAAAACGGTTTGTGGCCGGGTCGATTGGTCCGACCAACAAAACCCTGTCCTTGTCACCCGATGTCAATGACCCGGGCTATCGTGAGATAGATTTCGATTATTTGAAAGATGTCTATCGGGAGCAATGCGACGCGTTGATCGAAGGTGGCGTCGATTTCCTTTTGATTGAAACCATTTTCGACACCCTTAACGCCAAATGCGCGGCGATGGCTGCACAAGAGGCTGCCGCTGCATGTAGGCGCGATGTGCCGTTGATGATATCTATGACCATAACGGATATGGCTGGCCGAAATCTGTCAGGCCATACGGTGGAAGCATTTTGGGCTGCAATCCGACATGTCAAACCGCTGACCATTGGGCTGAATTGCTCTTTTGGTGCCGATCTTTTGCGTCCGCATCTGGCTGCATTGTCCAAGCAAGCAGACACGCTTGTGATGGCCTATCCCAATGCAGGTCTGCCCAATGACTTGGCAGAATATGATGAGTTGCCCGAAACTACGGCACAATTGATTGGCCAATGGCTCGACGATGGTCTGGTAAATGTCATTGGCGGTTGCTGCGGCACAACCCCTGCGCATATCGCCGCAATCGCCAAGGCAGTTGCGGGCCGTGCGCCACGTTCCATTCCGACGGCCGATATTGTGACCCGACTGGCCGGGCTCGAACCCTTCATCATGGCCGCTTGACCCTTATAAAGCAGAACAAAAATGTCCTCTACCGCTTCCTCTTCCCGCTTCGTCAACATTGGCGAGCGCACCAATGTCACTGGCAGTGCCAAGTTCAAAAAGCTGATCCTCGCAGGCGATTATGAATCCGCCGTTGAAGTGGCGCGCGACCAGGTCGAAAATGGTGCGCAGATCATCGACATCAACATGGATGAAGGCCTGTTGGACGCGCACGAAGCGATGACGACTTTCATCAAGCGTATCGCTGCAGAACCAGATATCGCCCGCGTGCCGTTAATGATCGACAGTTCCAAATGGAGCGTGATTGAGGCTGGGTTGAAATGCGTTTCTGGCAAGCCCATCGTCAATTCGATATCCATGAAGGAAGGCGAAGAAGCGTTCCTGCATCATGCGCGCTTATGCATGGCTTATGGCGCAGCTGTTGTGGTCATGGCGTTCGATGAAACCGGCCAAGCCGACACGCAAGCCCGTAAGGTCGAGATTTGCAAACGCGCTTACGATTTACTGATTGGCATCGGCTTCCCGCCTGAAGACATCATTTTCGATCCCAATATCTTTGCGGTGGCAACAGGAATTGAGGAGCATAATAATTACGGTGTCGACTTTATCGAGGCGATAAAGGAACTCCGCGTCCTTTGCCCGCATGCGCATTATTCGGGCGGGCTTTCCAACCTGTCGTTTAGCTTCCGTGGCAATGAACCTGTGCGTCGCGCGATGCACTCCATTTTTCTCTATCATGCAATTCCTGCAGGGCTTGATATGGCCATCGTTAACGCAGGGCAGCTTGATATTTATGATGACATTGACCCTGAACTGCGCGTTGCTTGCGAAGATGTCATCCTCAACCGCGACCCCGATGCGACCGAGCGTCTGATCGCGCTGGCCGAGAAATATCGCGGGACCGATGTGGCGCAGGAAAAAGCAGAGGCCGAATGGCGCGGGTGGCCTGTGACCAAAAGGTTGGAACATGCCTTGGTCAAAGGTATTGATGCGCATATTGTCGAGGACACCGAAGAAGCGCGGCTTGCCACAAAGTTTGCGGGCGGTCGTCCCATAGAGGTTATTGAAGGGCCGTTGATGGACGGCATGAATGTCGTGGGCGATCTGTTTGGATCAGGCCGCATGTTCCTGCCGCAAGTTGTGAAGTCTGCGCGCGTCATGAAGAAAGCGGTCGCGCATCTCTTCCCCTATATTGAGGCTGAAAAAGAGGCGGGTGCCAAGGGCAAAGGTAAGATCATCATGGCCACCGTGAAGGGTGACGTGCATGATATTGGTAAGAATATCGTAGGCGTGGTGCTTCAGTGCAATGGCTTTGAAATTGTAGATCTGGGCGTCATGGTGCCATGGCCGACAATCTTGCAAGCGGCGGTCGAACATGATGCCGATATGATTGGGCTGTCGGGTCTTATTACCCCTTCGCTTGACGAAATGGTAACCGTTGCCGAGGAAATGGAAAAAGCGGGCATGTCTATGCCGCTGATGATCGGCGGCGCAACCACGTCGAAAACACATACGGCATTGCGCATTGAGCCCGTCTATTCCGGTCCCGTAATCCATGTGCTCGACGCCTCGCGTGCGGTCGGGGTTGCAGGCACATTGGTGAGCGACAGTATGGCGGATAAGTTCGTTGCCGATACCCGCGCCGAATATAGCGATATCCGCGATGCCCGCGCGGGCAAGACAGCAAAGCCGCTAGCCACGCTGGAAGAAGCGCGCGCCAATGCCTTTGAAATCGACGAAAGCCTAAAGCCAGCCGCGCCGCAAAAGCCCGGTGTCCATGTCTATGATGATTGGGACTTGGCCGACTTGCGCAACTATATCGACTGGACCCCATTTTTCCGGGCATGGGAATTGCATGGCAATTATCCAGCGATTTTGACTGATGAAATTGTCGGCGAAAGCGCGACCAGCCTGTTTGCTGATGCCAACGCCATGCTCGACAAGATCATCCATGAAAAATGGCTTCGCGCCAAAGGCGTTGCTGGCCTGTGGCCCTGTTCGCGAAACGGCGATGACGTGCTTGTCTATTGCGACAAGACGGAGGCGCCTGTCCGCTTACCGTTTTTGCGCCAGCAAATCGCCAAGCGCGAAGGTAAAGCTAACATGTGTCTTGCCGATTTCATTAGCCGGGACGGTGATTGGATTGGTGGATTTGCAGTGACCACTGGTCACGGCATAGAGACGCATTTGGCTGATTTCAAAGCCAATATGGACGATTATTCGGACATCATGCTGAAGGCGCTGGCGGACCGCTTGGCGGAGGCCTTTGCCGAGCGGATGCACGAACATGTCCGCAAAGATTTATGGGGCTATGCTCCTGATGAACAATTCACGTCTGAGGCGCTCAACCGCGAAGAGTATCGCGGCATTCGGCCAGCCCCCGGCTATCCTGCCTGTCCAGACCATAGCCTGAAGCCGACATTGTTCGACCTGTTGGATGCCACATATCATACGGGCATTACTTTGACCGAGAGCTTTGCCATGTTACCGACCGCCGCCGTAAGCGGCTTTTATTTCGGCCACCCGCAATCTGAATATTTTGGTGTCGCTCGCATTGGCGAAGATCAGGTGTCGGATTACGCAGCGCGGCGAGGGCTGGACCTAGATCGTGCACGGCAATATTTGCGGCCAAATCTGAACGAGTGAGAAGCTAAATGGCCGAGATCCAACGCGCGCATCAGCGACGGCCTATAGCCGATTGAATATAAATCCGGCAAACCAGCCGAGCAGCAATGAGACAAGCACCGCCATTGCGCCATAAAATAGTGCATAATCCTGCGCCAAAATGGTGACCAATTGCTCGAACCCGGTTTTGCGTATCCGGACTTCGACATTGTCGTCGGCCACAATTACTCGGCCATCGCGAATGAGCAAAGTTTCGGCAGTGTACACGCCGACGGGTACACTAGACGGAATGTTGAGGCGCGCGCGATATAGCACCTGATCGGTGATTTCGACTGCGCCTGCCTCTTGGCGGAAAAGACCGTTGCGGCGATTTAAGTCCACCAGTCCGTCGACAAAGCGGCGCTGCTCGGTGGCATTAACCTCGCCGCTAGGCGACAATTGCAGGCGGTCCAGGCCAAGCTCATAAATCGCGGCAGTTTTATTGTTGATGATCTGCTCCAGTGGCCGTGATGACGCAATGGCATAATATGCGGGAACGGAACGGAAATCGCTACTGTCAGCGTTAATCCAGATACCGGCAATTTTCTGCTTTTCCCGTAAAGTCACCGACCGGGTTGGCCCGCGCAGAACGACCGCCACATCGACTTGCCCCTCTGGTGCCACGCCACGTGGGTAGATGATGGCCCCGAATAACAGCATTTCGGTGCCTGTGAATCCGGACTGAATATTGATTTCTCGTTGTGACACATCTGGCACCAATTTGGGTGCGTTTTGTGCGCTTGCCGATATTGGCAGCAAAAACAATATCAGGGCGAATAAACGGATCATAACGCCTGCAACGTATAGATTTCGTCGGGACGCCAGCCCAGACCAAGCGCCATGCGGATCGCGACCAGAAGCACGATTGCAGCGAGAAAGAGGCGTAGATATTCTGGCCGCATGCGTTGTGCCAGACGCGCGCCGATTTGCGCCCCAGTCACACTGCCAATCAGCAAGAACACGGCCAGCACGATATCGACAGCTTTGGTGGTCAGGCTGTGCATCATCGTTGACGCTATCGTGACGAACAAAATCTGGAATAAGGATGTGCCGACCACAACTTGCGCGCCCATGCCCAAAAGATAGAGCATCGCGGGAACCATGATGAACCCACCGCCGACGCCAAGCAGCATAGTCATGATGCCTGTGATAAAGCCTAATATCAAAGGCGCGATAGGCGATACATAAAGACCGGAGCGATAGAAACGCCAGCGCATGGGCAAATTGGCCACTAACGGATGGTGTCGGCGTTTGGCTGCAGTAACCGGCTTTCCGGCCCGCACGGCAAGGACGTTGGTTAGGCTTTCCTTGGCCATCAAGCCACCGATGCTTCCCAACATCAGCACATAAAGGATATTGATGACGGTATCGATCTGGCCAAGCGCTTCCAATATCTCAAATATCGCGGCGCCCGCGCCTGTACCGAATATCCCGCCCACCACGAGCACGCCGCCCATTTGGAAATCGACCCCGCCGCGTTTCATATGTGCGAACACGCCCGAGACACTTGCCCCTGTCACCTGTGTGGATGCAGAGGCTGCGGCCACCGCGGGCGGGATACCGTAGAATATAAGCAAAGGCGTTGTTAGGAATCCACCACCGACGCCGAACATGCCCGACAGCACGCCGACGCCGCCACCCAAAAGGATGATCACCAGCGCGTTGACCGACAGATTGGCTATTGGCAGATAAATATCCATGATCGACTATCGGACCCTAACGGCATTTGACGGCAGGATAAAGGCGCGGGTTTAGAAACTGGTGGACAAAGTGACGGCAGGACCATTGTCGGGCCGTGCATTGCCCATAATGCGAAAGCGCCAGCTTGCGTCAAGCCGGAGCGACGTTGCACCGGCCTGTAGGTTCACGCGGGCGGTTGGCCCGATGTCGACGCGCATGATGTCGCTTTGCCCGCCCGCCCATGCACCGGCGCCGGCCGCCAGTTTAGCAGGTCCGTTGCTGACCATTTTTTTCAATATATGCAATTGGCCGTCGGCAAATCCACCGCCGAATTTGCCTGTCACAAACCCTGCCTGTCCATAGCCGTCGAGCGCAAAGCCCAAGGGCAATGAAGTGCCGTCATGTACGCCCGATATAAACGCTGCAACGGCATCAGGACGATCTGGCCGAAAGCGTCGTTCTAGGGACAATTGCGCTGGAAACGTCGCTGATGGATGCCAGCGAAGCCCCGCCGACCATTCGCGTGCGTGCAAATCGTCATGGGCGACCGATGCCCGACCAATCAGCGCGAAAGATGACGCGCCGACTTCTTTCGCCAACTTTAACATTGGGATGGTCATCAACAGCGCACTTTGACTACCGCCATATTGTCCGCTGCTAAGCATCCCCTGTCCGGCGTCGCCCTGCCGCCAGAAGCTATACGCATATATCTTGATGAGGCGTATGGAACGCCGCTTTTCTGCGGGTCCAACTAAGGAGAATGTGATGGCTTCGGATGATATAGGATCTAGAGCTTTGTTATTAGCAACCCAATCGCCCGCATTGCTCCTTATGGCGTAGCTTCTGCGATTTGGAGAAAATGCCATAGGTTCCACGCGCGTTAGAACGGGTGATGAAATCAGATCTTTTTTACTTATGGCGATGCTTCGCGCCTGTGCGATCGCGTGGCTGGTCGGCCGACCATGCCGATTATCGGTGATAGGGTTCGCCATTGCGTCAGCCGGAACATTGTGATGCGGCGCGACTTGCTTATCTCCGTCGACGATGCGAATAAATCCAACCCTAACCGTGACCCAGGTTGCGCATAATATCGCAACAAATCCGAAGGCCCGCCCACGCATCAGTCGCTATGTGCCAGCTTATCAGGCATGACGTGATGCGCAGTCTTGTCCCATGTCAGCGGCGCGCCCAAACAATGCCGCAGATAATTGGTGCAAGCCTGGCGCATCGCAATGATAGCAATCACGTTGCTAACGATGCTGCGCGGAACGGACAGCAGGGCCTCTCTCGGGCCATATAGAGCCGCCACAAACCCGGCACGCACCGCAAGCCGCCAAAGCAAAAATGCCGAGTTCAACCAGAGCAATATGATTACGTCAGCGCGCAGCGCTGGCGGTTGATATAGTCCCTGTGCTTGCGCGGCGGCCAAGATGGCGCTGAGCAACAGACAGATATACCCAGCGATGATAACAATTGTCCCGAAAATCGATTTCCGGTCTTGGAATAACATCCATTTCTGCGCGATATTGCCCTCCCAACCGATCCTGTCCCAACCTGCCAGTGCAATACCCGTTAACCACCGGGTTTTCTGACGAACCGATGTCTGCAGTGTATCTGGGAAACAGGCCCTGGTGCCCACCAACTTGCCTTCACTGTCAAATATCCGGGCCATGATCGTGCGCCCACCAGCCGCGCCCATACGGATGCCGAACTCATAATCTTCTGTCAGGCTGTTCGTATCGAATGGCCTTCCGCCGTTTAATCGCGCAAGTCGCCCAATAAGATTGCGTTCAATGGCACATGCCACCCCAGCCAAGGGCAAGGGCGCGCCTATCGCTTCGCGTACCACCATATTTTTGCTATGCGCCTCTGCAAATTCATCGCAATAATGGCCGCTAACCCATCGGGAGTTAGCAGTGCGCACCGGAATAACCGGTAATTGCACAGCGCCCCGCATCGTTACTAAACAGTCGAAAACACGCAATTCATCGGCGTGGACCGAGTCTTCTGCATCATGCAGAACAACCGCCTTTGCTCTATATCTTTCCACTACTTCGTCTGCGAGCAGTGCGCGCCATAATCGGTTGAGGCAATCGGCTTTTGTAGTGGGGCCATCATGTTCAACGTAAACGATTTGGATGTCAGCATTGGTTCGGGCTGCTTGCGTGATTGCCGCTGCGGTTTGGGGATCGTTTGCGTAGCAGCCGACAAAGATGCGATATCGGCCGGCGTGCGCTGCCCACTGGCGCGTGCAATTGTGTAGCATGTCGCCAATGACCTCTGCCTCCCCCCAAGCGGGAACAAAGACGGCGAACCGTTTGTCGGCATGTGGTTCGACGAGTTGCTCCACAGTGCGTGGCAGGGCGTAGCGATAAAAGGTCAGCCGGTGATAGAAATGGCGGACAATCCAGATGATATCGATACACAGATCATCGATTGCGCTTATCAATATCCAGACGGCACTGAACAGAAAGAGTTCGCGCTGCATTGCCGCCAGAAATGGCAAAATCCAATCTGTCAAAAGCGCGACCCCTATTGCGGACGAAACCACAGGCGCGTCCATCTAGTAGTGATTTTTATGAATCGTTAAGCGCCGCCGTACCGACCTGTGCCTAGTTCATACTGCATATCTTTGTGTGTGCCGGCGACCATGACCCACAATATCGGGATGGCCCAAAAAGACAGTAGGGCCTGAAATGATTTTGGCACGACATCCGGAATGGATAGGGTGGCAAGGTGCGTCGCAACCGCGACGATTTGAAACCCCAAAGCCCAAATCGGCCAAAATCGATTGCTCGCCAGCGCCAATATCAACAACGCCAGCAAGCAGCCTGCGTCAACTGCAAACAGCCCTAGCGACGTTCCAGCCCAACTGGGGTGCATACGCGCCGCAGCGACGGTCAACACGGATGCCAAGACAAAAATAGCCGAGCCTGCCTTGCCTGTGCGGCCACCATTTACGCTGGCATAAACCGCGCACAGCAAAAGCGCGGAATAAAATGCCAGCAATATGGTATCCATGTTCTTGCCCGTCCTTTTGTTGCAACCCGAGAACGGGCAAGAATATCCTAGCTCAACCGTTTACAACCCGAAGAGCGGATGGCCGGGTTAACGGACCGGGCGCGCAACCAAAATTTATCTCTTGCAAGTTACTATCCCGTTGCGCGACCGCAATCCTGCGGTGGGCATGCATAAACCCTTTGCGTGCATCGACCATTTTTGAAAGGCCAACGGCAGCGCCTTCGATCGCAGCCTGCGATTGTGCCAAAGATGCATCCGAATGACGGCAAGCATCAATTACGGAGGAGGTAAGGGTAGCTAAGTCCGCGAGAGCTTGATCAATAGCTAGATGTGCGGAAGTAATGTCCGATGCCAATTGTTTGGCTGTCTCGTGCTCGATATGTACCATGTCGAAATTTCCTCATGTTTAGGCATTTTCAGCCGACGAGGAGACAGGTTATTGAAACAGCCGCAACGTGCCCGTTAAGACCACAACAACAAAAGCCATCACCAACGTGCTGAAAAATGACAAATTCAGCGCAAAAACCAGAATTTCCCTACTGGATAATTCATGTCTTTCTCCCCCGATGGGTGGCACGGAAATGAACGAGACTAATTTCGCCAATCTCCGCCACCATCCGTCGGGAAGGCTGTTTTGGCTAACGGCATCGTCAGCGGATTCAAGCATCGGCGTTTCGTATACGAACGGTTGGTATATACCGCCTTGGTCAAGCGTTGCGAATAACTTGGCAGCGTCTTTACGACTTGTGGCATTTAGTTTGCGTCTTGCGGCATCAAGTCGTTGATCCACAGTGAAGGGTGATATGCCCAATGTCCGGGCTATTTCCTTAGAAGTTTGATGCTGCACCACCAGCCGGAGGCAAGCCTTTTGACCCTCGGTTAGGTGAAGAGGCGACTGTGCGCGCATTGAAATGTTCTCTTCGACAAAAGACTTTTTGGACATTATTTTGGCCATGGTCCCTGCCCCCTTAACGAAGGTTATAAACAGAGATAGGACGCTAAAGCAAGGCAATTGCTATATTTTTTTGCCTTTACTTGCCATTTTTTGACCGATTCGCCATAAGGAATGGTGATGATCGGAAATAAAGAACAATACGCCAAAACTTCTGCTTTACGGGCATTTTTATCTGGTGAAGCAGCGGGGGGTATTTTGTTAATGGCGGCCGCCGCATTGGCCATGATTATTGCTAATTCGTCTATCGCTGCAAGCTATAGTCATATTTTACATTTGATAATCGGCCCGGAGTTGACGCCAAAGCTTGGCCCGATGACCGTTCACCTTTGGATAAATGATGGCCTGATGGCAATTTTCTTCCTGCTCGTCGGGCTGGAGATTAAGCGCGAATTTGTTGACGGACATTTGTCCACTTGGGCCGACCGCGCGCTTCCTATGGTCGCCGCAGCGGCAGGTATGATTGTTCCGGCGATTATTTATCTCGCTGTGGCCGCCGGGGATCCTGCATTGCAGCGTGGTTGGGCTATACCGGCGGCTACCGACATTGCATTTGCCATTGGCGTGCTTGCGCTGCTGGGCAGCCGAGCCCCCGCTTCTTTGAAACTGTTTCTGACAACGGTTGCCATTGTGGACGATATGGGCGCAGTGGCGATTATAGCTTTATTCTACACGGAGGAGTTGAACATCGCCGCGCTGATCACAGTTGGCGGCATTTGGCTATCTATGATGATGCTCAACCGCTTTCGGGTAAATGCCCTTTGGCCATATCTCATCCTCGCGGCCCTGTTATGGTATGCGACATTGTTATCCGGCGTGCACGCCACCATCGCCGGCGTGATGGCGGCATTTGCCATTCCGTTCCGCCGAACGCTTGCTGCGCCTGACGCCGAAGATTCTGCACTCCATCGGCTGGAGCATGTGCTGGTAAAGCCCGTTGCATTTTTTATCGTACCGATCTTTGGCTTTGCCAATGCGGGCGTCTCGTTCGCAGGTGTCAACCTTGCTGCGCTCATTGCGCCGCTGCCGCTCGGTATCGCGATGGGCCTGTTTTTGGGTAAACAGTTTGGCATTTTTACAAGCGTTTGGATTGTGGTTAAACTGGGCATTGCTGCACGTCCGGCACATGCAAGCTGGATGCAAGTCTATGGCGTCGCTTTGTTGTGCGGCATTGGCTTTACGATGAGCTTATTTATTGGCGGCCTTGCCTTTACCGGCGCGGATCAGGGCGATGCTGTCAAAATTGGGGTTCTCATGGGCTCTATACTGTCGGCGATAATTGGCTATCTAATCCTGCGCTTTGCCGCGCCGCAAAAAGATATAATTGAAAGCACGATATGAACCTTCGCTACCTTATCCTTCCCTTCGCTTTGCTGGTGACAGTTAGCGCTACCGTTGCTCCAGCGGCCTCTGAAACTGTCGCTGCACCGGCGATGTCAATTGCCGATATTTCCGATGCCTATGTCCGCTTGACGCTTGAGGCAGGAACGCATGAAGCGGAGTATGTCGATGCTTTTTATGGCCCGCCTGCGTTGCAAGCAGCGGCGACGGCAAATCCGCGGTCTCTGGCACAATTGATTGCCGCAGCGCGCGTCTTGACGGCCGCCATTGATGGGACATTGCCTTCGATCAAGGTGGAATCGGACCGCCGCCGTGCAGTTGCGCTGCGTGGAATGCTCATTGCTGCCGATACTCGGTTGCAGATGCTGCAGGGCCGGACATTTGCGTTCAATGATGAAGCGCGGGGTCAGTTTGCGACGGTGCCGGATTTGAAGCCGCTGGCACATTATGATGCCATACTGGCTAAACTTGAAACGCTGATCCCCGGGACTGGGCCTCTCGCCGCACGCGTCGATGCTTTCAATGAGCGTTATGTCATTCCTAAGGACCGCTTGCAGCCTGTGTTTGATGCTGCAATTTCCGAATGCAAACGGCGCACGGCGCAATTTATCAATTTACCAGCGGGCGAGACATTCGTGATGGAGTTTGTCACGGGCAAACCTTGGTCAGGTTATAATTATTATAGGGGCAATTATAAAAGCTTGATCCAGATTAACACCGACCTGCCAATCCGTATCAGTCGCGCGGTCGATTTGGGCTGTCATGAAGGCTATCCCGGCCACCATGTGCTGAACCTGATGGTCGAAGAACAAATGGCGCGCAAAAAAGGCTGGAAGGAATATGAGGTAAATCCGCTCTATAGCCCGACGAGCGTTTTATCCGAAGGCAGCGCCAATTATGGCATCGATCTGGCATTCCCTGCGGCAGAACGCTTGGCATTTGAACGCGATATTCTGTACCCGATGGCGGGACTTGACCCCAATTCTGCAGAAGCGTTTTGGAAAATGCAGCAAATGACCGAGGCGCTATCGGGCGCGCGGTTAACAATCGCGAAAATGTATCTCGATGGTGCGGTTACACGTGCGCAGGCACTTGAATTAACGCAGAAATATCTGTTGCTCTCGCCGGCGCGCGCGGAACAATCGGTGAAGTTCACTGACCATTATCGCAGCTATGTGATCAACTATGGCTGGGGCAAAGATCTGGTCCGCGCTTATATTGAGCGCGGCAATCCCGACCCGACCGAACGTTGGCGCCGGATGGAAAAAATATTGAGCGAGCCCACCGTGCCAGCGGACTTGCTGCCTTAGCCAAGATGTTCGCAGAGTCAGGCGGCGCGTTCGTCTTCGGTTAGGTCTCCGGAGTCGGATTGCCAACTGTCATCATGACCGAAGGCTGCGATGCCGTCGATAATTTGGGTGAAAATTTGGGTAGTTTTTTAAGCGGGTTTTGACGAGGCGATTTAACCGCCCCGAACAAATCCGGGACGGTTAATTGGATTTAAGTTTTGTTGAAAAGGTTGAGGGTCAAGATGGATCTAGCCGCTTAAAAATTGATGTAAGTTGAAATAGCGACGAATAAACTGAGTGTGTTTTACCCATTGTACCCGGATTACTCCCAGCGGTTTCCTTGTATTGACTGATGGCTGCTTGGATCAGGTCATCATCATTGAAGCTTTTTGAAGGCGAATACACCCACTTGCCATCTTCTTTTTTGACAAACGCAGAAAGGGCGGAGATCATCGGGAAGACCATACCGTCTGGAACACGCGTTGTATTCCCATCTTTGTCGCGTTCAATAGACCTCAAACGTGAGCCGTTAAATCCCTGATGCGTGATCCACTTTTCGTAAAGCAGGTATGCGGTCGGAGCCATATCGATAAAAAACTGATACCGCTTTTGCTGATCAGAATTACCACCTGCCGGCTCTTTCGCTGCCTTATGCAGTTCTTGGAACTCACGTAAGCATTTTGACTTAGCAGAGTAGGTATAGCTCTTCCGAGGGTCGTTCGATTCTTTTGCGTTAAACCACAGCTCACTTGGCACTAGCGCTGTTACTACCTGAATAAGCTTTTCGGTGTCATAGAAATCATCCGCACGGTCAGTCTCGGATTTCCTCAACTTGATGTCCGGTATTTCAGATTGCAAGGCGATCTCTAGCTCTTCTAGCTGTTGACGGCGACCCGCAATTGAAATTCTTGCGACGTCGTTTTGAAAATTACGAGCAATAGAAATCTCTGCAATTAAATCGTCATCGTCGGTAACAATTATTTCAAATTTTGCGTGCACGTCGTGAGCAACTAGCTGGTTAGCGCCACAATGCTGAATGTAGTTGTCTAATTCACCACGCGTTTGCGATCCGTTAATTATACTGGCACCACGAAGCTCGATGATTTTGTTTTTATCATCTACCTCCGCGCCGCGAGCCACCAACACGATACCACTGTTTAGCGTGGGGAAATCCTCAGGACGATTACGAAGCGTATCGCGAATTTCACGATGAACATCAGTAAGCCGCTTCCGTTTTTTGCCTTCAGCGTCAACGAGATAAGTCCGAACATTCTCGTCATCTGGCAAAGTTAAAAACGAGCGTGCGGGCGCATGTCCGCAATATATAGTGCGACCATTTTTTGTGTCATCAGGGCTGCTGATTGTACGGAGGGTGTGATAGCTGAATTTAGTCACGTCAGCCGCGTGCAATGATATCTTGCTCATTAGCAAGTTCCTTTCTTACCGTACCGAATACCGTGAAAGCTACAATCTATTCCAGACTGAGCATGGCATGTCGGACAAACACAGCATGATTGCTGCTCCAACAACAATACGGCAAGCGGCGGCTAAGTCAAGCAAAAAGGGCGGACATTTCTGCCCGCCCTTAAAAATTTACATTTTATTGCAAGCTATTAAAGCTTCCCGACCATCTCAGGCACTATGGTAAACAGGTCACCGACGAGGCCGATATCGGCAACTTGGAATATCGGTGCGTCTTCGTCCTTGTTGATCGCGATGATGACCTTGGAGTCCTTCATACCTGCAAGATGCTGGATCGCGCCGGAGATGCCGACCGCGACATATACTTCTGGAGCGACGATCTTGCCGGTCTGGCCAACCTGATAGTCGTTAGGCACAAAGCCCGCGTCTACAGCGGCGCGGCTGGCGCCGACGCCAGCGCCAAGCTTATCAGCCAAGGGCAGGATGGTCGCCGCAAAGGTTTCCGCATCCTTCAACGCACGGCCGCCCGATACGATGATTTTGGCAGATGTAAGTTCAGGACGTTCTTGCTTGGCGATTTCTGCCGACAGGAATGATGACGTACCGGCATCTCCTGTGCTTGCAACCGCTGCGATTGTCGCCGAACCGCCGGTTTCTTGTGCCTTGGCAAAGGCTGTACCGCGCACGGTGATAACCTTCTTAGCATCAGACGATTGCACCGTGGCAATCGCGTTACCAGCATAGATGGGACGCGTGAACGTATCTGCGCTCTCAACCGACAGAATGTCAGAGATTTGCATGACGTCCAGCAACGCAGCTACGCGTGGCGCGATGTTCTTGCCATTTGATGTAGCAGGCGCAAGGAATGCGTCATGCGTTGCCATCAACGATGCAACCAAGGGTGCGACATTTTCGGCCAATTGCTGCGCATATATCGCGTCATCGGCCACATGTACGGTGCTCACACCAGCAATATTGGCAGCTGCATCTGCAACCGCGCCGCAGCCTGCGCCCGCAACGAGGATATGCACTTCGCCCAACTGCGATGCAGCGGTGACGACAGCCAAAGTTGCATCCTTTAATGATGCATTGTCATGTTCGGCATAAACGAGGGTCTTCATGCGGCCACTCCCATTTCTTTGAGCTTTGCGACCAACGCGTCCACGTCGGCAACCTTGATACCTGCGCTACGCACGGGTGGCTCGACAACCTTCAATGTTTTGAGGCGCGGGCTAACGTCAACGCCATAATCGGCGGGTGATTTCTGCGCGAGCGGCTTTGACTTAGCCTTCATGATATTCGGCAAGGACGCATAACGTGGCTCGTTCAAGCGCAGGTCGGTCGTAATGATCGCTGGCATCTTCAACGCTACCGTCTGCAAACCGCCATCGACTTCGCGTGCAACATGCACTTCGTCGCCCGATACATTCACCGTATTGGCAAAGGTGCCCTGTGGGCGCCCGGTCAACGCGGCAAGCATCTGGCCGGTTTGGTTGGAGTCATCGTCAATGGCTTGCTTGCCAACAATGACCAGCCCAGGCTGTTCTTCTTCGACAATCTTTGCGAGGATCTTGGCAACGCCCAGTGGCTCGACATCTTCCGCAATCACCAAAATTGCGCGATCTGCGCCCATGGCCAAAGCGGTGCGCAGCGTTTCTTGCGCCTTGTCCGGCCCAATCGACACCGCGATAACTTCGGTCGCAATGCCCTTTTCACGCAAACGCAGCGCTTCTTCAACCGCGATTTCGTCAAAAGGGTTCATGCTCATTTTGACATTTGCCAAATCAACACCCGAACCATCGGGCTTAACCCGAGGCTTTACGTTATAATCGATGACCCGCTTAACGGGGACGATGATCTTCATGTGCTCATCCTTCCATAACGACTCAAACGGCGAGTGAATGCCCGCCTAAACTGGTGCGCCTATGCTTAACGTTAACGTGAACGTCAAGCGTTCGATAAATTAAGCTGCCTTGCGAACTTCCGCGACAATTTTCTCGGCTGCATCGCCAAGGTCGTTGGCCGATACGATAGGTAGGCCGCTATTGGCGAGGATGTCCTTGCCCTGCTGCACATTGGTGCCTTCCAAGCGCACCACGAGAGGTACCGACAGGTTCACTTCTTTAGCTGCCGCAACGATACCATCGGCGATGATGTCGCATTTCATGATGCCGCCGAAGATGTTCACAAGAATACCCTTAACAGCGGGGTCTTTCAAAATGATCTTGAAGGCAGCCGTTACCTTTTCCTTCGATGCGCCGCCGCCGACGTCGAGGAAGTTAGCAGGGAATTCACCATTTAGCTTGATGATGTCCATCGTTGCCATGGCAAGACCAGCGCCATTGACCATGCAGCCAATATTGCCGTCGAGCTTAATATAAGCGAGGTCATATTCCGAAGCTTCAACCTCGGCAGGGTCTTCCTCGGTCAAATCGCGCAGTTCGGCGAGGTCCTTGTGGCGGAACATCGCATTGCCATCAAAACCGACCTTGGCGTCAAGCACTAGAAGCTCGTCGCCATTTTTGCCTTCGCAAACCGCCAGCGGGTTGATTTCGATCTGTTCGGCATCGGTACCCAAAAACGCGGCATAGAGACCAGCAACCACAGTCTGTGCCTGCTTGGCCAAATCACCCGTCAGGCCAAGCGCCTTTGCAACGCTGCGGCCATGGTGTGGCTGAAGTCCGGTTGCTGGATCGACAACGATGGTGTGAATCTTCTCGGGGCTGTCATGCGCCACATCTTCGATATTCATGCCGCCTTCGGTGGAGGCAACGATGGCAATACGGCTGGTTGCGCGATCAACCAACAATGCGAGGTAGAATTCCTGCTTAATGTCGGCGCCATCGGTGATGTAGAGGCGGTTGACTTGCTTGCCTTCGGGGCCAGTCTGGATCGTCACGAGGGTATTGCCCAGCATGTCCTTAGCATGGGCCTCAACCTCATCCAGATTGAAGGCCAAGCGAACACCGCCCTTTGCATCGGGACCCAATTCCTTAAATTTACCCTTGCCGCGTCCACCAGCATGAATTTGCGACTTCACCACATATAGCGGGCCAGGAAGTTGCTTCGCGGCGGCAACCGCCTCTTCAACGCTGAGTGCTGCGATACCAGCGGGACAAGCCACACCGAATTTAGCAAGCAGTTCTTTGGCCTGATATTCATGGATATTCATGGGAGATTGCATCCTTGCAAATGGAAAGTATCGCTGGTCGCTTAAGCACAGAAGGGCGCCGAATGGAAGGGCTTGCGCTGATGTTTTTTGGTGCGTGGATAGGGGTAGAGGGCGCGGAGAATCTGTCTAATTTCTTGGTTCTTTAGGACTCGGCGTGCAAAATTTTAATGCAATAAATCGAGGGCAATCAATTCTCGGCGCAGTGAATCGGCGTCTTTAAAGTGATGCGCAGCAAAACCGTTTTCGCGTGCGCTGATGACATTGTCATGATTATCGTCGATAAAAATTGCCGTGCCCGGCTCTAGTCCGAAACGCTGCAACGCCAGTGCGTAAATGGCGGGCTCCGGCTTCACCAGTTTTTCGACCCCCGACACGATTATGTCCTGAAAACGATCGAATATCGGCTGTGTCGGACGGAAACCATCCCAGAATTCTGCGCCGAAATTGGTGATCGCATATAATGGCACATCGCGCTCGGCGAGTTCCTGCACAATCTCCAGCGACCCTGTGATTGGCCCGGGGATGGTTTCATTGAACCGGCTTGCATAAGCTGCAATCCATGCAGCATATTTGGGAAATTCCGCGACTCGCTCGGCAACCATCCCATCCAAAGCGCGCCCCGCATCATGCTGAAAATGCCATTCGGGGGTTACAACATGGGTAACGAAATATTCCAGCTCGTCCTTATCCGTGATCAGTTTTGCAAAGAGATGTCGAAGATCCCATTCGAACAACACTTTGCCAACATCAAAGACCACATTGGTGATTTTAGGCATATACTCCACCTCTTCGCGCGAAAGACTCAAGCGGAAACGAGGCGCAAAAAAACCGCCCACGAATCAGATTCGGAGCGGCATTTTGCCTGTTCAACTGCCCGCATCGCGCAGGCAGGACCAAATTAACCCTGACGCGCCTTGAAGCGTGGCTGGGTCTTGTTGATGACATAAGTACGGCCACGGCGACGAATCACGCGGTTATCGCGATGGCGGCCTTTGAGCGACTTCAGAGAATTAACGACTTTCATCGGATTTACCCGTCTATTAAATGCATAAAGCTTGAATTGAAGGCGCGCTCCTATGGGTCGGGCTGCGGAAAGTCAAGCGCGATTGGCGCATCTTTGCGGATTCAGCCTCCATCTATAGCTTTATGTGGTAGGGGACGGGCCTCGGGACAACTGCATAATGAAAATGGCCCGTTTTTGCCGCTTCTCGCGCTTTCTGTGTTGACCGCCTGCATCGTACTAATCGGTCCTGTCGAGGTGACGCGCTTCAACCGCTTGGCCGAAGCCGGCCCTGATGGCAGGGGAAGCTTTGCAGTTGCAGTTGCGGGCGAATCGGGTTCGGACCGGTCGCCCGCCTCGCAAACCGGAATTGCCGCATCAAAATTGGCAGAATTCTTGTTTAAGGACTTCCCCGGCGTGTCGGGTGAGACTATCCGCGTGCTATAAACTTCATTGCGAGAGCGAACCTAAAATGCCGATTATTGACATCAATGCCGCCTTCGACAGCGGCAACATTATCGTTCATGCCGTCGATGACAATGTCGCGACGCTTGGTATCCGCAAGGATAAGGATTCGGAATTTGCACAATGGTTCCACTTTCGCGTGGCGTGTACCCCAGGTGAAGAACTGGAATTGCGAATTACCGGATTGGAGGGCAGCGCCTATCCCGGTGGCTGGCCCGATTACCGCGCTTGCGTCTCCGAAGACCGCGATTATTGGGGCCGTGCCGACACGACCTATGACAAGGCGAAGAACGGCGGCACTTTGACCATCCGTTACACCCCCACAAGCGATCTTGCGTGGTTTGCCTATTTTGCCCCCTACAGCATGGAACGGCACCATGATTTGATTGCCGAGACGGCATCAATCGAAGGCGTGACCTATCGCTGCCTTGGCCACAGCATCGAGGGTCAGCCCATCGATTGCCTCGAAATGGGCAATGGCGATACGCAGGTCTGGCTCTATGCGCGCCAGCATCCCGGCGAGACTCAGGCCGAATATTGGATGGAAGGCGCCATCGATATGCTCACCGACCTGAGCGATCCGCATACACGCGTGCTGCTGGAAAAATGCCGCTTTCACATTGTGCCCAATTGCAATCCAGATGGAAGCTGCCGTGGGCATTTGCGGACCAATTATCTGGGCGTCAACCTGAACCGCGAATGGGCCGAACCCTCCGCAGTGAGCAGCCCCGAGGTGTTGGCCATCCGCAACGCCATGGATGAAACCGGTGTGCATTGGGCCATGGACGTGCATGGCGACGAAGCCATTCCCGCAGCATTTATGGCAGGGTTTGAAGGCATTCCTTCATGGACTGATGATCAGGGTGATCGCTACAATGCCTTCATCAATCGCCTTTCGGCGCGGACCCCTGATTTCCAGACAGAGCTGGGTTATACCAAAGCCGGTCCCGGCAAAGCAAATCTGTCGATGTCGACGAACCAATTGGCGGAGCGTTTTGGACCTTCTCACCAATGCGTCGCGATGACGCTTGAAATGCCTTATAAGGACACCGTTCACGGCAATGATCCTGATCAAGGCTGGTCCCCCGAACGTTGCCGCTTACTCGCACGAGAGTGCCTCGCGACTTTGGCGGAGATGGTGTAGACATAACTGCAACTGCAGCTGCGCTCAAAAAACTCTCGTCGGTTTCATAACCTTGGCGATTTGACCAATTTTGCGTTAGGGCGCCGACAAACAATTTAGGATAGCAAAAATGCCGAAACTCATCCTCATCCGTCACGGCCAATCGCAGTGGAATCTGGAAAACCGGTTCACCGGCTGGTGGGATGTCGACGTAACTGAAAAAGGTGCAGCCGAAGCTTGGGCGGCAGGAGAGTTGATGAAGGCGAAGGGCATATCGCCGGATACAGCCTTTACCAGCGTGCAGACACGGGCAATCAAAACGTTGAACTTGGCGTTGGAGGCGATGGGACGTTTGTGGGTTCCGGTGACCAAGAATTGGCAGTTGAACGAGCGGCATTATGGCGGGCTGACTGGCCTAGATAAAGCAGAGACAGCGGCGAAGCATGGCGAGGATCAAGTGAAGATCTGGCGCCGCAGTTTCGATATTCCGCCGCCGCCGCTTGCAGCAGGATCGCCATATGATCTGTCGTCGGATCCACGTTATGCTGGCATCAATATTCCGGCGTCCGAAAGCCTCAAAGACACCATTAACCGTGTGCTGCCTTATTGGGAAAGCGCGATTGCGCCGGAGTTACAGGCTGGAAAAACCGTGTTGATTTCGGCGCACGGCAACAGCCTGCGGGCGCTGGTGAAGCATCTGTCAGGCATTTCGGATGCAGATATCAATGGCCTTGAAATCCCTACTGGGCAGCCAATTGTGTATGAATTGGACGATCAACTGAAGGGTGACTATCACTATCTTTCGGCGCAGTAAGTTCACTTTAAACCGCATTTAAGCGCCAAGATGGTTAACGCGGCGTTGCTGGATTGCGCCTTTTGCACCACAAGGCTAAGGCCATTGCCATCGAATTTGTCAGGGGAGTGACACATGACCGACGCAGCGCCGCTCATTGGCATCATCATGGGAAGTCGTTCGGACTGGGAAACCATGCGAGAGGCGTCGGCGACGCTGACAGCGCTGGACATTCCGCATGAATGCAAAGTGGTGTCTGCGCATCGCACACCCGAACGTCTTTATGATTATGCCAAAACTGCCGCAGGTCGTGGTCTGAAATGCATTATCGCTGGGGCAGGGGGCGCGGCGCATCTGCCGGGCATGGCTGCGTCGATGACGCGCCTTCCTGTGCTGGGCGTGCCGGTACAATCCAAGGCGCTGGACGGTATGGATAGCCTTTTGTCCATCGTGCAAATGCCCGCAGGCATTCCAGTAGGTACATTGGCAATCGGCAAAGCGGGCGCAACAAACGCGGCGCTTTTGGCGGCGGCCATGCTGGCGAATGAAGATGCCGCTCTGGCCGAACGTTTGGACGCCTGGCGCGCAACACAGACGGCTTCGGTCGCTGAAACGCCTGAATAAGGTCCATTTATGGCGGCCTTACCTCCGGGATCAACTATTGGCATATTGGGCGGTGGTCAGCTTGGCCGCATGCTGGCGACCGCCGCTGCGCAATTGGGCTATCGTTGTCATATTTATGCGCCGCCGGGGGACAATGTCGCCTGCGATGTTGCGGCCGCTTACACCATATCCGAATATGATGACCTAGTGGCGTTGGAGGCGTTTGCCAAAGCGTGTGACGTGGTAACTTTCGAATTTGAAAATGTGCCAGTGTCACCACTTGAATCGATCACGGATATTGTTCCGGTCTACCCGCCACTTAAGGCGCTTGAAGTGGCGCAGGATCGCGCCGCAGAAAAACAATTTGTCCGCGCGCTTGGCGGGAAAACGGCGGAGTTTGCGGTTGCGTCGGACGAAGGCGCGGTAGCCGCCGCGATTGCGGATGTTGGCATTCCGTGCATCCTCAAAACCATCCGCATGGGCTATGACGGCAAGGGCCAGTCGCGGATCATGGGTGATGGTGACATAAAGGGTGCGTGGGAACGCACCGGCGGGCAGCCGCTGATTGCCGAAGCCATGGTCTCGTTTGAGGCGGAATTTTCCGTGATATTGGTCCGCGGCCAAGACGGTGAAATCCGTTTTTGGGACAGTTCGCGCAATAGGCATGTCGACGGCATTTTGGCGACATCGACTTTGCCGGCAGGGGCATTGGTTGAAGGCCAAGAACAAGCGGCGCGTGATATGGCAGCGGCTGTTGCATCAGCGCTGAATTATGTTGGCGTGTTTACCGCCGAATTCTTTGCAAGCGCGACGGGCCCCTTGTTCAACGAAATCGCGCCCCGCGTGCACAATAGTGGGCATTGGACCATTGAAGGCGCGGTCACCAGCCAGTTTGAAAATCATATTCGCGCTATTTGCGGACTGCCTTTAGGCGCCACAGAAACAATCGCTGCAAGGGTTGAGATGGAAAATCTGTTGGGCGCTGATGGCGACAATTTTGAACAAATTCTAGCAGACCCTGCGGCGCATCTGCATCTATATGGCAAGGCCGAAGCACGACCTGGCCGAAAAATAGGCCACGTCACCCGCTTGTATAGGTGAGAAAAAGTCGGCAAGACGGCGGCATGAATCATCCCGAAATCGTTCTTGTCCTCGCCCGCGCCGCAAATGGAACAATCGGTAAGGATGGCGGCATGCCATGGCATATCCCCGCTGACCTGCGTCATTTCAAACAAGTTACCAAAGGGCGGCCCATGATCATGGGGCGGAAGACCTTTGACAGCTTGCCGGGCTTGCTGGATGGCCGCCGCCATATCGTGCTGACCCGCGATCAGAATTGGGAGGAAGAAGGCGCCGAAGTCGTGCATTCGGTCGAGGAAGCATTGAAGCGCGCCAATGGGCCTCATGTCTGCATCATCGGTGGCGCAGAAATTTACAGCTTATTTCTGCCACTGGCGGACCGCGTTGAACTCACCGAAATTGCGGCCAGCCCCGATGGAGACGCTATCGTCCCTGCCTTTGACATGTCGATCTGGCAAGAAATCGCGCGGGAGAGCCATGCTGCGCAAGGCGGTACGCCCGCTTATGATTTTGTAACATTACTGCGACGGGTCGCGACCTAAACATCGGCGTCATAGAGGGGATTATGCGTAAAACTATCTGGATACCGGCAACGTTGATTGCTGCAGCTGCTGTGGGATTTTTCGGCTTTGCCCCTGGCTATGTCGAAGGGGCAATGAACCAGATTGATGGCAAACCGCTTATTGCGGTCAGCGACGAAGCCAAGGCCTTGCACAAGACGCTGAGCATCGTTGACTTGCACAGCGACACGTTGATGTGGAACCGCGACCTGAACGACCGCGCGTCGCGTGGCCATATGGATTTACCACGTTTGCAAGAAGGCAATGTCGCGCTGCAATTATTCTCGTCGGTGACAAAGACACCGAAGAACCAGAATTATGATGGCAATGGTGCCGATAGCGACAACATCACCTTGTTAACCGTCGCGCAACTGCAACCTGTGAAGACCTGGAGTTCATTGACCGAGCGGTCCTTATATCATGCCCAGAAGCGCGATGACGCGGTTGCTGCTTCGAATAATGCGATCAAGGCCGTTAATACCGCAAGCCAATTAGATGCCTTACTCGCCACGCGGCAGAAAGATACGCGGCCCGTCGGAGCGATGCTGACCATTGAAGGCCTTCAAAATCTGGAAGGCAAGGCAGCCAATTTGGATCGGTTATATGACGCCGGTTTTCGTATGGCGGGGCTTACCCATTTCTTTGATAATGAATTGGCGGGTTCAATGCATGGCCTGAAAAAAGGCGGATTGACCCCCTTTGGCCGTGACATTGTTCGGCGGATGGAGGCGAAGGGCATGATCATCGACATCGCCCATTTGTCGCATAAAGGTGTTGCAGAAGTGCTGGCGATGGCCACCCGGCCGGTTGTATCCAGCCATGGCGGCGTGCAGGCGACTTGTAAGGTCAACCGCAACTTGACCGATGACGAAGTGCGCGGTGTGGCCAAAACCGGTGGTGTCATCGGCATTGGCTATTGGGACGGCGCCTTATGCGACACCAGCCCGCGCGCGGCAGCCAAAGCGATGAAGCATGTCCGCGATCTGGTGGGCATCCAACATGTTGCCTTGGGATCCGATTATGACGGCGCGACCACCGTGCGGTTCGATACATCGAAATTGGTTCAGGTGACGCAAGCGTTGATGGACGAAGGCTTCACAGCAGCCGAAATCCGCGCGGTGATGGGCGAAAATGCGCTGCGCGTCATCCGTGCTGGCTTGGTGCCAAGGGCAGGCAAGGCTTTATGATTCCCCGCCTATCCGCTAAAGACCGGATGCCGGACGCCCTGCGCGGTAGCGTGGTGGCTTTGGGCAATTTTGATGGCTTTCATCGCGGGCATCAGGCCGTTGCGGGCGAGGCGATTGCGCAGGCAAAGGCCGCCGGCCGTCCAGCTATCATCGCGACATTTGACCCGCACCCCGTGCGTTTTTTCGCGCCGCAATCGCCTTGGTTTAGGCTAACGACGTTGGACCAACGGCAACGGCTATTCGAAGATGCAGGCGCGGACTCCATGCTGGTGTTTGATTTTGATGCAGAGCTGGCGGCAACCAGTGCAGAAGATTTCATTGTCAAATTGCTCATTGAGCGGCTTGGGATTTCGGCTGTTGTCACGGGCGAAGACTTCACCTTTGGCAAAGCGCGTGGCGGCAATATCAATGTCCTGCGTGAACTGGGCGGCGCGCATGCTTTATCCTCCACAGCAATGGGCCCAGTGGTCGATGATGCAGGCGTCATCTCCTCAAGCCGCATCCGCGCTGCGTTGCAAGATGGCGATTGTGCAACTGCCTCAGCCTTGCTGACGCGACCCTTTACCGTTCAAGGCGTTGTCCAGCATGGTGACAAAAACGGCCGACTTTTGGGCTTTCCCACCGCCAATATCGACATGGGCCATTATCTGCGCCCACGTTACGGCATTTATGCGGTGAAGGGCCGCTTGCCCGATGGCCGTGTTTTGAACGGCGCGGCAAATCTGGGTATTCGCCCAACCTTTGACCCGCCCAAGGAATTGCTTGAGCCGCATTTTTTCGATTTTGCCGAAGATCTCTATGGCCAAAATATCGAAATCGAATTCCACGCCTTCATTCGTGGCGAGGCCAAATTTGACAGCCTCGATGCGCTCATGGCGCAGATGGCAAAGGATTGTGATCAGGCACGCGATATTTTGGCGTGACATGTCATAGACAGAGTGAACCTCTAGTTCGCCAGCCGTGCGCTCAAATAGTTGTCTAAAGCGCCAACCTCCCCTAAGCACCCGCACGATATGACTGAACCAGCTGACTCACCGAAACAAGACTATCGCGACAGCGTCTTCTTGCCCAAAACCGACTTTCCGATGAAGGCTGGCCTTCCGCAGAAAGAGCCGGGCATTTTGGCGCGCTGGCAAGCGGCCGATTTCTATGCCGAATTGCGCAATCGCCGCCGTGGGTGGGAGAAGTTCATCCTGCATGATGGTCCGCCTTATGCCAATGGTGACATGCATATCGGCCACGCGCTGAACCATATTCTGAAAGACATGGTTGTCCGCACGCAGACGCTGCTGGGCAAAGACGCGCCTTATGTCCCCGGTTGGGACTGCCATGGCCTGCCCATTGAATGGAAGGTCGAGGAGCAATATCGCAAGAAAAAGCTCAACAAGGACGAAGTCCCCGCTGTCGAATTCCGTGCCGAATGCCGGGCTTATGCGCAGCATTGGGTTGATACGCAGCGCGAGCAATTGAAGCGGCTGGGCATCAATGCCGATTGGGATAATCCCTATCTAACAATGGATTTCCAGGCCGAGGCGACAATTGTTTCGGAGCTATTAAAGTTTGCCGAAAGCGGTCAGCTCTATCGCGGTGCAAAGCCCGTCATGTGGTCGCCGGTTGAGAAGACTGCCTTGGCCGAAGCTGAAGTCGAATATGAGGACATCGTATCGACGCAGATTTATGTTGCTTTTGAAATCACCCATGCGCCGCATTGCGACGAATTGGTGGGTGCGCATGCTGTCATTTGGACGACCACGCCTTGGACTATTCCCGTCAATCAGGCGCTCGCTTATGGTCCGGACATCGAATATCGGCTGTGCCGAAAGCGCAATGACGACGGTAACCAATATTTAATAGCGCTCGAACGGATTGGTGCTGTCTCAGCTGATTTGGGTGAAGAACTTGTACCTTTAAAGGCGGTGAAGGGTTCTGAGCTCCAAGACGCAATGGTCCGCCACCCGATGCACCATCTTGGTGGTTTCTTCGCTACGGCCCGCCCAATGCTCGCAGGCGATTTCGTTACTACCGACAGCGGCACTGGCCTCGTCCATATGGCCCCTGACCATGGTGAGGATGATTTCGACCTGTGTAAGGCCAATGGCATTGACCCGGTCTTCGCGGTTGAGGGCGATGGCAAATATCGTGCCGATTGGCTCTGGCTCGGCGGTGAAGGCAGCGTCATCAACCCCAAATTCAACGCGCCTGACGGTCCGATCTGTTCGGCCTTGCACGAAGCGGGCGGCTTGCTCGCGGCGTCGGCGGATTATAAGCACAGCTATCCGCATTCATGGCGATCGAAGGCGAAGGTCATCTATCGCTGCACCCCGCAATGGTTTGTGCCGATGGATAAAGCCACCACCGATGGCACGCTGCGCGATAAGGCAATGACCGCGATTTCGGATACCCGCTTCATCCCCGAAAAGGGACGCAACCGCTTGTCATCAATGGTCGAAGGTCGCCCCGATTGGGTGCTCAGTCGCCAACGGGCATGGGGCGTGCCGATCACCTTGTTTGTCAAAAAGGGCACGAACCAATATCTCAATGACGCAGCCGTTAACGCCCGCATTATCGCGGGCATAAGGGAACATGGCGTTGATGGTTGGTCCGACGAACGTGCGCAAGAATATCTGGGCAGCGACTATGCCTTGGCTGATTATGAGCGCGTTACAGACATTCTAGACGTCTGGTTCGATTCAGGCTGCACGCATGCCTTCGTGCTCGAAAGCGGACGCTGGCCTGATCTGCAATGGCCTGCGGACCTCTATTTGGAAGGCAGCGACCAACATCGCGGCTGGTTCCAATCAAGCTTGCTGCAAAGCTGCGGAACGCGGGGCAGGGCGCCCTATAACGCCGTTCTAACGCATGGCTTTACGATGGATCAAAAGGGCATGAAAATGTCCAAGTCCTTGGGCAATACCATCAACCCGTTGGATCTGATGCGCGACAATGGCGCGGATATTTTGCGGCTATGGGCGCTAACCGTGGACTTCACGGAGGATCATCGCATCGGTAAGGAAATCCTTGCCGGTGTGTCGGACCAATATCGCAAATTGCGCAACACCTTCCGCTATTTGTTGGGTGCGCTCGACGGCTATTCGGACGCGGAAAAGGTTGCGGTTGCCGATATGCCGGAGCTGGAGAGTTATATGCTCCATCTGCTCGCCGAGATGGACACGAAGTTGAAGACGGCGGTCAATGACTTTGACTTCAACACTTATGTCCGCTTGCTGACCGAGTTTTGCAACGAAGACCTGTCGGCCTTTTTCTTCGATATCCGTAAAGATTGTCTTTATTGCGATGCCGCGACTGATCCGAAGCGCATGGCCTATCGCATGGTGCTCGATATATTGTTCCACGCGCTTGTCCGCTATGCTGCGCCCGTCTTGGTGTTCACCAGCGAAGAAGTTTGGCAGACGCGGTTTCCGGATACGGACAGCGTGCATTTCTCGGAGTGGCCGGAACTTCCGGCACCGCTCGACGCTGGTGCTAGCGCTGAGATGGTTAAACGTTGGGATTTATTGAAGGAAGTCCGAGCCGTTGCATTCGCTGCTGCGGAAAGAACTCGGGCTGATAAAATTATCCGCACCACTCTCGAGGCGCGCATTAATGTAATTCTGCCTGATGCCGAAATGCATCGACAGATACTCGATCATTTCGACGTCCATGAAGGCTTGGTTTCCGAGATATTTATCTCGTCTGAGGTGAATATCCTTAGGGCTGATCCGTTTGAGCACCTCCACGTTGAATGGAATTTGGGGAAGACAATTGGGGCGTCCGTTCATAAAGTTGACTATCAAAAGTGCGGTCGTTGCTGGCGGCATTTGCCTGAAGTGGTTGACGATGGCGCGTTGTGCGGTCGCTGTGCGGATGTTGTGGGTGGGTAAAATTTTCTCCACGCACTTCCATCATCCTGAAGCAAGTTCAGGGTGACGATATGGTTTTGGTGCGTTAGGACAAGGTCATGACTCCGAACCCTAAATTCCGTCTTCAGGGCCTGATGCTTGCAAGTCTTGTCTTCATCGCTGACCAGATCGTCAAATATGCGATGCTAGGACCATTGCAGTTGAAAGAGCGCGGCGTCCTGCACATCGTGTCATTCTTTGACCTGCGCTATGCCGAAAATCGCGGTGTTTCGATGAGCTTCCTGACCGCTGATAGTGATGGCGAACGCTGGGCGCTGGTGGTGCTTACTGCGATGATTGCAGTCGGCGTAGGCGTTTGGATGTGGCGCGAGAAATTGCGCGGCGACGTGTTGGCCTTATCATTGGTCTTGGGCGGTGCACTTGGAAACATCGTTGATCGGACTCGTTATGGCTATGTTGTGGATTATGCTGATCTGCATTTTGGCGCCTTCCGGCCCTTTTACATATTCAACCTGGCCGACGCCTGTATCAGCATTGGCGTATTGATATTGCTTACCCGCGCGTTCCTGATAGGTGACAAGAAAACCGGTCGCGGCGCTGATGTTCAGGAACCTGCAAGCAATGCCGACATAGTGGAGAAGTCATGAAGCGGATATCTATCTTAGCGGCGGCGTCAGTTGCTATCCTTGCGCTCTCGGGCTGCGGAACGACAAGCATCTATGATCGTGAGCGCCCCGATGAATTTGCGGTAAGTCGGTCAAAGCCGCTTGAGGTCCCCAAAACATTCAATTTGCCATCCCCAACTCCTAATGCTCCGCGTCCGCAGGATGGCGACACCAAGCAACAGGTTTTGGATGCTATGTTTGGCGGCACTGCGCCTGCAACCGGACCCCGCCCGTAATTCGGCCTGAAAATGGATATATATATGAACAAAAAACCTGTCCTTTTTGCCGTTACGATGCTGGCACTTCCTTTGTTGTCGGGATGTGGTTCGATGGGAAGCATATTGGGCGGCAAAGACGCGGCTGCGCCATCCGTTGGCCGCGCAGCACCGTTGG
The DNA here is from genome assembly GCA_002299895.1 of Sphingomonadales bacterium UBA656. Lineage (GTDB taxonomy): Bacteria > Pseudomonadota > Alphaproteobacteria > Sphingomonadales > Sphingomonadaceae > Sphingorhabdus_B. The sequence continues at coordinate 75,764 of DBOC01000011.1, read as the reverse complement.
TAGTTCCGCCTGACTTTGCGCTTGAGCCAACTGCGGTATCGGCCGTTCGCCCTGTGGAAGCGGGTCAGGAGCAGGCGCTAGACGCTTTGTTTGGCGGCACCGCAACACGTTCCGCTGCTGAACGCGCGATTTCGACAACGTCTGGTACTGCCGAATTGGGCATTCGTTCATCGGTCGGTGATCCGCAAACGACCACCGTCAATAAAGGCGCCATCACGCGCGATATCATCGCCGCCCCCGAAGGTGACGGCCAAACCGCGCAGGCGATTATTCCGGGCTAATGGCGTGACAGCAGCGCGGTGTTAAGCGCGCACGCTCGCTTCTTCAACGCCGGCGCTGTTGTGGCGTAGCGCCTTCAATACGGTTTCGACGATTTGCGGCGCATTAAGGCCGGCCTCATCATATTGTTTCTGCGGGCTGTCATGCTCTTGGAAGATATCGGGCAGGCGCATGGTGCGGATTTTTAAGCCCGTGTCCATCAGACCGGCGTCGCTCGCCAGCGTCAATACATGTGCGCCAAGGCCACCAACCGATGCCTCTTCAACCGTTACCACAACTTCATGCGTGGCGATGAGTTGCCGGATTAATTTTTCGTCGAGCGGCTTGGCAAAGCGTAAGTCAGCAACGGTGGTGCTAAGGCCCTTTGCATCCAGCGTGTCGGCTGCCTTCATGGCCTGGGCCAGACGGGTACCGAGCGAAAGAATCGCGACCTTCTTGCCTTCACGGACGATGCGGCCCTTACCGATTTCAAGCTGCTGCGGCACTTCGGGCAACGGAACGCCCGTGCCATTGCCGCGTGGATACCGGAACGCGATTGGACCGCTATCATGCAATACAGCGGTGTAGGTCATGTGGACCAGCTCCGCTTCATCCGATGGTGACATGACAACCATATTGGGCAGGGTCGCAAGATAAGTGATGTCGAACGAACCTGCGTGCGTGCTGCCGTCCGCGCCGACCAAACCAGCCCGATCAATGGCAAAACGCACGGGCAGGTTCTGGATGGCGACATCGTGCACGACTTGGTCATAAGCGCGTTGCAGAAAAGTTGAGTAAATCGCGCAGAAAGGGCGCATGCCTTGCGCGGCAAGGCCAGCGGCAAATGTTACGGCATGTTGCTCTGCAATGCCCACATCGAACGAGCGTTCGGGGTGCGCGGCGGAGAATTTGTCGACACCCGTCCCGCCGGGCATAGCGGCGGTGATAGCGCAGATTTTGGGATCAGTTTCAGCCAGCTTGGCCAGCGTTTCGCCAAATACGTTCTGATAAGCAGGCGGGCCGCCCCCGGGGCCCTTGTCTTGTTTGCCCGTGATCACATCGAATTTTACAACGCCATGATATTTGTCTGCGGCCGCTTCAGCGGGGGCATAGCCCTTGCCCTTTTGCGTAACAACGTGGATCAGGACCGGACCTTCAGCGTTGTCGCGGACATTTTCGAGAACAGGGATCAGCTGGTCCAAATTATGGCCGTCAATGGGGCCCACATAATAAAATCCAAGCTCTTCAAATAATGTCCCGCCCATGGCCATGCCACGGGCGAATTCTTCGGCCTTTGACGCCGCGCTATAGATGCGCCGCGACAGGCGTTTTGCGAGCTTGCTCGCGAGACTACGCAGGCCGAGATACTCGCTGGAGGACACCAAGCGCGACAGATAAGCGGACAGACCACCCACGGGTGGCGCAATAGACATGTCATTATCGTTTAAGATAACGACCAAGCGGTTACCTGCGGCCTGTGCGTTATTCATCGCCTCATAGGCCATGCCAGCCGACATGGACCCATCGCCTATGACGGCAATAGCCTTGCCGGGCTTGCCGGCGATCTTGTTCGCCACGGCAAAGCCCAAAGCAGCGGAAATCGACGTTGAGCTATGAGCGGCGCCGAACGGATCATATTCGCTTTCGCTTCGCTTCGTGAAGCCCGAGAGTCCCCCGCCAGTGCGTAAGGTGCGGATACGATCGCGGCGACCGGTGAGGATTTTGTGCGGATAGCATTGATGGCCTACATCCCAGACCAACCGATCATCGGGCGTGTTGAACACATAATGGATGGCGGTGGTTAACTCCACAACCCCAAGCCCCGCGCCCAAATGACCACCTGTAACCGATACGGCGGAAATGGTTTCGGCGCGCAATTCGTCGGCAAGCTGGCGAAGCTGCGATGCGGCAAGATTACGTAGGTCCGAGGGCACTTTAACCGTATCAAGTAACGGCGTGTCAGGCGAATGAGTCATGACCTAAGCTTAGCTGTGTTTTATCGGGCTGTCGAACGGGTAATTGCGCATATTTCAACCACAATCGGCACATTTGCCGCGCACTTCGATGACCGGACGAACTTGGGCAAAGCCAGCATGTTCCGCCGCTGCACGCACGCTCATAGTCAGGGCATCATCGTCAATATGCGTTGCGGTGCCGCAGTTATCGCAAATCAGGAAAATGCAATCATGCAAGCATCCGGGATGCGAGTTGGCGATATAGGCGTTTGCGCTTTCCACGCGGCGCGCGAGGTTCGTCGCCACAAAAAGGTCTAAGATACGATAGACGCTGTTGGGTGCAACGCGCTTGCCACGCTTCTGCGAAACGAGGTCAGCAATATCATAAGCGGACGCCGGCTTTTCAAAGGTCGCAAGTACCGCGAAAATATCTGACCGCATATCGGTCCATTGTTCACCAGCCTCAACAAGTGCGGCTTCTGCGGCTTGCGCAAGCGATGCGCCTGCATGCTCATGATGGTGGTGTGCTGCCATACGGACGATGTAGGCGCTGGCATGCGGCGGGTCAATCACCGCGCGATTAGGGTTCAGCCTTTGGCCCGATGATTAAGCAAATGGCCAAGCCCAAGACAAACAACGCCAATTACTGTCCAGGCGATTTCCATAGCGCCATGTGGTAGCGTCAGCGCGCCGCCCATCATGCCGATACCAAGCGCGCCTATAAAGGCGGGCATGAACAAGCCGTGCGCACGAAATCCTTTACCCAAGGCCAAAACGCCCAAGAGGATAGCGAGGCCTAACCCAGCCTCATGGATCATAGGGTTCAATAACGCGCCGCCCGCAGATGCCAGGGCGGTAAGCAAAACCATAGTTATCAGGCAATGCAGCAGGCACAGTCCGGCAATGCTGAGGCCAAGCCCGTCCCAACGCCATTTTTGCCATACCTGTGACATGACCGTTCCCTACACTGATTCGATGCACGTTACAACATTACATCGTTAAAATGCAGCTTGGTGATCAATTTTTGCAACCTCCTTTGCTTGCGACAATCGGCATTAAGCGCCATATCGATGTATATGGATACTGCGCCCAACTCACATTCCGCTTCCGAAACACACGCAGCACGGCCGGCTGCTTTGATTAACTGGCTGATGGTCGTCGCTGCCTTGGTTTTTGCAATGGTCGTCGTCGGCGGGATCACGCGACTGACCGAATCGGGATTATCGATCACCGAATGGAAGCCAATCACCGGTACGCTTCCTCCTCTCAGCGACGCAGCGTGGATGTCGGAATTTGAGAAGTATAAGCAGATTCCCGAATATACCGAAATTAACGGCCCGGCCGGCATGACATTGGCCGAATTCAAGTTCATCTATTTCTGGGAATGGGTGCATCGCTTACTCGGACGCGTCATTGGCTTGGCCTTTGCACTTCCGCTGGCGTGGTTTTGGTTTAAGCAGTCCATTCCGGCAGGTTATAAGCCGCGTTTGCTCGCTTTGCTGGCCTTGGGTGGGCTTCAGGGCACCATTGGCTGGTGGATGGTGTCATCGGGCCTATCGGCGCGCACCGATGTCAGCCATTACCGCCTCGCTGTCCATTTGCTCACCGCTTTCATCATTTTGGGCGGGCTAGTTTGGACTGCGCTGGACCTCAAGACGCTGATCAAAAACCCCGCTGCGAAGCCTGCGAAAATAACCCTCTTTACCGCGTCGGTTTTCGCCATATTGTTTATCCAGATGCTCTTTGGTGCCTGGGTTGCGGGTTTGAACGCGGGCTATGTTGCCAACACTTGGCCCTTAATGAACGACCGATTCTATCCTGACGGCGTGGATACCGCCAAGGGTGTTTTCTATGCGTTGGTGAATGACCCTTATCTAACGCATTTCGTTCATCGCTGGTGGGCGTGGGTCGCGGTGCTTGCGTTGATCCTGCTATCACGCCGCGTCAAAAAAGCGGGTGCACGGAGCGCCTCTATCGCCATACACAGCGCTTATGGTATTCAAATCCTCTTAGGCATTGCAACCGTGATGACTGGCGTCAACATCGTGCTGGCGGTCTCGCATCAGGCGGTTGGCGCTTTGCTGGTCGCATCCACGATATGGGGCGCGCATATATTGGGACGCGAAACGGCATAGCTTTTATAGTGGTATTATTATACCCGCCGTAAAACGCCCGCTTTTACTTGACTATTAAGGCTTTCGCCGTCATTGGCACCGCTTCGCATGCGGGTCAGCGATGATTCTGCATATCTACAAAATTTCGAAAGGTGCGATTAGCGATGAAAACGCTATCCAGAGTTACGAAATCGATCCGTCCCCAGGACGTCGAGAAATCGTGGATCCTCATTGACGCAGAAGGTTTGGTTGTTGGTCGCGTGGCCAGCCTGATTGCCAACATTCTGCGTGGCAAGACCAAGCCAAGCTACACCCCACATGTCGATTGCGGTGATCATGTCATCGTCATCAATGCGGACAAGGTGAAGTTCACCGGCAAGAAATTGACCGACAAGGTCTATTATCGTCACACCGGTTACATCGGCGGTATCAAGGGTATCACTGCTGGCAAGGTGCTGGACAGCAAATTCCCTGAGCGCGTCCTTGAAAAGGCCGTTGAGCGCATGGTTCCACGCGGTCCTTTGGGTCGTGCGCAAATGCGCGCGCTGCACCTGTATAACGGCACCGATCATCCGCATGCCGGTCAACAGCCAAAGACGCTCGACGTCGCTTCCATGAACCGTAAGAATAAGGTGGGTGCATAATGTCCGATACTGCAACTTCGCTCGCTGATCTCGAAACCTTGGGCGCCGACGTTCAAGCACCTGCGCAGATCGCTGCTGTCATTCGTGAACAGGAAATCGATGCCCAAGGCCGCGCTTATGCAACGGGTCGCCGCAAGGATGCCGTCGCTCGCGTATGGTTGAAGCCTGGCACTGGCAAAATTGTCGTCAATGGCCGCGACCAGGAAGTCTATTTCGCACGTCCTTCGCTGCGTCTCGTCATCAACCAGCCGTTCGGCGTGACCGAGCGTACCGGCCAATATGACGTTATCGCAACCGTCAAGGGCGGTGGTCTTTCGGGTCAAGCCGGTGCCGTAAAGCATGGCATCGCGCAAGCATTGTCGAAATATGAACCAACGCTGCGTAGCGCCGTGAAATCGGAAGGCTTCTTGACCCGCGACAGCCGCGTGGTCGAGCGTAAGAAATACGGCAAGGCCAAGGCGCGTAAGAGCTTCCAATTCTCGAAACGCTAAACCGAACAATAGGTTTTTACGAAAAAAATCAAGGGGCTGCGAGAAATCGCGGCCCCTTTTTCATTGTTTTTTGATCATAGCACCAAAGGGCGCGGCAATCCGGAAATTTAGGCGAAAATGAGTTTGTAGAGATTGACGTAATAGTCCTTTCTGTCGGCAGTCCCTCCATATTGCCAATAGACTGCCTCAAAATTCCCATCGCCGTCAAAATCATCGAAACCGATCAATTTCCCACTCCCTTCAGAAGGTGGAAGGGATGCGTTGAAATTACGGAATGATGCGCCATTCTCATTAATGTAGATCCTGAGCGTGCCGTCCTGCCGCGCAAAGACCACATCGTCTTTTCCATCTTTGTTTACGTCTCTGACATATAAGGCGGGCGACCATTGTAAGAACCCTGCGTAAATGTCAGCACTGTCCTGCTTGATGACAGTGCTCGTTATATCGACGAATTTCCCCGCATCGTTTCTGACAATCTGGAGATAGTCACCGCCATAATAGGGGGCGTATCGTGAGTGCGACATTATGAGATCGAGATCTCCATCCTTGTCCATATCAGTGGTTCGAGTCTCCATATGGAGAGAGTTCTCGGTCCCGTAAATTGTTGCAGGAAGGGGTGTCTTATCATTGAAACTAAAGTTGCCGTTATTGTTCCAGAATACATAACTGTATGTAGAACCGTGCCCAAATCCCGCAACAATGTCATCATATCCATCCGCGTTGAGATCGGCGAGGTGAACATCTAACAACAAGTTATTCTGTCCGCTGGGAATTTGTGTTGGGTTCAGTAAAGGAACGGAGTTTAGTTGATCCAAAAATGTGCTCGACCTGGAGGTGAAGGAACCTTCCGCATTTTGAACTAAGAACAGGGGTTCGAACCCTTCCCTATGGCGCCAGTTGGCAATCAGAATATCATGCTTACCATCGCGGTTAATGTCCCCTGTCGCCATTGCATGGGCGTCCGTCCCATTCGCAGCAAGACTTGATAGCGTGGTAATGCGAGGCATAAGCTCTGGCCGCACCCTTGCCCCGCTTGCACCGCCTACGGCCAAAACCGCCGTGCCATATGCCGTCGGATCATTGTAACCCCCAGAAACGTTATGCGCGACAAAGAAGGCAGCGGGCGTTCCGCTGACCATTAAAAACGCAGATCGACGTGCGCCAAAAACAGATGGGAATTGATCGTTAGCGGCCTGCCGAAACTCTAGTTTACCGCTATCATTCGAGAGGTAGATATATGGCAATCGCGCGAATACTGGCGTGCCATATGCTTTGTTTAACGGAACGATCAGTTCGGGAAAGCGATCTTTCTGAAAGTCGATTGAGATGCTTCCCTGAGGAAAAATGTCCGCAATGCCTCTGGGGTTCGTGACGCCACCGTAAACATATTCCGGAACAACATCAGATGATGATACTGTATGGATTTGGTACGATTTGCTTAAGGTCGCGCTCGTGTAGGTGACGGGTGCTGGAGTTGTTGGCGCAGTTGGTTGTGTGGTGCCAGTTGGTATAGTCACAATAGGTGCGTTGGAGGATGTGCTACCCCCACCGCCGCAAGACGAGAGCAACATACACGCTGCCAGCGCATTAAAACGTCTTAGTTTCACTACCCCTCCAAGAACGAACATAACGGATCATTTCCCGGCGAATACGCTGGAAATCTGACGACCTTTGTCATCATAAACGTAAATGTGACTGCCTCTTCGAACGCTGACTGTGCTGGATGTATATCCTTTCAGTCCGTCATTCGGCCCAGTTCCCGCAAACACTGCGCACAGCTGACGCTGTCCAGCGCCATAGACATAGACTTGACTGCCGCGTTGGACTGCTGTGACTATTTCGGACACGCTCTACCCCCATTAATCTACGCATGAGTCAGAATGCGTTGAACCAAGGGGTTAAGCAAGCGAGGATGTTGGTCTAAGTCTTTTTTGGTCGGTCCATTGGTGAGATTATGATTTTTGCTGCTCAACCTTACGGCGACGCGTAGGGCTATCTATACCATATACATGAAAAGGCGGCTCCGACAGGGTCGCCTTTTTTAATTGTGGGCTGGCGCTTTCATTGGCACATATCTTAGATGATCAAATATATCGTTTTCGTAATCGTCCTCGTATTGGTTGGCTCCGGCATATGGTTCTGGAGCAAGACCGATCCGCAAAAGCTTGATTTTGCAGACCGAATGGCACCTGGCCCTGCGGAGTATCGCCAAGCCCCACTGACGAGTATCGCCTACGGCGATGATGCGCGGCAGAAGCTTGATGTTTACCTACCCAAGCAAAACGCCGTTGGCGCATCTGCGGTGCTGATCTTTTTCCATGGCGGCTCGTGGCATGATGGTGAGCGGGAGGGCTACGGCTTTTTGGGTCGCGCCTTTGCCGCACGTGGTTTTGTCACGGTCATTGCCGATTATCGCAAGGCGCCAAGCGTTCGCTTTCCCGCCTTTGTCCAAGATACGGCCTCGGCCATTGCTTGGGTCCATGCGAATATTTCTAAATATGATGGCGATGCAGACCGCATCTTTATAATGGGGCATAGTGCTGGTGCCCATATCGCCATGATGACGGCGCTGGACCCGCAATGGTTGGCTGCAAACAATCTTACGCCGAATGTGATCAAAGGGGTGATAGGTCTTGCCGGGCCTTATGATTTCCTGCCGCTGACGTCCGATAGTTCAAAAATTGCCTTAGGACAGTGGTCAGACCTAACCGAAACGCAACCGATCACTTATGCGCGCGGGGATGCGCCGCCCCTTCTGTTGTTAACTGGTGACAAGGATACTGTCGTGAAACCTCGCAACAGCAAAATTCTATCCGAGAAAATTCAAGCGCTGGGCGGGCAGCAGCAATTGCGGATTTATCCCGACGTCGACCACGCCGATATCATCATGGCCGTCGCGCGTCCGTTCCGTCAAAAGGCGCCCATCGTAACGGATGTTGTGAACTTCATAAAATCGCATAATCCAGATTAGAGCGCGGCGTTTGTTTCTTTGCCAAGGATCTTTTGGCGATAGGAAATGATTAACAATCCCGCGTTCACGGTTGCTGCGCCTAGCATGGCAAAAGCTGCACCAACTTCGCCGTATATCGGCAATAGCCAGATGAGAAGAATTGCAACGATAATAGCGCCGGCTAAGCTGCACAGCATCACGCGGCCAGCTTTTCCAGCGGTCAGCAGAGCAGGCTCTAACCCCAATGTCGCAAATTGCAGCGCTGCTGCGGTACCCAAAATCATCACCAGCGGATAAGCGGCGATAAATTCTTCGCCAAATAGCCAGACGATGATGGGCTCTCCTGCCAATCCGACAATCGCCAGCACTAGCATTGCCGCCACACCGGAAACCTTCATCATCTTGCTTAGGAGGGCGCCTGCATCCTTTGAACCGCCTATGTGCGCGACGCGTGCATATTCGGTGAACAAGGCCATAGAAACAGCATCGCCAATACGCGCAAAAACCTGACCCAATTGATAGCCAAGCCGGAAAAATCCAGCAGCAGCAGCGCCAACATAGATACCCACAATCACCGCAACCATTTGCTGGCTGGTCAGCTTAAAACTTGAGCTAGCGTTTGACCACAAAGCGAACCGGCCGATGCCGGGAAAGCGGTCCTGTAAACTGTTTAAACGGGGTAAATTGCGCCATCGCAATGGCAGTTTAAGCTGCCGCAATACATTTATCCAAACCAAGATGGTCGGTACAAATTCCGACAGCAGCCAGATCGCCAGAAACCCCCATACGGTTGGCTGCGTCAATACCAATATGCCGGTACCCACAAGGCGGATGATGGGAACAAGCATGTCCGGCAACGCTGCATCGCCGAAACGGTCGCTAATCCGTAACAGCCCCGTTGGCGTCGACCGTGAAGACAGCACGAGCAATGTCGTAAAAACGATGACGGCGATTGTCTCATTATTTTCCCAGCCCTGATTGGCGGCAAGCAACCACGCGCCAAATATGGCTAAAACTAATGCCAGCGCCGCACCAATCAGATCAAGAATTATACAGAACCACGTCAATTCAGCCAATTCTGCGTGCGCCTTATCATGCACCAAATTTGTGCCGTAACGGATAAGGATCTGCCAAGTTTGGAAAGATGTAAAACCCGCAATAAGCTGGGCAAAGCTGAAAATGAGCATGAATTTGCCGAAGTCCGCGGCACCCAGCGTCTGCGTGGAAACGGCAAGATAAATAAGGCTGAGAACAGCCGACAATGTTTTTGGCAGAAAAAGCCAGGCACCCGATCGCAATATGCGACGTCCACTTCCCTGTTTCTGCTCTGCCATCAAAGATATGCTCCCAACCAAATGGGGGACTAGTGCAGTTCGCCCGCTAATCAAAGTCATGTCATGATGCGTGCGATAAAAAATACTCCCCAATTAGACGTGAGTAGTTCAGCTTTGCGTATCTGACGCGCGTGCAGTTCGCGCGATGCGCGCCGTTAAATGCGCCTTGTCCAAGGTAGATTGGTTGCCATAATTTGCCGCAAACGATATCGGCACGGCATGATCATGAAGCCAACCCAAAAACGGCCCGACGTAAACGGCAGCGGCCCTGTAATATTCCTGTTCAATCATGATGCCGGTCATCAGGTCGCGCATCTGGCAGGGATTGCAGGTGCGTTCGCACTTCAAGCAAACGGAGTGCGTGCGGTCATTGCATTTGGCAGTGCGGCAATCAGGAAAGAGGTGGAGAGACTTCTCTCGCCCGAACAGATTGCCGCGTTGGAATGGCAATCACTGGCGCTACCCGAAATGCTAAGGGTGCTCACTAAAGGCTTGAACAGGCTCTTGCCCATCCACCGTATCCTTCGCTTGTATTGGCATAATGCGATTTTAAGAAAATCCTTAGCCATCGTGTCGACCGAACGGACGTGCCTTACGTTGAAGCGCCATTGGACTAAATTTCACAGAAAGGATCTTTGCCCTGCCTTTATCTGTGTACCCCATGGGTCGGGAGACCGGAACGTATCTGTCCATCCTGCATTCCGGAATTTTGATCTCTTGATGGTTAGCGGACAAAAGGTCGTGGATCAGATGGTGGAAGCAGGCGTTTCCACGCCAGAGGGTTGCCGCATTATCGGCTACGCAAAATTCGACATTTTGCGGGGGCGCGCTGCAGAAAAATTCTTCAACAACGACAATCCGACTTTTTTATACAATCCTCATTTCGACCCGCATATGTCTAGCTGGTTCGACCATGGTGCCGACATATTGGAATATTTTTATCAGAATGCGGATCGATTCAATCTGATCTTTGCGCCGCATGTGATGCTATTTTTCAAAAAAGTGCATATCTCGCCAGAATATCGCGTGACGCGTAAAAGGCCGGATATCGATCCGAAATATTATGACGCGCCCAATATGCGGATTGATTTAGACAGCGCGCGCTTGTTTGACATGAGCTACACATTGTCAGCCGACGTCTATATTGGTGATGTTTCAAGCCAGGTTTATGAATTTCTATATCGCCCGCGTGCATGCTTTTTTATTGATACGCACAGTGCGCCCTCGTCCGGTGCGACACCAGAATATGATTTCTGGAATAATGGTCCGGTTGCGCGCACGGCCAAGCAGTTGTTGCCTTTATTGCCGGATCATGCGGAGATTGCGGCGCAATATCGCAAAGCTCAAGAGCAGCGCATGGCCTATACCGCCGATCAAAGTGATCCACAACCTGCGTCAGAACGCGGCGCTGAAGCTATCATTCACTTTGTTGAAGGCTTGAACAGCGTCGTTCCAGCTTAGGCCGCGGCCTATGGCGTGTGGGGAACATCTTCGGCATGGCGAAAATTCAGAACGCCCCAATTCGCCTTTGCGGCGGCTTCTGCAAATTTTTTGGACGGGTTTACCGCATAACCTTCATCAGCGAAATCGAGCGTTGGGCTGTCGCTGATATCGTCTGAATAAAAGACGATATGCGCATCTTTACGGTCAATAGCTTGCTGCGAAAGCCATTCTTCAACTCGGCGTAATTTTTCGCCGGCATAGCAATTTTCGCCATCTATTTGATGGGTAAGTGCGCCGCTGGGCGTGAGGATGTGGCGTGTGGCAATGACGGCGTGAAAACCTGCAAGATCACCAATTAATTGAGCGTAAAATTCCGGTGCAGCCGTTGCCAAAACAAGCGATGCGCCGCGCGCACGGTCGGCATGCAAGCGTGCGACTGCTCCAGGTTGAAGGCCCTGGCTGAACACATTGTCCGAGAAAGAGGCGGTTATTTCGGCCATGCGTGCAGGGCAGATTTCTCGCCCCATGAACATATGCGCACCAAATTGTTTTAGTGGTTTTCGTCCGTATAGGCGAAGCTTATATCCGACCATCGCCATTATCCAAATGGGCAGTAAGGCTAACCGAAAGGGTGCTGTTCGCCGCGCGTAATATAGCAGAAAACGGGTAAAGGTCGGGCGACGCGTTAGGGTTTTGTCGAGATCATATATTGCAATATTCATATTTGGTCGCCAAGCCCCAGCTAAAGGTACGCCACGAAAAGTGACGTTAGCCTCAATTTTGATGCGTTTAGGAGAAGCTGTTTGCAAGCGCAATGGACCTGCATCGTTCTTGCTGGACAGCGACCCGGCCCCGATATGCTTGCCCAGCATTTTGGCCTCGAACGCAAGGCATTAGTCCCAGTGTGCGGCACGCCGATGATTTGCCATGTTGTCCGCACGCTGCATATGTCACCGCACGTCGGTAAAATCGTCATATTGTCGCAAGAAATAGAGGATTTGCGTCCTGCCGTTGACGCAGCTGGCGGCGCTATTATGCTGGAAAGTCAAAACAGCATTTCCCTGAGCATAAAAGCACAAGCGGAGGCTCTGGGATTTTCTGCGCCATTATTGGTAACCACGGCTGACCATCCCTTGTTGACGGTGGAAATGATCGACGAATTTGTGCGCAATGTGGATGGGGATCTTGCAGTTGCAATGGTGGAGCGGCGGACCATGTTGAAGCAGTTTCCGGATGCGCAGCGAACCTGGCTTCGCTTTTCAGACGGCGCTTGGTCTGGCGCCAATCTGTTTGCGCTGTTGACCCCGAAGTCTTCGTTGGCGCTCTATCTATGGGCCGATGCCGAGCAGGACCGCAAAAAAGCGTGGCGGCTGTTCCTGCATTTTGGTCTGCTATTGGCGGCACGTGCGCTAACCCGCACCATTGGCTTGAAGCAGGCGATGGCTAAGGCTGGGAAACGGCTTGGCCTAGACGCAAAATTGGTTCCTATATCCGACCCAGTTGCTGCCATAGATGTCGACAAACTCAGCGATCATGTGCTGGCAGAAAACATCATGATGGAACGCGCAGCGCGACAATAACGCAACGGGCTGATTAACGCCCCATTTTCTTTTGCCGGCGACGCTGCACCGACGAACCAATACCCATGGCTTCACGATATTTGGCGACCGTCCGGCGGGCAATGTCAAAGCCCTTTGCAGTCAAAAGTTCGACAAGCGTGTCGTCCGACAGGATTCTATCGCTCTCGGCATCAATCAGCGATTTGATATGGCTTTTGACTGCTTCGGCAGATGCGCCTTCGCCATCGGCTGACTGAACACCTGACGAAAAGAAATATTTGAGGTCAAAAAGCCCGCGTCCGCAGTGCAGATATTTGTTACTGGTTACTCGGCTGACGGTGGATTCATGCATTTCAATCGCATCGGCGACCTGGCGCAGCGTCAAGGGTCGCAAATGCGCAACACCGTGCCGGAAAAACCCCTCTTGTTGCTTCACGATTTCGGTCGCGACCTTGACGATAGTGCGTTGCCGTTGGTCCATGGCCTTGATCAGCCAATTGGCATCTGCCATGCAATCACTAAGCCACGCCTTGGTTGCTTTGTCCCTACCAAGCTCGGCCACATAGCTCCGATTGATTAGCAAGCGGGGCAGGTTGGCGCTGTTCAATTCAATCGACCAACCCTCACCGCGCGGTGTCACATAAATATCGGGTGTCACCGACATGCTGTCGTCGTTTTCGAAACGGCACCCTGGCTTTGGATCATAGCCCCGCAGTTCGATTAACATATCGCGCAAATCTTCATCATCGACGCGGCATATCCGCATCAATTGGTCGAAAGCACCCTTGGCTACCAAATCGAGATTATCGATTAGCCTTGCCATGCATGGGTCATAGCGGTCCGCATCCTTGGCCTGCAGCGCAAGGCATTCGGCAAGATTGCGTGCGCCAACCCCGGTGGGGTCAAAGCGTTGAAGCTCGGTCAGAGCTGCTTCTGCATCGACGAGGTGCACCCCAAGCCTTTGCGCCATTGCCAGCAAATCCTCACCCACATAACCTGTGGGTTCAATATGTTCGATAATTTGCTGCACGAGAAAAAGTTGGCGACCCGAAAGGCCTGCACCGGCCTGCGCCATTAAATGTTCGCGCAAATTGATGTCACGCGCGGCAAAGCTTTCGAAATCAGGGCCGTCGCTGTCAAAGCCGCTGCTCGACATGGCGTTGCCCGACAGGCCAAGTATTCCGTCTGCGCCGCCTACGCTGTCGGATGGCGCATCATGGTGGAAAGTCTCTGCGCTGAAATCGACGTCAAGCGCGTCGGAAGCGGCATGGCTGTGATTGCCTAATATCTCGTCACTACCATGTTCATTGCTCTCGGCAATCGTGCCGATCGTTAACTCATCAAGAGGGGTGTCGGATATAGAATCGCTGCCGCCCGCATCAAGCACGGGATTGCGTTCGACCTCTTCGGCGATAAAGGCTTCTATTTCGAGCGACGAAAGCGCGAGCAGCTTGATCGCTTGTTGAAGCTGCGGCGTCATGACCAGCGACTGGTTTTGGCGAAGGTCGAGGCGCGGAGCTAATGTCATGACGTTAAATTTCCGTCATTTCCTCCACATTACATTGCAAAGCTTTCGCCTAAATACAGGCGGCGGACATTGGGATCGGCGACCAAAGCCTCTGGCGATCCGGCGAATAGAACCTGTCCTCCGTAAATGATGCAGGCGCGGTCCACGATGTCCAATGTTTCACGGACATTATGGTCGGTGATCAATACGCCAATTCCACGTGTCTTGAGTTCCTTCACAAGATCGCGAATGTCCGAGATCGAAATCGGGTCAATGCCGGCAAAGGGTTCGTCGAGAAGCATGATCGACGGGTTCGCGGCTAGTGCGCGGGCGATCTCGCATCGCCGCCGCTCGCCACCGGACAAGGCCATGGCAGGCGCGCTGCGCAAACGGGTCAGGCCAAATTCGTCCAACAGTTTTTCCAACCGCTCGCCGCGCGAGTCGGCGTCAGGCTCCGACATTTCGAGAACCGCGCTGATATTCTGTTCAACGGTCATTCCGCGGAAAATCGACGTTTCTTGCGGCAGATAGCCAAGCCCCAAAATGGCGCGGCGATACATTGGCAGCGTGGTAATGTCCGCGCCATCCAGCGTAATGCGACCGCTATCGGGTTTGACTAGCCCCATGATCGAGTAAAAACAGGTCGTCTTACCCGCGCCATTGGGTCCAAGCAGACCAACCACTTCACCCTTTGCCACGGACAGCGAAACATCCGTCAAAACGGCCCGCTTGTCATAGCTTTTGGCGATGGACACAACGCCTAGCCCCGATTGCATACCCGCATCGGTCGTTGCATCAGCAGCAGGTGCCATTATGCTCTCCATTTTCAATTTTCGCCCGCAATGATGCTTTTGATTTATATATAATATCTATTGAATAGCGAAGCATTTTGCAATTGGCATGATTCATGCTTATCTGAATTGCTTACAGTTTCACTTTTTTCAGTGTTAGCCCAAACTTACTTTTTGCGTTGTGGCACGCTGAAGGTGCCAGTGACGCGGCCGCCCGAAGTTGTTGTACTAGCCGCCCCGCCGCCGTTGATTGTTGAGCGGCCTGAGTCCAGATCAATGACCAAGCGTCCGCCAGTGAGGCGATTATTGCCTTGCACAAGGTTCACATTGCCTATCAGCGTGATCAGGCTGGAATCCAGATCATAAATGGCAGAGCTACTGGTTGCGCGCAGGTCATCTTTAGAGATCATCACGCCGCCGGTGGCATCAAGGCGGTTCACATCAACGCCATTATTACTCGAATAGGCGGCGGTCACGCGATTTGCCTTTAGCGTAAGCCCTGCTTGAACCGCCGTCACGCCACCCGATAATACCACTCGGTCTGCGCGGTCTTGCAGTTCCATAGCAGCTGCCGAAAAATCGACAGGGGCATTGCTATCATGATTGCGAATGCTTTGCGCGGTCGAAGCCGTGGATAGCATGCTCATGCCCGCAATCGCTGCGCACAGGCCGAAGGAGAGAGAACGGATAGTCATTGCGCGCTCACTTAATAGCATTCTGGTCGATACGCAAACGAACGCCGCCATCCAGTCGCACAATGCGCGTGTCGAGGTCAGCGCGTAGGCGTCCCGCATGGAAGGTGCCAACTTTTGTCCGACCGCTAACAGGACCAAAGCTTTGCATCGACCGGTCTTTTAACGATAGCTCTACATTGCTGGCAATCATGTCATAGCCTGCCGATTCAACAGCCAATGGGCCATTCACGCGCATCGTTTCTTTGTTAAGGTTATAAACGCCGCGCTGCGCGACGATGGACGCCGGTCCGTCATTCAACATTATCCGGCCCGATAGTGATGTCATTTCCAACACAGGGTCTGCAGACGTTTTTTGCACAGCGCTCCCTGCGCGCAAGGAAAAAGGGCGGCCTTTGCTGTCATCGCCGCGATACAATGCCTCGACGACGCGCAGCCGTTCGCGCGACAGGTCTACTTCATCCTTGTTCAGCACGAAGCTCAATTCCTGTTTGCCGGTAAAGGGGCTGAATGCCAGCAGCGCTACCAACAGGCCAATGACGATGGGCAACCCAACACGTAGCGCGCGGATGAGCCGATCATGCCGCCCGTCGGGCATGGCCCAGCGTTGTCTTTGTGTGCGTTCAAGATCGGCTTGTGCGGACATGATCGATGCTTAACCAGATCGAACCTTAGCTGTGCCCGAATATGTCGATTTCTGGCCAACCCGCAAGATCAAGGTCTGCACGGTGTGGCAGAAAATCAAAACATGCTTGCGCCAAGGCAGTGCGACCTTCGCGTTCTAGGCGGATAACAAATTCGGCGTGCAGGCGGTGAAGATAGCGAACGTCGCTTGCGGCATAATCCTTTTGTGCTTCGGATAGCACGGGACCGCCCCAATCACTGGATTGCTGCTGTTTGGAAATGTCGGTCGACAGTATTTCCTTAACCAATTCTTTCAAGCCATGGCGATCCGTATATGTACGCGTTAGGCGTGAGGCAATTTTCGTACAGAATAAGGGCGTCGCGACGACATTCAAATAATGCGAGATCGCGGCCAGATCGAATCGGGCATAATGAAACAGTTTGAGGCGTGCAGGATCGGCAAGAACGGCGCGCAGATTAGGTGCCTTATAATCGCTGTCCCGGCTAAAGCGGATCAGATGCTCGTCCCCGCGGCCGTCGGAAATCTGCAACAGGCAGAGCCGGTCGCGTGGGGTAATCAGCCCCATGGTTTCCGTGTCAACGGCGACAGGACCCTCGGCCAGTACGCCCGCGGGCAGATCTTCTTCATGCAAATAAACGCTCATGCTTGTCCCTTGCCCGACAGTGCCGTCCAAGGCAAATGAAAGTACAGTTATGGCACAGCGAAATTCGTCAACAATATTTGCTATCGCGTCACATTTTATTACGATATAGAGGAGTGTCGCGTAATCACCAACGGTTGCGCTTGTGACGTGCAGTACAGTCGCCCTCGACTGCATAACATAGTGGTTTAGGGCGATGAGAAGGCAAGCAAGAAGTTATGGGTTTTGATCGCAAGCGTGCTGGCAAGGGCCGGGACAAAAGAGACGGTTTCGGTGATGAAAGCTACGATGGTTATCGCGCACCATCCCCCTATCAAAGTGACTTTGGTGGTGGCCGTTCGGGCGGCGGCGGCGGATTCGGCGGCGGTGGCGGTGGAGGAGGCTTTGGTGCCCCGCGCCGTGGTCCTGGTGGCCCACCAATGCCCGCGCAAGTCATCGGTTCCGGCAAAGGAATCGTCAAGTTTTTCAATGGTCAAAAAGGTTTTGGCTTTATTCAGGTAGATGATCGTCCCGACGACGTCTTCGTGCATATCAGCGCTGTTGAGCAAGCTGGCCTTGCCGGCCTTGCCGAGGGTCAACCACTTGAATTCCAGCTGGTGGAACGCGGTGGTAAAGTGTCGGCAACCGATTTAGTGATCGACGGCGAGCCGATGCCTGTTAGCGAACGCGCTCCGCGCCCTGATCGCCCAGCGTTTGACCGTGCACCGCGCGGTGATGATCGCGGCGGCTTCCGTGGCGGTGATCGCGACTCGGCGGCACGCGGTCCACAGCGCGAATCGACTGGCGAACGGGCTAATGGTACCGTGAAGTTCTTCAATGACATGAAGGGTTTTGGTTTTGTGCAGCGTGACGATGGCGGTGAAGATGTGTTTGTGCACATTTCGGCGCTTGAGCGTTCGGGCATGGGTCAAGTAACTCAAGGTGACCGTTTGTCCTTCGACATCGAAATCGACCGTCGTGGCAAATATTCGGCAACAAATTTGAGCGCGCTCTCCGAATAAAAGCTGTTCTGAATTTCAAAAAGGGCGGGTGAAGCAATATGCTTTGCTCGCCTTTTTGCTACTAACATCCGCAGCTGTGAACTGCTCCCTATTTTGGACAGTTAGAGCGAATCGCTGCGTGAACGCGTGCAGTCTGCGTGTCATGCGGAACTTGGTGGGGGTCATTACTGTCCGACATGCTGAAAAGTAAGATGTTAAATCGCCTTCAGCATGGCGTTTCGGTGCAAATGTGACAGCTCTCCGATGTGGATACCAGCATATGGACTTGACTTTAGCCCCGCGAATCCGCATTGGCCCCCGTCTGTGAACAGCGCGGCTCTTTTCTGCGCAGTTTTTTACGA
Organism: Sphingomonadales bacterium UBA656; assembly: GCA_002299895.1. Classification (GTDB taxonomy): domain Bacteria; phylum Pseudomonadota; class Alphaproteobacteria; order Sphingomonadales; family Sphingomonadaceae; genus Sphingorhabdus_B. The sequence goes on along the minus strand of DBOC01000011.1, from coordinate 57,398 downwards.
AATTATTTGAACAAAAGGAATGGGCCATGGCGAAGCCAGCCACTATCAAGATCAAGCTGCTCAGCACCGCTGACACGGGCTTCTTCTACGTGACCAAGAAAAATCCGCGCAACATCACGGAAAAGATGACGTTCCGCAAATATGACCCCGTCGTGCGCAAGCATGTCGAGTTCAAGGAAGCTAAAATCAAGTAAGCACAAGCATTGCTTGAAAGGCTAATCGATCAGGGCGCTTCGGGCGCCCTTTTTGATTCTGGCAACATGAGTGCGGGCGTGTCTGTCGTCCTCCATCCAGTCCCACATCACTTCCCAAAACATCATCGCCTTTTTATCCATACGGACCTTTTCCCGCTTTGCGTTCGGCTATGCCTTGGCTTAAGCGAAGGCCATGCATGACACAAACGACACGTTAGACGCATCGGCTTTGGCATTCCAGGCATTGGCTTGGGCGTTGATGGAAGAATCGCGGGCCGAACGATTATTGTCGCTCACTGGCCTTACACCCGAGGGCTTGCGCGCCAGCGTCATGGAGCGCAGCACACAGGCGGCGATTTTGTCGTTTTTGGAGGCATATGAGCCCGATCTTATCGCGTGCGCGGCGATCATCGGCGTATCACCCGCCTTATTGGTACATGCACGGCAGGAGTTGGAAGCATGAGCGTTACTGGTCCCCGGCCATTGCTGATTTCGGATTGCGATGAAGTATTGTTGCACATGATCGTCCCTTTTCGGGACTGGCTGGATGACGCACACCATATCCATTTCGACCTCGTCCATGGTGACTGGGGTGAGGCACTGCGCCACAAGCATGATGGCAATATTGTGGAGCGCGGGCAGGTTTGGGATTTGCTCAACGGATTTTTCGATACCGAAATGCACCGGCAACAGGCAATTGATGGCGCGGTCGAAAGCATCAACCGCTTACGTGAGCATGCCGATGTCGTTATCCTCACCAATTTGCTCGATCACCGTGCAGGACCGCGGACCGAGCAGTTGAAGGCCGTAGGTATCGACGCACCAGTCTATTGCAACCAAGGCGGCAAGGGCGAGGCACTTGGGCGGATTCTCGAAGAATATCGGCCAAGCGTTGCGGTATTCGTCGACGATCTGGGGCACCAGCATGAGTCCGTTGGCGAACAGTACCCCGATGTGTGGCGATTGCATTTTGTCGGTGAGCCTTTGCTGTGGGATCGCGTGAAGCCTTCGAAGTCAGCGCACGCGCGGCTGGATCGCTGGGCAGACGCAGAAGTTTGGATTAGGGACCGGCTCGTTGCGAATGCGCCAGCGCCCACATTGGAAAAGGTAGCATCATGATTGAAGAAAAATTGGACGAACTCGGCATTACTCTCCCTGCACCTGCAGCGCCAGTCGCATCCTATGTGCCCGCTGTCGAAGCGAACGGCATGCTGTTCATTTCGGGACAATTGCCCTTTGTCGATGGCAAGGTTGTCACTGGTAAAGTGGGAGATACGCGCAGCCTTGAAGACGGCAAGGCGGCTGCCAAGGCCTGTGCAGTCATGCTGATTGCGCAGATGAAGGCAGCGCTTGGCGGTGACCTTGAACGCGTTGAGCGAATCGTCAAGCTTGGTGTATTTGTCGCGTCGACCCCAGACTTTACCGACCAACCCGAAGCGGCCAATGGTGCATCGGACTTGATGGAAGCAGTATTCGGCGTCGCAGGCAAGCATGCACGTGCCGCCGTCTCTGTTCCTGTCTTGCCACGCGATGCGACGGTTGAAATCGACTGCGTTGTGAAGGTTCGCTCGGTTTAATGACCGACGGCGTCACCGCCGAACTTTTAAGCAAAGTCAGCGAGATTCCCGCCGAACAGTGGGATGCGCTGAACCAACGCGGCAATCCGTTTGTCAGTCATGCGTTTCTGTCGGCGCTTGAGCACTCCGGAAGCGTCGGTCCCGGCACGGGATGGTCGCCCGCGCCGCTACTGATTCGCGATGCGGACGGCGTTCCGGCGGCGGCGCTGCCCGCCTATCTTAAAAGCCACAGCCAGGGTGAATATGTGTTCGACCATCATTGGGCGGATGCATTTCATCGGGCTGGTGGACAATATTACCCCAAGTTGCAAATTGCTGCGCCGTTCTCGCCAGTGCCAGGGCCGCGATTGTTAGTGCGTGACCCGGCGATGGCGCTACCTATCTTGCGGGCGGCGGAAGCGGTGGTGGAGCAGAATGGCCTATCTTCGGCGCATGCCACTTTTGTGGCCGAAACTGAGCTCGCGCAATTTCGCGCGGCAGGATGGTTGACGCGGGTCGGCGCGCAATTTCATTGGCAGAACCGGGACTATGCCGATTTTGAAGAGTTTCTGGGTGCCTTATCGTCCCGCAAGCGCAAGGCCATCCGCAAGGAACGCACAGGCGCGCAATCTGCAGCTCGCATTGAGCAAATATCTGGCGCCGACATCACATCCGAACATTGGGATGCATTCTGGATATTCTATCAGGACACTGGTGCGCGCAAATGGGGTACGCCCTATTTGACTCGGGCGTTTTTCGACATCATCGGCGACACTATGCGTGACAGCATCGTCCTTTTTCTGGCGTTTGCCGGTGATCGGCCGATTGCCGGCGCGCTCAATTTTGTCGGGCCCGATTGCCTATATGGCCGCTATTGGGGCTGCATCAGCGAAGTCCCCTTCCTGCATTTTGAACTCTGTTATTATCAGGCGATTGATTATGCCATTGCTCATGGCCTCGCCCGCGTGGAAGCAGGGGCGCAAGGCGAACATAAATTGGCGCGCGGTTATGAAGCGGTGCCGACCTATTCCGCGCATTATATCGCCAATGAAGGGTTCCGCATGGCAGTTGCCGATTTTCTGGAGCGCGAAACCCATGCTATGGAACGCGAGATTGAATTTTTAGGCGATATGGCCCCCTTCAAGAAGGGCTAATCCTTGGCAATCCGGTGAGGATTTCAGTGTTGCAATCCGCTATTTAATCGCCCAATTAAATGCAGAGAGAGGAATCAGCCCATGAGCACACCAAGCCCGCAGGAACTCGCCGCCTTTGAAAAGCAATGCGACGCGTGGTTCGCCGAAAACACGGTGCGGGACCCCGGTTTCATGCTGCCCTTGACCTTTATGGAAGTGTCGACGGATCAGCAGTTTGATTTCCTCCGCAATTGGCAGCGTAAGGTTTATGAGGCGGGCTATTTCGGGATGTCGTGGCCCACCGAATATGGCGGCTATGGAATGCATCCTGAATATCAGCGTATCGCCACGCGGATCATGAAAAGCCATGATGCCCCGATCATGCTCAATGCGATTGCCAATGGCTGGACCGGGCCGTTGTTGCTGGACATTGGTCGTGAGGAGGACAAGCGCCGCTTCATCAAACCTATGCTGTCTGCTGAAGAAATTTGGTGTCAGGGCTTTTCGGAACCAGAGCATGGTTCGGACCTTGGCAGCGCACAGACTAAGGCAGTTCGTGATGGTGACGAATATGTCATCAATGGCTCCAAAATCTGGACTTCCTTGGGCGATCGGGCAGATTATATGATCTTGCTCGCGCGCACATCGAATGATGGGCCAAGCAAATATGCGGGACTTTCGTTCTTCCTCGCGCCGATGAAGATCCCTGGCGTTGAAACCCGGCGATTGAAGAAACTCACGGGCGAATATGGTTTCACCCAATGCTTTTTCACGGATGCCCGCATCCCTGCATCAGGCCTTGTCGGCGAAGAAGGTCAAGGCTGGATGGTCGCGATGAAGACGCTCGAATATGAACGCGGTGCGAAGGTTAATCCGGTCGGCGGCTATTTCGTCAAGGAAATGGACGTGATGGGTGTGATCGATATGGCGCGTTCGGCCAAGCGCGGTGGCAAGCCAGTGCTGGATGATCCCGTCATGCGTGACAGGCTTGTCGACTATATGATCGAAATTCAGGCCTTGAACCTCAATAATCAGCGTCGCCGCATGGCCCCGCTCACCAGTGATCGCCCGATGGGGCTCGCGTTGATGAACAAGCTGGCGCGGACCGAGTTGGTGCGCGAATTGACCGAATTCTCTTTGCAGTTCCAAGGCACGCGCGCTGGCTATTATGTTGGTGACGAAAATGCGGTCGATGACGGCTATTGGCACCGGTCCTATTTGAACAGCTTCTCCGCCACGATTGGCGGCGGCACCAGCCAAATTCAGAAAAACATCATCGGCGAACATGTGCTCGGCCTGCCCAAGGGGCGGTGAGCAATTAAGGATGTCTTAGTTCCGAGCCGTTAGACGGGCGCGTCTCCACCGGGCACAGTCATTGCCTGACAAGCGTCTTTCGACTGAGTTCAGGGCAAAGGTTATTGTTTAGGAGAGTGTGAATGTCGGAAGTCCTAACCCAAGCTCAGGACGGCGTCCTGATCATTACGATCAACCGGCCAGACGCGAAGAACGCTGTTAACCAGGCGGTTGCGCAAGGCATTGCTGCGGCCATGGAGCAGCTGGATAGCGACAAAAGCCTAAACGCCGGGATCATCACGGGTGCAGGCGGAACTTTCTGCTCTGGCATGGATCTTAAGGCGTTTCTGCGAGGAGAGCTGCCCAGCATCAAGGGCAAGGGTTTTGCAGGCTTTATTGAATCTCCGCCCGCCAAGCCGCTCATTGGTGCAGTTGAAGGCTATGCGCTTGCCGGCGGCATGGAAATTGCGGTTGCTTGCGACTTGCTGGTGGCGAATGACAAGGCACAATTTGGCATCCCTGAGGTGAAGCGGAGCCTTGTCGCGGCCGCTGGAGGCTTGCTGACGCTGCCCTCAATTATCGGCAAGCGCATGGCTATGGAACTTGCGTTGACAGGAGATTTCATCTCGGCCCAACGCGCGTATGAAATGGGTTTTGTGAACCGCGTGACGGACGGCGCTGCTATTGATGCTGCCCTTGAGCTTGCGGCTAAGGTAGCTGCAAATGGACCGCTGGCGCTGATTGCGACGAAGCGTGTTATCAATGAGCGACCTGATTGGAACTCAGCCGAGATGTGGAAGAAACAGAGCGAGATTTGCGCGCCTGTTTTTTCGTCGAAAGACTCACGCGAAGGCGCTTTGGCCTTTGCCGAAAAGCGTAAACCAAACTGGCAGGGGGAATAACATGGGCCATCCAACCGTCCACGCCGCCGTCAATCCCGATAAACCCGCCGTCATCATGGCGTGCTCGGGCGATACTATCACATACAAGCAACTTGACGAACGTTCCAACCAGTGCGCCCATTTGTTTCGTAAGCTTGGGCTTCAGCACGGCGATACGGTAGCCATTTGTCTCGAAAATCGTGCCGAATTTTTCGATATTGTCTGGGGTGCGCAGCGCGCAGGGCTGATCTACGTTGCCATTAGTTGCCGGCTCACCGCCTCCGAAATCGATTATATACTGAAGGATAGTGGGTCAAAGGCACTTTTTGCTTCGCCTTATCTTGGCGCGGTATTGGACCAGATCGAAAGTCCGGTGACGCGTTTCATCCTCGGCGGCGTCCATGCCGGATGGGATAATTATGCCGATACGGTTGCAGATATGCCCATTACGCCCGTGGCCGATGAGCGCGCTGGCACCGACATGTTGTATAGTTCTGGCACAACGGGGCAGCCAAAGGGCATTCGCTTTCCGCTGCCCGAGGACGCCGATATTGCCGCTCCCAATGTGCTTGCTGGCCTCGCCATGATGGCATTCAAATTTTCGGGTGACAGCATCTATTTGTCGCCAGCGCCGCTGTACCATGCCGCGCCCTTACGTTGGTGTGCTGCTGTCCACCGCCTTGGCGGCACAGTCGTGGTGATGGAGAAATTTGATCCAGAAGCGGCGTTGGTAGCTATTGAAAAATACAAGATTACCGCCAGCCAATGGGTGCCAACGCATTTCGCGCGTATGCTGAAGCTACCTGAAGATGTGCGCGCCAAATATGACGTGTCCAGCCTGGAAACAGCGGTCCACGCCGCCGCGCCGTGTCCTGTACCGATCAAGGAAGCGATGATTGAATGGTGGGGTCCAGTCCTGCGTGAATATTATGCCGGGACCGAGGGGCAGGGGATTACATTTATCTCAAGCGAGGAATGGCTGACGCATAAGGGTTCAGTTGGTCGTGCGTTGAATGCAACGATGCATATATGCGACGAAGAAGGTGACGATGTGCCTGTTGGGCAAGAAGGCACGGTGTTCTTCGAAAGCACCGCGTCTTTCAGCTACCATAATGACCCCGAAAAAACCAAAGGTGCGACCAATAAGCACGGCTGGACCACCTTAGGGGATGTTGGTCGGCTGGATGCCGAGGGCTATCTCTATCTCACCGACCGTAAAAGCTTCATGATCATTTCGGGCGGCGTGAACATCTATCCGCAGGAAATTGAAAACCATCTGGTCACGCATCCTAGGGTTCGCGATGTTGCAGTCATCGGCGGGCCACATGACGAAATGGGGGAAGAGGTTATCGCCGTTGTGCAGCCGCTCGATATGGCAGACGCGGGCGATGATTTGCGTGACGAGCTGACCGCGTTCGCGCGAGAGAAATTGTCGGGCATCAAGATCCCGCGCCGCATTGATTTTCGCGAAGAGCTGCCGCGTCATGATACCGGAAAACTATACAAGCGCCTGCTGCGCGATGAATATTGGGCAAAGCAGGACAAGCCAACAAATTGAGGCTATAAAGCCAGAGACTCATCAGGAGACAGAAAATGACTACGCAATATAAAAATCTGATCAACGGCGAACTCGTTGATAACGGCAAATGGATTGATGTCGTGAATCCTGCGACCGAACAGGTCATCGGCCAAGTGCCCGATTGTGGTCAGGCTGATCTCGACAAAGCGGTTGCCGCTGCCCGCGCTGCGTTCCAGACATGGAAGAAAACGAGTGTCGAAGAGCGTCGGGCTCTATTCGCGAAAATGGCAGATGTGATCAAGACGAACAGCGACGAGCTCATGCGTTTGCTCACCGCCGAACAAGGCAAGCCGCATATGCAGGCGGGTAGTGAAATAGCCGGCTGCGTAGGCATGACGCGCGCTTTGCCGATGCTGAATTTGGAAGAGAAAATCACCGAGGATAGCGACAAGCGCCTCAGCCGCACCCGCCGCGTGCCTGTTGGCGTGGTAGGCGGAATCGTGCCTTGGAATTTCCCTGTGTTGATGGCGATTCAAAAGATTGTACCTGCTTTATTGTCGGGCTGCACGATGGTGTTGAAGCCATCGCCGTTCACGCCATTGGCGACCTTGCGCTTGGCGGAACTGGTGGCAGGCATATTCCCGCCCGGCGTGCTCAACATTATCACGGGCGGCGATGCGCTCGGACCATTGCTGACGTCGCACCCAGACATCGACAAAATCACCTTCACGGGCTCGACCGCAACAGGCAAGCGCGTGATGGAATCTGCGTCGAAGGATTTGAAGCGCATAACATTAGAACTAGGCGGCAATGATGCTGCAATCGTTTTACCCGATGCTGATGTGACCAAAGTGGCTGAAAAGCTGTTTTGGGCAAGCTTTTACAATGCAGGCCAAGTCTGCATCGCGGCTAAGCGCATCTACATTCACGAAGATATTTACGAGGAGTTGTCGAGTGCGATTGCGGCTTATGCCAAGGCCGTCAAGGTTGGCGATGGCGCTGAACAGGGCACCGCAATTGGTCCCATCCAGAACAAGCCACAATATAAGCGTGTGTTGGAGCTTATTCAGGACGCAAAGGACAAGGGTTATAAATTCCTCGCTGGCGGCGACCATGACCCATCGATCCCTGGCTATTTCGTGCCGGTGACCGTGCTGGATAATCCGCCCGAAGATGCTCGGATTGTGGCTGAAGAACAATTCGGTCCAGTCATGCCGTTAATGAAATTTTCGACCATTAATGAAGCTATCAATCGCGCTAACGCGTCGGATTATGGACTTGCCGGATCCATCTGGACTAGCAATCCAGAAGCTGCGGTTGAAGTTGCCGAGCAATTGGAAACCGGCACTGTCTGGATTAACGAGTCCATGCATCTCGCCCCCAACGCACCTTTTGCCGGACATAAGCAGTCCGGCTTTGGTGCCGAATTGGGTGAGGAAGGCTTGCTTGAATTCACCTACCCGCAAGTGATCACGATCGCGCGCGAGGCGGCTTAAGCTTAAACCCTCCCCATCGGTTAAAGATGGGGAGGCCCTTGACTCTCCCCCTTCAAAGTTTAATCGTCTGATTAAATTTTGAACAACAGGAGAGTGAATATGGCAGACGCCTATATTGTGGATGCGGTCCGTACCGCAGGTGGCCGTCGCGGCGGCAAGCTTGCCGGTGTGCATCCGGTGGATTTGGGTGCTGCGGTTCTCGATTCTATCGCCGACCGCAATGATTTCGACCCTGCGGCGATTGAAGACGTCATCATGGGCTGCGTGATGCAAGGTGGCGAGCAAGCGGGCGACGTTGGCCGCAACATTGTGCTCGCTTCGCGCCTGCCCAATTCTATTCCCTCAGTCAGCATCGACCGCCAGTGCGGATCATCACAACAGTCGATGATGTTTGCCGCGCAAGGCGTAATGTCAGGTACGCAGGATATTGTCCTTGCCGCCGGCATCGAAAGCATGACGCGCGTGCCCATGGGCTCGACGTCGATGCTGTTTAAAAAAGAAGGCATGGGCACATATAAAAGCCCGCGTTTGGAAGAGGCCTATCCCGGCATCATGTTCAGCCAGTTTATGGGCGCTGAAATGCTGGTGAAAAAATACGGCTTTAGCCGCGAAGATCTCGACCAGTTCGCGTTGGAATCGCATCAAAAGGCTATTGCGGCCACACAAAGCGGCGCATTTGCCAATGAAATTGTCGGCATGGAAGTAGATACGCCAGAAGGTAAGATCGTCCATAATAGCGATGAGGGCATCCGCTATGATGCAACTTTTGAAAGCCTGTCCGGCGTTAAATTGCTTCAGGAAGGCGGGAGCATTACTGCCGCCAACGCCAGCCAGATTTGCGACGGCGCATCGGCGGTTCTGATTGTGTCCGAAAAGGCCTTGAAAGAACATGGCCTGACCCCGCGTGCGCGCATTGTCAACCTGACGGTGACGGCGGGTGACCCGGTGATCATGTTGGAAGAACCATTGTTCGCAACCGACCGTGCGTTTCAGCGTTCGGGTATGAAAATATCCGACATTGATTTGTATGAGGTAAATGAAGCCTTTGCGCCAGTGCCTTTGGCTTGGTTAAAGCACACAGGTGGCGATCGTTCGAAAATCAACGTCCATGGCGGCGCCATTGCATTGGGCCATCCATTGGGCGCGTCGGGTACAAAGTTGATGGCGACATTGCTGAATGCGCTTGAAGCGCGTGGTGGACGTTACGGCCTGCAAACGATGTGCGAAGGTGGCGGTCAGGCCAACGTGACAATTATCGAACGGGTGTGATTTAGCGTATACATAAACATAACCGTAGCCCTGAGCCTGTCAAAGGGCGCGTATTGGTTGAACGTGTTTCGACAGGCTGAGCACTTTGGTTTTTAAAAAGGGAATTTACATGAAACTGGATTCAACAGTCGCAGCAGTCGTTACTGGCGGTGCATCGGGCCTTGGCGAAGCAACTGCGCGTGCGCTGGCTGCAAAGGGAGTGAAGGTCGCGATTTTCGATCTTCAAGCTGACAAGGGCGAGGCGTTGGCCGCTGAAATTGGTGGCGTGTTTTGCAACGTCAATGTCACGAGCGACGAAAGCGTTGATGCTGGTTTTGCAAAGGCGCGCGCTGCGCATGGTCAAGAGCGTATCTTGGTCAATTGCGCGGGTACTGGCAATGCCGCCAAGACCGCCAGCCGTTCTAAGGAAGACGGTTCGATTAAGCATTTTCCCCTCGATGCTTTTGACCGCATTATTCAGATCAACCTCGTTGGTACTTTCCGCTGCATCGCAAAGTCGGCGGCTGGTATGTTGACGCTTGAACCCATGGAAGATGGCGAGCGTGGCGCGATGGTGAATACTGCGTCGGTAGCGGCTGAGGACGGCCAGATGGGCCAAGCGGCTTATTCCGCCTCAAAGGGCGGCGTTGTCGGCATGACCTTGCCAATCGCGCGAGATTTGATGAGCGAGGGCATTCGCGTGAACACTATCCTGCCGGGCATTTTCAACACGCCGTTGATGAATGGTGCACCGCAAGCCGTGAAAGATGCGCTTGCTGCATCTGTGCCCTTCCCGAAGCGTCTTGGCCATCCGCATGAATTTGCCCAAGTTGCTATGACGATGATTGAATGTGGGTATTTCAACGGCGAAGACGTGCGTATCGACGGTGCGATCCGGATGGCGCCGCGTTAAACGCAACACATTCCGTTCGGGTCGCGCATCATTGAGACATTTTGAGGTCGTGGGTGACTTATAAATGTTTAGACTGGGCGCGACACCGATAGAATAAATGGTGCGGGTGGAACTGAATATAGAGGTATGCACGTGATGACCGAATTCACCCAAATCCAATATGCTGTCGCTGACGGCATCGCCACGATCACGATGCATCGTCCCGAAAAGATGAATGCATTTACCAATGTCATGATGCGCGAGATGTGCTCGGCATTTGATCTGGTCGACGCCGACGATGCTGTGCGCGCGGTCATTGTAACAGGATCGGGCGACCGGGCCTTTTGTGCGGGCGCGGACCTTACACCGGAGGCGGGCGGCGATGTGTTTGCCAGCCGGTCTGAGGTGGCATCGCTTTCGGATGAACGAGTCCGTGATTCCGGCGGGCGCCTGACGTTGCGGATTTTTCAATGCAAAAAACCCGTCATCGGCGCCATCAACGGTGCGGCGGTGGGCATTGGCGCAACGATGCAATTGCCGATGGATTTCCGTTTGGCGAGCGACACTGCACGCTTCGGCTTTGTCTTTGCACAGCGCGGGATTGTACCAGAGGCAGCCTCTAGTTGGTTTCTGCCGCGCTTGGTTGGTATGCAACAGGCTTTGGAATGGTGCATGACCGGCCGAGTTTTTGACGCGATAGAGGCTTTGAACGGTGGCCTCGTCCGCTCTGTTCACGCGCCGGCCGAATTAATGGAAGCGGCGCGAACGCTGGCACGCGAGATAGCGGACAATACGGCGCCGGTGTCCATTGCCCTCACGCGCGCTATGTTGTGGAGGCTCTCGGCGGCCGACCACCCCATGGCCGCGCACGCAATAGACAGCCGAGCCATTTACCGCCGTGCGCGATCAGGTGATGCGAAAGAGGGTATTGCCAGCTTTCTCGAAAAGCGCAGCCCGGCATACCCCGACAAGGTATCGGCAGACTTGCCTGACTTCTTCCCATGGTGGGACGAACCTGTTTATAAGTAACCTTAGGTAAAGGGGGCGGGCACCAATGGCGACAACAGGACCAAGACTGGCTAGCGATTCAGCCGATAGCAACAATGCGCGTGACCAATTGATTGAAGCCGCTAGCCAGATCATGCGCGAAGGCGATACCATTGACCTGTCATTGTCGGAGTTGTCGCTGCGTGCTGGCCTGAACAGTGCTTTGGTCAAATATTATTTCGGCAACAAAAACGGCCTCATGTTGGCATTGCTCGATCGCGACATGGGCAATATCGTACAAAGCCTTGGCGCTTTGGTGGCCAAAGACATGCAGCCGGCCGACAAATTGCGTATCCATATTGGCGCTGTCATCGATACATATCACGCCTTTCCCTATCTCAACCGCTTGCTGATGCGTATGGTCCGTGACAGCGCCCCTGCTGAAGCGGCGCGCATTGCGGAACTATATCTCAAGCCGATTTCCAATGTTTACGAAGTGCTGATTGCGCAGGGCATAAAGGCGGGTAAGTTCCGCAAAACCGACCCGCAATTTTTCTACTTCACCGTAACGGGCGCAGCCGATCGTTTTTATTCTTCGCGTTTGGTGCTGCGTCACTGTTACAATCAGGACGATTTTGACGAAAATATGCGCGATGCCTATCGCGAACATACCATTGACCTGATCATGCGCGGATTATTGGTTTAGGTTTTCCTAGCCTCAGGGAGAGGGAACTAAATCCCCAACGCAGCCTTAATCTCCTCGCCATCGGCATCTAGCATCGGCGGATGTGCGTAGTTGGATAAGGGTGTCCCTGCATAATGCACGGGATGTTTCATCGACCGGTATTTGCCGACGTCGGGCGATTCCCGTTCTTCAAAAAAGCCGACATCGGCCAAATGCGGGTCGGCCAGCACATCGGCCATACGGTTATATTTCATCGCCGGAATGTCATGCTGCGCCAAAAGGTCAAGCCATTCAGCGGTGGTCCGCGTCGCACTGACTTCCTCAATTAACGCATATAATTCGCCGGTGTGCTTGGTGCGTTCTTGATAAGTGGAAAAGCGCGGGTCATCGAAGACATTCGGCCGTCCGCCCAGTTCAAAGAATGTGGCCCATTGCCGGTCATTATACGGGACGATGGCAATGAAGCTATCCTTAGTCGGATACGGCCGCCGACGCGGGTTGACCGAGCGTGTATAGCCCATGCGTCCATTGCCGGGGATGAAGGTTTCGCCCCACAAATTTTCGACCATGTTGAACCAGGTGAAGCATTCAAACATCGGCACTTGCACAAACTGCCCGCCCTGCCCGCCTGCGCGGCCAAGCAATGCTGCCATCGTGGCGTTGGCGGCGAACAGGCCACTGACTTTGTCGGCTACAAGGCTGGGGGAATAAGTTGGGCGCCCGCCATCGCGCTGCTCACTTAATGCCGCAAAACCGGAGGCAGCTTGAATGAGATCGTCATAGGCCTGACGCTCGCCATAGACACCGCCTGCGCCAAAGCCCGCGCAATGCACATATATGATATTGGGGTTGATGGCTTTTACCGCCTCATAGCCAAAGCCCAGCCGCTCGACGCCCGCCATTCGCACATTGTGGATGAACACGTCGGCTTCTTCTAACAAAGCCTCGAGCACGGCTTTGTCCTCAGGCTTTTTGATGTTGAGGTTAATGGCTTTTTTGTTTCGGTTGAGCGCCGTGAAAATCGGTCCATGCTGTTTGGTAGGCGAATCGCCGCCATGGCGCATCATGTCGCCTGGCGTATTGCCCTCACTATTTTCGATCTTGATGACCTCTGCACCCAAATCGGCCAATTGCACCGTTGCATAAGGACCAAGCACAACTGTGGCCATGTCCACAACCTTGATACCCTTCAATGGCCCGGTTGGTTCAGTGTCCCATGTCAATTTCGGCCATTTCGCCATGTGCGCTCTCCTTATCTCTTGCATAGCTTGCTAGCATATTTAAGCGTGCAGTTAAGAGATAATTGGGAGACCCAAATGGCCAATTTTGATGCGAGCGCGCCAGTAATTATTGGTGTAGGCGAATCTAGTCGCAAGACCGTCGCGGGTGAATGGCCCGCTCCACGCGACTTTGCAGCCGCCGCTATCAAGGCAGCCCTTGACGATACCGGGCAGCCGCAAGCCGTTGCCGTTGCAATCGACACCATTGCCGCCATTCGGACTTTTGAGGATAGCGGTGTCAGCCTTGGCACCGGTTCCCCTGATAATACGCCTGAAGCCTTTGGCGCAGCGGGTGGGGTCACGGCAAAACGTCTGATCTATGCCGATGTTGGCGGGCAAAGTCCGCAAGCGATGGTGAACGAGCTTGCGGGTGAGATAAAGCGCGGAGCTTGCGAAATGGCGGTGTTAGTCGGGGCTGAAGCCACGGGCACTGCCAAGCGCGCACGCAAGGCTGGGGTGACACTAGACTGGCGTCTGGCGTCTGACACAAGGTTCGACAATCGGCTGTCCAGCTTTCCCATCTTAAGCCGTACCGAAATTCGTCATGGCATTATTTCGATGCCGCTGGCGTATAGCCTCATTGAAAATGCACGGCGGATGGCGCTGCAGTTGGACGGCGATGCTTATGCGCAGCAGATGGCGGCCTTATGGTCTGCTTTTTCCATTAAAGCGGAAACCCGCAATCATGCCCAATTCCCCGGCTTTCGATCTCCCGAGGCATTGCAGAGCGATGACAATGGCAATTACCCGCTGACCGATATCTACCGGCGCTGGCATGTGGCGCAGGACGCGGTCGATTTGGGCGGCGCGGTCATCCTGACTAGTGCAGGCAAGGCTCGTGAATTGGGCGTGCCACAAGATAAATGGGTTTGGTTGGCCGGCGCTGCCGAGGCGGCGGAGCCACCCTTGTCCGAACGTGCCATTATTCACCGGTCTGCCGCACTGGATTTCGCAATTCCCGCGGCGCTTGATCAAGCCGGCGTCGCGGCAACCGACCTTGGCCCAGTGGACATTTACAGTTGCTTTCCTTGTGCGGTGTTCGCTGCGGTAGACAGCATGCAAGATGCCGGCCGAGCGCTTGGCGACTATACGCTCACTGGCGGGCTTAGCTTCTTTGGTGGGCCGGGTAATGGCTACGCCATGTATAACATCGCCGCTATGGTCGATGCGTTGCGCCGTGATGGATCTAAGCCCGCCTTGGTCACTGCCAATGGCGGCGTAATGTCAAAGCAGGCGGTTGGTATTTACACGGCAATGCAGCCGCGTATCGCCTGGTCCGGTGATGTGGCAAAGGGCTATGCAGCAACACCGCTCGCGCTCGATGATGCGCCGCAAGGCAAAGCGCGGGTGCGCAGCTTTGTGCGGCCCGCGGGCAAAGATGGCTTCGGTCCAGCAACCCTTTTGTTAGAAACCGAAAGCGGTGCGCGTTCCATCGCGATGATGGACGGTCCTGTGGATGCAGACCTTAGCAAGGCGGTCGTGCAGGTCACCCCGGGCGAAAAACGGCATATTGCGACATTTACCGGATAAACTGTGGTTAATCCTCTAGCGTATATGTTATGATGTTCGCCTGAACCGGAGCAAATCGATGGATAAATTTAAACTGTTTACCTTGGTCCTCTCGCTAACGCTGGTGGCCGCGTGCGGCAAGGTGGACAGCATACCTAAGCCGTTGACCGAGAAACAGAGCGCGGTCTTGATGAAAGAACTGAGCGGTAAGGTCGCGGGTACGCCTGTAAGTTGCATCAGCGACTTTAGCGCCACCAACACCGTTCGCGTTAGCGACAATATCTTGCTCTATCGAGTGTCAGGCCGCTTGGTGTACCAAAACAACCTGCGCTCTGCGTGCAGCGGGCTGGCGCGTGACGATGACATCATGGTGTCTGAGCAATTTGGTAGCCAGAAATGCAAAGGTGACATCATCCGTCTGGTAGACCGGACCACAGGTATGACCGGCGGGGTTTGCAGCCTGGGTGACTTTGTCCCCTATCGTAGCGAAAAGACACAGGACTAGTTGAACTTCTTACGATGCGCGTCTTGTTCGGAGGGACAATGGCTGCGCACTTGCGACTTCGCCTCTAGACTGGCAAAGGAGCGCTTCTAACCGCAGTTGAAAGCAATATAATCCATGTCCGAGATGATCCGTGTCACCCTTCCCGATGGCTCTGCCCGTGAAGTTGCGCGTGGCACTACCCCTGCGGATATTGCGGCTGCCATTGGTCCTGGGCTTGCCAAGGCGGCGATTGCGGCGCGGGTGGATGGTGAATTGCGCGATATCATGCGTCCGATTGAGGCCGATGCTGAACTGGCGTTGGTAACGGCCCGTGATGAGGCAGACGCGCTTGAGCTCGCCCGCCACGACTTTGCACATGTCTTGGCAGAAGCAGTGCAGACGCTGTTTCCCGGTACGCAAATCACTTTTGGCCCTTCTACCGATGACGGTTTTTATTATGACGTGATGGCACCTGCCGTGCGCGGGCCGTTCACGATGGATGATCTGCCCGCGATTGAAGAGCAAATGCGCGAAATCATCCGCGCCGACAAGCCGCTGCGCCGCGAAGTGATGGCGCGTGACGCCTTGATTGCGACATGGCAAAATGCAGGCGAAATGTTCAAGGCCGAATGGGCAGCGGAACTGCCCGAGGGTGAGGAACTGTCGGTCTATTGGTCCGGAGAAGACTGGATGGACATGTGTCGCGGCCCGCATCTGGCGTCGACCGGAAAGTTGGACCCAGCGGCCTTCAAGCTTACGCGGGTTGCCGGGGCCTATTGGCGCGGCGACCAGAATAATCCGCAATTAAGCCGCATTTACGGAACTGGTTGGCTGAATAAAAAGCAACTAGACGCCCATCTGCTTCGGCTTGAGGAGGCCGCCAAGCGCGACCATCGCCGTTTGGGCCAAGACATGGACCTGTTCCATTTGCAGCAAGAGGCGCATGGCTCGGTCTTCTGGCATCCCAATGGCTATCTAATCTGGCGCGAACTTGAGGCCTATATGCGCCGGGCGATTGATGGTGCCGGCTATAAGGAGGTCAAAACGCCGCAAGTCATGGACGCACGGCAGTGGGAGCAATCGGGACATTGGGGCAAATATCGCGCTAACATGTTCGTCATTCCTGATGAAGTGCCCAATGTCGATGACGAAGGTCCGGTGATTTCGGGCGATGCCGACTGGATGGCGCTGAAGCCGATGAACTGTCCGGCACATGTCCTCATCTTCCGTCAGGGCATTAAATCTTATCGCGACCTACCGTTGCGTATTTACGAAAATGGTTGCTGCCACCGCAATGAACCCCATGGCGCATTGCATGGCTTGATGCGTGTACGTCAGTTCACCCAAGATGATGCGCATATTTTCTGCCGTGAAGACCAGATTGTTGAAGAGGTGCAGGCGTTCTGCGCGCTCGCGGACCGGGTCTACAAAGAATTTGGATTTACCTATTCTATCAAGCTCGCGCTGCGTCCTGACCAACGGTTCGGTTCAGACGCGGATTGGGACAAGGCGGAAAACGAA
Organism: Sphingomonadales bacterium UBA656; assembly: GCA_002299895.1. GTDB lineage: Bacteria > Pseudomonadota > Alphaproteobacteria > Sphingomonadales > Sphingomonadaceae > Sphingorhabdus_B. The sequence goes on along the minus strand of DBOC01000011.1, from coordinate 40,720 downwards.
TTGCGCGATGCTGTGGTTCGCGCTGGACTTGCCACTGCCGAATTTGGTTGGGAAGAATTGCCAGGTGAAGGGGCGTTCTATGCGCCAAAGCTGGAATGGCACTTGACCGACGCGATTGGCCGCACATGGCAGGTGGGCACGATTCAGTCCGACCGCGTGCTGCCTGAGCGCCTAGATGCAAGCTATGTTGGAGAGGATGGCGCACGTCATCGCCCCGTCATGCTGCACCGTGCGATTTTCGGCAGCTATGAGCGCTTCATCGGTATTTTGATCGAACATTATGCGGGCCGCTTCCCCGTCTGGCTTGCGCCTGTGCAGGCGGTGGTTGCGACGATCACGTCGGAGGCCGATGGCTATGCGCATGATGTAACCGCAAAGTTGAAGGCGGCGGGCATTCGTGTCGAGACAGATACGCGTAATGAAAAAATCAATTATAAGGTGCGCGAACATAGCGTGGCCAAAGTGCCGCATTTGCTGGTGGTCGGCATGCGTGAGGCCGAAGAAGGCAAGGTTGCAATCCGCAGCCTTGGCTCCGACGGTCAGCGCATCATGACGCTGGACGAGGCAATTGAGATGCTATCGTACGAAGCAACACCGCCGGATTTGCGTTAAGACGATCTTTAAGGAGATGGTGATGAAAACTCTTCCATTAACTCTTGTTGCCGTAGCTTTCTTGGCCGCGTGTCAGCAGCCTACTTCGGATGAAAGCGCCGCGACACCAGTAGCAACAGTGGACGCTGCCGCCAGTTACAACGCGGCGCAAAAGGCTTATGCCGCTGCTAATGACAAGATGCATTCTGGCATGGGCAATATCAATGCCGACGCCGACATCGCGTTTATGCAAGGCATGATCCCGCACCATATGGGGGCGGTTGATATGGCGAAGGTTGCGCTGGAGCATGGTAAGGATCCCGAAGTTCGCGCGCTTGCGCAAAAAGTAATCACCGCGCAAGAAGCTGAGATAAAGGCAATGCAGGCATGGCTCGACAAAAAGGGCGTGGCTGCGGAAAGACCACTGACCGCGGCTGATCATGCCGCCATGGGGCACTGAACATTCAAGACCTGATTGGAATCGCCGCGGTGCAATTATTGCTATTGGCGGCAATGACATTCGGCGCGGCCTATATTCGCGGGCTGACCGGCTTTGGCATGGCTATCATTCTCGTCCCTTTGTTTGGGTTGATTGTAAAGCCTGGTGAAGCTGTGGTCATTGCTATCTTGCTTCAGGCGCTGATTGGGCCTGTCGGATTGAAAGTCATTTACGCCGACGCCCACCGACAAAGTGCGTTGATGATTGCGGCGTTCGCCATGTTAGCAACACCGCTGGGAATATGGCTGCTGATGCACACTAGTCCGGATGTGGCGCGGTTGATGATAGCTGGCATCGCCATTGGCGCGTTTGTGCTCGTGCTGCTACCGCAAAGGGGGCAGCTCCGCCCGGGACCAAAGGAAACCGCGCTGACGGGAATAGCCTCGGGTATCTTAACCGGTTTTGCCGCCATGCCCGGGCCACCGGTCGTACCCTTTTATCTGCGGCAACCGATCCCGCCCACCGAAGCAAGAGCATCGATGATGCTAGTGTTTTTCGCTACCGCAATTGCCGGCACGATATCTTCTTTTGCCCTTGGCCTTGCGAACGCCCGCTTATTGTGGCTGTCGCTTTTGTTGTTCCCGTCTGTGCTTGCCGGTAACTGGCTTGGCGCGAAATCTTTTGGCAGGGTGCCACCGAATGTGTGGCGCAGCTTTGTCGCGGCCGTCCTTGGCGTTGCTGGTCTTTCGGCGGTGCTGCGGCTTCTGAACTAGGTTCTATTTTCCGAACTTGCGCTGCGTCTTGCCATAACGCATTTTGCGTGTGCCAGGCTGCCCCTCGGTTGCACGGCCTTTTGGCGCAGCGACATGTTGCTGATGCGGCAATCCAAGCTCGGTTGCCTCGAGTGACCGGATTTCGTCGCGCAGGCGGCCGGCCTCTTCAAATTCCAAATCAGCGGCAGCGGCGCGCATTTTCTTTTCCAGATCGTCAATATAGGCCCGCAAATTATGCCCAACGAGGTTGTTGGCGCCATCGGCGTCAATTTCCACAAGTACGGAATCGCGGCTTGCGGTGTCGGCAACGATATCATGGATGTCACGCTTGATTGTGGCCGGGGTTATCCCATGTTCAACATTGTAGGCATGCTGCTTTTCGCGACGACGATCTGTTTCGCGAATAGCGCGTTCCATGCTGCCGGTCATACGGTCGGCATATAGGATTACGCGGCCTTCTACGTTGCGCGCCGCACGGCCAATTGTCTGGATTAATGACGTTTCGCTGCGCAAAAATCCTTCTTTGTCGGCATCCAAAATGGCAACCAAACCGCATTCGGGAATATCGAGACCTTCGCGCAGCAAGTTGATGCCTACAAGCACATCATACACACCGCGCCGCAAATCACGGATTAGTTCAATGCGCTCCAGCGTTTCTACATCGCTGTGCATATAGCGCACGCGCAGCCCTGCCTCATGCATGAACTCGGTCAGGTCCTCCGCCATACGTTTGGTCAGCGTAGTGACTAACGTACGAAAACCTGCCTCTGCCGTTTTGCGGCATTCGTTGATGCAATCCTGCACTTGGTCTTCGACAGGCTTGATCTCCACCGGCGGGTCGATAAGGCCTGTTGGCCGAATGACCTGCTCGGCAAAAACGCCGCCCGATTGTTCCATCTCCCACCCGCCCGGCGTTGCCGATACGCAGACCGTTTGGGGGCGCATAATGTCCCATTCGTTGAAACGCAGTGGCCGATTGTCGATGCAGGAGGGCAAACGAAAACCATATTCGGCGAGCGTCAGCTTACGTCGATGATCGCCCTTGGCCATTGCACCAATTTGCGGCACCGTTTGGTGACTTTCATCCACGAACAAAAGCGCATTGTCGGGCAGATATTCAAACAAGGTCGGCGGCGGCTCCCCGGGTAAGCGCCCGGTGAGAAAGCGCGAATAATTCTCGATACCCGCGCACGAACCTGTTGCGGCAATCATTTCGAGATCAAAATTCGTCCGCTCTTCCAATCGCTGCGCCTCCAGCAACTTGCCTTCGGAAACAAGCTCCTTGAGTCGCTCGGTCAGTTCAAAGCGGATCGCTTCGCTGGCTTGCTTCATTGTTGGGCCGGGGGTCACATAATGACTGTTGGCATAGATGCGCACGCCGTTCAGCTTAGCGCCGGTTTGGCCGGTTAGCGGGTCGAACTCGGCAATTTCCTCAATCTCGTCACCAAAAAAACTGACGCGCCATGCGGTATCTTCATAATGCGACGGGAAGATTTCAAGATTGTCGCCACGCACCCGGAAATTACCCCGAGCAAAGCCCATGTCATTGCGTTTATACTGTAGCGCCACCAGCTTGCGGATCAACTCGCGCTGATCCACGCTCTCGCCCTTTTTCAGATCGAAAATCATCGCGGAATATGTTTCGACTGATCCGATGCCGTAAATGCAAGATACCGATGCGACGATAATAACATCATCGCGTTCCAACAATGACCGGGTCGCCGAATGGCGCATCCGGTCAATTGCTTCGTTTACGCTGGATTCTTTCTCAATGTAGGTGTCGCTGCGCGGGACATAGGCCTCGGGCTGATAATAATCATAATAAGACACGAAGTATTCAACGGCATTGTCAGGAAAAAAGCTTTTAAATTCGCCGTATAACTGCGCTGCCAATATCTTATTTGGTGCAAGAATAAGCGCTGGACGCTGCAATGCCTCTATCACCTTAGCGACGGTGAAAGTCTTGCCTGACCCGGTTACGCCTAACAGAACCTGGTTCTTTTCCCCCGCCAGCGCCGTGCCGACAAGTTCGCGAATAGCCGTCGGCTGGTCACCCGCCGGCGCATAATCCGACACGATCTTAAACGGCCTGCCACCTTCCAACTTGGCGGGACGTTTGGGGCGGTGCGGGGTGAAGGTGCCAACAGTGTCCGGTTCTTCCAACCCACGGCGGATGATGAGTTCTGCCATGTTCGCTTTATGTGCTTTGCGCGCAGCAAGGGCAAGGGGTGTGCATCGGAATGCAAGACGATACACCAAGTTTATTTCCCTACACTGCAGATATATTTTATCGCTGTTGCCTTTTGGCTGCGGCGGCGACACAAATATGGCCGAGAGAAATAAGGATGTGCGTTAATGCTTAGATTTACCCTTCTATACGCAGCCGCGCTGGGATTATCCGCATGTTCGGACAACGAAGCTGACGGTAACGCAGATAAAGGCGCCAATGGCATCATCGGCACCGCTGAAATGGACTATGATGCGTTTATTCCAATGAAGGCCGGACTTTGGGAAACCAATTTCGTCTTTACAGACATCAACGTTCCGACATTGGGTAAAGCTGAAAAGCAGCGGGTCATGAACGAAGTGGCAAAAAGCACCTCCAACCGGAGCTGCTTGACCGATGCTGAAGCCAAAAAGCCAGCGGCGAATTTCTTTGTCGGTAATGGCGCCGAAAAATGCGTTTACGAGGCGTTCGATGTTTCCGGGCAAAATGTGCGTATGAAATTCTCTTGCGGCATGGATAGCATGGGCCGCGTGGACATGGAACTTAACGGTGTCATGGGCAAAACCGAATTCAACTATGACAGCAAGGTTGATGTTCGTCTGCCTATTGTCGGCAAGGTCGCGATGCAGGGCAAAGCAAACGGCAAATATATGGGTGACTGTCCCGCGTCATGATATATCTACGCAACATATGTTTAGCTTGTGCAACGCTTGCGATAGTGATGGCCTTCGGATGGTCAGCGTCCGGTCGTGCGGAAACGCTGTCTGGCCAAACCGCTATCCGGCCTGCAATGGTCAAAGTCGACTTCACATCGGATAGAATCATCCAAGAGATAGTTACGGGCGATGCAGGCGTTGCCGGGCGGGCCGTGACCATAGATGACCCAGCGCGGGTTGCGTCTATTTCGAAATTGGTCGTCGCTATTGGCGTCATGCGGCTTGTCGAGCAAGGCAAGCTCGACCTCGATCGAGACGTTAATGACTATCTGGGTTGGCGGGTCCGCAACCCGTCTTTTCCCGATGCGCCGATTACCTTACGCGCCTTGTTATCGCATCAAAGCGGTTTGCGTGACACTGTGGACTATATCGTACCATTGGATGGCAGCCTTGAGGCCGTACTTGCTAACCCTAAGGCATGGGAATTGGTCCACGCGCCGGGCACTTATTTTTCTTACGCGAATATCAATTCACCTTTGATTGCGGCAGTAATGGAAGGCGCAACGGGCGAGAGGTTTGACCGCCTGATGGCGCGGCTGGTGTTGATGCCGCTTGGGTTGGATGCCTGTTATAATTGGGGTGCCGGGTGCAGCGACCGGCGGCGCGCGCAGGCTGTAACATTATTGCGACCCAATGGGGATCTTGCACGTGATGCTCCGCTGCGTGGGCCTGATCCATGCGCGGTCTACCCCGCCAGCGACGGCAGTTGCGACGTCGACAAGCTATACCAAATTGGCCGCAATGGGTCGGCTTTCAGCCCGCAAGGCGGCTTGCGTATTTCGGCACGCGATATGGTGAAAATCGGTCAATTGCTATTGGGCAATGGCGCGCCGTTATTGTCGCCGAAAAGCTTTGCCGAGATGATCGGTCCAGTCTGGACGTTCGATGGCAAAAATGGTGATGATGATAAAGGCTATTTTACAGGCTATGGCCTTGGCGTGCATTGGTTGACTGACAAGGCCGGTCATCGCTGGTTCGGTCATGTGGGGGAGGCATATTCGCTACGCGCAGGTTTTTGGATCAATCCTGCCGAACGCAGGGGCTTTTACCGCTACGTGACCATGGTCGATGAATTTTCGACAGTCGGGCATTGCTTTGACCGGTGTCCATGATAGCGTCGCGGACAGATAATTAAAAATTGGGATAACAAGGGGGAAGTAAAATGATGAAAAAGTCCATTTTGGGCGCATTATTGGCCAGCGCATTGGTCGTAACGCCAGCTGCCGCGCAGCCGGATTACGCTGACTCGATCAAGGCCGATTATGACAAGTCGCTGGCGAGCCTGTGGGACCATTTTCATCGCAACCCCGAATTGTCGTTCCGTGAATTTAAGACCGCCGCGCGTATGGCGCAGGAATTGCGTGCTGTCCCCGGCATGCTCGTAACCGAGAAAGTCGGCGGCACCGGTGTTGTTGGCATGTTGAAAAATGGCGATGGTCCGGTGGTCCTCATCCGCGCTGACATGGACGGTCTTCCTGTGCAGGAGCGGTCGGGTCTTGCCAATGCGTCTACCGTCAAGCAGGTCGGCGTTGATGGCCTTGAAATGCCTGTGATGCATGCGTGCGGTCATGATGTGCATATCACCTCATTGGTAGGCACCGCGCGCCAGCTGGCGCGGATGAAGAATCGCTGGAAGGGGACGGTATTGTTTATCGTCCAACCGGCGGAAGAACGTGTTGGTGGCGCAAAGGCGATGATACAGGATGGGTTATACACCCGTTTTCCAAAGCCGGATTATGCACTGGCTTTCCATGTCGCGGCAGAGCTTGAGACTGGCAAAATCGCGGCTTCAGAAGGCATTCAATATTCGTCCGCCGACAGCGTCGATATCCGCGTTCCCGGCATCGCCACCCATGGCGCCGCCCCGCATTTGGGCCGCGATCCGGTCTATATTGCTTCACAGATCGTTGTCGGTCTGCAATCAATTATCAGCCGCGAAAAGGGACCATTGGACCCTGGCGTGATTACTGTTGGCGCTTTCCACGCCGGGACAAAGCACAATATTATATCCGAATATGCCGATTTGCAGGTAACAGTGCGCTCCAATAGTCAGGCCGTGCGGGATCAACTGATTGCCTCCATTGAGCGCGTTGCTAAGGGCATTGGCGCGGCGCATGGCTTACCGCAGGACAAATTGCCCATTGTCACGGTGAAAGAAAGCACACCGGTGACGGTCAATGATGGCGCGCTTGCCCGCCGTTTGAACGGAGCTATCGCAATTACCTTGGGTAAGGATGTGGTGATACCATTCCGCCAGACCAATATGGGCGCTGAAGACTTCGCCTTCTTCGTCGATCAACAATATGGCATCCCTGGCTATTATTTCGCAGTTGGTGGAAGCAATCCTGCATGGATTGCCGCAGCCAAAAATGGCGGGACGCCAGTGGCGGGGCACCATTCTCCTTTGTTCAAAATTGATCCGGAACCATCTGTTCGATTGGGCATTGAGGCAACAACCGCTGCTGTGCTCGATTTGCTTGGATCCAGCAAAAACTAATCATTGGAACGGTTATTTGCAGAGAAACCCTTATGGCACGAAAAATTCGTGATCATTATGAGCCGGATGATGCATCGGCGGAGCCAGAATTAAACTGCTGGCTTTGCTCCCGCCCAATGGGGAACGTGACCGAATGGCACCATCCCGTGCCCAAAAGCCGGGGCGGGAAAGCGCGTCAGCCGGTGCACCCAATTTGTCACCGCACCATCCACGCCAATTTCACGAACAGCGATCTCGAAAAGCGCTTCGCAACGCCGGAGGCATTATTGGCACATGATGAAATCGGGCGGTTTGTCGACTGGATAGCCAACAAACCGCCCGACTTTAATGCGCCCACCAAAGACCGTCGTTGATACCTGCCGTGCAGGCGCGAATCCTGTGCCTCAATGAGGCGCTTGCGCTTGGCCGTCATCCTTGGTCTTCCAGAGGGAAAATAGGATGCCGCCCAAGATAAGGCCGAAGGTAACGCCAAGGCTCAAGACCGGCGGGAATTTCTCTCCATCTAGCAGGAAGTCCGACACGAAGATCTTTGAACCAATAAATACCAAAACAAGCGCCAGCGCGTATTTGAGATAATGGAATCGATGGACCATCGCTGCCAACGCAAAATACAAAGCACGCAGGCCCAATATGGCCATGATGTTGGACGTATAGACAATGAAGGTATCGGTTGTGATTGCAAAGATTGCGGGCACCGAGTCCACCGCAAACACAAGGTCAGCTAGGTTGATGACGACCAGCGCCAAGAACAGTGGCGTGGCTGCACGCACCATCTTGCCCGTCTTCTCGTCAGGCACCTTGACGAAAAACTTCTCGGCATGAAGTTCCTTGGTCACGCGCATATGTGTTGAGATATATTTGACCACTGGATTTTTGGCGACGTCCATTTCCTGGTCACCGCTAAACAGCATCTTGATACCGGTCCCGATGAGGAAAACCGCGAAAATGTAGAGCGTCCAATAATATTCCTGCACAATGGCAGCCCCTGCGGCGATCATGAGGCCGCGCAGCACGATGACCGCGATGATACCCCACAAAAGCGCACGATATTGATATTTGCGCGGAATAGCGAAGAAGGTGAAAATCAGGCTTATGACGAAGACATTGTCGATTGAAAGGGCCTTTTCGATGAAGAAGCCAGTATAATATTTCATGCCCATGTCGGCGCCTTTTTGGAACCAGACCCATAGGCCAAACAGCAGTGCAATGCTGATGTAGAAAGCGGACAGCTTCAGGCTCTCTGCGATGCCCATTTCCGTGTCCTCTTTATGCAGGATGCCAAGGTCAAAAGCCGTGAGCGTGATAACAATGCTCAAAAAAGCGAGCCAAAACCAGACTGGAGTCCCCAACCAATCCATTGTCAAAAATTCCATGAAATATTCCCTGTTTTACCTAATGTCGTCCACACGCGGTCGAAAACCCGCGTGGTGCGTTAGTTTAAAATTTTAGATTTTTCTTAGCCGCAATGGCCTCCGCAAAGGACATTGTGCATGGCTCTGAAGCCGATCTTTGATCGCCAGCTTAAGCCGCTTCAGTTTTTGAATGCGAAACATATCGGGCCATCGCCGTGTAATCTCAGCGCGTAACTCGCGGTCAATTTTCTGGTGATATTGCAACAATCGGAATGACGAAAATGTCATAGCTCATCCTCTTTGAACATTGTTTAAGTTCAATCGGATGTTCCGGGATTGGTTTAGCGTATTTCGGGGGTATGTGAAGACCGCCTGACCAATGCACCGGAAACATCCGATGCGGCCGACATCACGTTCCTTCCGAAGAAGCGAGCGTCAGAGGGGCCCGGTCCGCTTTGATTTTATGGAGCGATTCATTCCGAATTGCAACGGGATTACTTCACAAGATACTCAGTTCGTCGAGTTAATCCCTCAACAGGTCGTTGATTGCGGTCTTTGCACGGGTCTGCGCATCGACGCGCTTGACGATCACGGCGCAGGACAAATTGGGCCCGGGGCTGCCATCGGGCAAGGCCTTGCCGGGGATTGAGCCAGGCACCACGACCGAGTAAGCGGGGACGCGGCCAACGAATATCTCGCCTGTCGTGCGATCGATAATCTTGCTGGTTGAGCTGATGAATACGCCCATGGACAGAACGGCACCTTCTTCGACGATCACGCCCTCGACAACTTCTGACCGCGCTCCGATGAAGCAATTGTCTTCGATGATTACTGGCCCGGCCTGCAATGGTTCCAACACACCGCCAATGCCAACGCCGCCGGACAAATGCACATTCTTACCAATTTGCGCGCAACTGCCGACGGTTGCCCAAGTATCGACCATTGTTCCATCGTCAACGCGCGCGCCGATGTTGACAAAGCTAGGCATCAGGACAACGTTTTTGCCTACATAGCTGCCATGTCGGGCGACGGCACCTGGTACAACGCGGAAACCTGCATGGCGAAAACGATCGGCATCCCAATCGCAAAATTTTGAAGGCACCTTATCGTAAGCAGGTGCACCGGACGCCCCACCATCGACCAAAATATTGTCATTGAGGCGGAAGGACAAAAGCACAGCTTTTTTCAACCACTGGTGCACCTGCCAACTGCCCGCCAGCTTCTCGGCAACGCGGTACGACCCATCATCTAAGCCAGCCAAAGCTGTCTGCACCGCGTCGCGTACTTCGCCTTTGGTAGCACTGGAAACGCCGTCGCGGGCGTCCCATGCGGCATCAATGATTGTGGCAAGTTGGTCGGTCATATCGTTCTTTCAATGGTGTGGATTGACGAAAGCCATCCACTTATGTCGGCAATCTCGTGATCGATAAATGGCGCGGTGTCGGCTCTGTCAACTGCGATATCATGATTCACCCAGATAGTTGTCATCCCCAAGGCCTTTGCCGGACCAAGATTATGCGCTGAGTCTTCGACAAAAAGCGCGCGAGCGGGGTCGATATGGAGCTCATTGCACAGCCTGTCGTAACTAACTGATGCAGGCTTTGGGACATGCTGCATCCGGTGAATGTCGAATATATCTTCAAACACGCCATCAAGGCCACGCGCCGCCAAAACCCGATGCGCATAAGGTGCATCTGCATTGGTGAAAATCAGCTTGCGTCCTGGTAAAGCTTCGATCTGGACGCGGAGATCCGGCGCATGCTTTAACAAGCTCATGTCCACATCATGGACGAAATCGAGATAACCATGCGGGTCAACGGCATGTTCGGCCATTAATCCGCCCAGCGTGGTGCCATATTTCTTCCAATAAGTATGCCGGATGTGATGCGCAGCGTCTGAGCTGATGTTAAAATATCGTTCAACATATAACGCAATTCGGTCCCGAACTTGCGCCATGATATTTGCCTCTGGCCCGTAAAGGGTTAAGTCTAGATCAAAAATCCAACTGTCGATATGGTCGAAACGGGAATGCATCCAGCTGCCTAGCTAGAAAAGCAGCTTTACTCAACGGGGACGTTACGATTAGCAAAAGCGAATAATGCGTGACTGTAAGTTCTATCGCGGAAAGTGGCATTCTAATGGATGAACTGCGTTTTGGGCGCAAAATTGCAATTGGCAGTTCGACCATTTTCGCACTCGCGTTGTCGGCTTGCGGAGGAAACGACGTCCGCCCAACACCGCTGCCGGCTCCACCTTCGTCCGATTTACCGCCGGTGCCACCGGTACCAACTCCACCCCCACCACCGCCACCGCCAAGTTTTACGACCGCCGAGTATATTCAGTCAGATGGCCCAAGTTTTCATCGGGCTATCGTGGCTTATCAAGCAGGGGCCAGTGGGCGCGGGGTCACTGTTGGTGTAATTGATTCAGGGATTGACCCAAATAGCCATGAGTTTGCGGGCCGAATCCATGCGCAGTCGGGGGATGTAACAGGTGCTAACCGGCCGCTTGGCGACGATGATGGCCACGGAACAAGCATTTCGCGCGTTTTGGCTGCCGCCAAGGACGACCGCGATGTCCACGGTATAGCTTACAACGCGACAATATTGGCCTTGCGCGCCGATCAAGCGGGAAGCTGCACCGCAACAAGTACGGGCTTGGACGAAGCGGGATGTTCGTTCTTCGATTCTGCTATCGCTGCTGGCGTTGACCGTGCTGTGGACAATAAAGCGCGCGTTATTAATATTTCGCTCGGCGGCGCGAGTGGCGCGAGTAGCGCGCTGCGCAACGCGATAAGTCGCGCGACATTGGCTGGCATTGTGGTTGTCGTGTCGGCGGGAAATGAAGCGGACAAATTAGATCCGGCATTTGACCCGAATAGCCCGAGCCCCTTTGCGCAAGCATTATTGGCCAACGGCAATGGTCATGTGATCATTGCTACAGCGGTCGATGACAATGGTGTAACAACAAAATTCAGTAATAAAGCGGGGGTTGCGCAGAACGCAGTATTGTCTGCGCTGGGCCAAAGCATTTGCTGCGAATATCGCGACGACACTATTTATCGGTTTGCTGCCAATGGCGGGACCTCTGTGCGGGTTTATAATGGCACATCCTATTCTGCGCCACAGATCGCTGGTGCAGCAGCCTTGTTGGCGCAAGCCTTTCCGAATTTAACCGGCGCGCAGATTGTGAACCTGCTGTTGACGTCGGCGCGTGACGCTGGAGCTCCTGGCACTGACGCGCTTTATGGGCGCGGCATCTTGGATATAGGTCAGGCCTTTGCGCCTGCAGGAACAACGTCGCTAGCCGGTACAAGCACAGCTGTTGCACTGAACGGCAATGGCGGAACAACATCGATATCCATGGGTGACGCAGCATTGTCGCTTATGGCGGTCAATGCGGTGGTTCTGGACATTTATGGCCGTGCGTATGAGATCAACATTGCTGATCGGATAAGTCCCAGCGGGTCAGGTCTTCGGCTGACTCCTGCTCTGGTGGATCAGGGACGATCCGTCAGCATCTCGCGGGGAACCACCGACCTCGCCTTTTCCATTAGCGCCAGCGACTCCGGCAGCTTACGTCTTTCGCCACTGCTTCTGTCAAATGGGCAGCAGGCACAAGCGCATATCCTGGCAGCTCGCGTCAGTGCCACCATCGCACATGACACACGGTTTAGCCTTGGCATCCGTCAAGCGGCTGCCGGCCAAGTCGCGGCATTGCAGGGCATTTCGGGGCCTGCGTTTATGACCGCCAGCGTCGAGCAAATGGACAGCGGATTTGAACGCATACCCGGACAGTCCTTTGCGTTGCGCCATCGACTGGGGCGTTTCGGTTTCACGGGAAGCGTTGAAACAGGCGATGTGCGTTTGTTTGAACGTGGCGGTGCAATGTTTATGCGCAAGAGCCTTAATCGCTATCCTTACTCCTCTATCGGCGTGGCGCTGGACCATCAAATTGGTCCTGCCAAATTCGCTGTCGGTGCAAATTGGATGCTGGAGAACGAAACCCTGCTTGGCGCGCGCTTCGCCAACTTCATTGGCCAAAATGGCGCGCGCAGCCTGTTTGTTGACGGACGAGGTGATATCACTCTGATTGGCGGTTGGTCACTTGGCGCAAGCTGGCGGCAGGGATGGACACACGGCAATGCCGCAGCATCGCTTAAGAGCCAAAGCGCGCTGAACAGTAACGCCTTTTCGCTGGATCTGTCGAGCGGCAATATGCTGACCAACTATGACCGAATTGCGTTTCGTATTGCCCAGCCCTTGCGTGTCACCCGTGGCGGGCTCGCGCTCAATCTGCCTGTGGCCTATGATTATGCGACGCTTGGGACCACATTTGCGATCCGCCAGATTTCGCTCGCTCCAACAGGGCGAGAGATCGCCAGCGAACTTTCATGGAGCGTACCTGTCAGACGGGGCTCTTTCTCATCGAACCTGTTTTGGCGTCAGGAACCAGGCCATTTTGAAAACGCGCCCGATGACATGGGCGTGGCATTCCGTCTGCAGTTCGACTTTTAAACGGTAAAGCTCTCGCCACAGCCGCAACTTCCCGTCGCATTGGGGTTGGCAAATACAAAGCCAGCGGCAAATTCATCCTCGACCCAATCCATGATTGAACCGATGAGATACAGCACGGAGCCACCATCAATGTATAAAACGCCGCCCGGCGTTTCGATTTTTTCGTCGAACGCGACGGCCTCAGTCACATAATCGACCGAATAGGCAAGTCCTGAACAGCCTCGACGCGGGGTGGACAGCTTCACGCCAATCGCATCTTGAGGTGCTTTGGACATCAGTTCGGCTATCCGTGCTTCGGATGCCGCGGTGAGCATGACGGCGGCAGGGCGTGCGCGTGTTTTTACGTCGGTCATAACATTCCAAGCTCCAAACGGGCTTCATCTGTCATATTGGCAGGGCTCCATGCTGGTTCCCACACCAAATTCACTTCGGCATCGCCAATGCCGGGAACTGCCCCAACGCGCAGCTCAACCTCGCCTGGCATGGATTCTGCTACGGGGCAGTGCGGTGTCGTCAGCGTCATCGAGACAACGGCATGACCATCGTTAATCTCGACATTATAAATTAAACCGAGGTCATAAATGTTCACCGGAATTTCGGGGTCGTATATTTCCTTGAGCGCAGCAATCACCGCTTCGTACAAATCGCCATCAGGTTCACTAGGCACAGGCGCGGCAGGCTTTTGCGCGAGGAAACCTTCCAGATAATCCTTCTTGCGTTCGACGGTTTCGCTTGTGCTATCGACCCGCGCTTTTGGGGGCTTCTCTACGCTATCGACTTCTTCAATGCGGATGTTCTCGCTCATCCAAAAATCCTCTTCACCCGTTCGATGCCGCGCACCAACGCTAAGACATCATCTTCGTCATTATAAATCCCAAAGCTTGCCCGCGCTGTGGCAGGCACGCCCAAATGGTCCATCAACGGCTGAGCACAATGATGACCAGCGCGAATGGCGACATTTTCCTCGTCCAATATCGTGCCGATGTCGTGCGGATGCACGCCATTCATTGAAAAGGAAACAATCCCCGCAGATTGTTCCGGGCCGTATAACGTGATCGCGTTAATCGCATGCAATGCGTGACGCGTGTGTGCGGCCAGCGCGCTTTCATGTGCGAATATTGCCTCAGGTCCAAAACTATCGATGAAGTCGATGGCGGCGTGTAGTCCTATCACCTCGATGATCATCGGCGTTCCCGCCTCAAATCGTGATGGCGCAGGGGCATAAGTGGTGTTTTCGAAGGTCACGCGATCTATCATCGCGCCACCGCCTTGATAGGGCGGCATCGCGTTCAGCGTTTCGGCCTTCGCCCACAACACGCCAACGCCAGTCGGGCCGTATAATTTATGCCCTGACATCACGTAAAAGTCGCAACCTAATTCGGCCATGTCTAGACGCATTCGGGGTGCGGCTTGGCAGCCGTCAAGCAGTAATTTCGCGCCCACCATATGCGCGGCATTCGCGACCCGCTTTGCGTCGAGCACGGAACCAAGCACGTTGGACACATGCGCGAGTGCGATCATTTTGTGCGCGGGCGTCAAACGCGCTTCGAGCCAATCAAGGTCAACCTCGCCGTCGTCTGTCAACGGACACACGTCAATATGCGCGCCGACCTTCTCGGCAAGCATTTGCCATGGAACGATGTTGCTATGATGCTCCAACTGGCTCAGCATGATGCGGTCACCAGCCTTCAGGTTGGCTGTACCCCAGCTATGTGCTATCAGGTTAATGCCCTCTGTGGCACCCCGAACAAAGACAATTTCATCAGCCGAAGCCGCGCCCATGAAGCGTGCAACGCGGGCCCGCGCTGCTTCGAATGCAACGGTCATATTGGCCGACCGGGCATAGACGCCGCGATGAACGGTGGCATAATCCGCTCCGCCTGCCCGCATCATCGCGTCGAGCACGATCTGTGGTTTTTGTGCTGTCGCGGCGGTGTCGAGATAATGCCAGTCGTTAGCGAGGCCAGGGAATTGGCCGCGAATGTTCTCGGTCTGCGCAAGGGGAGATAGGGCGTTAACTGCGTTCACACCAGTTCGCCTAATTTCTTCAACGCCGCTTCAATGAGCATTTCTTCGTCCGCAGCACCTTCAAACACGCCAGCGACAAAGGCTTGCAACATCAACTTTTTTGCATCCGCTGGCGCTAGGCCGCGTGCTTGCAGATAGAATAAACCCATCGGATCCAATTCACCAATCGCGCAACCATGCGCGCATTTGACGTCATCGGCGTAGATTTCGAGTTCCGGCTTCGCATTGGCAGTGGCGCTGCGGTCGAGCAACATCGCCTTCACCGATTGCACACTGTCGGTCAGCTGCGCATCACGCGCAACGGAGACCTTTCCCAAATAGCTTCCAGTTGACGTACCCGCGAGTACCGAGCGCACAATCTGTGACGATGTGGCGTTGGGTTCAACATGGGTGACGGTCGTGATAATTTCGAGTGTTTGTGCGTTGCTACCAATTTGCACTGCGCCAAGTTTGAAATCTGCGCCCTCATGCAATGTAACATTCAAATCAACGCGGCCAAAATCGCCACCGATATTGAGGATATAGATAGCCGCTGTTGCGCCCTTGCCAATGGCAATATTGAGTTGGTGAATTGCGCCATTGTCCTGCACAATCGTCCGCGCAAAATTGCCGCCTGCGGGCACGATGATGCTTTCAGGGGCTGGCAATGGCCACGCAGCCTCAACGGCAGCAATGTCGCTGTAGCGCCAAGCCTCGTCGTGGCGGGTGGGTGCGGGCATGGTCAAACAGCTAGCTCCTTATACCCGTCACGCTCCAACTCCAGCGCGAGTTCAGGTCCGCCGCTCCGTGTGATGCGGCCATCGGCAAGGACGTGAACAAAGTCCGGCTTCACATAATCGAGCAGCCGCTGATAATGGGTGATCAGCAACACGGCCTTGTCAGGCTTGCGCATAATGCGGTTGATACCGTCGCCGACGGTGCGCAATGCGTCGATGTCCAGACCGCTGTCGGTTTCATCGAGGATCGCGAGAGCCGGGTCGATGATGCCCATTTGCACCATCTCGTTGCGCTTCTTTTCACCGCCTGAAAAGCCAACATTTACCGGACGCTTAAGCATATCCATATCCATGCTAAGCGCGCCTGCTTGTTCGCGCGCAACTTTTAGAAATTCGGCGCCGGATAGAGGTGTGTCGCTCCGATACTTGCGCTGTGCGTTCAATGCTTCACGCAAAAATTGGACATTCGATACGCCGGGAATTTCGACGGGATATTGGAACCCCAAAAACAATCCCGCCGCCGCACGTTCATGCGGTTCGAGATCGAGAAGATTTTGTCCGTTAAAGGTTACCTCACCCTCAGTTATCTCATAGCCGGGACGACCGGATAGGACATAACCCAGCGTCGATTTGCCTGCGCCATTAGGACCCATGATTGCGTGGATTTCGCCCGCGTTGATCGAAAGCGTAAGGCCCTTAAGAATAGGCTTGTCGCCAACATTGGCGTGGAGATTTGTAATTTTGAGCATTTTACTTCTTTTATCCATCAAAGCTTTGTTCGGTCATTGAGCGCTGATTGGTTTATCCAACCGACCCCTCAAGCGAAATTCCCAGCAGTTTCTGCGCCTCCACGGCAAATTCCATCGGCAGTTGCTGCAATACTTCCTTGGCAAATCCGTTGACGATCAACGTTACGGCTTCTTCGGCGTTCAAGCCGCGGGCTTGCGCGTAGAACATTTGGTCATCGCTGATCTTGCTCGTGGTCGCTTCATGTTCAATCTGCGCGCTTGGGTTACGCACTTCGATATAGGGCACGGTATGCGCGCCGCTTAAGGACCCAAGCAGCAGCGAATCGCACTGGGTGAAGTTGCGCACGCCTTCGGCATTGGGTGCGACGCGGACGAGGCCGCGATAGGTGTTGTTGCTGTGTCCGGCGCTGATCCCCTTGCTGACGATAGTTGAGCGGCTGCCCTTGCCATTGTGGATCATCTTGGTGCCGGTATCGGCCTGCTGATAATTGTTGGTGACGGCGACCGAGTAAAATTCGCCCACCGAATTCTCGCCATTCAAAACGCAGCTTGGATATTTCCACGTCACCGCGCTTCCGGTTTCGACTTGCGTCCATGAAACTTTGCTGTTCTTGCCTTGGCACAAAGAGCGCTTGGTAACGAAATTATAGATACCACCCTTGCCCTCGGCATCGCCGGGATACCAGTTTTGCACGGTCGAATATTTAATCTCGGCATCGTCCAATGCGACCAGTTCGACAACCGCAGCGTGCAGTTGGTTTTCATCGCGCATCGGCGCGGTACAGCCTTCAAGATAGGACACGTAACTACCCTTATCGGCGATAATCAACGTGCGTTCAAACTGCCCTGTGTTTTCCGCGTTGATACGGAAATAGGTGCTGAGCTCCATGGGACAACGTACGCCTTCGGGGATGTAAACGAAGGTTCCGTCGGAAAAGACCGCGCAGTTCAATGTCGCGAAATAATTGTCGTGCATCGGCACGATCTTGCCGAGCCATTTCTTCACCAGCTCCGGATATTCCTTAATCGCCTCCGAAATGCTGCGGAAGATAACGCCAGAGCGCTCCAGCTCCGCGCGGAAAGTGGTGGCGACCGATACGCTATCGAACACAGCGTCTACCGCGACGCGGCGCGCGCCTTCGACGCCTGCCAACACTTCTTGCTCGGCAATTGGAATGCCAAGCTTTTCATAAATGCGCAGAATTTCAGGATCGACCTCGTCCAGCGAACCAAGCTTTGGCTTGGCTTTGGGCTCGGCATAATAATAAGCTTCCTGATAATCTATGGGCGGCACGTTGAGCTTAGCCCAATCGGGCGGCGTCATCGTTTTCCAGCTTGCGAACGCTTTCAACCGCCATTCGAGCATCCATTCGGGCTCATTTTTCTTGGCGGAAATAAAGCGGACGGTATCCTCAGTTAGGCCCTTAGGCGCAAAGTCGGTTTCGATGTCTGACGACCAGCCATGTTCATAATCCGCCACGCGATCGGCGGCATCCCAAGCGGCCTTATCCTTGATATCTATTTCATCGCTCATCGCGTTAATCCCGCCAAATTGATTTGCGCCAATGCACCGCGTACGGCATTATTCACCACTGGCCAGTGTGCCTGGACGTTGCAGCTGCCTTCTTTGACGCAATGCTGACCCATCGCCTGTTTGTGCGAATCGCAACATGTCGTCAGTCCAATCGGGCCTTCGACTGCTTCAATGATGTCGGCCATCGTGATAGCCGCTGCAGGACGGGCAAGCGTGATGCCGCCACCTGTTCCGCGGGCTGACCGCAACAGGCCCGCCTTTGTCAATATGCTCACCAGCTTTTGCGTTGTCGGCAGGGCTAGGCCAGTTTCCGCGGCAAGATCGGTGGCCGACACGCGCGCAAAGCCACAGTGGCGCGAAGCTGCGCTCATTATCACCACCGCATAATCGGCCATATTCGACAAACGCATCTCGCGTCCCCTAATCAGATAAATTTACTCCGATTGGGGGCAGATGGTCCCTTTATGCTTGGAAATCAAGCCAGAAAGGATTCAATAACGCTGAATTGGCCAATACTTCTTTGAGTAGGGATATGAGGCGTACCAGCACTGCAAGTGGAATATCGCCTAAATGCTCTTAATTGCTTCGGCGGTTAACAACATAATCCTCTAACCTCTGCGCCTCTTCTGCATTAAACCGCAAGCCCAGCTTGCTACGCCGCCACAATATATCGTCGGCGGATTGCGCCCATTCCTGATCGATTAGATAGTTCGCCTCAACCGCATAGAGGCCATGCCCAAAGTCCGTGCCCAAATCGGCAAGCTCGCTGGCGTTTGATAACAAAGCACGGGTTTTTGTTCCATAGCTCCGTACCCAACGGTGAACGAGAGCGGCAGGCAAATAGGCATGATCCCGCTGAATATCTTGGGCGAGACGATTGGCGCCATCAATCGGAAAATCCCCACCTGGCAATGGTTGACGCAATGTCCAGCTTTCGCCTTTTAGAACAGACAAGTGTTTGGAAAGCTGTCCAATCGCACTCTCTGCTAGGTGCCGATAAGTGGTTATTTTGCCGCCAAAGACCGAGAGTATTGGCGCCGCGCCATCCGCGTCGACATCCATTTCGAAATGATATCCGCGCGATGCGGTTTCCGGTTTGCCTGAGCCGTCATCGACCAAGGGCCGCACGCCGGCAAAGCTGTAGAGTACATCGGCCGCTGTGATGGGTTGCGTGAAATAGGCTGCAGCCGATGCGCAGATATAATCAATCTCTTCTGCCGTCGCGTGAATGTCATCCAGCGAACCCTTATGATCGGCATCCGTCGTCCCAATGAGGGTAAAATCATCCTCATACGGAATGGCAAAGAATATGCGTCCGTCGGGGTTTTGGCAGAAATAGGCCTGCGGTGTGTCGAACATCTTGCGGACCACGATGTGCGATCCTCTTACTAAGCGGATTGTGCCTCCTGTTGGGCGGTCATGTCCGCTTGTCCGGGCGAGTAAGTCCAACACCGCTGGCCCTGCCGCATTGGCAACCGCGCGCGCCAACACGGGTTCTTGTCCTGCAATTTCAATATGCCATAATCCATCGCGGCGTTCGAGATGCGTGACTTCTGACCGGGTGCGTATGTCGGCCGCATGTTCGGCGGCATCCATGGCATTCAAAACGACCAACCGTGCGTCATCGACCCAACAGTCCGAATATTCAAATGCCTTCACAAATTCCGGCCGAAGCGGTTTACCCGCAGATTCGGTTTTCAACCGGACTGTGCGGGTTGCAGGCAAAAGTTTCCGGCCACCAATATGGTCGTAAAGAAACAAACCAAACCGCACGAGCCATGCCGGGCGAATGCCTTTCTGATGGGGCAGAATGAAACGCAGCGGCCAGATGATATGCGGCGCAATCGCCCAAAGCCGCTCACGCTCAATTAAAGATTCGCGTACCAACGCAAATTCATAATGTTCCAGATAGCGAAGCCCGCCATGGATAAGCTTCGTCGAGGCTGACGATGTGCCGCGTGCCAAATCTCCGCGTTCAAGCAGGATGACTTTCGCGCCCCTGCCAGCGGCGTCCCGTGCGATACCAGCGCCATTAATGCCACCGCCTATTACGGCCAAATCATAGATTATCTGGTTCATAAAAACGCCCATGCAAATGCCGCTGCGGTTATAAAGGCGGTGAGGGTTGCTAGTATTACTGGAAGCAGCGCCCGCCACCCTTGGGTAAGCAAAAGATCAAGTCGTGAGCGCATAGCGGTGGCTGTCACCGCAAACAATAGCATCGCCTTAGAAGCGACCAGACCATATTCCGCTACCCATTCGGGTGCGGCAACGACGGAGTTCACGGCAACGGCAACAAAAAAGGCGATGATGAACCATGGCAATTTGAGTTTGGAAACCAGGCTTTTGGAACGTCCATCGGTCGATCCAATAGCCAGCCCGACAAGCGCAACGGATGGGGCAAGCAACGCGACACGGGACAGTTTTACGATAGTCGCCGTCTCACCCGCCGATTGGGAGAAGCTGTAACCGCCACCCAAGGATTGGGCGACATCATGCACCGCGGCACCCATCAAGAAGCCAGCTTGCTTGTCAGTGAAATCGAGTTGCGCGGCAATGAGTGGGTAGAAGGACATGGCGACAGCGCTTGCCAAGGCCACGCCAACGAGAATGAGTGTAAACTGCGATTGATTTAGGCGCTCGCGTCCGATGACGGCATAAATGGCCAAGGCTGCAGATGCACCGCAAATAGCAGTTGCGCCGCCAGCTAACCAGCCTGCGTAGCGGCTTTGCCCCGCCAGTCGCGCGCCTAAAAGTCCAGCCCCCATCACTAATGACATAATGCCAATAAGCCCCAAAAATGCCAGCGCACCAAGCCCGCCAATTTGCATCGCGGTGACCTGTGTACCCAACAAAACAATGCCCCAGCGCAAGCAAGACGTGCCGCAGAAATCAAGCCCAGGATGCACCTTTTGTTCGGCTGACACAAAATTGAGCGCAAGGCCAAGCAACAAACCGGCTAAGATGACGGGCATGCCATAATGTTCGGAAAACCAAGTTGCCGCCGCTGCGGCAACACCGACGACCGCAAGGCCAGGAAATAGGCCGCTGATCAACAACCGTTTAGCGCGCGCAGGATTATCGTCTGCGAGGTAGGTTTCGCCGTACAGGTCGGCGATGTAATTCGCGTTTATGTCTTGCGGTGTCATATGGCCTTCTATAGGCAAGTCGGCGAGGAGTTCCAGTATAAAGCGGGATGCGGGATCGACCAAGCGGGGACAATGATGCAGTGGGGCCAAGCGACATGAAGCCAATAACGCCAAAGCTGCGCTGGATCTTATTTGGGCTATTGTGTGTCGCCGGTATTTTTAATGCCATGGACAGACCTGTAATCGCGATCCTGAAGCCCGACATTTCGGCTGACCTCGGCTGGAGCGATACTGATTTTGCCAACCTCGCTTTTGTAACGCAGGTCGCAGCAGCGCTATCCTTCCTGTTCACGGGGTGGCTAGTTGATAAAATCGGCGTGCTGCGTTCAATGATAGCTGGCGTAACGACTTGGAGCCTTGCGGCGATGGCGCATGGCTGGGCCGTTGCAGGCTGGCATGTCGTCTCTGCGCGCATTGGCCTTGGCGCGACTGAGGCTGTGCAGACGCCGCTGACGATCAAGACGGTCGCCACGCTTTTCCCCCCGGACAAACGTTCGTTTGCATTTGGTGTGGGCACGGCGATTGCCGGTATTGGTACCATCACTATGCCGTTTTTCATTCCGGTGATTGCCACTATCTGGGGATGGCGCGGTGCGCTCATCTTTGCCGGGATCGGCGGTTTTATAACATTGGCGCTGTGGCTGTGGTTCGCGCGCGGGGTGAGGTTTGATGATAAAGCCGAAGACGCGAATCGCGATTTTGCAGACGGCGGCGCTCCTTATGGTCCGATATTGATGGAACGGCGCACATGGGCAATTGTTATTGCCAAAATGCTGTCCGATGCCACTTGGTGGCTGATCAATTTCTGGTTGCCAGATTTTTACCGCAAGGAATTTGACCTCACGACAGGCGAGCTGGCGATCCCGCTGGCGATTGCCTTTTTTGGGTCGGGGGCAGGCGCATTATTCGCAGGGTGGCTATCAACCCGACTTTTGGAGGCGGGATGGAGTGTCAACCGCGTGCGCAAGACGATCATGTTCGGTTCCGCCGCAATTGTGGTGCCTTTGCCCTTCGTTCTGACGCTGGACTCTTTCTGGCCCGTGGCGATTATGATGGGCGTGGTGATGGCGGGACATCAGGGTTTTTCGTTGTCGATATTCTCTATCATCACTGACGTCGTTCCGCGTGGCAAAGTTGGACGCGTAACTGCTTTTGGCGCCTTCATGGGCAATATGGGCGGGGCATTGATCCAACTAGTGACAGGCGCCGTCTTGGCAGCGGGGCTTGGTTTCACGCCTCTGTTTATCTTTGCCGCTGCGTCTTACCTATTCGCCTTGGGCTGGCTACATTGGCTCCTGCCAAATATTAGGCGCGTTGATAAGGCCGAAATACTCGCCACGTGACGTTCTAAGTCATCGGAGAACTTACGCTAATTTTGCGAGACTGTGTGTTGCCACTAGCTCCTGCAATTCGCCAGCTTCGTACATTTCCATCATGATGTCGGAACCACCTAAAAATTCACCCTTAACGTAAAGCTGGGGGATCGTTGGCCAATCGCTGTAGTCCTTGATGCCAGCGCGGATTTCCATGTCTTGCAACACATCGACGCTTTCATAGGCAACGTTCAGGTGGTCGAGAATGGCAATTGCCTTGCTTGAAAAGCCGCATTGCGGAAACAGCGGGCTGCCTTTCATGAACAGGACAACATTATTGCCTTTGACGATCTCATCGATCCGGTCGTGAACGCTCATATATTATACTCCAAAAATTCTAGTTCTGAGGAATGGCTGTTGTAAGCTGCAAGGCATGCAAAACGCCGCCCATCCGTCCACCCAATGCGTCATAAACCGCCTTATGCTGTTTTACGCGGGGTAGCCCGCGAAAACTCTCGCTCACTACACGCGCTGCATAATGGTTACCGTCACCTGCAAGATCGGTGATCTCGACTAAGGCATCGGGCAAAGCTGCCCTGATCATGCCTTCTATTTCGTCCGCTTGCATTGCCATTAGGTTGCCTCGATAAACTGGCGGCGCGCTTCGACCATCTTGTCTTCAAGTGCGCTACGGATCATGGCGTCATCAATTTCAACACCTGCCGACGTCAAATCACCCAGCAGCTTGCGCACGACGTCCTCATCGCCAGCTTCTTCAAAGTCCGCTTGTACCACGGAAGTGGCGTAAGCGGTGGTCTCTTCAGGCGTAAGGCCCATTTTTTCGGCGGCCCACTGCCCAAGCAGCTTGTTCCGGCGGGCGGTTATCTTGAACTGCGTCTCTGCGTCATGCGCAAACTTGTTTTCAAAAGCGGTTTCGCGGTTGTCGAAACTAGTCATTTTGCAGTTCCTATCTGTTGTCGGACCAAGATAATGGCTTTGCGTCCGATCAACAAGGCTGATGGTGTCAAATATGCACCACTAGCTTTCCGACTGCCGCTCGGTCACCAAGCCGGGCAATCGCGGTCCCGGCATCGGCCAGCGCAAACGTCTCCGAAATACGTGGCTTGATTTTGCCTGCGGCATAAAGATCGAACAATTCCGAAATATTGGCGTGATTTTTGTCCGGCGTACGTGCGGCAAAGGCACCCCAGAAGACGCCGCAAACGTCGCAGCTTTTTAGCAATGTCAGGTTTAACGGCAGCTTGGCGATGCCTGCGGGGAAGCCAACGACCAGAAACTTGCCTTCCCATGCAATTGAGCGGACCGCAGGCTCGCTATAGTCACCGCCGACAGTGTCATAGATGATATTGAAACCATCGCGGCCAGCGGCAGCTTTGAACATTTCGGCTACTGCCTTGGATTGATCTTTATCGAATGGTTGATGCGGATACACAACAACTTCATCGGCGCCAGCCGCACGCGCGATGTCCGCTTTGGCTTCGCTGGAAACGCCTGCCACCACGCGGCCGTCATAGGCCTTGGCCAACTCAATCGCCGAAATGCCGATACCGCCTGCTCCGCCAAGGACCAAGACATTGTCCCCAGCCTTCATATGACCACGATCCTTCAGCGCATGAATTGACGTGCCATAAGTCATGAGCAATGACGCACCATCGTCAAAAGACATGGCGTCGGGCATTTTGAAACAATTGAATGCCGCAACCGCAACCTTTTCGGTCAATCCGCCATTGCCGCACAGACCGATCACGCGGTCGCCAATGGCAAATCCGCTGACGCCATCGCCAATTGCTTCGACGACACCAGCGATTTCGCCACCGGGCGCAAAAGGGCGTTCTGGTTTGAACTGATACAGGTCGACAATCATCAACGTGTCAGGAAAGTTGATTGAGCATGCCTTTACCGCAACGACGACCTGGCCAGGACCAGCAACCGGCTCAGGCAATTCGCCCATAACAAGCGTTTCGGGGCCGCCGCTAGCGGTTGATAATAATGCGCGCATGTCTCTCTCCTAGGCTTGGTTGGGCGACAGCCAGGGCTGGCTCGCCGATAACTTGTTTTCATAGGCTGAAATGGCGTCGCTACTTTTGAGCGTTAGGCCGATTTCGTCGACACCATTGATCAGGCAATGTTTGCGGAAGGGGTCAATTTCAAATGGAAAGCGATCCTGAAACGGCGTGGTGACTGTCTGCGTTTCCAGATCGATATGGATCTCATCGGTCTTCGCCACTTCCATCAGTCGGTCGATGGCTTCTTGTGGTAGCACGATGGCCAGCAGTCCGTTTTTGAATGCGTTGCCCGAAAATATGTCGGAAAAACTAGGCGCGATGACCGCCGAGATGCCCAGATCAGCCATGGCCCAAGCGGCATGTTCGCGGCTTGACCCGCAACCGAAATTGTCGCCGGCAATCAATATGGGTGCGCCTGTATATGCGGGATCATCAAATACATTGCCCGGCACGCTGCGCAAGGATTGGAACGCGCCTTTGCCAAGTCCAGACCGGCTTATGGTTTTTAACCACGCTGCCGGAATGATAATGTCCGTATCGACATTTTTGAGCCCAAGCGGATAAGCCTTACCCTTAACGCTGCTGATTGGCTGCATGCGTTTAGTCCGTATCTGTCTTGGGCAGATGATGGTCCAACGGCGAACCTTCGGGTTCCGGTGATAACGGCTCAAGCTTGCCCTTTTTCTGTGTCAGGCTGCGCCGTCCGGCGTATAATAATGCGGCCACGAGGGCTGCAGAACCCACTGCCGCGCCAACCTTTGCAGTGGTTGACCATTTGTCGCTGCCATCGGATTTTTTATCGGTCATATGTCTCTTCCTTGATGGGTTAAGCATTAGCTTTGGCTTCTATAACAAGTAAAGAGAATAGCTTATCTTTGCGAAAGGCTAAACCCGCAACTGCTAGGGGCAACGCTATTTGTCAGTCCATCAACGTGCGCACATCAGTTAGCTTTCCGGTGACGGCAGCGGCCGCCGCCATAGCTGGGCTGACCAAATGCGTGCGAGCGCCCGGACCCTGCCGTCCCACAAAATTCCGGTTGCTGGTGGATGCACAACGCTCTCCTGCGGGTACCTTGTCCGGGTTCATGCCCAAACAGGCCGAACAACCCGGCTCGCGCCACTCGAAGCCCGCGTCTATGAAGATTCGGTCTAACCCCTCGGCTTCTGCCATTTGCTTCACCAGGCCACTGCCAGGTACGACGATTGCCCATTTGACATTATCCGCCTTTTTGCGGTCTTTCAGCAAGGCGGCTGCAGCGCGCAGATCTTCAATGCGGCTGTTGGTGCAACTGCCGATGAAGATATTTTCCACCGATATATCGGTCATTGGCGTGCCAGGGGTCAGTCCCATATATTCCAGCGACTTTTTAGCTGCTGCTTGCTTGGATGGATCTGCAAAGGTCGATGGATCGGGAACGACGCCTGTAATCGGCAATACGTCCTCTGGGCTCGTGCCCCAAGTGACGCTTGGGGCAATGTCGGCCGCGTTTATGGTTACGACCTTGTCATAGGTTGCACCTGCATCGGTAGCGAGCGAGCGCCAATAGGCTACAGCTGTGTCCCAATCAGCACCTTTGGGGGCCATTGGGCGGCCCTTTAGATAGGCATAGGTCACATCGTCCGGCGCGACTAAACCCGCACGTGCGCCATGCTCGATGGCCATATTTGAAATCGTTAAGCGGCCCTCAATGCTGAGCGCGCGAATGACGGAGCCTGTATATTCGATGACATGGCCCGTTCCACCCGACGCGCCCAAGACACCCGTAATATGTAAGACAACATCCTTTGCCGAAACGCCGGGGGCCAGTTCGCCCTCAACGCGGACTTCCATCGATTTGGATCGGCTGAGCTGAAGTGTTTGGGTGGCTAGAACATGCTCGACCTCGGACGTGCCAATGCCAAAGGCAAGAGCGCCCAGCCCGCCATGACAAGCGGTATGACTATCTCCGCAGACAATTGTGGTTCCCGGTAAGGAAAAGCCTTGTTCCGGGCCTACAACATGGACGATGCCCTGCTTGACATCGGTGGCGTCAATATAAGCTATGCCAAACTCTGGCGCGTTACGTTCCAGTGCCTCCAATTGCTGCGCGCTTTCAGGGTCAGCAATCGGGATATTGTTGCCGTTAGCATCTAAGCGCGCTGTAGTCGGCAGATTGTGGTCAGGTACCGCCAAAGTGAGATCAGGCCGCCGCACACGACGTCCTGCGACGCGCAGCCCTTCGAAAGCCTGCGGACTGGTTACTTCGTGAACCAAATGGCGGTCGATGAAGATCAGGCATGTCCCGTCGTCGCGTTGTTCCACGACATGGGCGTTCCAGATTTTTTCGTACAGTGTTTGCGGTGCTGACATAATAAAAATGCCATAGAAGCGATTGCAGCGAAATCAAGTGAGGCTGCGTTGCTTGCACTTCAAAGTTGTAAACTTTACGTCTATTGAATGACCTATGAGCATTTTCAGCATCATCCCTATCGTTCTTGCAACAGTCGTCTTCATGGAATGGGTCGCTTGGTCGAGCCATAAATATATCATGCATGGCTGGGGTTGGGGATGGCATCGCGACCATCATGAGCCGCATGATAATGCGCTGGAAAAGAATGATCTGTATGGCATCGTGGGCGCGGTCACCAGCATTTCGCTGTTCGCAATAGGCAGCCCTTTAATCCTTGGCGACCATGCGTGGGAACCCGCGACATGGATCGGTCTTGGCGTTATGATTTACGGCATCATTTATACCGTGGTGCATGATGGGCTCGTGCATCAACGTTATTTCAAATATGTCCCGCGGAGTGGCTATGCGAAACGGTTGGTGCAGGCGCATAAGCTACACCATGCCACCATTGGTAAAGAAGGCGGCGTCAGCTTTGGCTTTGTATTCGCGCGCGACCCGGCCCAGTTGAAGGCTGATCTTAAAAAACAGCGCGAGGCTGGCATAGCGATTGTCCGCGATGCTGCCATTTAATGGATACTGATCCTAAGCTTCGGGCTTAAACCAAATCCAGATTAGGCAAAGCGCAGCCGCCCCCATGGGCGCGAGCGACCATGGAAACGTTAAAATCGCAAAGCCAATCGCGATGCTTATACCAAATGCGATAGTGGCCGACCATTTTCCATGCCGACTAATGGCGCCCTTTTCCCGCCACGCCACAAGATGCGCACCAAATTTTGGATGGTTCAGCAGTCGCGATTCAAGCGCCGGGTTACTGCGTGCGAAACAGAAGGCGGCTAAGATCATGAAAGGCACCGTCGGCAGCAAGGGCAGGGCAATGCCCGCCGTGCCCAAGGCAAGAGCCAATAAACCAGCCCAGAGATAAAGCTGCCGCTTTATCAATATTGATGAACCGCCTTAGTGACAAAATAGCTATCCAGCCCTTCGGGGCCACCCTCGCTGCCAAAGCCGGATTCCTTGACCCCACCAAAGGGCGCGTCTGGCATCGAGATTACAAAGCTGTTTAGCCCAACCATGCCAGTATCCAGCGCGTCCGCGACGAGGTTCGCCTGGCGTGCATTTTCGGTGAAAGCATAAGCGGCAAGGCCAAAGGGTAAACGGTTTGCTTGTTCAATGGCTTCATCAAAAGTCTTGAATGGGCGCATTAATGCAACGGGGCCAAAGGGTTCATCGTCCATGACCCTGGCCGACATTGGTACATCTGAAAGCACCGTCGGTGCGAAGAAAAAGCCTTGGTTGCCGCGTGACCCTCCAGTCAAAAGAGTTGCCCCTTTTGCCGTCGCATCCTCGACCAACGCTGCGATGGCCGACGGCCGCCGCGCATTGGCCAATGGACCCATTACGGTTCCGGCATCGAGGCCATTTCCGACCTGAACCTTTTTCGTATGCTCGGCAAAGCCAGCAACGAAGCGGTCATATACGCCTTCTTGCACGTAAAATCGGGTGGGCGAGATGCACACTTGGCCCGCGTTGCGGAACTTGGTGGTCGCCGACAAGCTGATAGCTTTTTCAAGATCACAATCGTCGAAAATCAGAACTGGCGCATGGCCACCCAATTCCATGGTGGTCCGTTTCACGCCATCGGCGGCAAGCTTAAGCAAATGTTTGCCAACTGGCACGGATCCTGTGAAGCTCACCTTGCGGATGATGGAGGATGCTATCAAATGGCGGCTGACCATGTCGGGCACGCCATAGACCAATTGCGCAACATTTCCGGGCACGCCACCATCGATGACACATTGCATGATCGCGCTTGTGCTAGCGGGTGTTTCTTCCGGCGGCTTAGCGATGATGGAGCATCCTGCGGCCAAAGCAGCCGCCATTTTCTTGCACATCAGGTTCACCGGGAAGTTCCATGGCGAAAATGCGGCCACTGGCCCAACTGGCTGTTTCAGCACCAACGCCCGCTGCCCAGTTGGCCGCACAAGCACGCGTCCGTAGCTGCGTTTGGCTTCCTCGGCGAAATAATCGAACTGCGCGGCACAGGACAGCACTTCAGTGCGCGCTTCGGCGAGCGGCTTGCCCTGTTCGGTGGTAAGCAGAACGGCGATTGTTTCGGCGCGTTCGCGAATACGATCAGCGACCTTGTGTAGTATTACGGCGCGCGCATTCACGTCTACGCTCCGCCAATGGGCAAAGCCCTTTGCCGTCGCGGCAAGCGCCTCATCGAGGTCAGCAGCCGTTGCCAACGGCAATTCTGCTAGCGTTTCGCCCGTCGCAGGATTGATAACCAAGTGCGTGTCGCGGCCTTCGCCCGTGCGCCAGCGGCCGTCAATGTAAAGGCCCAGATCAGTTGAATAGCTCATTGGTTTTCCTGCAAATTTCGTGTGCCTTACTTGTAAGCTTCAGCCGGCGATTTTGGAACCCCTAGCAAGTTGCAAAAGCCAGAAAACCGGAAAGCCCGCGAGCAACAAGGCTATACCCCAGACCAAAGCTTCGGAACCTGCGCCATAAATCGTCCAGCAGGAATATATAGCAGCCAGCAATAGAATGACTTTAAAGCCTGCGCTGACCTTCAATATGCCCGTTTGGATGAGACGGAATGCAGCCGCTGCGCAACTGAAATACATGACCAACACGATGGCTGTGGTCAGCAATATCAGAAATTCAAACATGGATGCCATCGTCCGGCTGCTGTTCATCAGGATGACAAGCGTCAGCAGGCTGGTGGAGAACAGATGTGCATTGCGCGGCGTGCCATTAGCTGTGGCCTTTCCCATGAATGCCGGAAACAATCCATCACGTGCCAAAGCGGCGGGTAATTCGGCCTGACACATGATCCACCCATTCAACGCACCAAGTGCGCTAATGGCTCCAATAGCAGCGATAGCGGTGCCAGCATTGGTACCTGCATAGACGCTCACAAAATCGGCAAAAGGCGCGGCAGAAACGCTGGTGATCGCGACAGGCAACATCAAAACGACAGCTGAGCAGACCAAAATATATATCGCGCCAGCGCCAGCGGTTCCAAATAATGTCGCGCGATTGATGGTGCGTTCTGGATCTTGCACCTTGTCTGCTGGCACGGTTGCCAGTTCAAGGCCAAGCATTGCCCAAAGGGTCAAAATGGTTGCCGATGAAATGCTTGTCATTGAAATGTCTGCAAGTTCGAAGCTGCGGACAACGCTGTTGCCCTGAACCGTCAATATATAGGCGGCAAGGCCAATTACCGCGATGAGCGGCAGTAACTTGGCAACGGTCCAGATGATCTGCACTTGCCCCGCTAGCTTTGTACCGCGAATGTTGACAAGCGTGAATGCCCATACGATGGCTATGGTAACGGCGGAAGACACGCCGTGGGTGCCGACCACAGGAAATAGCTGGCTAAGATAGCTGACCGCCGCTGTCGCTATGGCGGCATTGCCAACCCACATCGAAATCCAATAGGCCCATGCAATCGCAAAGCCCGCGCCATCGCCGAACGCGGCTCTTGTATAAGCATAAGGCCCGCCAGCCTTGGGCAATGCTTTGCTCAGCGCGCCAAAGACCGATGCCACGCATAACGCGCCAGAAACGGTTATCACCCAGCCAATAACTGAGTTCCACCCCAAGGGTGCAAGGCTTGCCGGAAGCAAGAATACGCCTGACCCGATCATGCTGCCCATGACCAAAGCGAGCGCCATCCAGAACCCCATGGGCCTTTTTGTTGCGACTGTCTCTTGCTTCACGATTTTTCCCCTCAACATGCTACGCTGGCATGAACAGGGGCAAAAGCCAATCTTTGTTTAGTGGGCCAACAATAGCGGAATGCCAAGCTCACCCAGCATGAACCGCGTTACGCCGCCAAACAAT
The DNA here is from genome assembly GCA_002299895.1 of Sphingomonadales bacterium UBA656. Taxonomy (GTDB): domain Bacteria; phylum Pseudomonadota; class Alphaproteobacteria; order Sphingomonadales; family Sphingomonadaceae; genus Sphingorhabdus_B. The sequence continues at coordinate 9,853 of DBOC01000011.1, read as the reverse complement.
GTTTCACGCCACCGGCCATGGCCATAAGCGCCCATGACCAGAAAATCGGGTGCCCATGCATTGGCTTCGACCAAAAGCCTCTCCTCGACGCTCTGATCGCCTTTTGCGGCAACGGCTATTTCCGCATTGATCCCATGGCGCGACAAGTACATCGCGGCGTCGGTTACTGGGAACTGCTCCGGCACCATTTCAATTTCCGATATGCGGACAAAAGATGCGGCTTGCAGCAATGGTAATGCCGCACGCAATGCGTTGGCCGCTTCAAAACCGCCATCATATGCAACCATAGCTCGGTCGAAGGAAAGACGTGAGGCTTTCGCAGGCACTGCCAGCACCGGAGTGCGCGATGCTGTTACCACATCGCTGATCCAAGCGCGAGCAGAGCCCCCAGCGTCTGCGGTATCCAACGACATTACCAGGACATCCGCCAACCGTGCGGCATTGATCAGCGTGTCTGATGTCGTGCCATCAAATATTTGCCAATCCCAAGGCACATCCTCTGCCTTCAGGCGCGCATCGATCCGCGTGCACAGTTTTTCGCGTTCCTTTTCCGCAGCTTCAAATGCCTCGGCGACAAAATGCGCGCCGCCGAACATATCGAACGCGACATAATCCTGTGTTGGCCGCGGCAATATAAGCGACATATGCCCGTGGAAACGCCGTGCAAGGTCAAGCCCCACCTGCAACCGCCCTTCAAAAGCGGGATCTCCGCCCGCATGTACCATGATAGATTTCATTGTCATTTCCTTACCTAACGGCCGGAAGTACTGCGCCGGTCTCACACAGGTTAATCTGGACCTAAACGCCGCAAAGTCATTGATGGACATCAAGCACCGCAAAAAACTTTCAAAGCGTGGGATATTATGTCAGCCATGACACATGAATGAAGTAAGAACGGCTTTAACGAATTTGGCGATGCGAACTGCGCGCGCCGCGGATGCGGAAGCCATTGCCCGTATCTATGCGCATCATGTGCAGCATGGCACCGCCAGCTTCGATGCTATTCCGCGCACACTGGTTCAAACCGAAGAGAAGATACTAGAAATATTGTCCAAGGGTTGGCCGTTCATCGTTGCGGAGCATGCCGAAACTATCACGGGCTATGCCTATGTCACCGCGTTTCGCGATCGGCTTGCTTATAGCTTTACCTGCGAAAATTCGATTTATGTCGACCCTGCCTATGTCGGGCAGGGCGTGGGTGTGCAATTGATGCGCACTTTAATGGAGCAAGCTAGCCATTGCGGCTTTCGGCAGATGATTGCCGTTATTGGCGGCGGCGAACCCGCCTCAGTTGCTTTGCACCATAAGATGGGGTTCATCCACGCTGGACGTATGCGCAGCGTTGGCCGTAAATTCGGTCGCTGGCTTGACACAGTCTATATGCAAGCCGAGCTTGGTGTGGGAGACCGATCAGCGCCTGCACGAGAGCCTGCCTAATCGATTTAAGAATGAGTGCGCGATAGACATGCGTAAAGGAGAGAGAAAATATGGCTGAGTTTGAATTGGTTGCCGATGGGCTTCGCTTCCCCGAAGGACCCGTGGTTATGCCCGATGGCAGTGTCATATTGGTCGAGATCGCTGAGGGACAAATCACGCGCGTACGTCCCGATGGCAGCAAATCCGTAATCGCCAAGCCCGGCGGCGGACCTAATGGCCTGGCGATGGGGCCGGATGGTAAGCTCTATTGCTGCAACAATGGCGGGTTCGAATATGTCGAAGCCAATGGCTTTCTTGCGCCGCACGGTATCGCGAAGGATTATTCAGGCGGCCGGATTGAGCGTATCGATATCGATACCGGCGAGGTCGAAATACTATATAAATCAGGCGACTTTGGGTGCAGCCTGCGTGGACCGAACGACCTCGTATTCGACGCACATGGCGGGTTCTGGTTCACCGATCATGGCAAGATCGACTATGCCAAACGCAGTCATGATGTCGTCGGCATTTTTTATGCCAAGGCCGATGGCAGCCATTTGGAAGAAGTCATCTTCCCGTCAAACAATCCGAATGGCGTTGGTTTGTCGCCAGATGGCAGCGCGCTCTACGCCGCTGAAACCTATACCTGTCGCTTGATGAAGTTCAACATTACTGCGCCCGGTAAGGTAGCTGGCGATGCTGGCCCTGGCGGTCCTGGCATTCCAGTTTACCGTCCGGCGGGATATAAGTTTTTCGACAGCCTGGGTATGGAGGCCAATGGCAATATCTGCGTCGCTACCATCGGTGAATGCGGTATTAGCGTCATTTCGCCTGTGGGCGATCTGGTCGAATTCGTGGCTACTGATGATATTTTTACCACTAACATTGCCTTCGGCGGTGACGATATGATGGACGCTTACATCTGCCTGTCGGGCAGCGGGCGGCTCGTTAAAACCCGTTGGACGCGGCCGGGATTGAAGCTGCAATATTAGAACTGGAAATCGGCATATGCCACGGCACAAGGAAGCCCATCTCATTGACCGTATCGGCTGGCTGCGGGCATCGGTACTTGGTGCGAATGACGGCATTGTGTCGACAGCAAGCCTGATTGTTGGTGTTGCTGCCGCGCAAGCAACGCCCGCGACCATATTGCTGACAGGGATTGCGGGACTGGTCGCCGGCGCAATGTCGATGGCGGCCGGCGAATATGTGTCGGTCAGCTCGCAAGCGGATACAGAAAATGCCGACCGAATGCGGGAAGAGAATGAGCTAGCTACAATTCCTGATAAGGAACGCGAGGAGCTGGTGGGCATTTATGAAGCGCGGGGTCTCGACCGCGCGCTGGCAGAGAAAGTGGCGGACAAGCTCACCGCCCACGATGCGCTGACGACGCATTTGCGGGACGAATTGGGTATGGCCGCGCACACCGCCGCGCGACCAGTGCAGGCGGCGTTAGCGTCGGCTGCGGCCTTTTCCGTCGGCGCATCCTTGCCCTTGGCGATGGTACCGCTATCCCCAGCGCCTTATCTTAGTTGGGCAGTGTCAATTGCCGCCTTATTGTTCTTGGCGGTCCTCGGCGCAGTCGGCGCAAAGGCGGGAGGGGCGCCCATTGGTAGGGCGGTAATGCGCGTTACCTTCTGGGGTGCGATTGCGATGGCAGCGACCGCTGCTATTGGCGCATTGTTCGGCACTACGGTCGCATAAGGGGCAACATGACGTTCAATACTGTTATCTTCGATTTTGGCGGGGTTATTACGACCTCGCCTTTTGAGGCATTCAACCGCATGGAAAAGAAACGCGCCCTGCCTAAGGATTTCGTCCGGAACGTGAACGCCCGCAACCCAAATGATAATGCCTGGGCAAAGTTTGAACGGGCGGAATGCAATGCCGCAGAATTTGACGCGCTATTCGCTGCCGAAGCGCGGGCATTAGGGCATGAGCTTGACGGCGCTTCGGTGATTGCCTGCCTATCGGGTGACATCCGTCCAGCTATGATGAACGCGCTGGACATGTTGAAGTCGAAGGGCTTTGCGCTTGGCTGCATCACCAACAATGTGCCGTCTGGCAAAGGCGCTGGAATGGCCGGGAGTGATGAGAAAGCGGCGGCGATCGCGGCGGTCATGGGACGGTTCGACCATATCATTGAATCGAGCAAGGCAGGGGTGCGCAAACCCGACCCGCGTATTTATGCAATGATGTGCGAAGCGTTAGCGGTTGTACCATCGCAATGCATCTATCTGGATGACCTTGGCATCAACTGCAAACCGGCTGCCGCTATGGGTATGGCTGCAATCAAAGTTACAAGCGGTGAGCAAGCTTTGCAGGATTTAGGTACGCTATTGGCGTTGACCTTCACGCCACTTGGGGTCTAGGCGGAGGGCTGTTCCGTCTCTCCCATTATCTGGAGCATTTCATGGCGAAGAAACTCTTCCCCGATGCAAAATCGGCGCTTGAAGGCGTGTTAAGAAACGACATGTTGATTGCAAGCGGCGGCTTTGGCCTTTGCGGCCTTCCGGAGCGCTTATTGGATGCCGTGCGCGACAGCGGGGTGACTGGCCTAACGTTCGTATCGAACAATGCTGGCATCGACAATGAAGGTATTGGCAAGTTGTTGCGTACCAAACAGGTCAAGAAAATGATCTCGTCTTATGTTGGCGAGAATAAAGAATTTGAGCGGCAGTATCTGGCGGGCGAATTGGAAGTAGAGTTTTGCCCGCAAGGGACGCTTGCCGAACGGATGCGTGCTGGCGGCGCTGGTATTCCGGGCTTTTACACCAAAACCGGCGTGGGTACCTTGGTCGCGCAGGGCAAAGAAGTGAAAGTGTTTGATGGCGAGGAGTATATTCTTGAGCATGGGATCTTCGCCGACCTCTCCATCATAAAAGCATGGAAGGCTGATGAAAGCGGCAATCTGGTTTTCCGCAAGACCGCGCGTAATTTCAATCTGCCCGCCGCAACCTGCGGCAAGGTTTGTGTGGTAGAGGTCGAGGAAGTGGTGCCGGTCGGTAGCCTTGACCCCGACTGCATTCATTTACCCGGCGTTTATGTGCAGCGCATGATCGTCGGCGCGCCTTATGACAAGAAGATTGAATTCCGAACTGTGCGCGAAAGGGAGCCTTCCCTATGAGCTGGACCCGTGATGACATGGCCGCCCGCGCGGCGAAGGAATTGCGCGACGGATATTATGTGAACCTTGGCATTGGTATTCCGACTTTGGTCGCGAACCACATCCCCCAGGGTGTCGAAGTGACGCTGCAATCGGAAAACGGTATGCTTGGTATCGGCCCGTTCCCCTTTGCAGGCGAAGAGGATGCTGACCTGATCAATGCGGGCAAGCAGACGATTAGCGCGCTTCCACAAACGGCCTATTTCGACAGCGCTGCGAGCTTTGCTATGATCCGTGGCGGGCATATCGATCTGACTGTTTTAGGCGCGATGGAGGTCGCTGAAAATGGTGACATCGCCAATTGGATGATCCCCGGCAAAATGATTAAGGGCATGGGCGGCGCGATGGACCTTGTCGCTGGCGTCAAAAAAATCATAGTGGTGATGGAACATAATGCCAAAGACGGCTCGCCTAAATTCATTCCCGCTTGCACCCTACCGCTCACGGGTAAAAACGTCGTCGACATGATTATCACCGACATCGCCGTGTTTCAGCGCCCCGACAAAACCTCCGGGTTTAAGCTGATTGAGATTGCACCCGGTGTCAGCGTGGACGATGTACGGGCAAAGACAACGGCGCATTTTGAGGTACCGGTTTGACCAATAACATGCGGCGGATTTTATTAGCCTTTATTGCGGTTTCTGTGCTCGGACTGACTGGTCTATATACCATGCGCGCCGCGCCTGAAGATAATCAGGTCGCCGCGATATTGCTTAAATTTACTAAGCCCCAGACGAATTTGCCTGACCAGCCGGACGAATGGCACGGCCGCATAAACTATGCCCAACTGGATCAACAATTTGCGGCCATGGCGCAAAGATCGGAAATGGCGGGGCTGGCCATTGCCATTGTTGAAGATGATGAACTGCGCTTTGTTCGCACATATGGCGTGATTGATCGGGATACGAATGTGCCGGTGACGCTGGGAACGGTTTTTAGATGGGCGTCGGTGTCCAAGACCGTTGCGGGGACATTGGCAGCAACTTTTGCCAATGAGGGACTGGTTGATTTGGACCGGCCGCTCGCGCGCTATAACACAACGCTGCGTTTGCCCGGAGGCGCGGAATCTTGGGTAAGTTTCCAGCAATTACTTTCCCAACAAACCGGCCTCACCAAAAACGCTTTTGACGAACGGTTGGAGGATGGCGAAGATCCACGTGTGCTGCGTGCCAGTCTAGCCAGCGCGCCGTTGCAGTGTCAGCCGGCTTCGTGCCACACCTATCAGAATATCGCCTTTGACGCCGCAAGCGAGATTTTGGAGCACGCAGCGAAGCGGTCTTATCCCGATGCGGTGAGCGAGCGATTCTTTCTGCCCTTGGGCATGAATAGCGCCAATTTTGGTATGGCGGGCCTTACCAAAGCAAAAGATTGGGCGCGGCCACATAGTGGCCGCATGGTCCGCACCTTGAAAGAAACCTATTGGCGGGTTCCGGCGGCGGCTGGGGTTGAAAGCAACATTGTCGATTTTGCCCGTTGGATGCAGGCGACAATGGGCAATCGCCCCGATGTGTTGCCTGAATCGACGTTGCGGATTGCGCAATCTCCGCGCGTGAATACGGCGCCGATTTATGGCGGCGAATTGCGGCAGGCGAATTCGGAGGCGCATTATGGCCTTGGCTGGCGTAGCTTCAAATATGACGACTATGTCTTGGTGGGGCACTCCGGCGCCGTTGACGGCTACCGCGCGACGATGATTTTTAATCCGGTCGCGCGTGTTGGTGTTGTCGCCATGTGGAACAGTAACTGGGGCACGCCCTTCCGCATTCCATTTGCGGTGTTTGACAGTTACCATCAACGAACGGATTCGCGTTGGTTGGAGCTGGACTGACGGAACAAATAGGCGCTTGGTTTGTTTTTGAAACCGAAAGGAAGAATGACATGGGCTACACGCTGATTACCGCGAATCGTAATTATTCGAGCTGGAGTTTGCGGCCTTGGGTGTTGATGACGATGCTCGGCATTCCGTTTGAGGACCGCATCGAACCATTCGCTGCCGACAGCAATTATGATGCATTCCGCGCGTTTTCCCCGACTGGCCAAGTGCCCGTGCTGTTGGACGGCGCGCGGACGATCTGGGATTCGTTAGGCATCGCTTTATATTTGTCAGATCGGCACGAAGGCGTCTGGCCGTCTGAGCCCGCTGCAAAAGCGTGGGCGCAATGCGCCGTTACGGAAATGCATGGTGGCTTCGCGGCACTGCGGAACGACTGCACTATGAATGTCGGTGTCAGGGTGCAGCCCAAGCCGATGTCTGCCGCGTTAAAGCGTGACGTCGCGCGGCTGACCGAGCTTTGGGCGCAAGGTCTGGACTATTTTGGCGGACCGTTTTTGGCTGGGCCGCAATTTACCGCGGTTGATGCCTTCTTTGCGCCTGTTGTGTTTCGGGTGCGGACATATGGATTGGATGTGGGGCCAGCGGGCAAAGCGTGGGTGGATCATATGCTTGAGCTCGCGCCGATGCTGGCTTGGGAGAAAGATGCGTTGACCGAGAGTTGGCGTGAAGCAGGCCATGAGGCGGAGCTCAAGGACTGCGGTGTGATAACCGCCGATTATCGCCAAGGCTAGACGGTTCGATGGACACGGGTGGCCGTGGGTTAGGGTGGGCTAGTCGGTTAAGCGCTTGAAACTAGGGCTCGGGCAAATGCGGCGCCTGCATCAGGTGCAAAGCGCAGAAACAAAGATGGCTCGATAAGTTCCAGCTCCATCAGGCGGAAAACGCCATTGCCGTCGCGCAATATGTCGACCCGTGCATAAGCCAGCGGGCCGGACTTGGTGATCTCGGCTGTCGCTGCCAAGGCCCACTCGGCAAGCATCCGGGCGCCTTCGGGTGCGGTGACGGCCTCTTCCCGACCGCCATATTGTTCCTGAACGCGAAAGTCGCCTTTGGCGGGGCGTTTGACGATGGAATGGCTGAACATCCCAGCGAAATAGAAGAGCGAATATTCGCCTTCCTCTGCAATATTAGCTACATAAGGCTGGATCATCATGCGCTGACCAGCGACCGAAGTCGGCACCATATCGTCGCGTTCCAAGCGGAAAGTTCCGTCCGCCCCACCCGAAATCGGTGGCTTGACGATTAAGGTTTCGACATTGAAGCTTTTCCGCGCATCTTCAAGTGCGACCCTGTCGAGTAGCGCGCTCCAAATTGTGGGGACCGAAGGAATGCCGGCGGCGTCTAATTCAGCCAGATAGGTCTTATCGCTATTCCATCTCAATATGCTGACCGGGTTGCTTACCCGCAGATTTTCGGCTTCCAACTGGTCTAGCAAAGCAAACCAACGCGCGCAGTCACGCGGATAGCCCCACGCCAACAGAGGCGTGACAAGATCAAAGCCACTAAAGTTGTTCGCCTTGGTCCAGTCGATGAAAACAGCGCCATTACCTAACAAACGCGCATAATCGCTCTGTATATGTGACCAGTCTTCTTCATATTCCGGTGTCGGACACAATATCGCGATACGAAGGCCGCTCATTCGCCTGCCATTTTCAATATTTCTTTCCATTCGGTTGGGCGGACCGGGGCGACGGACAGGCGGGACTGCCGCAGCATTTCCATCTCCGCCAGCTTTGGGTTCGCTTTAATCGCCTTCAACGTCACCGGCTGCTTTAATCTACGCGCAGGTTTAACCTTCACCGCAACGAAGCGCGCCTTTTCATCGGTGGGGTCAATGAAATGTTCTTGGCTGATCGTGATGACCGCCACAATCTCAAGCCCGATATTGCTGTGGTAGAAAAAGGCCTCATCGCCAACCTGCATCGTCCGCAAGTTATTCGCGGCGCTGTAATTGCGCACGCCGTCCCATGTGCCTTCGCCCTCCGCTACCAGATCATCATAGCTGTACACGTCCGGTTCGGACTTCATGAGCCAAAATTGTTTCGCCACCTGTCGCTCCTTTTCGCTGGCAAGCCTTTACGGCAGGCAGTAATGCGCTGTCCATGACAGTTATGCCTATAATCTCACTCAGCAGCGGCGATGCCGATGCTCTTGGCCAGCAACTTGGCAATTCATTCCAGACCTATGGCTTTGCGACCGTTATTGACCATGGCCTTGATCCCGCCTTGGTTGCGAAGGCGTGGGCGCTGACGAAGACGCTGTTCGAACAATCCGAGGCGCAAAAGCGCGCGGGCTTTGACGCGGCTATCGCTGGCCAGCGGGGTTACACGCCGTTTAAGACCGAAATTGCCAAGGGCGCGGACTTTCATGACCTGAAGGAATTTTGGCATGTCGGCCGCGACGTGGCGCCGGATAGTCCGCTTGCGGGATCCATGCTGCCGAACATCTGGCCAGATGTTCCGGAGTTTAAAGAGACGTTCCAGCTGCTTTATAAAGAGATGGATAAGGTCGGCGCGCGGATATTGTCTTCGATCGCGCGTTATCTTGATTTGCCAGCGGACTGGTTTGACCCGGCGATTGCGGACGGGAACTCGATTTTACGGCTTTTGCATTATCCCCCCATAGCGGGCGATGCGGAGGGCTGCATCCGGGCAGGGGCGCATGAGGACATCAACCTCATCACCCTGCTGCTGGGGGCAGAAGAGGCAGGCCTGCAGATATTGCGCCCCGATGGTAGCTGGATGGATGTTTCGCCGCCAGAAGGTGGTCTGGCCGTCAATGTGGGCGATATGTTGCAGCGGTTAACCAATCATATGCTGCCGTCGACCACGCATCGTGTGGTGAACCCGACAGGCGAGCGGTCCCGCTTTAGCCGCTACTCAATGCCCTTCTTCTTACATTTGCGTTCGGACTTTCCGATTGCGACATTGCCGCAATGTGTGCGTGCTGACAGCCCCAATCGCTACCCCGAACCGATTCTCGCTGATGATTATCTGCGCGAGCGGTTGATCGAGATAGGTTTGCTAAAGGCATAATAACCAAAACAGGGGTGCCTGATCCGCTGCGGAGATTCGGAACAGCAGCGAGAATCGCATCCCAAATGTCGTGCCCGTTAAGAATCAGGGTGTCGGAATCACCAAAAACAACCCATTTTGGCCGAATTTGGAGCTTTTGTCCGTCGGGGACATCATCTAATAGTATGAATTCCAGCCTAGTCTGATGGACGGAAAACCGCAGAATACCGTCGATTTACGACAGAAGTGCATTTTTTTTGTAATAAAATTGCAAATGGCGGTTGACCGAATCCGGAAGTCACTTTAGAGGCCCTCTCACCGGACGGGAAGCAAGCGTTTCTGCGGTTCGGTCGCCAACAAACGGGTCACCTACTCCTCTGGTAGCAATATCAGGGAACCTTAGGTGTCCGCTTTTTTGTCGGT